>OMZP01000003.1 GCA_900315585.1 uncultured Eubacteriales bacterium | reverse complement strand
CGATGCAGCGCATCGTTGACCGAAGCGAAGCACAGCCAGGGCAAAAAAGGCACCCGCAGATGTGCATGGATTAGATGGAATTTAGAGTGTGTTTCCAAAGTCCCGAACGTGCATTTTCGGCGTCTCAGACTGCATTTCTGTGTTGCTTTTCCTCGACTTGCAACCAGTAAGCCTTCGGAAAATCGCCTTGAAATGCAGCCTGATACCCTCAAAACTGCACATCCTCGACTTTAGAAACACACTCTAGTATCAATATCCTTTGATAGTTCTCCGGGTCCGTGTCGCCCTCGGTGCTGATCAGCAGCACCACGGCGTTTTCGTCGAGGCCCAGCGCGTCCCGAAGCGCGGCGTCCGCCGAGAGCCCGTCCAGAAGGCCCGCGGTCACGGCCCCGGACTCCCCGGAGACGACGCCCGCCGCCGCAAGCAGCCGCATGCCCCGCTCCGTGACCCCGTCCGAACAGGCGAAACCCCCCGCGGCGCAGCCGGAGAGGAGGTCCCAGGCCAGGGTGCAGGGCACGGCGCAGTTCAGCCCCGCCATGATCGTCTCGCCGGAGCCCGCGGCCCTGTGGGGCCGTCCGTCCCCCGCCAGGAAGGATTCGTAGAAGCAGGCCACCTCGCGGGCTTCCACCGTAGCGATCACCGGCGGCTGGTCGCCGTCCGCCAGGGCCGCCCCGGCGACAGCCCCGGCCATCGCGCCGACCCCCGCCTGCAAAAGCAGGTGGGTGGGCCGTCCGAGGCCCATCGCCCTCATCTGGTCCACGGCCTCGAAGAACAATGTGGTATACCCCTGCATGATCCACCGCGGCACCCGCTCGTAGCCCGACCAGGAGGTGTCCTGGATCAGCAGCCAGCCCTCCTGTTCCGCTTTCTCCCGCGTCCAGGCCACGCAGTCGTCATAGGCCATGTCCGTGACGGTCACCTCGGCGCTGCCCGCGTCCCGGATGGCCTGGGCGCGGACCTCCACGCTCCCCCGGGGCATGAACACGTGGGCCCGGCAGCCGAACACCCCCGCCGCCCAGGAAACGCCCTTGCCGTGGTTGCCGTCGGTGGTGGTGGCGAAGTGCATCCCGCGGATTTTGTCGCAATGGGGCCTCCGGCGCAGCTCGTCCAGCGTCGTCGCCTCCGGATCGAGCCCCAGCGCCTCGCAGAGCATCCGGAACATGGCGTAGACGCCGCCCAGCCCCTTGAAGGCCTTCAGGCCGAAGCGGGCGGACTCGTCCTTGACGACCACCGCCTGCACCCCCAGCCGCGCCGCCAGAGCCGGCAGGGGCACCAGCGCCGTGGGTCCGCCGGGGATCATGGCGTGAATGCGGCGCACGTTGATGGTTTCGTCCCGGGAGAAGGCCGCGGCGTCCACCGCGTGCCGGAGGGTATTTGGGCTAAATGCGATCATCGTCGTCCCGTCCTTTGGCCGATGCCGTTTTTCCCCTCCATTATAGCAGGTCCCGCCGCCCGTTGTCCACCATGGCGCGGCGCAAAATGTTCCCCGGCGCCGCGGTGGACAATCGCCCCGCGATGTGGTATGCTGGGCGTGGAAAAAACCTGTCGAAAGGCGGAGGACCCCATGCGCAAAAGAATCCTGTTGATCGCCCTGATGCTGGCGCTGGTGATCCCGGCGGCGCTGGCGGAGGCCCGGGTGAGCTACCTGGGCCCGGCGGGCACCTACACCGAGGAAGCCGCCCGGTTCTGGTTTGCCGACGGCGCGGCGCTGAACCCCAGGGAGACCGTGAACGACGCCATCGCCGACGTGCTTTCCGGGGACGCGGACTACGCCGTGATTCCCCAGGAGAACACCGTGGGCGGGGCCGTGGTGAACTACGTGGACGCGCTGATCGCCGCGGAGGAGGCCTTTGTAACGGGCGAGGTGGTGCTGCCCATCAGCCAGACCCTGATGGGGCTCCCCGGCGCGACCCTCGCGGACATTCAAACCGTCTGCTCCCACGCCCAGGGGCTCACCCAGAGCGCCGCCTGGCGAGCGGAACACCTGCCGGAGGCGGAGGCCGTGGAGATGGCCAGCACCGCCGCCGCAGCCAGCTATGTCGCCGAGACGGGCGACGCATCCATCGCCGCCGTGGCCGCCCCCGGCGCCGCCGATCTCTACGGGCTCGCGGTGCTGGCGGAGAACGTGCAGATCACCGACGCCAATAAGACCCGCTTCTACGTGCTCTCCCGGCAGAGGCTGGAGGACGCGGGGATGAAGCGCGCCGTGTTCGTGGCCACCTGCGAGGCCAGCGCAATCGACGACATCATCCTGGCGCTGCACGAAGCGGGCCTGGAGTTCGTCGCCCTGCACGACCGGCCCGAGGGCAGCCGGCTGGGCCGCTATCACTACGTGATCGAGACCGAGTGCAAAACCGGCGTCACCGATGACCAGCTGGCCGCGGCCCGCTCCCTTGAAGGCGTGCGCTTCGCCGGGTGCTTCGACGCCGTCGAAAAGCGGTAGGGATGAAGCCATGTACGACGAACCGCTGGAGCAAAGGATCTGCGCCGCCATCTGCCAGGGCGACGGCCTGAAGGCCCGGGAGATCGCCCGCCGCCTGGGCCTGGATCGAAGCGCCGTGAACCGCGCCCTCTACGCCTCGCCCCTTTTGAAGGAGCTGTGCTGGCAGGATGGGGACAGCCGGTGGCACGGCATCATCCGCCAGGAGCGCCCCCACGCGGGCCTTTTCGAGTTCTGCGGCTACTACAGCCGGGTGGACGAATTCATGGACCTGTCGGAGGCGGCTTTCATGGACCGGCTGGTGGAGGGCTGCCAGAGGATCGGCCGCAGCGTCAGCGACGCCCGCGGGCTGTTCCACTCCTTCCGGGACTGCCGGGCGCAGATGGTGCGGCTGTTCGAGGACCTGCTGGAGATGGCGGGCGAGGCCTGCCTCAGGTGGGAGATCGCCTTCGAGTTCCGGTTGAAGCGGTCCCGCCGGGTGCGCATCTACGCGGACGTGCTGGTGATCACCGAGGACAGGGTATTCTCCCTGGAGTTCAAGATGAAGAGCGCCGTGGACCCGGACGAGGTGCGCCAGGCGGCGAAATACGTGCCGTACCTGGAGATCGTGTTCGGCCCGGACTACGAGGTGCTCCCGGCGCTGGTGCTCACCGCCGCCCGGGAGATGTTCGACTTCGCGCCCATCGGAACCAGCGGCTCCCTCCTCCCGGTGTGCTCCGGGGACATGCTGTTCAACGTGTTCGACGAGTACATGGGGTTTCTGAACGAACCATGAGGCGCGGAGCCTCCCGGCAAATAAGATTCCCTCGCGTCACGCCAGCAGCTTCATGATGTTGGCGCAGAGGGTGGCCAGGGGCGTGCCCACCACGTAGCCCATCAGCGCCATCAGGATGCCCACCGGCACCAGCGACCCGGCGTAGGACCCCGCCAGCACCGGCGCGGAGGCCGTGCCCCCGATATTGGCCAGGGAGGCGACCCCGGCGGTGAACAGGTCCAGCTTCAGCAGCTTGCAGATCACAAGCATCAGCGCCGCGTGGATGATCAGCACGATGAAGCCGGTGATGATCCAGGCGGGCGCGTCGCCCAGCTCGGTGAGGCTGGCGCGGGAGGCCAGCAGGGCGATCACCGCGTAGAGCAGCAGGTTGGACACCTCGCCCGAGCCCGCCACCTTGCCCAGCGGCGTCAGCGCGGCCAGCAGCGCCACGGCGGTCACGAACAGCACCGTCCAGGTCGCCTTGTCGGAAAAGCCCGTCCAGTCGTAGAGCTTCGCGCCCACATTGGTGGCCACGGCGCTGACCAGGAAGGCGCAGCCGATGAGCAATATCAGGCTCTGGAACGTGACGGGCTTCGCGTTCAGCTTCGCCTCGTCGGACAGCCGGGTGGACACCTCGTCCAGCTTCGCGGTGTCGGCCCCGGTCCATTGATTGAACCGCGGCGCCAGCTGGATGGCCCAGAGCAGGAACATCACCCACAGCGAGTAGTCGATGGAGTCGATCACCAGTGCGTAGCCCATGTCGGCCTCGGCGATGTTCAGCGCCGCCTGCACGGCCACCATGTTGCCGCTGCCGCCGATCCAGGAGCCGCAGAGCGCGCCCAGGCCCATCCAGGCGTCCGACCCGATGAACCGCTTCATGATCAGGAAGGCGGCGATGAAGCCGATCATGATGGTCAGCGTCGCGGAGAAGAAGCCCAGCAGCATCCTCGGCCCCAGGCGCAGCACCTTCCTTATGTCGCACCGAAGCAGCATCGAGAAGATCATCGCGTAGGTCAGGTTGTTTTTCAGCGCGCCGTAGGCGGCCTTGGTCTCGCCCAGGTCCCACACCTTCAGCGTGCACAGCAGCATCGCGACCAGGTAGCACAGCACCACGGACGGGATGTACTTGAAGAACTTTTGAAGCGCCCCCTTGGCCGTCTTCTCCAGCGTCACCAGCGCGCCCGTCATGAACAGCAGCAGGGCCACATAGGTAAATCCATCGGTGATCATTGAGCCTCTTCCCCCTCTTTCCCTTGTCCGATCCACGCCTCCAGCGCCTCGTCGTCATACTCCACCGCGTCGGAAAAGGCCCGGGCCCGCTCCGCCAGGGCGGGCAGGTCCCCCTCCGTCCAGCCGGCGGTGATCTGCCCGTAGGCGCGGCGAATGAAGTCGATCCGCTCCTCCAGCCGACCGTCGTACAGCGCGTCCGCCAGGTGTCGGAAGATCAGCGTCTCCAACAGCCTGGCCCGCGGGCCCTCCTCCTCGATGGAGGCAAGCCAGCGTTCCCGAATCTCAAACAGATACGCCTCGTCCTCCGTGGGCGATTCCGCCCCGTCCCCCTCCAGTCGGATCAGCCTCAGGGGCCGCGGCCAGGACAGGATCAGCCGCCCCGCTTCCTCGCAGACCAGGCCCAGGCCCATCTCCACCCGGCCGGAAAAATAGTTCCGGAACCGGGGATGGTCCCGGCAGATCTGGCAGAGGGCGTCCTCCCCCTCGTGCAGGATCAAATCGCACAGGTTATCCCCGTTCAGAAGCGGGCATCGCTCCCCCGGTCCCAGGATGAAGTGGGGCGTGCCCTCCCGGCTGAGGCTCCGCCTCAGCCGTTCGCCGAAGTCGCCGGGCAGGCGCTCGTAGCGCGCCAGGCTCTCCCCGTCGATGTCGATCTCCCAGCCCGCGCAGCAGGTATGGCCGCAGCGGGACGCGATGCAGCGAAACTCCGGATAGTACTCCGGCACATAGAGGTTCATGGGTCCCGCCTCCCTCAAATGAGGATGCCCTCCAGGTGGTCCATCTCGTGCTGGATGATCTGGGCGATCCACCCGGAAAACCGCTGTCGGCGCTTCTTCCAGCTCGCGTCGGTGTATTCGATCTCGATGTTCTGCCAGCGGGTGGTTTTGCGGGTGCCGTCCAGGGACAGGCAGCCCTCCTCCGCCTCATAGGGCGTGTCCTTCGCCAGCAGCACGGGGTTGACCATCACCACGTCCGCAAAGCCCGCGTTCACGATGATGACCCGCTTCTTCACGCCGATCATGTTCGCGGCCATGCCCACGCACCTGTCCCGGTTGGCCCGGAGGGTGTCCTGCAAATCCCGGCCCACGCCCAGGTCCTCCCGGGTCGCCGGTTCGGACTTCTGCCTCAAAAAGAACACATCCCTCACGACGGGTCGAATCATATTCGGCACCTCCCGACGCGCATCTTCAAGCTTTCTCTTCGCCCAGCAGCTTCTCCACCGTGTCCCGCTGCTCGTACAGCACGCAGCCGCCCACGTGGTCGTTGTCCAGCACGCCGCCGTCCCGCAGGGCCATGAACAGCGGGGATTTCAGCGCGCCCCGCACGCCCGCCTCCAGCACGTTCACGTCGGAATAGGGCGAGAACGGGCAAGGCTCCGCGCCGCCGTGGGAGTTGATGTGGAAGAAGCCGCGGCCCGCCGCCATGCAGCCCTCGTCCGCCCGCTCGTCCCCGGGGAAGGCCAGGGCGATCAGCTCCGGGAAGGCCTGGCGCAGCGATTGCGTGGCGCTCAGCAGGCAGGCCCGCTCCCCGTCGCCGGGGGCCAGCTCCCGGGATTCCTCCGTCACGGGCACGAACTCGATGAAGATCACCAGCTTGCAGCCCCGCTTCACCAGCTGCTCCACGAACTGGGGCGAGGTGACCCGCTGGATGTTCTCGGTGGTCACGGTGATGGACGCGCCGTACAGCAGGTTCTTCTTGTGCAGGCGGTCCATGGCGGCGATCAGCCGGTCGTACACGCCCGCGCCCCGCCGCGCGTCGGTGATCTCCCGATCCCCCTCGATGCTCAGCACCGGGACCAGGTTCCGGCACCGGTCCAGCAGCGCAAAGAACGCGTCGTCCATATAGGTGCCGTTGGTGAAGATCGGGAACAGGAGGTTCTTCATGTTGCCCGCCGCCTCGATCACGTCCCGGCGCAAAAGCGGCTCGCCCCCGGCCAGCAGGATGAAGCTGACGCCCAGGTCCTCGGCCTCCCTGAACACGGCCGTCCATTCCTCCGCGCTCAGCTGCTTCACCGGCTCGGCATCCACGGTGGCCGCGTTGCAGCGGGAATAGCACCCGGCGCAGTGCAGGTTGCAGGCGCTGGTGATGCTGGCGATCAGGAAGGAAGGCACGTGCAGCCCCTCGCCCTCCAGGTTCAGGCGGCGCCGGGTGGCCCGGGCGGCGGCGGCCCCGAACTTCACCATAAAGGCGCTGCCCCTGGGGTCCCGCAGCGTGGCCTTCAACGTGTCCGCCACGATCCTCTCCACGCCCTTGGCGATGTGCTCCTGCAAATTGAAATGCTCGCTCAATGCCTTGCCCTCCCGTATCCGCGTTCTTTGCTTCCGCAATACCTGTATTGTATCACGTCCATGGTTTTTCATCAATACACATCATTTATTTCAAAACGCAGTAGCATTTTCCGCGAAAATGGATTATAATAGGGTATAAGAATAAATTGGGGTGTTGTGGTCATCCCCCAAAAGGTGGAGACAGCTTCATGTCCAGTTACCTGATCTACTACACCGAGGCCAACGTCGTCTGCATCGTCATATTCGCCATCATGCTCTTCCGCGGCCTGACAAACGTGGACCGCCAGGAGAAGCAGATCAAATACGATCATGCCCTCGTGGCGTTCATGCTCTATTTCATCTGCGACGCGTGCTGGGCGGCGGTGATCGCCGGGGTGCTCCCCAAGAACCTGTTCACGGTGCTGCTGCTCAACTTCTGCAACTACGCGTTTATGGCGGGCATCACCTACATGTGGCTGCGCTACGTGATGGCCGTGGAGCACATGCCGGGGCGGGACAGCCGGCGCACCCAGCTCGTCCTGCTGCTCCCCTTTTTCATCGCCACGGCGGCGCTCGTCATCACCTTCTTCGCGAACCGGCCCTTCCTGCTGGATGAAGACCTCAACCTCCAGCCGGGTTACGACCTGTTCCAGCTCGCCGTGCCCTGCGTGTACATCGCGGCCGTCGTCATCTACACCTTGCGGCGGGCCATCCGGGAAAAGAACCCCATTGAGCGCCGCACCCACCTGCGCGTGGGCGTCTTTCCGCTGATGGTCGTGGCGGGCGGCCTGCTGCAGGTCTTCGCCCTGCGCGAAACGCCGGTGTTCTGCTTCGCTTGCACGATATTCATGATCGTGTTCTTCATCAACGCCATGGAGACCCAGATCTCCACCGACCCGCTGACCGGCCTCAACAACCGGGGCCAGCTGGAGCACTACACCCTGCAAAAGTCCAACCTCCACCGGGAGGGCCGGCTGACCTTCACGGTGATGTTCGACATCAACGACTTCAAGCTCATCAACGACACCTACGGCCACGCCGAGGGCGACCAGGCGCTGATCGTCGTCGCCAACTCCATGCGCGCCGCCGCGAGGAAGCACGCCATGCCCATGTTCCTGGCCCGGTACGGCGGCGACGAATTCATACTCATCGCCCATCCCACGGAGGCGGCCCAGGTGGACGCCATGATCCGGGACATCCGCGGGGAGATCAAGGCCGCCTGCGCGGCCAACGGCGCGCCCTACACGCTGTCCATCGGCGCGGGCTACAGCCAGCTCTCCGGCGGCGAGGACACCTTCCAGGCCTGCGCCCGGCGGGCGGATGAAAACCTGTATCTGGACAAGGCCAGCAAGAAGTCCCGCCGATAAGCGCCAGGAGGAACCCCATGCACTTCGTCGACGCCAAGGGCCTGCTCACCACCCGCAACGGGCATTGCGGCATGAATCTGTATCGCGGCTGCACCCACGGCTGCATCTACTGTGACAGCCGCAGCGCCTGCTACCAGTTCACCCACCCCTTTGAGGACGTGGAGGTGAAGCGCAACGCGCCGGAGCTGCTGGAGCGGGCGCTGAGATCGAAGCGGCGGCGGTGCATGATCGGCACGGGCTCCATGTCGGACCCGTACATGCACTGCGAGGAGGCGCTGCGGCTCACCCGGCTGTGCCTGGAGATCATACAGAAGCACGGCTTCGGCGCGGCCATCCAGACCAAGTCCGACCGCATCCTGCGGGACATCGACCTGCTGGACGCCATCAACCGCAGCGCCAAATGCGTGGTGCAGATGACGCTGACCACCTACGACGACGACCTGTGCCGCATCCTGGAGCCCAACGTCTGCAACACGAAGCGGCGCATCGAGGTGCTGGAGGCCATGCGGGACCGGGGCATCCCCACCGTCGTCTGGCTGACGCCCATCCTGCCCTTCATCAACGACACCGTGGAAAACGTCTCGGCGATCCTGAACGCATGCGCCCGGGCGGGCGTGACGGGCGTGATCGACTTCGGCATGGGCCTCACCCTCCGGGAGGGCGACCGGGAATACTACTACGCCGCCCTGGACAAACACTTTCCGGGGATGAAGGCCCGGTACGCCCGGCGCTACGGCAACGCCTACGAGCTGCCCAGCCCGAACGCGGAGGCACTGAAGCGCGTGTTCCGCCAAATCTGCGAAGCCCACGGCATGCTCGCCACCCCCCAGGCCTGCTTCCAGTTCATGAACGCGCTGCCGGACCAGCACACCCAGATCAGCATGTTTGACCTGTAACAGATCTCATCAAGGATACACATTAAAACACAGGGTTCTTCACGGAAACTTGGGGGATGAGACAAAGCGAATTGAAAGCATTCACTTTCAGTGTTGCCAGTTGACAAAACGTACAGATCCTTCGCACGGCTCAGGATGACAACGAATTGAAACCTTGTCATCCTGAGCGGAGCGAAGGATCTGTACGTTTCGTTCGCTAGCAGCATTAAAAGGAATACCTGTGAATCGCTTCTATTCATCCCTCCACTTTCCGAGATGAGCCAAACAAATGTAGGGGCGCCGTTGCGGCGCCCGCCCTTCATCCTGACCGCATTCCGCGATTCCGCACGGCAGCGATCATTCTCCATTCCCGCACCACGTCATTGCGAGGCTGAAGGCCGTGGCAATCCGGTTTTCCCCTTCAGAACAAGTCCAGCGCGCTGTCCAGGTAGATGGCCTCCCGCACCTTCAACTGGTGCTCCGGCTTCGTCATATAGTAGAGCAGAAACTCCAGCACCACGGCGCTGCCCAGGCTCCGGCCCTCGATCTTAAAGTGGGAGAAGCCGTTGGGCAGGTAGGTGTTCCGGATGTCGTCAATGCCGATGAAGCCGGGGTTCTCCATGGCGTCGGAGAAGCGATAACCCCGCTGGGCCGTGGGGGACGCGCAGACGTGGTCCGGGCAGGGCTCCCCCAGGTTCTTTAGGCTCACGTTCTCGTAGCAGGCCCTGCGCTCCGGGCACTGAAACCAGCAGCACTCGTTGCACAAAAACTCCACCTTGGCCTTCTGATCGTCCGACAGCCCGAACAGCCGGTCGAAGGCCTTGTTCAGCCGGAAGTCCGGCACCACGAAGCGAAACTCCGGGCGGTTCAGTTCGGCCTCAAAATCGCCGAAATCCGTGAGCACCTTGGTGGTGGAGGACACGCGGTACAGCCCCGGATAGCGTTCCCGGAGGTAGTCCAGCAGCAGCTCCGAATGGAGGATCACGCCGTTTTCCACCCCGCCGCCCTTTTCAAACAGCGCGCACAGGGCGTTGCACTTCCCGTCGGAAAGGTGCTCCGGCCGCAGCCGGGAATTGCTGAACGTCAGCCGGGCGGACACGCCGTATTCCCGCATCAGCGCCGCCACGTCCGCCGGCCGCGCCTCGCCGAAGCCCACCCGGCCCCCGCCCCAGAGGCAGTCCCCGGGCGCGCCGTAGACGGACCCGATCTCGCACCCGTCGTAGAACCACTCCCGGCGCTGGCGAAACAGCGGCAGGAACGCCCGGTACAACTCGTAGAACTCGAACAGCCCGGGCAGGTGGTAATAGGCTTTCATAGGCTCCATCTCCGTTTTTCAAGGCCGCTTTCATGTTGGAAAGCTAAATCGTTTTCTAATGATTTCCTAATCCAGTTTTCTTGTCATCTCATTTTCGACTGCTATAATGGGCCCATCAAAACGAACGGAGGACAAAACCATGACGCAGTATGAGATGACGGAGCAGCTTGCCGTGAAGTGCGGCGTATCGGTGGAGGAGGCCATGACGGCCCTGGAGGCCAGCGGCTGGAACACCCTGACCGCGACCCACCTGCTGGAGCAGGAGAAGTTCCGCAGGATGCAGGAGCTGAACGCCTTTGCCGAAAGTGGCACGGCCACAGCGGTTCAGGGCGGCACGGCCGCGGCGGTGCAAGGCGGCTCGGCCGCAGCGGTGCAAGCCGCCCCGGAAGAGGCCGCCGCCCCGGAAGCCGCCTGCGAGGAGACCCCCGATAAGGCGCAGACCGCGGTCGTGGAAGTCATCGAGGAGGCCAGGCGGAAGGAAGCCCGGAAGCAGTGCAAGAGCCAGGGCCTCAAGAACCTGGGCGCGCACCTGCGCAGACTGCTGGCCTGCGGCAACCGCAACCGCTTCATCGCCCGCAAGGGCGAGGAGCAGCTGCTGTCCATGCCCGTCACCGCGCTGGTCCTTTTGATGCTGTGCGCCTTCTGGGTGTGCGTGCCGCTGCTGGTGATCGGCCTGTTCGCGGGCTGCCGCTACGGCTTCGAGGGCAAGGAGCTGGGCCAGGAGGACATCAACCGCGTGCTGGGCAAGGCCGCCGACGCCGCCGACCACGTGAAGCAGACCGTGGCCCACGCCTGACTTCCGGTCTCCGGTGGAAGGCGATCTGCGAAAAACCACCAAATTGATTCAAAAAGGCCACGATATGTGATGGTTCTGTGACGGTTTGTGTGTTATACTGCCCTTGTCAACGGGAAACAACGACCCAAACCCCACAGAATTTCAAGAAAGAAGGCAAGAATCATGAAAAAGCTTTTCGCGCTGCTGATCGTCGCCATGCTGGCCCTGGGCGCCGTCGCTCTGGCCGAGACCGCCTACACCTCCGACGACATCACCTTCACCTACGACGAGACCGTCTTTCAGGTCTCCACGGACGACCGCACCGACGACGAGACCACCGTGGTCCTCTCCGACATCGACGACGCTCTGGGCGGCATGTACATCCGCTTCTACCTCCACGACCTGGAGGACGGCGAGGCCCTGCCCACCCTGGAGGAGGTCGCTGAAATGCCCGATGTGGAGGCGACCCAGGGCGAGTGGAACGGCTACAGCGACGTGATCACCTACACCGTCAGCAACGAAGACGGCACCACCCAGACCTTCTTCCTCGTGCCGGTGGCGGACGCGGAGGATGGCGAGATCGACGCCCAGCTGACCGTGGAGATCAGCGTCACCGAGCTCGAGGACGAAGAGGCCGCCATGGGCCGCGACGACCTGATCAGCGCGGTTCTGGACACCCTGGTGATCGACGACTGATACTGCTTTCGCTGTCTTATGCTGTTCTCAAACAAGAAACAGAATTTCTAATACTATTCTCAGATAAAAACAGCAAAAGAACGGGATGAATTTTTCGTTTCCGCTAAGTCGAGCGGAGGAAGGCGATGCAGCGCATCGTTGACCGAAGCGAGACAACGCGGAGGCGGAAAAGCCGCCCGTTGATTTGCTGTTTTTAGTTGAGAAGAGTATAAGGGTAGTATAAAAGCTGTTGAAGGACAGCCGCTCCCCCGCCGGATTCACCCCGGCGAAATCCTCCCCCAGGTCCCGAAGGGGCGCGGGGCGAAAGCCCTTCAAATCCACCGCATAGCCCATCCGATCAGCCCTCCAGCATCTCCTTCGCCCGCCGCAGCACCGGCAGCTCCCGGTTGGCGATGAGCCGGCCCAGCGGGGTGCAGGCTCGGCGCTCGTATTCCGCCGCCGCCGCGTCGTAGTCCAGCTTCAGCGTGGACAGGTGAAAGCTCTCGATCTCGTCCTCGGTCATGTGCTTGTCCCCGAAGGACAGCGCCCGGCAGAGGAAGTAGTGATTGATGTTGTGGCGGTGGATCAGGTTGTAGTAGTCGCTCACCACGCCGATCTTGGCCAGGATCTCCGCCTCCGCGCCCAGCTCCTCCCGAAGCTCCCGCAGGATGGCGTCCCCGGGGTCCTCGCCCGGCTCCACGCCGCCGCCGGAGGTCTCGATCAGGGTCGAGGCGCCAAAGTCGTCGTCCCGCACCGCCCGGACGAAATAAAAGCTCCCGCCGCCGTCCACCACGATGGCCCGGGCGATGGGCCGGTCGTGGTCGGTGTAGGTCAGCGGCCACTGGGTGTCCTGCAGCTCCAGGCGGATCTCAGGCAGTATCTTCACGGCAATCCCTCCATTTCCCTCCATCATAGCGCAAAAACGCAGGCTGTGAAACCCTTTGGGCTCCGCAGCCTGCGTTTTGTTGTAGGTCACTGGGCCAGGGAATAGTAGTGCTCCAGCAGGCTCTGGCAGCTCAGGAACACCACCAGCATGTTGGGGTCGAACTGGGTGCCCATGCCCTCCCGCATGATCTGCGCGGCCTTCTCGTAGCTCATGGGCTCCTTGTAGACCCGCTTGCTCACCAGGGCGTCGTACACGTCCGCCACCGCCATGATCCGGGCCTCCAGCGGGATCATCTCCCCCACCAGGCCCTCCGGGTAGCCCTTGCCGTCCCACCGCTCGTGGTGGTAGCGGGCCACGTGGTAGGCGGTCTGCACCAGGTGCTCCTCCTCCATGCCCTCCAGCAGGATCTTCACCATCTGGCCGCTGATGGTGGAGTGGGTCTTCATGACGGTGTACTCCTCCGGCGTCAGCCGCCCGGGCTTGTTGAGAATGCTGGAATCGATGCTCACCTTGCCCAGGTCGTGCATGGGCGCGGTGCGGATGATGTCCTTGGCCAGGGCGTCGCTGAGGGGGAAGTACTGGTGGGCCTGGATGTTCTCCACCAGGATGCGCACGATGTCGCTGGTGCGCTTGACGTGACCGCCGGTGTTGCTGTCCCGGTTTTCCACCATGTCCGCCAGGCTCAGCACCAGCCTCTCCTGCATGTTCTCCACGCTCCGGGTCTTCTCCGCCACCTCCTCGTTGAGGCGGTCGTTGAAGTCGGCCAGGATCTCCAGGTTCCGGGTCTCCTCGGTGGCGTCCCGGATGTCGATGAGGTAGCCCCGCTTCATGCCCCCGCGGTGGAGGGTGAAGGGGGAGACCTCGTAGGCGAAGGTCCGCTCGCCGGAGTGGAAGGCGGAGGAGGCGAGGCCGCTGTCGTTGTAGTTTTCGATGATGCCGCCCAGGGTCTTCCAGGCGGGGCTGTCCTTGGGGATGGGCGCGTCCACCCGCTGATGCCTCAGATCCGGCAGGAAGTCATAGCACTTCTCGTTGGCGCTCAGGAACCAGCCGTTGAGGCCGACGGCCACGTAGCCCCGGTTCATGTTGGATTTCTGGCTCTCGGAGATCAGCCCGGAGATGTCGTGGGCGCGGGAATGGTCGTAGTTCACCGCCAGCATCACGCTCGCGGCCATGTACAGGTAGGGCAGAGCGGAGAAGTTCATGTCCTGCAGGCTCTCCAGCGCGTACATCAGCATCCCCGCCACCACGAAGAACATGTAGAAGCCCAGCGTGCGCCGGGAGTAATTGCGCTTCCGGGCCTGGAAGATGGCCACGATTCCGAAGGCCACGATCAGCAGCACCAGCGCGAAGGTGACGTGGGAGAAGGCGAAGTTGCCGCCCGCCATCCGGGTGGCGTAGCCATCGCCGGTGTCGGTGATCTGGATCATGTCTTCGGGTATACCCTGGCGGAAGGTGGCCCAGACGGGAAGCAGCTGGGCGAAGGCGGCGGCGTAGGCGACGAATTTCAGCCACGGGTTCACCGGGATCATCAGATGCCGGAGCATGGAGAAGAGGATGATCGCCAGCAGCACCGTCGTGGCCAGGTTGATGAACAGGAACAGCACCAGCGAGGCCTCCTGGGAGGCCGTCTGGGTCTTCAGCCAATAGCCCATGATCAGGAAGGGCAGCAGCAGGGAGATGGACCAATCGTAGCCGTTCACGCGATCTTCGCTTCGCATGGCGATCAGCAGCGTGGCCAGGATCGAGATCACCAGGCAGACGCCAAAGCCCACTGTAACCATTGTCCTTCTCCTTTCCCCCTCAAATCCAAACGATGAAGCGGTTCACGGCGTCACGCGCCGATATCCTCGACGGTCAGCTTTCCGACCGGCGCGGCGTCCAGCACCCGCTGCTCGATCTCAAAGTACTGCTCCATGCGGCCCGCCGGGGCGCGCACGGTCTTCAGGGTCGAGCCCACGCCCTTCAGCAGCTTGGAGACGACCTCCTCGCTCAGGCCGGTGAGGCCGGTGGTCTCGCCGGGCGCGTCGGGCCCGTCGGAAGCCGGGCAGGCCTCCGAGAGGACGCGCACGGAGACGAGCAGGTGGATCTTCCCCTCCAGGGCCTTGCCGTAGACGGCCAGCTGCATGCTGCCGCCCTGGGCCCTGTGCAACAGGCCGGACATCAGCACCACGAGGATCTCCCGCATGATCCGGGGCTGGCCCTCCAGCCCGTCGGGCAGACCCTCCGCCACGTCCAGTGCCACGGCGAGCCCGTGGTGCTCCGCCAGGGGCAGCATGGCCCTGAGGCTGTCGGTCAGGAGCGCCCGCAGGGAATAGGCCTCCGCAGGCCGGATCTTGCCGGACTCCATGCCGAAGCCGTCTGCGATGCCGTTCGTCAGCATCAGCAGCCGGTCCGCGGCGCAGCGGGCGCCGCGGGCATAGCCCTTGACGGCGTCGTCGCCGCTCTCCCGGAGGATGCGGCCGTTCAGCGCCATCATGTGCTCCAGGGGCTTTTGCAAATCGTCAGCGATGTTGTCCATGAACAGGGCCTTGGCCTCGTTGACGGACTTGGCCTCCTCGATGCGCTGGATGATGGCCTCCTGCTCCTGTTTCTCCTCGTTGATGTCCTGCACCGTGAACACCACGTTTTCAATGGGCTTGCCCTCGACGCGGTCCATGGCGTAGAAGCGCAGGGAACACCAGCCGTACTGGGCGCTCTTGAACTCGGTTGCGATGCTGTCCCGCACGGACAGGCGCTCTGCCAGGGTGTCCGTGTCCACGAATGTCAGCATCAGGTCCCTGTATTTGTCCTCCGCGTCCCGCTTCACCATGTCGGTGAGCAGCTCCTTGGCGGTCTTGTTCTTGGGCCGTTCCTTCTCCACCTTCTCGTCCACGGACACCGGCGTCATCTCCCCGGTGGGCAGGTGGATGATGTAGATGAGGTCGTAGATGTCGGACATGCAGAAGATGCCGGACTTGCGAAGCTCCATCTCCTTCATGGCCCGGCGGTAGGCCAGCGTGCCAGCGCCGCTGAGGGTCATCGCCAGCAGCCACAGCGCGGCCAGTCCCACGAAGACATAGAAGGTGACGCCCTGGGTGAAGTACCGGTGGAAGTGGATCTGCACGTCGTAGTCGCTCAGGTCCAGCTCGTCCAGGTAGTAGAAGATCACGCCGATCTTCACGTCGTCCCCGCCGTTGATGGGCATCTCGCTGAACCGGGCGCTGGGATAGTAGATCACATAGTCGCCCTGCTGCAGCGGAATCAAAAGGTCGCCGTCATAGCGATACTCGAACTGCACATCCTCCAGCTGGTAGTTCTGCAGATTCAGCCGCTGGACCACTTCCCTGTCCGTCCCGGTGAACTGGTGCACCTCCACCTCGCCGTTCCAGGCCTGGTTGATGTAGCAGTCCCCCAGGATGTTGATCCTAAGCTCCCAGTCCTGGATGGCGTCCGCGCTCTCGTTGACCAGGGTGCCGTCGATGGTCTGGCCGATCAGGTCCACCGTCTTGCCGTCGTCCATCAGGAACGAACGCTTCAGCCAGCTGCTCGTGCTGTCCGCGCGGGCGTCGATGTCCATCTGAATGCCCCGGGAAACCTCGTTCCCGTGCAGGCGGAACTCCTGCCGGTTGAACCGGATCAGGGATTCCATGTGGATGACCAGCATGGCCAGCGTCAGTATGAAAAGGACGACGCCGAGCCGCCTCAATCTGTTCTGATCCATCATTCCCGCGCTTCCTCCTCCGTCATCCGCCAAATCTGTTCAAAGTATATCATTCATGAATGTCGCTGTCAATCGCGAGCGGCCCTCAGACCGGGGCAAGCGCATGAATAGTTATCATTTTGCGGGGCCATGTGACAGATTCAACCAAAACCTGCCGCCGAACGCACAGCTTTCCGTGATGAGCCACCAAAAAGCCTCCCGAAACCATCGGGAGGCCAAGGGTCAGCCGCAAAAATCACTGAAACAGCTGGTTGTCGCTGGAGAACACGGGCAGGCCGTTCTCAAAGAGCACACGCATGACATAGGCGTGGCGGTTGGGATCGTAGAGGGGGTCGCCCACGATCTCGTCGTACTGGCGGGCGTGGTAGGCGGTGTAGACCTCCCCCGCGGCGTCGGTGAAGAAGGTGTTGTGGCCGGGGCCCAGCAGCCCGCGCTCCAGGTTCGTGGTGAAGACGGGCCGATTCAGCTTGTGCCAGGCCGAAATGTCCATCAAATCGGCCTCGGCGTCGGCCCAGAGCAGGCCCATGCAGTAGGCGGGGCTGGTGTCGCTGGCGGAGAAGGTCAGGTACACCCGATCGCCGCGGGCCACGAAGGCCGGGCCCTCGTTCACCCAGAAGCCGTGGCGCTCCCAGCCGTAGGACGGCGAGGTGAGCAGCATCTGCGGGGTCTTGAGCGTCAGCGGGTCGGCCATCTCCGCGATGTACAGGTTGGAGATCTTTTTACCCACGCTCACCTTCTCGGCCCACACGCAGAAGCGACGGCCGTTGTGGTCGAACACGGTCATGTCCAGGGAGAAGTCCGTGAAGCTGAACTCGTCGCCGTCGGCGCGCTTCACCATGCCGCACTCCGCCCAGGGATCGCGCAGGGGGTCGTCCCCCTCGCACCTGAGCACCCAGGGCCTCAGCGCCCAGATGTCGTCCTTGCGGCTGGCGGCGAAGTAGAGATACCACGCGCCGTCCAGGAAGCGCAGCTCCGGAGCCCAGATGTGCTGGCTCATGTCGCCGGACTCGTGGGCCCGCCAGACGACGGTCTCCTCCGCCGCCCGCAGGCCCTCCAGGGAATCCGCCCGGCGCAGGGCAATTCGGTCATACTCCGGCACGGAGGCGGTGAAATACCACTGATCGCCGCGGCGCAGCACATAGGGGTCCGCCCGCTGGGCGATGAAGGGCGCGTTGAAGGCGGTGCGCCTGTAATTCGTTGCGTTCATCTGTAACACCCCAACCCTGTTTCAATTCGCAATCGGCCCGCCCATGGGGCGGGCCGGAAATGGGTCGATCACGCCTTCTCGAACCGGATCACGTTCCAGCTCAGCGCGGGCAGCTTCACCTGCGCCCTGCCGCCGTCCACCGCGCCGCCGGGGCCGGCCACAGGGGCTACGTTCTCCGGGGCCTCCTCGGTGTTCACGGCCTTCACGTCGTCGTGGTGCAGCAGGATGTGCTCGGAAAGCTTCAGATCGCCGAAGGCCCGCAGGTCGATGGACAGGCAATAGTCCTCGGCCATGTCCCGGTTCACGGCGAACACGGTCACGCTGCCGTCGTCGGCCAGGGTGGCGGTGGCGTCGATCACCGGCACGCCCTCGTAGTCGCGGCAGTCGTACACCGGCGTGTCCACCAGCGCCCTGAGCGCCGTGCCCCGGCCGTACTTCGAGGCGTGCAGGAAGGGCCAGTAGATGGTCTGCGCCCAGCAGCCCCCGCCGTTTCGGGTCATGATCGGGGCGATGACGTTCACCAGCTGGGCCAGGCACGCCACCTTCACCCGATCCGCGTTGCGCAGGAAGGTGATCAGCATGCTGCCCGCCAGCAGCGCGTCCTCGAAGTTGTAGATGTCCTCCAGCAGCGGCAGCGCCGGGCCCCACTTCTCCCGCTTCCAGATCTCCTTGTCCTGCTCTTTGGAGTGATACCACACGTTCCACTCGTCAAAGGACAGGTTGAGGGTCTTCTTGCTGTGCTTCTTGCCCTTCACCGCGTCGCAGATGGCCACGACGGACTTGATGAAGTCGTCCAGGTCCATGGTGCGGGCCAGGAAGCCGGGGGTATCATTGGTGGGATTGCCATAGTAGCGGTGCAGGGACACGTAGTCGATGTTGTCATAGCACTCGTCCAGCATCGTGTATTCCCAGGCGCCGAAGGTGGGCATCTCGGTGGAGGAGGAGCCGCAGGCCACCAGCTCGATGGACGGGTCCACCCACTTCATCATCTTGGCGGACTCGTTGGCGATGCGGCCGTACTCCGTGGCGGTCTTGTGGCCCATCTGCCAGTGGCCGTCCATCTCGTTGCCCAGGCACCACAGCTTGATGCCCAGCGGGTCCTTCTTGCCGTTTGCGATGCGCAGATCGGAGAACTTGCTCCCGCCGGGATGGTTGGCGTATTCCACGATGTCCCGGGCGTTTTCCGGGCCGCGGGTGCCCAGGTTGATGGCGTACATCACTTCCGTGTCCGCCTTCTTCGCCCAGTCCGCGAACTCATGCAGGCCCACGGCGTTGGTCTCGGTGGTGAACCAGGCCAGATCCAGCCGCTTCGGGCGTTTCTCGACGGGGCCCACGGAATCCTCCCAGTTGAAGCCGGACACGAAGTTGCCGCCGGGATAGCGCACCACCGGCACGCCCAGCCGACGCACCATGTCCAGCACGTCTCTGCGGAAGCCCTGCTCGTCGGCCTGGGGATGGCCGGGCTCATAGATGCCGCCGTAGACGGCGCGGCCCAGGTGCTCGATGAAGGAGCCGTAGATGCGGGGGTCGATCTTGCCGACCGTATAATCCCGGTCGAGGATCATGGATGCGTTCTTCATAACGTATTCCTCATTTCAATCTTGGTGGTATATACAATACGCCCGTTGTGGTGAGAGTCTAGAGTTCAGAGTTGAGAGTTTAGATAATAGCTGTTTACTCTTAACTCTCTTTTCAGTCCTGCCCCGTGGCGCGGACGCCCCAGAGGGTCTGGCCGTCCCGGGACATGGCGGTGAAGGTGGACACGAATTCGTCCTGGTCGCTGTCGTAGCCGACGGAGCAGAAGCCGCGGTACTCCACGCCGTCCAGGGTGACGTTCAGGCGCCCCTCCCCGTCGCTTTCAAAGGCGCCGTTCATGTCGCCGGAGACGGTGAAATCCTCGTGAAACTCCAGCGGCACGGACACGTGCTCCACGGTGTTCACGTCCTGCCCGTGGGACAGCACCTTGAAGGTGCCGAAGGGCTGGTATGCCGCGTCCGCGGGAAACTTGTCGTCGGTCACGTACCGCGTGGGCGCCACGCAGGGCCAGCCGTAGTCGTTGAACCACATCTGGCGGGTCTGCACGATGTAGCGGTCGTCCCTCGGTGCGAAGCGGGTGTGGTGGATCAGGAACCAGCGGTCCGTCGCCCCGTCGTGCCAGACGCTGTTGTGCCCGGGCGAGCGGACGACGGAGGCCTTCGGGCTGTTCTCGCCCTCCAGCGGCGCGAACTGGTAGCCGCCCATGAGCTTCACGCCGTAGGGCGCGATGTCGTCATTGTTCCAGAAGTTGCCCGGCTGGCAGGCGCAGTCCAGCATGCTGTGGCCCTGGGCGTCCTCGTAGGGGCCTTCCACGTTCTTCGAGCGGCACACGCGCATGTTGTAGCCGTCGTTCACGCCCAGCCCGCCGTAGGACAGGAACAGGTAGTAGTAGCCGGTCGCCTCGTTGTACGCCATGTACGGGGCCTCGATGCAGCTGTGGTTGCCGCCCAGCAGGTGGATGCCGTAGGGCTCCTGGCCCTCCAGGATCAATCCGGTCTCCGCGTCCAGCTGCAGCAGGAAGATGCCGCCGGAATAGGAGCCGTACACCATCCAGAGCCGCCCGTCCGCGTCGTAGAACACGCAGGGGTCGATGCAGTTGGGCAGCTTCGTGGCGTCGTAGCCCGGCTCGCCGCTCCTGAGCAGGATCCGGACGTTCTCAAAGGGGCCCTCCGGGCTGTCGGCCACCGCCAGGCCCAGCGCCGCCAGGGGCTTGGAGCCCTCGCAGCAGCAGTAGTACATGTAGTAGCGGCCGTCCGAAAGCTTGATCACATCCGGGGCCCAGAAGGTGCCCGTCTCGGCAAAGGTCAGGGCCTCCTTGAACTCGCCGCCGTAGTTGGGCTGGAGGGTGCACTTGTCCAGCTTGGAAAACAGCTTCCAGTCCTGCAGATCGGCGGACTTCGCCGCCTGCATGTGGCTGCCGTAGATGTAGTACGTGCCGTTGTCCTCCAGGATCGACGGGTCGTGCACGCTGGCGTTCCCGAACTTCACCTGCGCCGCCTGGGCGGGGAAAACCAACACCAGCAGGAGGAAAATAGTAACTACAGCCAATCTCTTCTTCATAATCTTTGTCCCAAACGAGAGTTCAGAGTTGAGAGTTGAGATAATAGCGATTTAATCTAAACTCTTATCTCTCAACTCTATCCTTTGACGGCGCCCGCGGTCATGCCCTCGACGATGAACTTCTGCGCGAACAGGTAGATCAGCAGAAGCGGCAGGATCGCGAAGCAGGAGCCGGTGATCATCAGGTCGTAGTTGTTGCCGTAGGGAGACCAGAGGGTGTTCAGGCCGATGGGGATGGTGTACTTCTTCATGTCGGAGAGCACCAGCATCGGCCACAGCAGCGCGTTCCACGCGCCCATGCCGGTCAACACCGCCATGGAGGCGTAGGCCGGCTTCATCACCGGCACGATGATGCGGAAGAACACGCCGTACTCGGTGCAGCCGTCGATGCGGCCCGCCTCGATCATCTCATAGGGAATGCCCGTGAGGAACTGGCGGAAGAAGAACACCGCGCTCATGCTGACCAGGAAGGGCAGCATCACGCCCGCGTAGGAGTTGCGCAGGCCCATGGCGTTCACCTGGGTGTACATGGGCAGCATCAGGATCTCCAGCGGCACCATCATCACCATCAGCACGCACATGAAGATGAGGTTCTTGCCCTTGAAGTTGTACTTCGCCAGGCCGTAGGCCACCATGGAGCTCAGCAGCAGCGTGAGGCTGCCCTGCACCAGCACCACCACCAGGCTGTTCTTGTACCAGAGGAAGTAGTCGTGGGGGTTGTACTCGCCGTTGCTCATGATGCCCGTGAACAGATACCTCCAGGCCTTCGTGTGCAAAAGCTCGAAGGTGGGGTTCAGGTTCAATCCGCTGACGAACAGCTCCGCGCCGCCCTTGAAGGTGCCCAGCAGCAGCGCGTACAGCGGGATCAGGAACAGGATGCAGAGGATGACGAAGAAGATTCCCAGAAGCACCTTCGCGACGGGATTGGACATTTTCTTGTTCATGGTCAGTCCTCCTTCTTGCCGATCACGCCGGTGATGCGCAGCTGCACCAGGGTGATGATCAGCGCGCCGGCCAGCAGCACCAGGCCGACGGCCGATGCGAAGCCGAACTTGTCGACCTTTTCAAAGCCGTAGCGGTACAGGTAGCCGACGATGGTCAGGCCGTAGTTCTTGGGGCTGTTGTTGCCCCCGAAGATCATGTAGCTCTCCGTGAACATCGCCAGGCCCGCGTAGATGGAGATGGTCAGCACGTAGATCGTCGTGGGCTTCAAAAGCGGCAGGCAGATCTTGGTGAACTTCTGCACGCCGTTGGCGCCGTCGATGTCCGCGGCCTCGTACAGCTCCTTGGAGATGGACTTCAAGCCCGCCATGTAGTACAGCATGTTCATGCCGGTCCAGCGCCAGAAGCACAGCAGCACCATGGCGAACATGGAGCCGTTCTGATCCTTCAGCCAGGTGATGGGCTTCAGGCCGAACACGCCGCGCAGCTGGTTCATCATCGCGCCGTCCAGCTCGGAAAACATCATGCGGAAGATGATACCGGCCACCACGACGGAGCACAGCACCGGCATGAAGGCCACGGTCTTGAACAGCTTGCCCACCTTGGAAAGGCCGGTCTCGGCCAGGTAGGCCAGCAGCATCGGCACCGGGATCAGGATGGCGCAGGTCAGCACCATGTAGACCACGGAATTGCGCACCGCGGTGTAGAAGTTCTTGTTGGCGAACAGGTCCTGGTAGTTCTTGAAGCCGATCCACTTCGTGCCCGCGCCGGTGATCTCCTGGAAGCTCATCATCACGGTGGAGATGAACGGATAGAGGAAGAACACCAGGAAGGTGATGATGAAGGGCAACACGAACACATAGGGCGCCACGCTCTGGGAATAGAGCAGGTCCCGGTTCATCGCCACATAGGCCACGATCAGCGCCAAGCCCGCCAGGATCACCCACAGGCGATAGCGGACGGCGCCCAGCCACAGGTTCTGCAGGAAGCTGTAGCCCTGGCCCTCCTCCAGCTGGCCGAAGAAAAACGGGCTCAGGTCGCCGTGGGAATCATAGGCCGCGTCGAAGCGCACCGCCTTGCCCTGCAGCGAAAACAGGCCCACGATGCCGAGAACGAGCATCAGCGCGCCGCAGATCAGCAGGATCAGCGCCCGCCTGCCGTCGCCGCGCGTGCGCGGCACAACCGCTTGAGCTTGCATCGAATTACCCCTCTCTTGTTCGTATTTCTGTCGAACGCGTCAGGAGCCCTCATGCAGACTCCCGTCACATAAAAACATGGGAGGGAGAAGTTTCCCCCTCCCATGTCTGGGATTGTTATTTATTCCCCGATGGGATTCCCGGTTCAAAAGGCGCCCGCAGGCATATGCCTTTCTGGGCCGGGGAGCCCATCTCTTAGAACAGGTCGCTGTCGATGGCGTCCTGAGCGGTCTCCAGGGCCTCGGCGGTATCCACGCCGTCCACATACACCTCGTTCCACAGGGTGGTGCCCAGGTAGTTGTTGATGGTGGGGCTGATGGAGGTGGACAGGATGTAGCCGATGCTGTCCTTGATGGGCAGGAGGGCGTCGATCGGGTAGCCGATGAAGTACTGGTTGAACTTGTTGTCGTCCTTCTTCATGATGGAATCGTCGTCCCAGATGGAGGTGTTGCAGGGGTCGAAGCCCATGACGTCCCAGATCTGAGCCTCGCCTTCCGGAGAAACCTTGGCATAGGCCAGGAACTCGGCGCACAGCTCGGGGTTGGTGCCGTTGGCGTACACGACGGTGCCGGTGCCGCCCTGGCCGATGGACTGCAGCTGGCCTTCCTCAAACACGGGGCAGGGCGCCACGACGTAGCGGTCCTTGCAGCTCTCGCCGATCTCGTCGGTGAAGCGGCTCATGAACCAGAAGGGCATGATGACGCAGGCGATCTTGTTGTTGGCGATGTAGGCCTTGCCTTCCTCGGTGTCGGGCTGGCCGCCGGGGCAGACTTCGCAGATGCCGGCCTCGAGCCAGGACTTCTGGGTGTCGATGATCTTGGCCACCTCGGGGGTGTTGATGAAGGCGTTCTCGCCATCCTGCCAGTCGGTGCCCTGCTGGGCCAGCATCAGGGAAGCGACCCACTGGGTGCTGGTCTCAACGGTGCCCATCCAGGCTTCCGGATCGGCTTCCTTCAGCTTCAGGCCGGCCTCATACCAGTCGTCCCAGGTCTTGATGTCTTCGTAGTTGACGCCGGCGCTCTCCAGGAGGGCCTTGTCATAGAAGCACACCATCGCGCCGACGTGCAGCGGAGCGCCGTAGTACTTGCCGTCCTTGGCGTAGATCTCCAGGCGGGCCTGCACCAGGTCAGCCATGTAGGGGCTCATCGCGTCGGTCAGGTCAAGCAGCTTGTCGGAGAAAGCCAGAATGTTGGGGAACTGGCCCAGCTCCACGTCGCACATGTCGGGCGCGCCTTCGTCGGCCTGCAGGGCGACCTTCAGCTTGTTGTGCATGTCGTCATAGCCGATGGTGGTCACTTCCACGGCGATGGGGCGGTCGGGGTTGTCGCCGTTCCAACGCTCGGCGGCCTTCTCAAAGAACTCCTGATGCTGGGCGATGAACGTCCACATGGTCAGAGTGGTCACTTCCTCCGCGGACGCCACGGCACAGGTGCCGAGGAGCATGCAGAGAACCAGAGCCATAGCAAACAGTTTCTTCATGGGGATTTCCTCCTTCATTATTTGAATAGCGGCGCCGCCGCTAAACAATTCAACGGGTTCCGGGGTTTAACCAATCCTGTGGAATTATGGCAGATTTGCCAATTCCTGAACGATAACATTAACGTTAATGCTCTTGACTGTGATAATCATAACATGCTATTCTTGTGCTTGTCAAGGGGTTCACTCCGGTTTTTTATATAAAAATGTATTTATCCTTGACGGATTTTAATATTGATCCCTTATACTGTTGGCAGACGATCCCAAATCCTTGCACAGGGTGATAGATATGAAGCGATCCAACGGCATCCAGCGCGTGACCCTGCAGGACATCGCCCGCCAGACGGGCTATTCCGTGAACACGGTGTCCCACGCCCTTCGGAACAAGGACGACATCTCCCGCGAAACCCGCGAGCGCATCCAGAAGGTGGCCCGGGACATGGGCTACATGGGCAACGCCATCGCCAGCTCCCTGCGCTCCGGGCGCACGCGCACGCTGGCGGTGATCCTGGGCAACATGTCCAACCCCTTCTACGGCATCATGGCCGACACCATCCAGGACGCCGCCGCCATGCGGGACTACAGCCTGCTGTTCATGTGCTCCCGGGACCGGGCGGACCTGGAGGAGCAGATGGTGGAGGCCGCCGTGGCCCGCCGGGTGGACGGCATCCTGCTCTTCCCCACCAACGAGAGCCCGCGCACCATCGAGCGCCTGAACGCCCTGGGCATCCCCTTCGTGCTGATGTCCCGCGCCCTGGGCGAGGGCGTGGCCGACAGCGTGACCAGCGACGAGGCGCAGGGCGCTTACCTGGCCGTGAGCCACCTGATCCAGAACGGCCGGCGCAACCTGGCGTACCTGTCCAACCTGCGCATCGTGTACAGCTATGAAAAGCGCCTGGAGGGCTTCAACCGCGCCTGCGACGGGGCGGGCATCCCCCGGGAGGACCGCCACTTCTACATCCACTACGACCCCACCCGCGGCGAAGCGCCGGTGCTGGACTGGCACGCCTCCATGACCAACAAGCTGCTGCGCTGGCGGGAGGAGGGCGTGGACGGCCTGTTCGTGTTCTGCGACGAGGAGGCCTGGCACGTGCAGTCCGTGCTCCAGCAGACCCCGGCCCTGCAGGACTGGGACGTGGGCATCGTGTCCTTCGACAACATCCAGGGCACCCAGCACTTCCCCGCCGGCCTGTGCAGCGTGGACTGCAACTTCTCCGAGATGGCCCGCCAGGCTATCGACCTGCTCCGGGATCGCATCCACGGCGACGACCGCCCGCGGCAGAACCTGGTCTGCCCCGTCCGCCTCGTCTGCCGGGGCAGCTGCCGGCCGAAGGCGTAGGCCTCAATGAATTGGGGCTGCTGCAAAACAACTTGTTTTGCAGCAGCCCCTTTCTTTTATTCCCTCTTGTGCCGTTCCTCCCGCTCCAGGCGCTCGGCGGAGACCTCCTGGGCGGTCTTGACCCGCTGGCGCACCGCGCCGCGGTAGCCCTCGCGGGTGGGGATCAGGTCGCCTGCGGCGAACCGCGCCTTTGCGGCGGCGATGGCCTCCTTGTACTGGGGCAGCCACGCCTCCTGGGCGATCAGCAGCTCGTCCACCATCTGCCACACCTCCGGCGGATTGCACACCGCGCCGGTGAGCGGATCCATCAGCGCCGCCTGCTTGAGAAGCTCCGCGTCGCCGGACACCGCCGCCTCGACGGAAAGCCGCTGCACCCACACCGACTGGCTGCACACCGCCGCGCAGCCCAGGGGCAGCTCGCCCACCCGGGGCACGGAGACGCCGTTGCCGTCCACGTAGCAGGGCACCTCCACCACGCACTCGTCGGGCAGGTTGGCGATCGCCCCGCGGTTCATCACGTTGAAGTGGCCCCGGTAGGTCCGGCCCGTCTCCAGGGCCTCGATGATGTAGCTGCCGTGCTCGCTGCTGCGCTGGCTGCCGTCGTAAGTCTTGGGCGGCTCGGCCATCAGCTTCGGGAACTCGGTCTCGAACCAGTTGCGGTTCTCCCGGGTCTCCCGCAGGTAGCCGCCGGTCTCGCCGTTGATCCAGCTGGACAGGTCGATCCACTTTTCGATCTCATTCGGGCGCTTGCGGTACCAGGCCACGTACTCGGACAGGTGCCCGTTGGACTCCGTGGAATAGTAGCCGAACCGCCGCAGCACGTCGATGCGCACCTTCTCGGTGTGGCTGTACTCCGGGTGCTTCTCGAAGCCCGCCAGCGGCTTCCCGATCATCTCCTCGCCGTTGTGCTTCACGGACAGGTACCAGGTCTGGTGGTTGAGCCCGGCGCAGGTCACGTCCAGCTCCTTCCGGTCCTTCAATCCCAGCACGTCCGCGATCTGCATCTCCCCGTGGATCTCCCCGTGGCACAGGCCCAGGGTGCGCACGCCGCCATACTTGATGCAGGCCCAGGTGAGCATGGCCATGGGGTTGGAGTAGTTGAGCAGCAGCGCGTTCGGCTCGGCCACCTCCCGGATGTCCTTGCAGAAGTCCAGCACGGCGGCGATGCCCCGCTGGCCGTACATGATGCCGCCGATGCACAGCGTGTCGCCCACGCACTGGTCCACGCCGTACTTCAGCGGGATGTCGATGTCCGTCTCGAAGGCCTCCAGCCCGCCGACGCGCACGCAGTTCACGATGTAGCGCGCGCCCTTCAGCGCCTCCCGGCGGTCCGTGGTGGCGAAGATCCGGGTGGGGATGCCGTTGGCGTCCAGATCCCGCTGGCACAGCCGGGTCACCCTGTCCAGGTTCTCCGGGTTGATGTCCGTGAAGGCCACCTCGATGTTCCGCAGCTCCGGCACGGACAGGATGTCCGTAAACAGCGTGCGCGCGAACGTCAGGCTGCCCGCGCCGATGATCGTCAGCTTGAATGACATGGATTAACCTCCCTTGTCGGTACATTGGTTGAATGGAGAGCGGAGAGTGAAGAATGGAGAATGGAAAATGAGGAATGAGGAGTGAGGAATGAGGAATGGAGGTTCAAATCCCTTCGGGATTTGTTTCATTCAAGGGATACCGGATTGCCACGGCCTGCGGCCTCGCAATGACGTAGTTCGCAAATGGCTTGAAGCATTCCTGTAGAAACGCCGCCTTCCGTTTTGCCACGTCATTGCGAAGAGCGAAGCGACGTGGCAATCCAGATCCCATTGAGTCAAAGAAATCCGCAAGGATTTCTTCATTCATTCCTCATTCCTCATTCCTAATTCCTCATTATCCATAAATCAATTCATCAGTTCCTCACCCACACCCGCCGCCTTCCGTTTTGCCACGTCATTGCGAAGAGCGAAGCGACGTGGCAATCCGGATCCCATTGAGTCAAAGAAATCCGCAAGGATTTCTTCATTCATTCCTCATTCCTAATTCCTCATTCCTCATTCCTCATTATCCATAAATCAATTCATCAGTTCCTCACCCACACCCGCATTTCCCCCACGCCCCGGTTGGCCCAGGCGTAGTAGGGAATCCAGCGCAGCTTCACCGGCCTGGTATCGGGCGCGTCGGCGAAGTCGTACAGCGCGCCGTCCCAGCCGTCTTCTGTCTCCCGCAGGCCGTCGGTGGTCAGCGTCACCACGCCGCCCAGGGTGTCCGGCTCCCAGCATATCTCCGCCTCGGCGGCGCACCCCACGCGCACATTGTGCAGCGCGCTTCCGTTGTCCGCCTCCTCCAGGCAGTACACCACCGGGCCCCGCTGCAGCGCCACCTTCCCGGCGTCCTCCCGGACGCGGGGGTTGGCCCGCACCCAGCGGGCGGGCATGGAAAGGGCCAGGGCGATCCCATCGCCGTCCCGCCACGGGCGGTCGATCACCGCGTAGCCGTCCTTCACCTCGACCTCCGCGGCCTCGTCGTTCACCGCCAGGCTCCACTCCCGGCACCAGCCGGGAATGCGCAGCGCCAGCTTCTTCCCTTCGGCCGCGTCCCCCAGGACGGTGAGCTTCACGTCCCCCTCCCAGGGGTAGTTGGTCTCCACCTTCAGCGTCAGGCCCTCGGCGCGGATCTCGCCGCCGGCGTACAGGTTCACGTACACGGTACCCGCCGCCTCGGTGGCCACGTATTCCTCCAGGGAGGCCAGCGTGCGGATCAGGTTCGGCGGGCAGCAGGCGCAGCCGAACCACTTCTGCCGCTCGGGCTTCACGTGGCGCTTATGGGCGTCCATTTCGCAGGCCTCCGGCACCACCTCCAGCGGGTTCACGTAGAAGAACCGCTTGCCGTCCAGCTGCATGCCGCTGAGGATGCCGTTGTACAGCGCCCGCTCCATCACGTCGGCGTACTCCCCCTTCGGCTCCAGCAGCAGCATCCGCCTGGCGAAGAAGGCCAGGCCGATGGAGGCGCAGGTCTCGCCGTAGACGGTGTCGTTGGGCAGGTCGTAGTCGAAGGTGAAGGCCTCGCCGTGCTCGCTGGAGCCCACCGCGCCGGTGACATACATGCGGCGGCGGGTGGCGCTCTCCCACAGGGTTTTGCAGGCGCGGATCAGCTCCGCGTCGTCCGTCTCCCGGGCCACGTCCGCCATGCCGCTGTAGAGGTACATGGCCCGCACGGCGTGGCCCTCGGCGTCCTTCTGCTCCCGCACCGGCTGCTGGGCCTGGTAGTAGCGATAGCGCAGGGGGCTGTTCTTCCAGTAGAAGTGGTTGCCGTTGCGCGCGTCCTCCGCCTCGAAGTACAGCGGGCTTTGGCCGCGCTCGTCCACGAAGTACTTCGCCAGCCGCAGGTGCTTCTCGTCGCCGGTCACGCCGTACAGCCGCATCAGCGCCATTTCGATCACCGGGTGGCCGGGATAGCCGTGGAGCTTCCCTTCCTCCGGGCCGATGGCGCTGGCGATGCAGTCCACATAGCGGATGGCCACGTCCAGCAGCCGCCGCTTGCCGGTGACCTGGAAGTAGGCCACGGCGGCCTCCACCATGTGGCCCGCCACGTACAGCTCGTGGTTGTCCTTCAGGTTCGTGAACCGCCTGTCCAGGCCATTGATGATGTAATAGGTGTCCAGGTAGCCGTCCGCCTGCTGGGCCGCGGCCACGGTCTCGATGGCCTCGTCGGCGATGGCCTCCAGCTGTGCGTCCGGGTGCCAGCGCAGGCTGAAAGCCACGCCCTCCAGCCATTTGTAGATGTCGCTGTCCTGGAACACGAAGCCGCCGAATGTGCCCGACTCCTTGCCCGCGGCGACGCGGAAGTTGCGCAGGCAGTGGCTGGGCTCGGCGTCCTCCACCGCGTCGTTCAGCGCCTTCCACTGGTAGGGGATGCCCTCCCGCACCACAGTCTCGCGGAAGCGGTTCCAGAAGCGATCGTTCAAGGTGACATCCGTCAGGGGCTTGCCGTAATGATTCATGGAGAACCCTCCTCGTATTTTCTACAGCCTCTCAAACACCGGGATGCGCTCCAGCGGCGCCTCCACCTCCACGGTTCCGCCGCCGGCCAGCGCCTCGCCGGTGTCCACGTCCTTCCAGATCCCGGCGGGCAGGTAGACCAGCTTCTTCCTGGCGCCGGGCTCCAGCACCGGGGCCACCAGGTACCTGTCGCCGAACATGTACTGGTCCTTCAATTCGGCGCAGGCCGCGTCCTCCGGGAAGGCGTAGAACATGGCCCGCATCACGGGCGTGCCCGCCTCGTGGGCCTGGCGCATGGTCTCGCGGATGTAGTCCCGCAGCGCCTCCCGCCGCTTCATGTACTTCACCAGGATGGGATAGGCCTCCTCGCCGTAGCTCCACACCTCGTTGTCCGCGCCGGAGGGCAGCACCGGCGTGCCGTCCTTGCGATGCACGGGCTGGACGGGCTTGCGGTCGCCGTGCAGCCGCATCACCGGGCAGTAGCAGCCCCACTCGAACCAGCGGACGAACAGCTCCCGGAACTCCGGCTTCTCCGGCCAGCCGTCGTGGAAGCCGCCGATGTCGGTGGTCCACCAGGGAATGCCCGCGACGCCCATGCTGAGCCCTGCGCAGATCTGGCGGCGGAAGTCCTCCCAGCGGCTCATGATGTCGCCGGACCACACCAGCGCGCCGTACCGCTGGCTGCCCGCCCAGGCGCAGCGCAGCAGGTTCACCGGGTTCTCCTGGCCCTCGGACACCATGCCGTCGTAGAAGTTACGGGCGTACATCTGGGGATAGACGTTGCCCACCTGCTGGTTGCTGCCCAGGTAGTACCGGTAGTTTTTGTACTCATAGGTGCCGTACTCCGGCTCGGCCTCGTCCAGCCAGAACAGGCGGATGCCGGCGTCGTAGTAGTTCTGCTTGATCTTCTTCCACACGTACTGCCGGGCCCGGGGATTGGTGGCGTCGTAGAACATGCTGTCCTCCACGAAGCGCATGCCGATCTGCTCGCCGTACTCCGCCCGCACCAGCAGGCCCTGCTGGAGCATCTCCGGGTAGTTTTCGCTGGTCAGGGCCACCTGGGGCCACACGGACACCATCAGCTCGATGCCCATGGCCTTCAGCTCCTTCACCATGGCGACGGGGTCCGGGAAGAACTCCGGGTCGAAGCGGTAGTCGCCCATCCGGGGCCAGTGGAAGAAGTCGCACACGATCACGTCGATCTTCAGTCCCCGGCGCACGTACTCCCGGGCCACCTGAAGCAGCTGCTCCTGGTTCCAGTAGCGCAGCTTGCACTGCCAGAAGCCCAGGCCGTACTCCGGCATCATCGGCGCGAAGCCGGTGGCGCGGGCGTAGTGCAGGCTGATCTCCTTCGGCGCGTCGCCGCAGGTGATCCAGTAATCCAGCTGCTTGGTGGATTCGGCCCGCCAGGTGGTGCGGTTCGCGCCGAAGGACACGCTGCCGATGGCGGGATTGTGCCAGAGGAAGCCGTAGCCCCGGCTGGACATCACGAAGGGCACGCTGGCCTGGCTGTTGCGGTGGGCCAGCTCCAGGGTGCAGCCCTTCCAGTCCAATATCTCCTCCTGGTACTGGCCCATGCCGTAGAGGCGCTCGCCGTCCTGGCCGTCGAAGGTGGCGGTCAGGGCGAAGTCGCCGCCCAGGTACGGCTCGAACTTCCGGGATTTCAGCGCCAGGGCGTTGGCCGGGGCAGTCTCCCGCAGCAGCAGCTCGCCCCTCTGGTTGAAGAAGCTGATCCGGGCATAGCGGTGCCAGTCGTCCATGTCGATTTTCGCGGTCAGCCTGCCGTTGGTGATGGCCGCCCGATCGCCGTCGATCTCAATGACGGCCTCCGTCTCATCCGGCTCCAGCAGCGCCCAGCGCGCATCCAGCACGTCCCCCTGCAGCGTGGCGCGCACCCGCAGGCTGTCCTCCCCCCAGGGGGTGAGCACCAGCGTCTCGCCCCTGTTGCGCCAGATCAGCTCCTGGCCGTTCTGCTCGAAGAAATTCATAGGCCCGACTCCTTTGGTTTTTTTGAATACGTTCCTTGTATACTTCACCGTTTCGCCCGTTTCTCCTGCCTCGCCGTCCATTTTGGCGCAAAAAGATTCGGCTTCGGGACCCGTCGCGCGCCTCCCGGACGGCTGCTTTCCGGCATTGCCCATGACCGCCTCTCATGATATAATAGTGGGGAAACGGCGTTTTTCCGGGTCGGCGGGCAGGGAGAGCCCGACGGTCCGATGCCGCATCGTCGAGCAACCACGGGGAGGGTGCTTCCATGAAATTCCTGTTTGCGTCGGATTCCTTCAAGGGCAGCCTGACCAGCGGGCAGACCATCACGCTGCTGGCGAGGGCGGCGAAGGAGGTCTTTGGCGAGGTCGAGACCATCGGCGTGCCGGTGGCCGACGGCGGCGAGGGCACCGCGGAGGCGGTGGTGGCCGCGGAGCACGGCCGGTGGATCAACTGCGAGGTCCGCGGGCCGATGATGGAAAAGGTCGCCGCCCGCTACGGCCAGCTGGACGATCGGCGGGCCATCCTCGAAATGGCCGCGGCCTCCGGGCTGACGCTCCTGTCCCCGGATAGGCGCGACCCCCTGCGCGCCACCAGCTTCGGCACCGGCGAGCTGATCCGCCACGCCCTGGACCGGGGCTTCACGGACCTGTCCGTCGCCATCGGCGGCAGCGCCACCAACGACGGCGGCATGGGCTGCGCCCGGGCGTTGGGCGCGCGCTTCCTGGACGACCGGGGCCGGGCGCTTGCGGGCCGGGGCGAGGACCTGGAGAAGGTCGCCGCCATCGACCTGTCGAACCTGGACCCCCGCCTGGCCCGGGCGAAGCTCACCGTCATGTGCGACGTGACCAACCCCCTCTGCGGCGAGCACGGCGCGACCTTGACCTTCGGGGCCCAGAAGGGCGCGACCCCTGAGACGCAGGCGCGGCTGGAGGCCGGGATGGCGAACTATCGGGACGTGATCCGCCGGCAGTTCGGCGTCGACCCCGACGCCATCCCGGGCGCGGGCGCGGCGGGCGGCCTGGGCACGGCGCTCAAGGTGTTCCTGGGCGGGGAGATGAAGTCCGGCATCGACACGGTGCTGGACCTGATCGACTTCGACCGGCGCCTTGCGAGCGTGGACCTGGTGGTGACCGGCGAGGGCCGCACCGACTGGCAGAGCTGCTTCGGCAAGGTGATGCGGGGCGTGGGCGAGCGCGCCGCGAAAAAGGGCGTGATCGCCGTGGGCCTCAGCGGCTCCCTGGGCCCGGGCGCAGACCAAATCCTCGACCATGGCATCGCCGCCCTGATGACCGCCGTGGATGCGCCGATGCCCCTGGAGGCGGCGCTGGAACGGGCCGAGGAACTCTACTACCGGGGCGCGGTGCGCCTGTTCCGGCTCCTCCGGGCGGGCATGGCGCTGAAGGCGCGGGAGGAGCGATAAGCATGGACAAAAATGGCATCATGAAGGCCTTCGACGGCTACGTGTCCGGCTACAACGCCGCCGACCCCAAGATCAAGCTCAAGATCGACCACACCTACCGGGTCGCGGCCCTCTGCCGGCAAATCGCGGACGGCCTGGCGGACCCCGACCTGGCCTGGCTCTGCGGCATGCTCCACGACATCGGCCGCTTTGAGCAGGTCCGGCGCTGGGGCACCTTCGTGGACGCCGCCTCCGTGGACCATGCGGCCCTGGGCGCGGACCTGCTCTTTGAGGAGGGCCTGCTGGCGCGGTTCCCGCTGGACCTGACCGCAGAGGCGCGGCGCATCCTGGAGACGGCCATCCGCTGCCACAGCGCCTACCGCCTGCCGGAGGGACTGTCGGAGCCGGAGACGACCTATTGCCACATCCTGCGGGACGCGGACAAGATCGACATCTTCCGGGTCAACTGCGAAACGCCCCTGGAGGACATCTACAACGTGACCCGCGAAGCCCTCCGCGCCTCGCCCGTCAGCGAGGCCGTGAAGGACTGCTTCCGGCGCCGCACCGCCGTGCTGCGCGCCCTGAAAAAGACCCCCGCGGACTACGTGGCGGCCCACCTGTGCCTGGTGTTCGAACTCGTCTACCCCGCCAGCCGGTCCATCGTCCGGGAGCAGGGCTACGTGGACCGGATGCTCGCCTTTGAATCGGACAACCCAGACACCCGCCGCTGGTTTGAAGCCATGCGGGCAGACCTGGACGCCTGGTGGGGGCGGTGAGGCCGCGCATCCCCCAGGATCGCCCGGATGGCCTCCAGGCTGTCCGCGAAGAAGATGCCCGCCTGCTTTTCCTGTGAGGAGAGCCCCATTTCGATCATGTGCCCCAGCAGCGCCTTCAGCCCGTCGTAATAGCCGTTCAGGTTGTAGAGGATGCAGGGCGCGTCCAGGTGCTTCAGGGACACCTTGCTCATCACCTCGGCGATCTCCTCCAGCGTGCCCGTGCCGCCGGGGAAGGCGATGAAGGCGTCGCCCAGCTCGATCATCTTCGCCTTGCGCTGGGCCATGTCCTCGGTCACGATCAGGCGGGTGATGGCGTCGTAGACAAACCCGGCGTCCACGAAGAATCCCGGCTCCACGCCCGTCACCTCGCCGCCCGCCTCCAGCACGCTTTGGGCCAGCTCGCCCATCAGGCCGGACTTTGAGCCGCCGTAGACGAGGGCGTGGCCGCTGTCGCCGATCCAGCGCCCCAGCGCCCGCGCCGCCCGGGTCAGCGCCGGGTCGTTGCCCGGATTCGCGCCCAGGTATACCGTGATGTTCATGGCCTTGCGCCTCCCCTGTGCCGGTCGTCCGCTTCCGGTCACTTGCGGACCCAGCCCACCGCGCCGCGCAGGCTGACGAGGAGCCAATCGCCGTCGTCCGCCAGGATGGGCAGGGTGACGCCATCGCTCAGAAGGCCCACCTTCGGCGCGTCCCCGTCGTTCCAGGCGTACACCGGCGTCCTTCCCTCCGTCACGAACCGGGCGGGGTCGACGACGATGTAATCCGCGTTCACCCAGCCCTCCAGGCTGTCCTCGGAATCGGAGTCGAAGCAGTGGGCCCAGCCGTCCTCCTGCCGGTCCACCAGGATCAGGTCGCCGTAGTGCAGCTTCTCCACGGTCCCGGAGCCGGCGTCGGGGCCCTTGCGCAGGGTCAGCTCCTCGCACAGCACGATGGCTCCCAGGCCGATCTGGCCCTCGCCGTAGGGCGGAATGATCTCCGCGTGAACCGCGCTGCCCAGCATCAGGACCAGCGCCGCCAGTGCCGCAAGCAACATCTTCTTTTTCATCTGTTTTGCCTCCTGTATGAATGGATTTGATGATTGGACGGTTTTCCTCCTGTTTGGTTCCAGTCCGCCTCAGCAGCCCTTCCTGCCGCTGCGGTGGTCCTCGATGGAGCAGGCGCCCGCCGTGCCGTATTCCACCAGCCCCGCGTCCGCCGGGTCGATGGACACCCGGCCGTCCTCAAACACAAAGGCGGGAATGCCCACGTCCCCGATGGCCTTGCAGCGGTCGAACACGGGGTTTTCGTCCCGAAGCCGGGTAAAGGCGCTCATGTTGCGGATGTTCTCGCCAATGTTGACGTACTCAAACTCGTCCTCCCGCCCCGCGATCTGCGCGTGCACAAAGTCGCAATAGGGGCAGGTGGGCATGCCGTAAACGCGAATCATGTTTTCCTCTCCCTTCCATGGTCTCCGTTTTGTTTCAGCCGCCGCGCCCGGCAGTCCGGGCATTCCTTCGGCCAGCGCGCCTCTGAGGAGGGGAAGGTGAAGCTCCGCCCGCAGCGGCGGCACGTCCTTGTGACCGTCTCCGTGGCGCGGACCTTACCCCGGCAGGCCTGGCAGTAATCCGGCCAGTGCTGCACCTCCTCCGGCAGGGTGAAGGTCTTCCCGCATCGCTTGCAGGTCCGCGTGATCATGCCGGTCTGCCTCGGCCCGCTTCCTTTCAGCAGCCTTTTCAGCCATTCCAACACAGGCTTCGCCCTCCTCCGTTCAAAACGCTCGTTTGCCTTGTATGATACCTTTCCGGACCGGATCGGCAGCGGCTCCATAAGCCTTCCCCTTTGGGGAAGGTGCCCTGAAAGGGCGGATGAGGTCCCCCACAATCCGTCCCGCGCCTTTCCAGCGATCAGCGCACAAAACTGACCGAAAAAGACCTCATCCGTCTTTCGGCAGAATTGCAAGCAATTTTGCCGAAATCCACCTTCCCCAAAGGGGAAGGCAAAAAGGGACTGTCTCAAAACGAACATGCCTGTATCAAACAGGTGCAGGGGCACCGTTGCGGCGCCCGCCCCCCGGCAGGGCCGGGTCCCAATCGCTGCCGCGCGGAATTGCGGAATGCGATCAGGGGAAGGCGGGCGGCGCAACGCCGCCCCTACAAATGGTTTTCCTCTTGTATGTTATGCGTCGATCAACCGGCCACGTTCAGCGTCACGGGCACGCGGGTGGTGAGCTGGGCCTCGCCCTTCTCGTCCACGACGGTGGTGACGGCCAGGGCCTTGTAGGTGCCGGGGGCCAGGGGCGTGTCCAGCGTGACGCTGTCGAGCGCCTCGCCGGGCTTCACATTTGAAAGGAACACGGTCTCGCCGCTGTCCAGCACCAGGCTCAGCACGGCGGTATTGCCGGACAGGTCGCTGTTGGTGTACTGCCAGTCGGCGGTCACGCCGTCCGCGGCCACGTCGATGACGTTGTCCACGGCGGTGGCGATGTGGGCCTCGCCGGAGGCGGGAGCGCGCTGCACCACATAGGCCTCCGCCGCCGCCAGCTCCTTCGCGTATTCCGCCTGGGCGGTCTCCAGGGCCTCGGTCTTGGCCTCGGCGTCGGCCATGGCCGCCTCCAGCTGGCTCTGCAGGTCGGCGAGCTGGGTCGCGTCGGTCTCGGCCTGCTCGCCCAACTCGGCGATCTGGGCGTTCAACGCGTCGATGGTGGTCATCTGCTGGGCCAGCTCGCCGGTCAGCTTCTCCACCTCGGCCTCGGCGGCGTCCAGCTGCGCCTGCACGGCCTCGACATCCGCCGTCTCGGGCAGCGCCTCCGGCAGTGCCTCTTCCAGGGTCTGCTGGATCTCCTCCAGGGCGGCCACCTGCTCGTCCACGGTCTTTTCCTCGTCCTGCACGATGGCGTCCACCGCCTCGCGGACCTCCTCCAGGTTCACCTCAGCCACGGCCTCCGGCGCCTCTTCCAGGGCCTGGGCCCCGGCCAGCTGCACCAGCGCGTCCTCCACGCTGGTCATGGCGGCGCTCAGGTCGGCCTCGGTGGCCTCGACGGCGGGCGCTTCGGTGCTCTCGGTCTCTTCAACCTTTTCGGATTCTTCAACCTTTTCGGATTCTTCAACCTTTTCGGCCTCTTCGGTCGCCTCGACATCCCCGGCCTCTTCCGCTGCTTCGGCGGTCTCGTCGGCTTCGGGCTCCTCCTCGGCGGGCGCGGCGGCGACGGCAGCCTCGGCGGCGGTGGTCAGCGCCTCGATGGCCTCGTCCTTCTCCTGGACGGCGGTCTCCAGCTGGCTGATCTTGGTCTCGGCGTCGCTGGCCGCGGTCTCCAGCTCGCTGATCTTGGCCTCGGCCTCGGTGGCCGCGGTCTCCAGCTCGCTGATCCTGGTCTCGGCCTCGGTGGCCGCGCTCTCCAGCTCCGTGATCTTCGCCTCGGCCTCGGTGGCTGCGGTCTCCAGCTCGCTCACCCGGTCGTTGGCGGCGTCCAGGTCGGCCTTGGTGGTATCCAGGTCCGCCTTGGTGGTGTCCAGGTCCGCCTTCGCGGTGTCCAGGTCGCTCTGCAGGGCCGCGGAGTTCTCCTGCTCCTGGGTCAGCTGGGCGCTCACGTCCTCATAGTCCGCCTTGGCGGCGTCCAGGTCGGCCTTCGTGGTGTCCAGGTCCGCCTTGGTGGCGTCCAGGTCGCTCTGCAGCGCCGCGGAGTTCTCCTGCTCCTGGGTCAGCTGGGCCATGGTGTTGGAAAGGGATTCCTTGCTGGCGTTCAGCTTGTTGTTGAACAACAGTATGGCGACGATGGCGATCACCAGCAGCGCCAACAGCACAATCTGCCAGATTTTGCTTTTGGTATTCATAGAGCAGCCTCCCCCATAATTTCCCTGATTATATAACTGTCGGCGGCCTGCACAGCTTGCTTCGCTCCCTTGCCACCGCCCCGGAAAAGCCCTGCTTTTCCTAATTGTAATCATTATAACATGAATTATCACCCGTGAACAGTCCCCCGGCCAACTTTTTCGACATCATTTTTCGTCGAGGATCGCGCCGCCCAGGCAGACGCGGTCCAGGTAGAACACCGCCGACTGTCCCGGCGTCACGGCCCGCTGGGCCTGGGGAAACTCCATGAAGGCCCGGCCGTCCTTCAGCGTCAGCCGACAGGCCTGCAGGGGCTGGCGATGGCGCAGCCTCGCCAGGCATTCCAGCGTGCCGCCCTCGCCCACCGGCGGATGTCCCGCCAGCCAGGTCAGGTCCGAGCCCACGGCCTCGTGGCTGTAGAGCAGGGCCTCGTCCTCCCCCTGGTGCACCACCAGCACGTTGTTCTTCAGGTCCTTCTTCACCACGAACCACCGCTGGCCGTTGCCGCCGCCGCCGATGCCCAGCCCCCGGCGCTGGCCCAGGGTGTAGTACATCAGCCCGTCGTGGCGGCCCACCACCTTCCCGTCGGTGGTGACCATGTCCCCCGGCTGGGCGGGCAGGAAGCCCTGCAGAAACCGCTTGAAATTCCGCTCGCCGATAAAGCATACGCCGGTGGAGTCCTTTTTATCGCTGACCGGCAGGCCCGCCTCCCGGGCGATCTGCCGCACCTCGCTCTTGAGCAGCCCGCCCACCGGGAACATCGCCTTCGACAGGGCGTGCTGGTCGATCATATAGAGGAAGTAGGTCTGGTCCTTGTTCTCGTCGGCGGCCCGGAGCAGGCGATACTCGCCGCCCGCCTCGTCAACGCCCGCGAAGTGGCCCGTCACCAGCTTTTCCGCGCCCAGCTGCTCGGCGAAATCCAGGAAGACGTTGAACTTGATCTCCCGGTTGCACAGCACGTCCGGGTTGGGCGTGCGGCCCTTTTTGTATTCCTCCAGGAAGTGGCTGAACACCCGGTCCATGTACTGTTTGGCGAAGTTCACGGAGTAATAGGGGATGTCCAGCTTTTCGCACACGGAGCGGGCGTCGGCCCAGTCGCGCTCGCTGGTGCACACGCCGCTCTCGTCCTTCTCCTCCCAGTTCTTCATGAACACGCCGATCACCTCGTGACCGGCCCGCTTCATCATCAGCGCCGCCACGGAGCTGTCCACGCCACCGGACATGCCGACCACCACGCGCATACCATCGCCCTTTTCCGCCAGGGCTGCGCGCCGAATTCTTGACAGACGCTCCGTGTATGCCTGCGAATTCTCTGCTTGCCCTGACGAAAAATCCGCTCGACATCTATGTCACATTTTAGATTGAGAATAGTATAAACCATTTTGACGCGCGCAACAAGGCCCTTTTCGGTCAGCCGAAAAGGGCCTTTGCGGAACGATCAGGGTTTGACCACCTTGATCCGCACCTTCGCCCGCTTGCCGTTGGCGGTGCGCACGGTGATGGTGGCGCTGCCCCGGCGCAGGGCCGTGACCACGCCATTGCCGTCCACGGCGGCCACCCGCTTGGCGGAGGTCTTCCAGGTGAGGACGGTGCGGGCGGTGTCCGGGGCGAGGGTCGCGCCCAATACCAGCGTCTCCCCCACCTTCATCGTCACGGTGCCGGTGGCGCTCAGGGCCACGCCCGTCGGGGCGAAGGGGTCCACCACGACGACCTTCACCTTGGCGCTCTTGCCCCTGGCCTTGGCGGTGATGGTGGCCTTGCCGGCGGCGAGGGCCGTGACCAGGCCGGAGGCGGTGACCCCGGCGACCTTCTTGCGGCTGGTCTTCCAGGTGATCGCCTGGTCGGCCTCGATGGGCTCCACCGAGCCGTAGAGCTGCAGCGTGTCGCCCACGTTCAGCGTCACGGTGCCGCCCACGTTCAGGTTCACCTTCTTCGCCTTGGGCGGGCTGATGACCTTCACCTTGACGCTGGCCTGCCTGCCGTTGTCGGTGGTGACGGAGATGATGGTGGTGCCGTTCTTCACCGCCGTGACCAGGCCGTTTGCGTCCACGGTGGCGTACTTGGCTTTGCTGGTCTTCCAGGTCAGCGCCGCGGAAGCGCCTGCCGGGGCGAAGACGGCGTTCAGCTGCAGCTGGGCGTTGCGATAGAGCTTCACGGTGCCGGAATGGTTCAGCGCCACGCTCTCCGGCTCGATGCGCCTGGCCTCCACGCTCACCGCCGAGCGGCTGGTGCGGCTCGCGTCATGGGCGTAGACCTGGTAGTAGTAGCTCGCGTTCACATCGACAGCGCCGTCCACATAGCCGGGCGCGGGCACGTCCGCGATGATCTGGTAGTAGTTGTCGCTGCTGGCCCGGCGGCACACGTAGTAGCTCTGGGCCCCGGCCACCGCGCTCCAGTTCAGCACGTTGCCGGTGGGCGTCTTCTGGGCGGTCACGTCCGTCAGGGTGTCCAGCGGGTCGCAGGCCGTCAGGTCCAACAGGAAGAAGTGCACGGTGTAGCGGGTGAGCTCGCCGGTCTCGCCGTCGGTGATGGACACGTTGAAGGTGTCCCCCTCCACGAAGCCGTCCAGGCCGCTGGGCCGGAAGATCACGCAGCCCTTCTGGCCGTAGGCGCTGTTCTCCACGGCGAAATTCCCGTCGGCGGCGGCGCTGGAGAAGTTCCAGGTCCTGCCGTCCCGCACGCGGATCAGGCTCACCGACACCCGGTCGGCGTTCAGCGCGCGGCCGAAGCTCACCGACCAGGGGTCGTTGGCGGAGAAGTATTGCAGGGGCATCTCCTGGGCGGGCCAGGCCACCTTGGTCTGGCCGCCCGCGCCGGACAGGTCGTGGGCGTACATGGCCGAGAAGCGCCCGTTCGCGCCGAACACGGTCTTGCCCATGGCGGGGTTCAGGATCCAGCGGCGATGGCCCACGGTCTTGATGTTGGTGTCGTCGGCATCGGACATGTAGGCCAGCAGGGCGCTGGTCACGGTGTAGCCCATGGCGATGTTGGAGCGCCCCGCGCCGTTGTAACCGGCGGTGTACAGGGCGTCATAGCCGGGATCGGCGATGGCGGCGGCCCGGCCCGGATAGTGGGTCAGGATGTCCTTGCCGTTCTGGGCCTTGTACTGCTCGCTGTACAGGCGCAGCACCAGGGCAGTCATGCCCATGGCGTCCTCCTGCTCGGGGAACAGGCCCAGCTCCGCGTTCAGGCCGGCGATGTAGCGCAGCTGGTTCGTCATGTTCAGGGCGGACTGCTGGTTCACCGGGCTCAGCTTACCGGCGGCGTAGGGCGCGTCGCTGGCGGCCACGCTGTACAGGTTCAGCTGGTTGCGATAGGCGGGATGGGCGTTGACAAAGGCCTGGATCTCCGCCTGGGTGTGGGCCGCGACGCCCAGCCCCACGGCGTTCTCCTCCGCCAGCACGGCGTAGTCCACCGCGACAAAATTCACGCAGGAGACGGCCACGCCCCCCAGATAGCGGGTGCGCGCGTCCGTCGCCAGGGTCTGGGCGAAGGCGGCGTTCTCCTCCTCGGTGAAGGCCAGGGCGTCCGCGGACAGCACGTAGCCGGTCACGAAATCCCCGTTCCAGCCCCGGGTCTCCTCGGTGTCGAAGGTGACCCTCACCAGCGCGCCTTCCTCGTTCGCGGGCTCGGCATACACCACCGCGCCCTCCGGGAACACGCCGATGGCCTGCGTCTCGGCGGCGTCCAGGAACACGGGGGCCTCCGCCGCCACGGTTACATAGCCGGTGGTGGTGATGGGCAGGGCCAGGATCTCCAGCCCGGTCTCCTCTTCCTCAACTTCCCCGTCCCCGGCGGCGGCCACGCCGTCGCCCTCCAGGACGATCTCGCTCTCCAGGGGCTCCTCGCCGTAGATATATTCTCCCTCCGGCGCGTCCGGATACTCCGCGGTGAGGCCGGTATCCGCCATGGCGTCGTCCCCGGCCAGGCTCACCTCCGCCTCCGCGAAGGCGTCCTCCAGCGGGATGGATTCCTCCGCCGGGGCGGTCTCCTCCATTGGCGCGGATTCCTCCACAGGCGCGGGTTCTTCCACCGGCGCGGGCTCCGCCGCGGGAACCGCCTCTTCCACCGGCACGGGTTCCGCCACCGGCGCGGGCTCTTCCATTGCCACGACTTCCGCCACCGGCGCGACTTCCTCCGTCAGCGCCGCGGGCAGCAGCCCCGCCAGCAGCACCGCCGCCAGCAGCGCGGCCAACACCCTGTATCTTTTCATATCTCAAACCTCCCGGGAAGCGCATATGCCTTCATATTATATATTATACACTTCTTTCGGATTTGTTACAATTATTCCCAAATTAAGAACCTCGGTTATTTCTGTGGCGAAGCATAGACGAAGCGCCGGGCACATGCCCGGCGCTTCGCGCAATGATATTTGTTTTATACTAAATTCCTTCTAAAACATGTACAAATGCGGAGTGGGAGGGAGGCGATGCAGCGCATCGTTGACTGAAGCGAAGCACAGCCAGGGCGGAAAAGACGCACGCAGATGTGCATGGATTAGATGGAATTTAGTATTATTCCGCGGTTTCCTCGGCCTCGTCCAGGTTGCCCATGACCAGATAGTCCACGGGCTGGCCGGCCTCGTCCACGAACACCACGCCCCAGCGCACGTCGTCCTCGGTGATGGTGCCGGTGACATGGCTGTTCTCGGTGTACTCCAGGGTCTCGAAGTACACGGAGTTGTTTTCGCTGTACATGATGGCGGTCTTGGCGTCGCCGCCCAGGACCACGTCGAAGCTCACGACATCGCCCTTCGCCGGCTTGAGCTTGGGCTCGGCGTGCGCTTCCTCGGCGGGCTCGGCCGCTTCCTCTTCCTCGTCGGTGGGCTCGGCGGGGGCCGCGCTGTAGTACAGGCCGCCGACGCCGAAGTCGCCGGTCACGGACGGGGTCCAATACTGCTCCTCCAGGGGCAGCTGATCGGTATAGGGGATCTGCATGCTCTTGGTCTTGCCGCCATTGCTGGTGATGGTGCCCTCGTCCATGGTGACGTAGTAGGTCTCACCGAAGGCCAGGGACACGGGCAGGTGCATCTCGATGCACACGCCGCTGCCCCAGTGCATGATCTCGAGCTCCTCCTCCTCCAGGTCGCGCATCTCCACCTGGTCGGGGTCGGCAAAATCCACCTTCGCGACCTCACCGTCCGCGTTCCACAGGGTGGCGGTGCCTTCGCCCAGCGCCACATCCGGGTTGGGCATGTACAGCTCCAGCACGTCGCAATAGCGTTCCGCGGGCAGACCGGACCTGGGGAAAGGCAGCCAGTAGCCCACGGTGGTGTTCAGGTCCACGGCGGGCTTGAGGTTGGAGGGCTTGGCGGGGCTCAGCCCCTCGGCCCATTCGGCGGCGAAGGCCGTCGTGGCCATGCAGAGCAGGCAAACCAGGATCAGCGCAACCAGTTTCTTCATTGGATCGTCTCTCCTTCCCTTACTTTCCGGGCCACCACGACAAAGCGTCCGTTTCTGTGGCGGGCCCGGTTACAGGTCGTCAGTGTAATGAATTCATCCCCAAACTGCACGTCGATTTCGGTGTCGTACAGCTGATTGATTTCAATTTCACGCAGCCACTTCTTGGCTTCCATGTTGTACTGGATGTCCGCGTTGTAGCGGAAGCCCTCTTCGTCCTCGTCGTAGTCGGCGGAGTAGAAGCAGGCGAACACCACGTACTGCTTGCGGAACATCAGCGAGTCAAATTCGATCAGCTTGTGCTTTTCCCAGTAGTTCTTGTTCCGGTACTCCGGCAGATCCCCGAACATGCTGCCGTTTTTCATGTGGTGGCCGCTGAGGATCAGGTTGTAGCTGGGGGTATAGGGGTCGCACAGCGTGTCCAGTATGATCTGGCCGTTGATGTTGGCGTTGCCGTAGAAGTCGTGCTCCAGGTAGTAGTCGCTGTCCTCGCACTGCACCACGGGATAGTCCACCACGGTGCCGGGAATGGTGATCCAGCCCACCAGGTCGTTGTTCAGGGCGTAGATCTCCCGCAGCTCCGGCAGCATCTGGCTCTTGTCCAGCTCGATCTTGTCCAACATCGGATAGGGCAGCGGGCCGGTGTACTCGTCCCACACGGGGGTGGGCGAGGGCTCCGGCGTCACATAGTCCTGGGGGACGGGCGTGACCCGGGGCGTGGGGCTAGGGGTGACGAAGCCGTCCAGCAGCAGAAGCTCCAGGTCCGGGTTCGGCACCGGCGTGCCCTCCGGCGCGGGCGTGAGCGTGGGTTCGGGCGTGGGCGCGGCGGTCCCGACGACCTCCGCATTCCCGTCCTCCCCTGCCCCGGCCTCCATTTCACCGGGGGTGGGCGCCGCATCTTGGGGGTCGGCCTCCGGTTCGCCGGGCGCCGACACTTCCTTTGGCCCGTCGGCCCCGGCGGGGGCCTCGTCGCCTTCCGGCCCGGACTGTGCCTCGGTTCCGGTCTCCGGCGCGAGGGTGGGCCGCTTGGGCATCTGGGGAACGTCGTCCTCGTCCTCCCCGGCCTCGTCCTCTGTGTCCTCTTCGATCCCGTCCTCATCCCCGGCGTCGCGGAGGGCGTCTGCGTCGCCCTCCGCGCTCCCGTCGGCTTCCACGCCGGAGGCACCCTCGTCTGTGGGGGTGCCTTCAGCCGTCGTTTCGTCCGCGTCGGCCTCAGTCTGCTGGGTCTTGGCGCGCAGGGCGGAGAGCTCTTCCATGTTGGCGTTGTTCTCGTTCTGCGCCAGCCGATACCGAATCGGGTAGCTCAGGGCCACGCCGAAGCAGACCACGGCGACGACGATCAGCAATATGCGTGTCAGTCGCATGTTCAGTCAGCCTTTTTGCCCTTCTTCTTTCTGCCGAACAGCACCAGCGCGACGATGGCCACCACGCCGACGCCGCCGAACACATAGGGATAGACGGGCGTCTCGTCGCCGGTACCCAGCAGCTGGCCCCAAAGAGGCGTGCCGTAGTCGAGCATGTCGATGAAGTCGTCCATTTCCTCCTCGGTCATGCCCTCGAAGGGCGGCCGCGGCGTGGTGGTCTTGCGCTTGGGAATGATGTTGCCGGTCGGGGTATTCGGCCTGCCCGGGACGCCGGGGCCTCCCGGCGGCACCAGCAGCTGGTTGAGCAGGTTCAGGCCGTCCACGCGGCAGAAGTAGCCGGGCACGCCGTCCTCGCGAACGGTGTAGTTGTAGGTATTGCCGTAGCCGTCGTCCACCGGGTGGCGGCCGAAGTCATAGGCCCAGCCCGTGGCCTCGGTGATCACCCGCTTGTCAATCTCCACGCCGTCGCGCAGCAGGTGCACGGTGACGGAGGTGGGACGGGTGCCGCCGGCATTCTCATCGTCCTCCCAGGTCTTGACGCCGGAGATGTTCTTATACTCCTTGGGCTCCCTGGGGATCAGCTCGTTGGTGATGGTGGTGCCCGAAACGCTGCTCCTGTAGTTCTCCACCGGAGCTTCCTCCACGGTGTAGTGGATGGTGGCGCCGCTGGCGTTCACCGAAGGCAGGTTCGCGAAGGTGTAGGTCCAGCGATCGGAGCCGGTGTTGCTCCAGGTGGGCGTGCGGCCCGTGTCGCTGCCGTCCGCCAGCAGCTTCACGGTGATGCTGTCCGGGCGGGTCTTGTGGGCGTTGCTGTCGTCCACCCAGACCTTTGTGCCGCTGAAATCGGTGCTCGGGGTCGGGGTCGGGCCAACCACCGGCGGGTTCGTGGTCTCCACCGGCACGGTGACCGTGGGCGTGGGCGTGGGCTCGACCGTGACCGTGGGCGTGGGGGCGGGCGTGGTGACGATCACGTTGGTCAGCGTGGTCACGTTGCCCTCGGTCACCTGGGTGGAGGTGTAGCCGTCCACCTTCGCCTCGGTCCAGGTGTATTTGATTTCCTGGCCGTTCTCGTACTTGGGCAGGCCACTGACGGTGGCGGTCCAGCCGTTGAGCTCATTCAGGGTCACGGTCTCGCCGTTGGACAGGGTCGCCTGGATGTAGGACGGGCGACGCTGGTCCTTGTTGTCGTCGTCCTGCCACACCTTCTTGACGGTGGCCTCGGTGGTCTCCGGGGTGTGCTGGTTGGTGAGGGTGGTGATCCTGCCTTCGGTCACCGGGGTCAGCAGCGTGTAGCCGTCCACGGCGGCCTCGGTCCAGGTGTAGACGATCTCCTTGCCGTCCGCGTACTTGGGAAGTCCGGTGACGGTGGCGGTCCATTCATTTTCGTCGTTCAGGGTCACGGTCGTCTTCGCGCTGTCGGACAGGGTGACCGTGATGGAGGTCGGGCGCTTGCCGTCCTGGTTGTTGGCGTCGTCCCAGACCTTCTTGACCGTCGCCTCGGTGGTCTCCGGGGTGTGGCGGTTGGTGAGGGTGGTGATCAGGCCGTCGACCACCGGGGTCAGCAGCGTGTAGCCGTCCACCTCGACCTCGGTCCAGGTGTATTCGATCTTCACGCCATCCTTGTAGATGGGCAGGTTGTTGACGGTGGCGGTCCATTCGTTGGCCTCGTTCAGGGTCACCTTCTGGCCGCTCGACAGGGTCACTTCAATCTTGTTCGGGCGCTTGCCGTCCTGGTTGTCCGCGTCGTCCCAGACCTTTTTGACGGTGGCCGAGGTGACGCAGCTTTCCTTCAGCGCCACATCGTAGCCGTAGCGCAGCGCCTTGGTCTCCGGGTCGCGGGCAGGCACGGTGGCGATGAAGGGCGAAGCCTCCAGCCCGTCGGGGCCCTGGGTCATCATGCCGAAATAGACGCCGTCCTCGAGGCCCGAGAACACCGTCAAGCCGCCGGTCAGGGTCTGCTTCGTGGCCGTGAACTGGTCCTTGCCCACGATGTCCCCGGCCAGCTTGGCGGCGATGTCGCCCAGCTGCTTGCTGGTCTTGGCCTCCAGGATCTTGTAGCCGTCAAAGGCCGGATCGATGGCCCAGCCCGCCTTGGAATCAGGAGCAGCCGTGCCGATCTGATAGAGCGCGACCTCCACGGACGGTTCCTTGGGCAGATTCTTGAAGGTGTCGCTCGACAGCTTCACCGTCAGCTCACCTTTTTGCTCGGCAAGGGCGCCCGGCGTCGGCAGCATGCCCAGCAAGAGCAGCACGCTCAACACGAGAGCGAGCAGTTTCCCCCTGGAGTCACGTTTGCACTGGTTATTCATGGATCATTCACTCCATCCTTGTCGGTCAGATATGGCTCGTCCGTATGCGTTCGCGGCTAGAGTTGCATTCGGCTGCGGCGGCGCCGGGTGGCGGCGCGCCTCAGTCCTTCGATCAACGCCAGCACGATCAGTCCCGCCAGCGCCAGCGGCGCGGCGAATATCAGCCTGGCCGCCCATCCGGGCAGCACCTGGGTATCGTCCTCCAGCGGCGTCTGCCGCCGCCCGATGCGCATGGCCCGCACCACGAGGCGCTCGTCCTCGCTGGGCGCGGCGATCAGCGTGCACTGATCCGCCTTCCGGTCCAGGGTCAACGCATCCAATTCCGAGGGGGCGAGGATCAGGCTCTCGCTCACCTCATAGATCAGGGTATCCTGCAGGGCCTCCACATAGAAGCAGTCGCCGGGGATCAGCCGGTCCAACCCGTTCACCGGGTCCAGGAAGCGGCCGTCGCCCTGCCCCGCCAGCACGCAGTGGGTGCTTTCGCCGCCCACCGGCAGGCTGGTGACGGGCAGATGCACCGTGCCCTTCTCCAGCGAAGCCGCGTCGAAGGTGCGCAGCACCGGCACCGTCGCGCCGAGCTTCGGGATCTCCAGCACGGCGATCACGCCGTTGTCGGCCACGTCCAAGGCCTGGGCCCCGGGGTTGCTCCTGGGCGCGTCGCCCTCGCTCCAGGGGTCCTGCAGGGCGATGCCCTTCATCTCCCCGTTGGCGTTGCGCGCCTGGGCCAGCAGCGTTCCACAGTCCAGCGTGTCCAGCCGGGACACGGTGCTGCGGTATGCCTGCACCGCGTCGGCTTCGCGCCAGAGCCGGTATTGGCTGCCCACCGTCGGCACCAGCAGCAGGGCAGCCGCCCCCGCCACGATGACAAAAACCAGCAGGCCAAGTAAGAATCTCTTCATTATATATATGCGCCGGATGCGCTCAGCCTGCGTCCAGCAGGGCCGCCCGATGGACGGGCCAGATCACCAGCCTCGCCAGGCCCAGCACATCGGCCTCTTTCACCAACCCGAAACGGCTGCTGCGGCTGTCCAGCACGTTCTCACGGTCGTCGCACAGCACAAACAGCTGTCCTTCCGGCACGATGAGGGGATAGTTCATGTCGTCCGCCTGGAGCGGGGCCTCCTCCGCGTCGTCCGGGACGATCACGGTATCCGGCTCCGCGAAGGGGTTTTCCAGCGCGCCGCCGAGGGTCGCCTCGCCGTCGCCGCTCCAGTCCATCTGGGAGCGCCAGGCGGCGTAGGGCTCTTCCAGCGCCTCGCCGTCCACGGTCACGCGGCCTTCCTCGTCCACCGACACCTCTTCGTCGCCCAGGGCGATCACCCGCCGGATCGTCTGCTTCAGCATGCCGTTCTCCCGGTACTGCACCAGGGCCAGCGCGCCTCTTTCGATTGCAAGCGGGCGGAGGGGCGAGTCCATGCGCTCGCACAGCACCACGTCTCCGCTCATGAGGCTGTCGCTCATGCCGGAGGTGCGGATGTCCACCAGGGCGAACAGGAACCGCGCCGCCAGCGCGCCTGCCGCGAACGCCAGCGCCAGCACCACGATCAACCCGATCCAGAAGCGCCTGCGTCCGGCCTTGTGGTCCATGCGGGCCAGTTCGCGCCGGACCTGCGCCGAGGTCACTCTGCCGAAATCCCCGTTCATCGCATGATCTTCCGCCGGGCCTGCTGCTTGTTGGTGGACACGATCATCCAGATGAACAGCACCAGCAGCATGGGCACGGCCAGTATGGGCGCGACCAGGATCGGCTTGACCTGGGTGGCGTCGGACACCACCTTGATGATCGTCTCCATCTCCTGGTTCTCGGTGCGGTGGCCCCGCACCAGCAGGCGGTGGGAGTTGATGCCGTAGGGCGTGCAGGTCTCCAGCGTGCAATAGTCCTTGGTGCTGTCGATGGCCAGGGCGTCCAGCTCCTCCGGCAGTACGATGAGGATCTGGTCCACCTGATAGGTCATGATCTCGTCCAGCACGCGGATGACGAACAGGTCGCCCTCCTCCACCTGGTCCAGGTCCGTGAACAGCTTGGCCGAGGGCAGGCCCCGGTGGCCGGAGAGCACGGAGTGGCAGCCGATGTCGCCGGTGGGCAGGCTCGTCCCCTCGAAGTGGCCCACGGCGATTTGCAGCACGGCCTCGTCGGTGCCGTGGTAGATGGGCAGCGAGCAGTTGATCTTCGGAATTTCGATGTAGCCCATGATGCCCGAATCCGTCAGGTTCAGCAGCGACTCATACTCGGCGTAGTCCTCGTCGGTGAACATGAAGCGGTTGGGTTTCAAGGGCAGCTTGCGGTTGTATTCCCGGGCCTTCGCCCACTCGCGCTCATAGTCCGCGGGGTCGATGGCTTCCATTTCTTCGATGTAGTTGGCAATGGCGCGGCTCTGGTGGAAGGAGTTCCAGTAGTCGCTTATGGTCGGGTACAGCAGAATGCCAACGCCCAGCAACAATATCAGCACCAACAATATGGTGGACAAATGTTTCTTCATGGCGCTCCCTTCCGCTATGCGCTTCCCGGCAAATCGTGCTTTAAAACCAACTATAATTATAGCACTTTTAGCGCAACGTTGCAATAGAACCGGGGGCCTCGGCCACCCTTCTCCTGTGACAACTTTGCGCCTTTTGCCGGACGCCGCCGCGACATGCCCCGTCGCGCGGCGCGCAGTATCTACCACCTTCCATTATAAGCATTTTAGGTTACACAACAGGTTACATGCCCTCAAAAACCGCCTTTTTCCGGGAAAAAGCGCGCTTTTTTAAAAACCGGAGCGGGTTGACCGCTCCGGTCGGGTTGGGTGTGGGTCAGTTCTCCCGCTGCTTGCGCAGCATCAGCGCGATCGCCAGCAGCGCCAGCGCCCCGCCGATGGCGGTGTAGGCGCCCGTGCCGGCCCCGCCGGTGGAGGGCAGCTTCACGCCGGGGTTGTTGGGAACCACATAATACAGGGTCGTGTTCGCGTAATCCGGAGTGAGCGCGGTGTTGTCCTCGACCCACTTCTCCGTCGTGCGCTTGATCTGGCCGATATTCGTGGTATCCAGGCTCAGCGTCGCCTCCTCGATCCAGTCATAGGGCATGGTGAGCGGGTCTTTGCTATACACATCACTGACGCGCGGCACCGCCCGGTACTTGTCGTAGATCGCCAGGCTCACCGGCACCGGAACGCCCAGCCCCACATAGCCCGTGGGCGCCTGGGTCTCGATCAGGAAATACTGCTCGCCCGCCTTCGGCCTGGCAATGTCTCCTGAGGTGAACACAGTGCCGCTGCTGTCCACCGTCAGATTATCGATGACGGTATAGGTGCTGGCATCGCCCACCGTCGGCGTGGAGCCGTTGGTCTTGACCAGCGCGAACTTCGCGCCCTTAAGCTCGGTGTTCAGCGTCGCGTCCATCTTCTTCACGGCCAGCTTCTTCGCGAACACGTTGATCTTGTGCCCGTTCGTGCTCTGCATACTGCCGGTCTCATGGCCTCGGACGCCGCCCGGCGTGGTGTGCCAGCCGTTCGTGGGCGTCGTCTCGTCCGTCGGGGCGTAGCTCACGGTCAGGATGTATTTCTCGACTTCGGAACCAACGACTTCTGTCTCATGGGCCGTGTTCGTCAAGCCGTCCTCGTCTGTCGCGACTGTTTTCGTCAGCCGGTACGTGATGGTACCCACGTTATTATGCCCGTAGGCGCCGTAGTGCACGACTACTTCTCCGTCATCGATCAACGTGGTCCAGTCGTCATTGTACAGCGGCGCGACCTCGGACAGCGGGAAGGTCTCCGGCACCGCGCCAAGCTTCGTCGGCTTGCCATCGGCGTTGGATTGCACAACTTCATAGAGCGTGTCGCCCGCGGCGGTCATGGTGACGTGCTGGCCGCCGGTGGTTCGGGTCACGACTTCGTTCACATCGATCTTGCCGTACAGACTCTTGAGCTCTTCCAGCGGGTTCACTTTGGTGCCCAGATAGACGGTCCACTCGCTGCTGTTCTGCGTCAGCGACAACTCGTCCACGTTCACATACGGCACGGGGAGGTTGATCGTGGCCCTGTCCGGCGGGGGCATCGTCCAGTCGTTGATGTTATCGGTCAGCGAATCTTTAAAGGTATAGCCATCTTCGACCACCCGGCAGGTGCCGCTGTTGGTGTTGTTGGTGTTGATGGTGTTGCCGCCCAGGAAGTTCTCCTTGGCTTTCACCAGGATGCTCTGATGCCAGGGGCGCTTACGGGGGTCGGCATCAGTGGGGTCCCAGCCGATGTACTGGTGCTCCCAGGTGATCTTCCACTTCCCGCCGTTCTCCTCCCACTTGAACTTGGGCTCCCAAGGGCTCCGACTGGTATACTCCGCTTCAGTGAGCGTTTTGATGCTGCCGTCCGCGTTGTACGCATAGTAACTCGTGCCCGTTGGGATCGGCGTGCCGTCCGGCATCACGGGATAGAAGGCCTCGTCCACCTCGTCCACGACCGTCCCGCAAATGGTGGCGTTCTTCACCACGGTCTGCAGTATCTTGTAGAGGATGTTCTCCAGGTCCTCGCCGGACTCCGCCTCGAAGAACAGACCGTCGCTGGCAATGTCCCTCAGCACAGTGGAGCCGCCGCTCACGTTCTTCGTGCTCAGGCCCACCGTGATCAGCTTGACGCCCTTGTTTTTCAGTTCGTTGGCCTTGTTAACGATATTGGTCTGTACTCCGTTGTAGTCAAATTTGTCCCAGGTCGTGGCGGTCGAGCCGCCTTCAATGACCGCCGCACCGTCGCTGATCAGGATCGCGTAGCGCTGATCGTTGGGAATGCCCTTGTTATCCCAGTGGATTTCCTCGATGGCTTCCTGCAGACCCAGGTCGTGCCGAGTACCGCCGTAGGTATCGCCAAAGTTGATATATATGTTATCGTTTGTTCCCAGCTTCTGGAAATCGACTGTATGGAATTTTGCCAATGCATCTTGAGGTACATTCGAGGGATAATGATGCTCCGTGAAAGAGGCAAACATCGTGTAGGCGACGCTGATGTTGTAGTTGGAGTCATTCACCTTCGTAACAATATCGCGCATGGCGTCGATCGTGCCACCCATGCTGTCATTCAGATAGTCTACGCGGCGCTTGTTGCCGTTATCGGCATCCTTGTAGATCGGATAGGCCAGCAGGGTGCCCTGTGTTTCGTCCACATCCGAATAGCGGTTCGTGCCGTTCAGGGTCCACACCTTGTTCTTATAATAACCATGGCGATCGTAGTAGTAAGACGCGTCGATCGCATACCAGGTATCGTCATCATCTTCCTTGTAGACCCGATACACCGTGGCGGTCTTCGTCGGCTCACTGATGATGTAGTAGGGGCCTTTTTCACCGGGGAATGCCGCGTCCATGGTCTCCTGGGTGAGCACCATGGTCTTGCCCGTCCGCTGCAGGTTCGCCGGGAACTGCATGGAGTTGGAGGCGTCCACTATGAACGCCACGCCGATGTTCGCAGAAGGATTCACGCGCGCGGATTCAGCCGAGATATCGACCTGGTAGATACGGTTGTCGTAGTCGTACACCTTCGCGCTCTTGTCCGCCGACAGCTTTTGATTGCTTTGCAGGGAGGTCAGCCATTTCTCGAACTGCGCCTTCTCGTTGCCGTCCAGCTGGATGGTGGAATGAGCGTTGCCATTGGCGTCGATGACCTTGGCGAACACGGCCTGCAGGTCGTCGCCCCGCACGGCTTCATCCGGCAGCCAGTTTTCCGCTGTGATCGTATCGGACATGATGTCCAGCACGTTGCCACTCAAAGTCCAGTGGGAGAACACATAATCGTTGTCCCTCGACACAGCCTTGATCTGCACGCCCGGCAGCCAGCGGCCCTGATCGTCCGTGACATACTGCCCCACCATGGAGTTGTTATTGCCCAGGCTGACAACATCACCGGCGTTTGCATTGTTGACGCTGACCTTGACGTGGGGCTGGGCAAACACAGCATTGTAACGCCAGCCCTTGCCGCCATTGGGATCAAGGTTGAATTCGCCAACATTGAATTTCTGAGTGGTCAGGTCTTTGCTGGGATCACGCACCCAAGTATTATGCTTAGTTTCCAAATAATACTCCCAACGCACGAACACATAGCCAGCATTCGGAATGGCTTCAATGATATCCTTGTTTCGGTTATTGCCATCGTTCCAGTTGTCCCGCCATCGCGGCAGATACTCTGCCTCTGTATCGGTCGTGAAATACCATGGGACTCTAATCTTTCCTTTCCCCCTGCTGCTTTCATCCACTATCATTCTGCAAATAATAGGCTCGAATACAGCTTTAAACGATAACGGTCCATTATTGCTGTCACCGAAAATCTGTGCTCTGGTGATTGTACCGCCAGAGAGACGTGATGTCTGGTAGTCTGCGCTACCGGCGGGCCAGGGTGTAACACCCGGTCTGGAAAGCTCCCAATATGAGAACACATAACCCGGATTTGCCACAGCGTCAATACGGTAATTATTCGTTTGGTCCGATGTGGTCTTAAACAGCTGTCTGCCGTAAATGAAAGACTTATGATTCTCTTCTATTTCGTCTTTTGCTCCACCAAGCAGCATATAGCCCATATCGGAATCATTGACTGTAATGGTACCTTCACCATCGTCGTCCACCCTGATCGTCACCACTTCGCCGTTGCGCAGGGTGATGGTGAGGGACTCGTGGGAGGTGAAGGGCTGCAGGCTGACCAGCGCCCAGTCGGGGGCGGTGAAGGTCTTGGCCTTGATGTTCTCGATGTCCTCTTCGGTGAGGGCGGCGGAGGGATTGGCGGCTTCGACGACTTCGTCAGCGGTCTCGCCAGCAGCTTCGGCGGCGGCTTCCAGCGCGTCGATGTCCTCCTCGGAAATCTCCTCGGGGGCTTCGACGGCCTCGTCGTCGCGGGCATGGGCCTCCAGCTTCACGCCCAGCGCATCCAGAATCGCGCCGGCGGTGGTGTCCTCGTCCACGCGGAACACCTTCACCAGGCTCTCGTCGGAGAAGCGCACGTCCTCGATGTTGGCGACGAATTCCTCGGCCGCATCCTCCTCTACGACCTTCAGGATGGGCAGCAGGGCCTTCAGGCTCAGCACGTCGCCGCCCTTGATGTGATATTCATAAGTCTTGCCGTCCACATCGTAGTAGAAGTCCACGGTGTAGACGATGCCATACACGGAGAAGCCCTCGGCGCTGAAGGTCACGGCTTCTTCGTCGTTCCGGCTGGCGTCGATCAGCTCCGCGCCCTCCTCGGCGAAGTGCACGGCCTGCACCGCGTCGGCGGGGTCGTCCGCCAACTTCACTTCCACGCTCACCGGCGCCTGGGGCTGCAGCGCGTTGCCCTCGGCGTCCAGGATGGTGATGTCGAAATAGCGAGCCAGGGTGATGGTCTCGCCCTCGGCCAGCAGCTCCTCGGTCTGGGCCAGGTAGTCCTCGGTGGCCTCGCCGGTCAGCTCCTCCACGGCCAGCGTCGCGTTCGCGGGGATCTTGGCGTCCTCGCCGTAGCGCACGGAGATGTTGAAGGTGGCACCGTCGGCGGCGATGTAGCGGGTCTCGATGGTCTCGGTCACGACCACGGCGTACAGGGAGAAGCCGTCGGCCTCGAAGGTCACTTCCGTGGTCTCCTCGGCGGGCTCGGCCTCTTCGGTCTCGATGGCGACTTCCTCGGTCACAGCCTCGACCCCTTCGGCCTCGGCCGCGGGTTCGTCGGCAGCCTCAGCCTCGGCGGGCTCGGTTTCAGCCTCGGTCTGCTCGGCAGCCTCGGCCTCCAGCTTTTCCACCAGCTGGGCCATCTGCGTCTCGGCGTCCTCGGCGGCGGGCAGCTCCACGTTCAGGGCGCGCTCCGTGTCCTCGGTGAAGGCGGTCTCGGTCTGCTCCACCACCTCGGTGTTGCCCTCGTCGTCCATGTGCACGACCACCGCGTCCTGATGCTGCTCGATCTCCTCCACGGCCATCACCACGGACACGGGCAGCAGCGGCTCGATCTCCTCGCCCTCGGCGTTGAAGAAGGCGATGTCCACGGCCAGCACTTGCTTGACCTCCACGAAGTCCTCGCTGACGGAATCGGCGATGCCGTCCAGGGTCTCCTGATCCCACACGGGGGTCAGGCGCATCTCGGTGCCCGCCGGGAACGCGCCGACCCCGGCGGTCACGGTGACGCGGATGTTGCCGGCGTGATCCTCAAAGGTCTGGGCCGGGAACAGCGTCTCGATGTCGAGAGCCTCGGCGGCCTCTTCCTCGGCGGCTTCCTCGGATTCGCCCTCGGTCTCTTCCTCGGAGGTCTCCTCTTCGGTGGTTTCCTCCTCTTCGGATTCTTCCTCGGATTCCTCTTCGGTGGTCTCTTCTTCTTCGGTCTTTTCTTCGGCAGCTTCTTCCTCGGTAGATTCTTCTTCGGATTCTTCTTCGGCAGTTTCTTCCTCGGTAGCTTCCTCTTCGGTCTCTTCCTCTTCGGACTTTTCCTCAGATTCTTCCTCGGTCTCCTCCTCAGCGGTTTCTTCCTCGGTAGTTTCCTCCTCGGATTCTTCCTCGGTCTCCTCAGTGGTTTCTTCGGTTTCCTCGATTTCTGCGACGGCCTCGGCCGCTTCCTCGGAGGCTTCGATGGCCTGCATCTCGGCGGCGGCTTCCTCGGTTTCCTCGACCTCGGCGGTTTCCTCGGTCTCAGCAGTCTCCTCGTCGGCTTCCTCGGTCTCGACAGTCTCCTCGACAACTTCCCCGGTCACGGTCTCGTCGATCTCGGCGGGCTCGGTCTCGGCTTCGTCGCCATCGGTGATCTCGGCGGTAATTTCTTCGACGGTCTCCTCGATATTTGCTTCGCTGTTCTCCTCGGTATGCTCCTCGACGGCCTCGGTGATCTCGCTCTCCTGGGCGGGTTCAGCGGCGACCTCCTGGGGTTCCTCCTCGGTGGTCTCGATAATCTCTTCGATGTTCTCGGCGGTCTCCTCGACGGTCTCCTCGGTCTCCTCGGTGGTCTCCTCCGCCGCCGCTTCGATCTCCGCGTTGGCGGCGCCGTTCATCAGCTGGATGGTGTAGATGTCGTCGGCGGTCACGATGGCGATCTCGGCGGTGCTGAAATCCCGCAGCGCCGTGATGGCCACATCCTGCTCCAGCATGGCCACGGCCACCGGCGCTTCGCCCTGGGCCTCGTCGCCCTGCAGGCTGTCGTCCACCAGGCCCACCATCTCGATCTGATCCCGGCTCACCGGCAGCATCGTCTGCGCCAGCACCTCGCTGAGCATCACCTGATGGCTGCCGGCCAGGTCGAACGTCCCGTCGGAGGGCACCGCTTCGGGCACGACCGCCTCGGCCTCCTCGACCGCCTCAGTCGCCCCCTCCAGGTCGCTCAGGTCCACCTCGACCTCCTCGGGCGTCGGCTCCTCATAGCATTCGTCGGTGTGCACATGCAAATCGCAGATCAGCGCGCCGTCCGCGTCGAAGCACTCCTCGGAGTGCACGTGGTCATAATCATAGCCGCAGAAGGTCTCGCCCACCATGGCGACCGCGTTGCGCTTGAGGACGTTCGCAGTCACCAGCAGCACCACCACCGAAACCAGGGCCAGCCCCCGCTTCAGCAGCCGCCTGCGACTGTTTTTCTTTGTCAGGTTTTCCAACAGGTGGAAATCGTTTTTCCGCTCCATCGTCTCTCTCCCAACTGGCCCCGCGGGCCGCGCCGTCTCTATCGCCATCGAGTTACTCGAAAGATCTTGAAAGTCTCCCATTTACCTTACGATAATTATAACATTCAAGAGTTCAAAATGGAACCTTTTGGGCGCACCCCGTCCAAGGGATTGAGGACAATTTTAGCCATGCCCGAACGATTTAACAAATTCACCCCTTTTTTAAGTTAAAAACCCTGTAAAATCAGGCTTTTTATTGATTACACGGTGTACGTAAACCCTGAAACCCCCCTCGATTTCAGCGGAAATTGGCGCTGTAAAGCAGGGACATTTTTAGCCTTCCCGACCCCGCCGCCGCGCCCGTTCCCGGGCGCATTACGGTTACATGGCCATGTCCATGTAACCGTTCGTCCCCAGGGTTCCCATCGAATCCGCGCAAAAAACCCTCCCCGGCGAACCGGGGAGGGCGAAGGAGGTTGTGCGTCTATCGCGTGGGTGAACCCTGCGCGATATGCGCCTGTGTCATCTCAGGGGATTAGTCGTTCGCACCCATGCGACGCTTGGTCACCAGCAGGATCACAGCAGCCAGCACCAGGATGGAGCCGCCGACGTACAGCAGGGTGGTGCCCATGCCGCCGGTGGTGGGCAGCTCAACGCCCTTGGTATTGACGATGTCAGTAGACTCGTCGGACTCACTGGACTTCGTGATGGAGGGGCCATCCAGCGTCATGGTGTAAGTGCTGGTGGTCGCATCATCAATCTTCACGGAGTAGGACTCCAGAACCTCAACATCGTAGGTGACCACACAGGTATCCTCCAGAGTCTCAGTCTTGGTCACGGTCTTGGTGGTCTTGGTGATCTCGATCTTGTGGGTAGCAGTATCCTTGATGTAGCCAGCGGGGGCGCTGAGCTCCTTCAGGTAATAGACGCCCTCATCCAAGCCGTTGATCTTCATCAGGCCGCCATTTGCGGTGGTCACAGTGCCATTGAACACATCATTGGTGTAGTAATTGGTGCTGGAAGCGTCAGCCTCAGCCTTGCTGGTATACAGGCCGAACACCGCGCCATCCAGAGCGGCACTTTCATGGCCGTTATCCTGCTTGACGATTTTCTCGATGGGATTGCCATCCTTGTCTACACCAACCTTGACCAACTCGCTGGTAGTCCAATCGGAATTGCCAAACAGACTGCCGTCGATGGTGAAGGTGTATTCCTTGATCTCGTCCTTCAGGTGGCCGTGGGAAGTATTATCATCAGGATTGTTGGAGAACTCAACGGTGACGTCGTTGGTTTCCTCGTTGACGGTATAGGGAGCCTCGTTGGTCAGCTTGGCATAATACTCAACGGTCACAGCCTGGGGAGCAACCAGAGCAGCAATCTTGGCAGAGTCGAACGTCAGGGTGAAGTTCTTGTCGTTAGTCACCGGAGCGCCCGTATAGGTAACATCACCGGAGGTAACGGTGAAGGGGTGCTCAGCATCCACAATGAACTTGAGGCCAGTGCTCAGCTGATCCTTCATGATAAAGGTGGGGTTGGTGTAGTTCGCAGCATAGGCAGGGATGGTGGTGGTCACGGTGAACTTCACGATCTCGCCGCTGTCCAGAGTGATGTCTGCGGTGGTCTTGGTCAGGGTCACGGTTTCCTTCTTGGCGATACCGTTCTGGCCCATCTTGGACAGAGCACTGATCGAATTGCCACCCGCGGTGTAGTCAGCAGACACGATGATCGGATTGTAGATGGTGTCAGCCTTCACGGGAGCGATCAGAGCCAGGTACATACCGGGATTACCGGTAGTGTCATAGGTATAGGTCGTAGCATCGGTCGCTTCGCTACTCACTTTCTTAGCAGTCTTAGCAGCGGTAGCAATCGCTTCAAGATCATCCTGGGTCAAGCCAGCGAAAGACGCATCATTGTCAACGATCTTCTTAATGTTGGTATTGCTGCTCAGGCCTTCAAAACCCTCAGCAAGCTTCCATCCGCCGTTATCAGGATTGCGCTCGATAACCTTGTACAGGTTCACGGTATCGCCAACGTCCAAGTTGGAAATGCTGATCTCAGCATCAGACGTCAGGCCAGTAGTGGTCGCAGCAGCCGTCTCACCATCGGCGAACGCAACGCTCATCATGCCAATCAGCATCAGCGCCGCCAGAGCCAGAGCAAGAATCTTCTTCATGTTCCTATCCCATTCCTTTCTTTATCTGCGCGTTTTGCGCGTATTGTGTTCCATGCGCCCGCATGGTGGTGTTGGGGAACCTCCGGGCGGAAACCGCTCGGCGGGGGCGAATCCCCTCGCCCCAGGGATTGGCTCATCGGGGGCCTTTCGGCCGCCGACCTGGAAAACATACCCGTTCTCCGAGCCTTGCACCCATATTATAACAAGTCAAGGTTACGTAGCGGGTTACTTGGCTGGAAAACCAGGGAATGTTTACCAAAGTTTTTGGGACAAAACCATCCATTTTGGATTTCAGGCATTTCGCCTTGGCTCATCCCCTCCTTCTCTCGGCGCGACCTCCGAAGCCCTTCGGCGGCAGCGCCGGAAGGCGGGCGGCCTCAAACACCCACCCGTCGGTCGTCCGCTTGGCTTTCCCCGGATGTGGGGAACAATTTCCCTGCACATCATGCTGGGGCCACCCCCCTTCCACGATTGAAAGAATTTACGCAACGCCCTGAGGCGGTTGTGTATGAAAGGACAATCCCTCCGATCCGCTGCGCGGGCCACCGACGGGGGCCTACCAAACGCGCGCGCCCAATGCTGACGCATCGGGTCCCATCGCGCACGAACGGGCCCGATTTTGCTAAAACAGTCCACAGGACTGTTTTCCGGGCGCTCAATCCCCTTTACACAAGGGAGGCTTTGGCATGCGCCGCCCCGGCTCCCCTGTGTAAGGGGAGCTGTCTGCAAAGCAGACTGAGGGGTTGTCAACCCGACCTCGTGCCAACCTCCGGAGACCTCATCCGGCGCTCCGCGCCACCTTCCCCAAAGGGGAAGGCTTTTGGAGACCCCCTCGGCGGGGAGGCTTTGGCATGCGCCGCCCCGGCTCCCCTGTGTAAGGGGAGCTGTCTGCAAAGCAGACTGAGGGGTTGACAACACGGCTTTTGATGCCCCCCAAGGGAGGCCTCCCGTTACGCCTCGTCGTCCCGGCGCTTGCGGCTGCCGAGCACCCAGCCCAGCGCCGCCAGCAGCACCAGGCCGCCGCCCAGCGCGTAGAGCGCGTTCGTGCCCACGCCGCCGGTGGCGGGCAGATGGACGGTGTTCATGTCGTTTCGGATAATGCGCGAATCGGTGTCGCTGATCTTGTCCGTCGCGCGATCCGTGGTACTGGTACCGGCATCCTGCTTGCCGTAGTGCACACGGAAGCCCGGGTAGTAAGTGGTCTCCTGGGCGAAGTAGGTCCACTCGTTGCCGCTGCTGTCCTTCTTTCTCAGATTGGAGATCAGGAACTCATACAGCTTTTTATCATTGTCCCCTGTGTACGACTGGACGGGGATCGGTTCGCTGTTGGGACACTTGCTGCCTTCGTTCAGGGTGATGGAAATGGTTCTGTTCTCTTTGTCATAGCTGATCGTATACTTGAGGTCGAAGCTAGCATCCTCCTTGTTCTTAGCATCCATGCGGCCCACGGAGATGACGATCGAGGCATTCTCCGGCCACGGGACGTAGTTCTCGAAATCCACGCCGTTGGTCCAGGCCTTCTGGAAGCAGAAGTCGGTCAGCTCGTGGTTCTCGAACACCGCCTGAGTGCCGTCCTGATTGCCACTCAGGCTTGTGGCATGATTCGTCGCGCCTGCTTCGGTGTAATAGTTGTTCGTGGTGATGGCCAGCTTGCCGCTCGTATCATCGACCACAACCTTCCAGAACAGCTCCGTCTTGTCATACGCAATTTTTGTATGTGTAGTGCTTTCATCCAGCTCGGTGATCTTGTACACATACTCTCCCGCCTTAGTGAACTCCCTCTCCTGGAAGACGGCTTCGCTTTCGCCTTTCGTGGCCGCGGTCTCGACCACTCCGGAAGATTTCTCGAAAGCCACAGCGTCCGCGCTCACGGGGGTCAGCTGGAAGGTGAAGTTGATCGTTTCATTGCCGTCCTTCAGGCTGCCGTTATACGCCTGGCCGTCCAGCTTCTTGTAGGCCTTGGGCTGGGCCTTGACGCTGTCGTAGGTGTTGACGATGCTGCCGGAAGCCGCGGCAATTTGGGCCTGATCCGTCACGGCTGCAGCGGTGCCGTACTGCACCGACTTCACATACAGGGAATCGGTGTTACTTCCACTGCGCACGTCGACGAACACCGTCAGTTCGATCGGCGTCTCGCAGTAGGTGACGCCGGGAATGCGATCCTGCTCTTCCGGCACCTGCTCGGTGACGGTGAAGTGGTATTCATGAGGATAGAACTTATCCTCCCGCACATATTCGAAGGCGATTCCCGCGAACGTCTTGATCTGGTCCGTAGCCGTGGCCGTGACTGTCTTTTCCGTGGGCAGGGTCATGCCCGGACACGGCGACTCGTCCGCAGAAGCCAGGGCAAAGGTGAAGCCCACCGTATGCGCCTTCACGGGCCACTGAGCTGTAGCAAGCACAGCGCCGCTCTTGTCCTGGATAACCTTCCTCACCTTGGGCGCATACTCACAGCCCTCGGTGTCCTTATAGGTGTTTTCAACCGTCGCGGTGACCGTCCTGTTCTTCTCGATGGTTCCGGAATCGTTGGTGATGCCCACCTGACGATAGTGGGCGGTCTCCGGCGTCTGCACCTCAGTGACTTCATACGTATAGCCCGCGGGGATGCCGGTGATCGTCACCTTGTTGTTGGCGCGCACCTGCACCCTGGCCACGCCGTTCACGAAGCGGACCTCTGTGCCGGATTCCAGACCGGAGGCGATGTAATCCTCGGTCACTTTCTGGTTTTTATCATCCTTGAGGTTCACGACGAAGGTGAACCAGGTGGTGTTGTCCTGCGCGGCTTCGCCGGAGGTGACCTTCCGCAGCGCCAGATCGCCGATCTCCAGCTTCTTGTCCGTATTGGTCAGCGCAGTATTGATCTTCTGGATCTTGTTCTGGCTGTCGGAGTGGATTTCAGAGCCGGTATGCTGGGCCTCATGGCAGATGATGGTGCCGCCCCAGCTGCCGCCCAGGTCCGCCACGATGGCGCTGGGAGCCAGCAGGACGCCCGCGCCCACGCCGGAGGTGTTGATCTTGCCGGTGTAGGGCTGGCCGTTGCTGACGAAATTGTAGAGCACCTTGGAGGAATACTCGCTGCCGTTCTTGCCGAAGTCGGCATCCAGGGTCACACCATTGAACTTCGTCTTGACATTGATGGTGGCCACGTTCGGGGCGTTGGACATGTCGACATTGACCACGACGAAGCGCCCGTCGCCCTTGATCTCAAGGGCATCCACGCTGTTCATGAATTCGTAGGTCGTGTTGACAATCTTCACCGTCTCGCTGCTGCCGCTGGCGGCCAGCCGCCTGGACAAATCGCGCAGATTCGCCATGTCGGCCTCAATGTCATACTTCGGCGCGTTCTTGCTGGCGTCTCCGGCAAGCGCGATCTGATTGATGTCGTTTTCGCCGGTGCCGCCTTCGCCTCCGTTTTGCGTGACGAGCCTGTTATAGTCGTTCTCATCTTCCGTGACGATCTGCGCCCAACAGCGGTTGACATGGCGGATGACGCCATAAAGCGGCACGTTGTCGGCGATATCGCCAAAGTAGTTGATGTTGACGTTGATGTTCCTGATCTCCAGCATTCCATCGGCGAACATGATGTTGGTGCCGTCGCCAGCCGTGATCACATCTTCGGTCTTCGGGCTGTCAAAGGCGTATTCCTGGCCATTGATGACCTCCTTCAGCACATACCGGCCCGCCGGCAGCTTCGAGAAGTTGAACACCGCCACGCCCTTGCTGTCCGTCCTGATCGTAGTGACGGTACCGTCTCCGTTGGGGTTATCCGGCTTGTAATAGCTGGTGCCCAAGGTATACTCATGGGTCGACTCATTGTAGGAGGTGACGGGATAGAGCCTGAGCTCAACCGGCGCCTGCTTGGCCTGCCCATTGGAATTGAGCCAACGCTTGGTGACCTTCACCTGGTTGACCATCAGGTTGTTATGGGAGAAGCCATAGTCCGCGCCGATGGGGCCGGTCAGGTGGGCCGCGCCGATGTTGGACTCCATATCGGTGGCGTGCTTGGAGAGAATCTCCGTGTACAGGCCGAAATTCGTCGCGTCGCTCAGGGCTTCCTTCAGCTGGCCGATGGTGACGCCGTTCACATCCTTGGTGAAGCGGATATCATAATAGTACACCATCTTCTGCTCGGCCACATTCTCCACGGCCTGTCTGCCGTCGACGGACACCGTATACCGATTGATGGATTCTCCCTCAGGCACCAGTGCATACTTGCCTTCGACGGGAGTTTTCCACAACATGTTCGGGTTAATGGTGCCCGTGCTGTCGACCGCCAGGACATCAATGGAATAATTGCTTTCATTGCCCGTGATCGTCTGACTGCTGGGATCGCCGTTCTGATCAAACCAAATAGAGGAACTTCTGTTCAGCAGCGGAACCAGTACCACGGGGTTGCCCGCGCCGCCGTCGTTCTCGCCGATTATCAGAGGCGCATAGGCATAACTCCTTTGCCCATTCTCATGGTTGAGCGTAACGCGAACCACATACTTTTCATCACTGCCAATCGCCAGGCCCGCCTGGTCCACAAACACGCGGATGCCGTATTCCTTGTTGGCGTAGGCCTCGTGCAGGCGAATGATGGCGGTATTTGCCGCAATCTCCTCCTCAGGCTTGTCCGGATCGGCCTTCTCGGCGGTAAACACGCCCTTGAAGTCATAGCCGTCGGGCGCAGCGTCGGTGCCGTTGGCAATCAGACCATTATAGGTAGTCTCCTGGGTCGCGGACCTGTACAGGCGCACATTCAGCCGATACTTCGACGGGTCACAGCCCATGGTCCTGCTGTCAATGGCGTCGAGATTCGCGTCGCACACTTTGAACGCGCTGGTTCCCAGCGTGCTGGTCCAGGTGCCGTTAGCCCCCAGGGCGCTCCTGTCCACGTGCAGCACCGCCCAGCCCACCGGCTGGCTCCTGGGGTCGTCCTTCTCCGTCAGCCAGGCCAGGACATAGTAATTGTCGGCCGCGTTGAGCTTGTATTGCGTGTTATCGGGTATTACCAGGCTCGTCTGCGCCTTGTTGTAGAATTCGATTTTAACCGTCTGCTCCGCGTACGCCGGTGTTCCGATCTCCTCGAGCGTCACCGTCAACGCGTCGCCATTCCGATTGAAGGTGGGCACGTACTTGCTCATCAGCTGGCCTTCGCCATACCGCGTCGCGTTAAGAACCGCATTAAGGTCGCTCAGCGCCGACTCAGACTCCACCATATAGAAGCTCACGGAGTCCTCCGCAGCGCAGAAATGGGTGACGCCGAGCTCATCCACGAAGTTCTGCAGCGTTCCGGAGGCCGTCGCGGTTGCGCTCTCCGCCGTGAGAGGCAGCTCCACATAGGCGTAACCCGTCCCGCCGTCCTTGGCCATTTCGGCCAGGACATAGTAGTGCTTGCTGTCGTCAAAATTCTTCGGGCCGTTCTCATCCGCCACATGCGCGGTGACGGCGATGCCCGGCAGGCCGGTGAGCGTGATCTCGGTATTCGGGCTTTCCAGAGAGCCGCCGGTGGTGGTCACGCGATACTTGCCCAGAACGTCATGATTGCTGATGACCTCGCAGCTTCCCGCAAGCAGTGCATTTGCAATTTCCGCTTCTGACGTACTGGTGGTTACGCTGTTCGGCACGAAAACCAGATAGGGCTCATAGGACCGGGTTCCGGTCAGGAACTGCTCGCCCTCATTGGATCTGCTACTATACGAAGCACCGGTCGCGTTCCTGTCCCGACCGTAGACCTGATCAAAGCGAGCATCGTACGCCTCCTTGGCGACGCTATAAGGCTCCACAGAATAGCTGATCATGTCGATGGTGCCGTTGCGATAGGCCATCTCGCCCACCACATAGTAATTGCCATCGGTCCGCGGCAGGTCGATTGTCTCACCCGCGCTCTCCGCCACGGTAATTGTCGGCGTGGCGGCTTCCCGCAGGGTCAGCACGTTGCCGTCCACATCCAGCGTATACCGGTTGGCCACCGTCGACCCGTTCAGGGCACGGGTGTTGACATTATCTGTAGTCTTGCAGAAATATGCCCAGGGATAATCACCCACATCACCCTTGGGACGCAGGATCGAGAAGGTGACAAACTCATCCGATTCCGCTACAGTGGTCAGCGCGCCTCCCACATTATCATTATTGCAATCCTGCGCACGGTAGAATTTTGCGATCTTCTGGCTCGCGCCTGTGGTCAGGGGCGCGGCATAGCAGTACACGCCGTCATTGCGGGTCACTTCGGCAAATACATACCAGCTATTATTATCAGTAACGTAGCTGGCATCTCCGCCGTTCGCATTCTTCACCTGCACAGTATAGGTGTAGGGCTCCACCCACGTACCCGTGTAGGTCGTCTTGTTTGTATCAGTCGTTACTTTGAACTTGTACCCATTTACTACATCGCCGTCGTTGATGATTACGCTGTTGTTGCTCGTTTGCAACGTACCGTTGTTCCCCTCGGCACTGATACCCTTCCCGAAAGCCACAGTTACCGGCAGACCGTCGGCCGCAGACTTATTCTGGGGATTGTTGCTGTTAGCTCTGAAGTTGGAAAAACGAACCACCGTGCTTGCGCTCATCGGAGACACACTCTGATAGCTGGCCCAGGTCTTTTCCGCGCCGTTGTTATCCGGTCCCGTAACAGACGCGAACACGCCATACTCATACTGGAAGCCGGAAAGGTCGAGCGCGCCCGCGCTTTCGCGAACCAGCTTGATCTCCACAGTATAGGTGGGCTGCTTCTTCGCGGTAATGGTCAGCACGTCTCCATCAATACTGGATGTAAAGGAATATCCCGCAATATTATCCTGCTTTACCAGTACATTGTCAGGATCGTAATCCCACTTATCTCTTACATCTTGAGAGCCCAGCGGGTTGCTGCCCTTCCAGTCTATCAGATATGCCTGGATGTATGGACCAGAAGCACTTTGCCCAACTTCCCATGTTGACCCGGTCATCGAGGCGAGGGAATATACCTTATTAATATTATCTTTACTGTACCCTTCCTGCACAACAAGATAGGGCGTTCCATCACCCAGGTCCGGTGCTTCGTCCGGGGTGCCGTCTTCCTTCTGGAAATTGATGACAAATTTGTTAACATATACATATATATCATCCGTCACCGTCACGACATACTGCGTGTTGTCCAGGGTGACGGTGAGGGTGTAGGTATCGTCGAAGGCGGTGTCGCTGTTGATGTAATACTCCAGGGGCTCCCCGTCCTGGGTGAGGTACAGGGCGTCGTCGCTGGTCTCGTCCACCGCTTCGACGAGCTTGAGCTCGGCGGAGGTGATGGTCTCGCCCTCGATGCCCAGCTGGGAGAGGACCTCTCTCAGGCTGTAGCTGCCGCTGCCGGGGAACTGCCAGAAGTGCTCGTTGCCGTCCACGTCCACGTAGGTGAAGTCCACGGTGTACTTGACCACATAGGTGGAGAAGCTCTCGGTGGTGAAGGTGAAGCTTGTCACGTTGCCCTCTTCGTCGGTCTCGAAGGAGGCGTCGGGCACGAGCTCCACGGTGCCGTCGTCGTGCACGTGGTAGAGCTCCAGCTTCAGGCTCTCGGAATCCGCGGTGGCCCCCTCGGGCACCTCGGAATACACGTTCAGGTTTTCGGGGGTGACGGTGACCTCCACCTCGCCGGTCTGGGCAATCTTGTCCTGGTTGTCGTTGACCACGGCGATGTCGAAGGCCTTGGCCGCCTCGGCGGTGGTCTCGGTGACGGGCGCGATCTCGATGTGCTCCGGCACCTCGTCGGCCTCGGCGATGGTGGCATAGGCGTCGTTGGGCAGGGTGTTGTCGCCCAGCGGCACGATTTCCACGCCCTCGTCGCTGGCGATGGCGTCATTGGTGCGGCCGGTGTAGCCGGTCAGGGTGATGTCCACGGTCTGGGTGGTGACGGTGGTCACGTCGTCCTCGGTGGTCTCGGTTTGCAGCTCCAGGGACACGGTGCCGCTCTCCAGGGCCTCGGCGGTCAGGGTGATCACGCCGTCCTGGACCTCCACGTCGCTGTCGGTGACGGTGGCCGCGGCGGCGAACTCCTCCGCCTCCACGTGCAGGTCGCCCTCCAGGTTCACGGCGTCGTCCTCGGCGTTCAGCAGGTCGGACACGGCCAGGGTGACGGTGTCGCCCTCCACGGTGGCGGCCTGCATCAGGTCCACGCTGGACAGGTCCACGCTGATGCTGGCGTTGGCGCTCTGCTCCACGGTCTCCGGCTCAGCGGCGGTCTCCTCCTCGGTTCCCTCCTCGGCTTCCTCCTCGGTTTCTTCCTCGGTCTCCTCCTCGGTCTCCTCCTCGGCTTCTTCCTTGGTTTCTTCCTCGGTCTCCTCCTCGGCTTCTGCCTTGGTCTCCTCCTCGGTTCCCTCCTCGGTTTCTTCCTTGGTCTCGGCTTCGGTCTCCTCCTCGGCTTCTGCCTCGGTCTCTTCCTCGGTTTCTGCCTTGGTCTCCTCCTCAGGCTCGGCCTCGGTTTCTTCCTCAGGCTCAGTTTCGGTGGTCTCGGGCTCGGGCTCGGCCTCGGTGGGCTCAACGGTCTCAGACTGCGCCTCGGTTTCAGGCTCAGTCTCCACGGTTTCTACATATTCATCTTCCGTTTCGGCCTCGACGGTCTCCTCGGGTTCGGTTTCAGTTTCTTCAACGGTCTCGACGACCTCGGGTTCGGTTTCTGCGGTCTCGACGGTCTCGACAACCTCGGGCTCGGTTTCCGCGGTCTCGACGGTCTCGACAACCTCGGGTTCGGTTTCGGCGGTCTCGACGGTCTCGACAACCTCGGGCTCGGTTTCTGCAGTCTCGACGGCCTCCGGCTCGGCTTCGAGGTCGGCCTGCGCCTCCGCGGGCTCGATGGCGTCCTCTTCGCCGCCCAGCTGGACCTCGACGGCCTCCGTCACGGTCTCGATATTTTCGACTTCAGTCTGTTCCTCGATATTTTCGGTTTCAATTTCGGCGACTTCGGTCGGTTCCTCGGCGACGGGCGCGATTTCCTCCACAATGCCGTCCTCGGCGGTCGCCTCGACGGTTTCTTCGACGGTTTCCGCGGGGATCTCCTCGGCGGGCTCCTCGACCACGGGCTCCTCCGCCACGGGCTCGGCAGCGGCGGCGCCGGCCACCAGCTTCACGGTGAGGATGTCGGTCTCGGTGATGATGGCCAGCTCGGCCGCGTCAAAGGCAGCGTTGGCGGACACCAGCGCGTCGCCGTTCTCCTGGCGCTCCACGCTCACCAGGCCGGCGTCGGCTTCGGTGTTCACCACCTGGCCCACATCGATCACGTCGTTCAGGGCCACGGGCAGGTTCATCGCCTGGAGGATGTCGCTGAGCAGCGCGGGCTGCGAAAGCTCAAATCCGGGCTCCTCCTCGACGGGCAGCTCTTCGACGGGCAGCGCCTCCTGGGATTCGACCTCGGATTCGTCCTCCGTCGACAGGTCCACCTCCATCTCCTCGGCGAATTCCTCCGCCGACTCCTCGTGCACCGGAGCCTGCTGGAAGCAGGCGTCGGTGTGCTGGTGCTCCGGAAGGAGGCAGATCAATTCGCCCAGCTCGTTAAAGCAGGACTCGTCGTGCAGGTGCTCCTCCATGCCACACATGGGGATGCGCTCCAGCGTATTGGCTCTCTTCTTCAGCGTGTTGATGGTAAAGAGCATGACGACCACCGACAGCAGCGCCACCGCCCGTCGGAGGTATCTATGCAGTTTCTTGCTCTTCAGCATGCTCTCCGCCTGAGTATGTCCAACCTTTTTCATGGCTGATTCCTCGCTCACATGGTCGAAGGTCCGTTATTGAATACTATGCCGTCTGGGTCATTTGATGAAGCTGATGCGGTTCAGCGGCCAGACCCGCAGAACCACGCGCCCCACCACCTGCTCCTGGGCCACGCAGCCCACCGCGGTATTGCGGCTGTCGGAGGAGGTGGCGCGATGGTCGCCCATCACGAAGATCTTGCCGTCCGGCACCTGGTAGGGCAGCGTGATGTTGCAGTCTCCCAGGGCCTTTTCCGTCAGGTAGGGTTCGTCCAGGGGTACGTCGTTGATGAAAACGTTGCCGTCCTCGTCGATGTTCACCCACTCGCCCGCGTTGGCGATCACCCGCTTGACCAGGATCTTGTTGTTGTAGTAGAAGGCGATCACGTCGCCCTTCTGGAACGCGGTGCCCTTCGGGGCCACCACGATCTCGCCCTGGCACAGCGAGGGGGTCATGGATTCGCCCACCACCTGCAGCACCGGCAGCGCCAGCATGGACACCAGCACCGCGATGGCCGCGACGATGATCAGCGCGCTGACCGTGCTCAGCAGGGTGCTGCGGTAGCTGCGCCGGTGGCGCTCCCGCCGAAGCTCCTTCTCCAGCTGATCGACGGTGACCGTCGGCACGTCGATAAGATGATGCTTCATGCCTTCCTGTTCCTCCCAAAGAGGCCGCGGCGCTTGCTTTCCTCGGGCTTGGGTTCCTCAACCACCGGCTCCGGGGGCTGGACGGGCCGTCCGCCCGCTTCCACCAGCAGCCGGTCCGCCTCGGCCCGGGCCTCCCGCAGGATGCGGTCCGCCTCGGCGCGGGCGGCGGTGGTCACGTCCTCGGACACCCGGCGGGCGCGCTCGATCTCCGCCTTGCCCTGGGCGTACATCTCCTCGGACTTGGTGTGCGCCTCGCTCAGATACTGGTCCGCGGCGGCCTGGGCCGACTCGAACACGCCGTTGAGCCGCAGCGCGGCCTCGGCCAGCGAACCGGACTGGCTGATGGCGATCCGCCGCTGTTCCAGCGACGCCTGAGCCTTGGCCAGCGCGTCGGTCAGCTCGTCGATCTGCTTCTGCTGGTTGATCAGAATCTGCAGCAGATCGTCTCTTCTGAGCTTGCGAAGCTCTTTATCCGTCATCGATGCAACCCTTCCATCCGAATTATTACGAAATTGTGACTCACTCTTCTGTCGGCCTAACGAAGATTTAACCTCTTTCCCCACATCCGGGAAAATCAACCTTTTGTACGGTTTCTTCGTCTTTTCGGGGACAATTTATGCAGTTACCACACTACTATAATAATGTGTTGCATTTTTTGGTCAGCTGTGAAAAGTTTTTTGTCCCTCAACTTCTCCGCCACCCATTACCCCTACTTTTACGCTTCCATAATAGCACATCCTGGTTACATACCCGGTTACATCCTCTTTTGTCAAATTTTTGTAACAATTTATTTACCCAGGCGTCTTCCTGCTCCCCGGGGCTGGACGGCCTCCCGTTCAAAGTGCGGATTTGGGCAAAAAAAACGCCTCCCCGCGCTTTTCAGCGCGGGGAGGCGGGGCGGAAAAACCGGGAAATCAGCTCTCCCGCTTCTTGGTGAGGATGTCGAACACCACGGCAGCCAGCAGCACGAAGCCCTTGACCACGCGCTGATAGTTCGCGTCCAGGTTGATCTGGAACATGCCCAGGTTGATGACGCCGATCAGCGTGGCGCCGATCACCATGCCCAGCACGGTGCCCGCGCCGCCGCTGGCGGAGACGCCGCCCACCACGCAGGCGGAGATGGCGTCCATCTCAAAGTTCTTGCCGGCGTCCGCGTTCGCCGCGGTGAAGCGGGCGATGACGGTCATGGCCGAGATGGAGGTCAGAATCGCCATGTTCAGGTAGGCCAGGAACATGATCCGCTTGGTGTTCACGCCGGAAAGGCGCGCCGCTTCGATGTTGCCGCCCACCACATAGAAGTGGCGGCCGATGGTGGTCTTGCTGGTGATGAAGGCGTACAGCAGCACGACCGCCGCCACCCAGACCAGCACGGTGGGAATGCCGCCCGACAGGGCCAGCTTGTACATCACCAGCAGGATGGTGGCCGCTCCGATAGCGCACTTGGCCGCGTCCATGCCCAGGGTGTCCACCTCGTAACCCTTCCTCAGGCGGGTGGCGCGGGAGTTGAAGATCATCAGCACCACCAGCGCCGCCGCCACGATGCCCACGATCATGCAAGGCCAGTTCAGCTGCCCCTCGGGCGTCTTGAACAGCGTGCCGGAGAAGATGTTCAGGAAATCCGGGCTGTCCTTGAACGAAATGGAATTCGTGGAGGAAACGCCCAGTATGGACGTGCCCAGGCCGCGGAAGGCCAGGTAGCCGGCCAGCGTCGCGATCCACGGCGGAACCATGACATAGGCGATCAGCGCGCCCAGCCCGCAGCCATAGATGACGCCGATGAGCAGCATCGCCAGCAGGGACAGGCCGGTGCCCCACTTCCACACCACCATCATCATGCCGCCCAGCGAACCGAGCAGGCAGACGAAGGCGCCGCAGGACAGGTCGATGTTGCCGCCGGTCAGCATGCACATCAGCATGCCGCAGCCGAGGATGTACACGTAAGCGTTCTGGTTGATCAGTGAGGCAAAGCTGTTCGGCCGGAACATGCGGCCCTTGGTCATGATCGTGAAAAAGAGATACACCAGCACCAGGATGATGAGCATGGCATTCTTCTTCAGCATGGCAACCGGATCCGACTTGCGGATATTGGATTGATTCACCACTTTATTCTCCATTGTTTGCCATCCTCCTTTCCTATCGCTTCTGGCGCTTGGACACCACGTCGAACACGACTGCCAGCAGCAGCACCAGGCCCTTGACCACGCGCTGCAGGTTGGAGTCGACGCCCACCATGTTCATGCCTTGGTTGATGACGCCCATCAGCACGGCGCCGATGACCATGCCGGACACCTTGCCGGTGCCGCCGTAGGCGGAAGCGCCGCCGATGAAGCAGGAAGCGATAGCGTCCATCTCGTAGCCCTCGCCGTAGGTGGGGTCGATGCCCTTGGCGCGGGCCGCCGTCAGGATGCCCGCCAGGCCAGCCATCAGGCCGATGCTGGCATAGGCGAACCAGTAGACGTTCCGGGTCTTGACGCCGGACAGCGCCGTGGCCTTCTCGTTGCCGCCCACCGCGTACAGGTGGCGGCCAATGGCTGTCTTGGTGGTGATGTACTGATAGACGCCCAGCACCAGGCCGACCCAGATCAGCACGGTGGGAATGCCCCGGAAGCTGGCCATCTGCCAGGTGATGAACAGCACCACCGCGGAGATCGCACCCGTCGTCAGACACTGGCCCAGGATGGACTGGTGGATGTTCAGCTTCTTCTGGACGTGGATCTTCCTCAGGGTCATCAGGATGTAGATCACCGTCGCAAGGATGCCCACGGCCAGGCAGGTCAGATTGGGCTTGCCCTCCGTGCCCATCCATTGGCGGATGTAGTCCGGGATGTAGCAATCCCTGCCGCCGCCGAAGAGGAACAGGAACTGCTCGTTGCTGATGTCAACGCGATAGCCCTGCAGCACCACGTTGGACAGGCCGCGGAAGGCATACATGCCGGACAATGTCGCAATAAAGGCCGGCACGTGGATCTTGGCGATCCAGAAGCCCTGGAACGCGCCGATGGCCAGGCCGATGCCCAGCATGGCCAGCACCGCCAGCCACATGTTGGCGCCCCGGTCCATCATCACGCAGCCGATGGAGGCCGCGAAGCAGACCACCGAGCCCACGGACAGGTCGATGTTGCCGCCGGTCAGGATACACAGCAGCATACCGGCCGCCAGCACGAACACATAGCCGTTCTGGGAGATCAGGTTGTTGATGCTTCCGGGCTTCAGCGAGCCGCCGCCGGTGGCAATGGCGAAAAACACGACCACGACCACCAGCGCGATCACCATGGTATACTTCCGGAAAAAAGCGCCAACGCTCATTCTGCTTTCATTCACCGTCATGCACCCCTTCCCGACTGGAGGATCAGCGCCATAATGCTCTCCTGGGTGGCGTCCTCCGCCTTCATTTCGCCCACCATCTTGCCCTCGTTCATGATGTAGATGCGGTCGCTCATGCCCAGCACCTCAGGCAGCTCCGAGGAGATCATGACCACAGACTTGCCCGCCGCCGCCAGATCGTTGATGATGCAGTAGATCTCGTACTTGGCGCCCACGTCGATGCCGCGGGTGGGCTCGTCCAGCAGCATGATGTCCGGCTCGGCGAACATCCACTTGGCCAGCAGCACCTTCTGCTGGTTGCCGCCGGAGAGGTTGCCCACCAGCTGCTCCACGGTGGGGGTCTTGGTTTTCAGCTTGTCCCGGTATTCCTCGGCCACGGCGTATTCCTTGTCCTGGTCGATGACGCCGCCCTTGGCCAGGCTTCCCAGGTTGGCCAGGGAGGTGTTCACCTTGATGGACTGTGAGAGGATCAGGCCGTTGCCCTTTCTGTCTTCGGTGACGTAGGCGATCTTGTGCTTGATGGCGTCGGTGACGCTCTTCTTCATCTTCACGGTCTTGCCGTCGATCTTCAGCTCGCCGGAGAAGTTCACGCCATAGCTCTGGCCGAAGATGCTCATGGCCAGCTCCGTGCGGCCCGCGCCCATCAGGCCGTAGATTCCCACGACCTCGCCCTTGCGCACGTACATGGACACGTCGTCCACCACCTTGCGCTCCGGGTACAGCGGATGGTGCACCGTCCAGTGGTCCACCTCCATCATCACGTCGCCGATCTTCACGCCCTCCCGCGGGGGGAAGCGGTTGGTCATCTCGCGGCCGACCATGCCCTTGATGATGCGCTCCTCGGACACGGGCTCCGGGCCGCGGTTGTCGATGGTCTCGATGGTCGTGCCATCGCGGATGACGGTTATCTTGTCCGCCACATAGGCGACCTCGTTGAGCTTGTGGGATATGATGATCATGGTCATACCCTGCTTCTTGAAGCCCAGCATCAGGTCCAGCAGTGCGCGGGAATCCTCTTCGTTCAGGGACGAGGTGGGCTCGTCCAGGATCAGCAGCTTCGCATGCTTGGCCAGAGCCTTGGCGATTTCCACCAGCTGCTGCTTGCCGGTGCCGATGGTCTTGACCTGCACCTTGCTGCTCTCCTCCAGGTTCACCATCTTTAAATACTTGTCCGCCTCGGCGTAGGTGGTGTTCCAGTCGATGGCGAATTTATGCCCGCGTTCGTTGCCCAGAAACATGTTCTCGCCGATGGTCATTTCCGGAACCAGGGCCAGCTCCTGGTGGATGATAACGATGCCCAGCTTTTCGGAATCCTTGATGTTCGAGAACTTGCAGACCTGCCCGTTGTAGACGATGTCGCCCTCGTAGGTGCCGTAGGGATAGATGCCGCTGAGCACGTTCATCAGCGTGGACTTGCCCGCGCCGTTTTCGCCCACCAGCGCGTGGATCTCCCCCTCTTCCACCTGGAGGTTGACATTGTCCAAGGCCTTGACGCCGGGGAAGGTCTTGGTAATGTTCTTCATTTCCAGCAATATCTTTGCCATGGCTCTTCCTCCAACTCCTGGCGGCCGCTCGCGCCCGCCAATACCTTAAATGATGCAGGCGGGACAGGCCCGCCTGCATCACAGTAAGTCAACCGTTCAGATTACTTCAGATCGTCCTCGGTGTAGTAGCCGGAGTCGATCAGGATCTCCTTGTAGTTGTTGGCATCCGCGAACACGGGATCGCACAGGAAGGAGGGAACGACCTTCACGTTGTTGTCATAGGTCTCGGTGTCGTTCACGTCCACCTCTTCGCCGGACAGAATCTGGCCGACCATCTTGACAACCTGAGCCGCCAGGGTGCGGGTGTCCTTGAACACGGACATGCTCTGCTTGCCGGCGATCATGTTCTTGGTGTTGGCGATGTCGCAGTCCTGACCGGTGATGATGGGCCAGTTCTCGCCGCCGTAGTTGGCTTCCAGAGCGTTGGTCACGCCCAGCGCGGTGGAGTCATTGGAGCACAGCCAGGCGTCGATCTCTTCGCCGTTGGCATAGTTCGCGGTGAGGATATCCTCGGCGCGCTTCTGGGCGACGTCGGTCTTCCAGGTGGGGGTGGCAACCTGGTCGAACTCGACCTGGCCGGAGGTCACGACGATCTTGCCGTCGTCGATGAAGGGCTTCAGCACGTCCATGGCGCCCTGATAGAAGTAACGGGCGTTGTTGTCACCGGGGTCGCCGGCGGTGATTTCCATCACGAACGGGCCTTCCGCGTTGTCCAGGTCCAGAGCGTCCTTCACATAGGTGCCCTGCACGGTGCCGACCTTGTAGTTGTCGAAGGTGGCATAGTAGTCAACGTTGCCGTTGTCCATCAGCAGGCGGTCATAGGCGATCACCTTGACGCCCTTCTCGGCGGCCTTATCCAGGGCGGTGCCCAGGGAGGAGCCTTCGATGGCGGCGATGACGACGACCTGGCAGCCGTTGTCGATCATGGTCTCAATCTGGTTCAGCTGGGTGGGAACGTCGTTGGAGGCGAACTGCAGCTCGACCTCATAGCCGGCTTCCTTCAGCTTCTCTTCCATGTAGGCGCCATCCTGGTTCCAACGCTGCAGGTCCTTGGTGGGCATGGAAACGCCGACCAGTTCGCCTTCAGCCAGAGCGGCGACGCAGCTCAGAGCGAGCATCGCAACGAGCAGCATAGCAAGAATCTTCTTCATACTTGGGTACACTCCTTTGACTGTATTGTGCCAGCCCCGCAGGGCTAAGCATCTTTGAATTGTTGCGGCCGATGGGGTTACATTCCGCCGAACGATTGGGCAAACTGCACAATTATCATGATACGCAATGCACTTATCAACCGACATTATTGATTATAGCACAACCGGTGCAAAATGTCTAGCCAAATCTCCGCATTTTCTTGACTTTTATTTAGCATTTTTTTGTCGCGGTTTACCACTTTAACAGGAAAACGCATCTGAGCTTTTTTCCCGGAACCGTCTCCCATCCTCCCCGAAAATGTGCTATACTGTATCCATACAGAAGGAGGTGGCCCCATGGACCCCATCTACGTCACCGGTCATCGCAACCCCGACACCGATTCCATCGTCTCCGCCATGGCCTACGCCCAGCTGCGCAACGCCCTGGGCGATCGGGACTACGTGGCGGCGCGCCTGGGCCGCATCAGCGACGAGACCCAGCTGGTGCTGGACCGCTACGGCTTCGAGCCGCCGGTGCTGATCCACGATTTGAAGACCCAGGTGAGCGACCTGAGCTTCGACACCCCGCCGGCTTTGAACAAGGCCGTGACGGTGGACCGGGCCTGGCAGCTTCTGCACCGGGAGGAGAACACCGTGGCCCTGCCGGTGGTGGAGGACGACGGCACGCTCTTTGGCATGCTCTCCACCAACACCATCGCCGCCCACGACATGCGCTCGGTGCTCCACCCGGAGATCGAGGACGTGCCCGTGTTCAACCTGGTCAGCGCCCTGGAGGGCTCCATCGTGCAGGATCGGGAGACGCCCACCAACTCCGTCAGCGGCCGGGTGACCATCGCCCTGCCCACCGGCGGCGAGGAGGCCATCCAGCTGACGCCCGAGACCATTCTCATCTGCGGCCACCAGCCGGAGGTGATTGCCCAGGCGCTCGAGGCCGGGGTGGCCTGCGTGGTGGTGTGCCAGGCGTCGGTGCCGGAGGCGATCCGCCAGGCGAAGGGCACGAGCCTTGTGATCTCCACCCCCCACGAGCCCTACCGCGCCGCCCGGATGATCTTCCAGGCCCTGCCGGTGAGCCGCGTGTGCCGCACCACCAACCTGTGCCCGGCCCGCCTGACGGACTACGTGGACGATGTGCGCCAGATGGCTCAGGACAACAAGCACCGCTCCTTCCCCGTGGTGGACGAGAACAACAAAGTGGTGGGCGCGCTGAGCCGCATCCACCTTTTGAAGCCCCGCCGCAAGCGGGTGGTGCTGGTGGACCACAACGAGCTGAGCCAGTCCGTGCCGGGGCTGGAGCAGGCCGAGATCCTGGAGATCATCGACCACCACCGCCTGGCCGACGTGCAGACCGGCAGCCCCATCTACATGCGCAACGAGCCCGTGGGCTCCACCGCCACCATCATCGCCAGCATGTTCATGGAGCGGGGGCTGATGCCCACCACCCGGATGGCGGGCCTTCTGACCTGCGCCATCATCTCGGACACGCTGATGTTCAAGAGCCCCACCTGCACCGCCAGGGACCGCACCATTGCCGACCGCATGGCCTCCATCGCCCACGAAAGCATCGAGGCCCTGGGCCAGCTGATCTTCTCCGCCTCCACCAGCGACGACAAGTCCGCCGAGGACATCCTGTTCCAGGACTACAAGGAGTTCATGCTCTCCGGCCACACCCTGGGGGTGGGCCAGGTGGTGACGCTGGATTCGGCGCGGGTGCTGAAGCGGGCGGAGGAGTTCCTCGCCGCCATGGAAAAGCGCCGGGAGGAGAACCACCTGGACATGCTGCTGTTCATGATCACCGACATGCTCCAGGAGGGCACCCACCTGCTGTTCCTGGGCCAGCCGGACGTGGTCGCCCAGGCCTTCAACGTCCGCCCGGATGGGAACCGCGCCTTCCTCCCCGGCATCCTGTCGAGGAAGAAGCAGGTCATACCGTCCCTGTCGGTGTTCTGGGGATGATTTCCTTCAAACGAAAACGGACAGCGAACGCTGTCCGTTTTCGTTTGTCCCGTCATTCGTTGATCTCCCGCACGAATGCCGCGTATTCCTCCGTCAGGCCCATGTCCCACAGCAGCGAGGCGGTGAGGTACTTGTCCCGCACGTCCCGGGCGCAGACGAAGGCATCCACCGCGTCCTGCACGGGGATGCCGATGTCCGCGGGGGTGAGGGGCATCCCGGTGGCGGCCATGACCTTGTACAGCGCGTCGTAGTCCGGCAGCTCCTCGCGGATAATGGCCTCGATCTCGTCCCAGTGGGCGATGATGTTGGCAAGCCGCCTGGCGTGCTTCTCCGGATCGTTCTTGTGGGTCCTGGCCTCGATCTCCAAAATCTGCCCGGCAGTCTTGCCGAACACCCGCTTCACCCGCGCCTCCCAGGCCGCCGGGTCGAAGTTCTTCATGTGGGCCTCGGCCTTGGCCCGGTCGGGCTTTGTGCCGTCGGCGACAAACTTCCTATATATCTTCATCGTCAGCAGCGTGCCCACGCCCACCTGGATGCCGTGCAGGTCATAGGGAACGCCCCGCTCCAGGGCCATCATCTCCCACATGTGGCTGAAGTAGTGCTCCAGCCCCGACGCGGGCCGGGAGATCTCCGCGTAGGCCATGCCGATGCCCGCCAGCACCAGGCCCTCGGCGATGGAGCCGATGGCCTCCGGGTCGCGGCTGGAAATCCGGTCCGCCGCGGCCATCAGCCTGCGCAGGGCCGAGCGCATCAGCTCCGCCACCTCCGGGCAGTAGTACTCGCCGGTGACCAGGTTCGAGATGCGCCACTCGCACACCGCCACGTACTTCGCCACCATGTCCCCCAGCCCCGCCCAGAGCATCCGCATGGGGGCCCGGGAGAGGATCTCGGTGTCCAGCAGGATGCCCTGGGGCACCGCGCCGTAGAGCGACACCTTCACGTGGTTGACCTCCATGGAGCCGCAGTTGGAGGCGTAGCCGTCCATGCTGGGCGCCGTGCCCACCACCGCGCTGGGCACGCCCACCGCGTGGGCCGCCACCTTGCACAGGTCGTTCACCACGCCGCTGCCCACGGCCAGGATCATGTCGCAGGAGGGGTCGTAGTGCATGATCAGGCTGCCCGTCTCCCACTCCGCCGGGGCGATGCGCCCGGCCGCCGGGTCGTGCAGGGGGATGACGTAGAGCTGGTGTTCCACCCCCGCGGCGGTCAGGATCCCGTCCACCCGCTTTCCCGCCACGGCATAGGTGTTGTCGTCGCAGACCACGAAGGGCTTGCTCTTCCCCATCGCCGCGATCATCTTCGGAGTCTCCTCGACGATCCCCCGGCCGATGTTCAGGTACTTCATCGCGCAGACGTGCGTCCGTCCGCAGGCGCACTTGTGTCCCTCCGGCCGGATCAGCTCGGAAAGGGTCATGTTGCCAAAGTTGGGCATGGTCGTGCCTCCTTGTTGTTTATATACTGGATTTATTATAATTGGAATTGCCCTTTGCGTCAATAAAGCAACGTCGCACCAAAACAAATGCACAGATTCTTCGCTCCGCTCAGAATGACATTCATGCCGTGTCGTTGTCATTCTGAGCGGAGCGAAGAATCTGTACGAATCGCTTGTTTGCTGTATGCTATTTATCAAGCAGCGTCTCCACCACCTGCTGAACGCACGCCCTCTCCTTTGGAGACAGAGCGCGGTATTTGGCGATCAGGTCACCCTCGGCGCCGTTCAGGTGATAGGCTTCGGTGTTGTCGAAGGGGTCCTTGATGTCGGTGTGGCCGATGATGTAATCCACGGAGGTGTTGAAATAGTCTGCCATCTGCATCAGGGTTTGAATATCCGGTTGAATATCATGATTCTCATAATGGTTGATGGATTGCTGGCTGATCCCCAAAACATCTGCCAACGCTTGTTGACTGATCCCAGCCTCGCGGCGCAGCAGCTTTACGTTCGGCAGCATCGCAATCCCTCCCTCTTCCTCATTTTAACAACAGGTCTTGGTTGGCGACAAACAAATATTAGGCTTGCTTTATGCGCGGAAGAATCTGGGTTGTGATTATCTGTGGACTGCTGATTATGGCATTGACAGGAGCAGCGTCGTCGGAAGTCAATTTCAATGTCGATAACTATACGGAAGATGAACTTATCAGTATTGTTCAAATGATCTATGATTCCAATTCTCAACTTGGGTATATGTACTCGAGCGATATACTGGTTGTAGGGCAAGACATTCCTGCCGGTATTTATGAGTTTTGGGTTGAAGAAGAGGATATAGAGTTCAGTCAGGAATTGAAAGAAAAGATAGATGACTATGACTACCATTGTTGTTTCACCACTTTATGTGCCATCCACTGGGGAGACGAGTATAACAAGTATAGCAGCGATAATTATGAAGAAATCTTCTATGATGAATACGGGATTCATAAATTGATTACTCTTAAAGACGGCCAATCCTTATGGACAAAGGAATACTACGGTGCCAATTACATCGGCCTTCGTATGAAGTATGTTCCCGACAGGAAATCCGGCTTGTTTTCCAACTGATCCTCATTGAGATACGACAGGAGGCTGTCTCAAAACATCGCATCGCTTTTCCGCCGTAGGGGCGGCATTCTTGCCGCCCGCGGACGCCATGAATGGCGTCCCTACGGTTGGAATCGGCGCTGGACATCGTTTGGAGACAGCCCCGACTTTTGTGGTTGATTATTCCCGTTCCGCGGGCTATAATAGAGGCAGAAGGAGGCGATACCATGATGTACGGCTACCTGACCCTCTCCGACGAGACGGGCATCGCCCATTCCGAAATGAAGCCGGACGGCACGGTGAAGGTCTACTTTGAGCAGCCCGTGGAGGGCGGCTTCCGAAGCGCCGCCTGCTGGCTGCCGGACTACCGCTGGGAGAAAATCGAGGGTTTCACCGACGCGGATATTCAGCGCCTGGAAAAGATCCTGCGCAACAACGCCCACCTGATCATGGAGTTTGCCCGGGAGGGGGGCTTCGCCAATGCCGCAGGTTATTAAGATCGGCCCCTACGTCATCTACTTCTGGCTGGACGAAGGCCGCCCGCTGGAGCCGGTCCACGTCCACATCGCGGAGGGCGTGCCAAAGGCCAACGCCACCAAGGTGTGGCTGACCCAGTCCGGCAAGGCCATGCTGGCCTCGCGACGCTCGGAAATCCCCGCCGCCGACCTCAGAAAGCTGATCCGCGTCATTGAGGCCAACGCCGACGAAATCCGCGAAAAATGGATGGAATACTTCGGCGAGCTCCGCTACTTCTGCTGACACAAACCCGCGCCCCCGCCATTCGGCGGGGGCGCGTTATATTCCATATTCTCTTTTATTCCCCGATGACGGCCTTGATGCGGCGCACGCCGGCGGAGGAGGCCTCCTCCTTCTTGATCTTGAAGGACTTGAGGTCGCCGGTGTTGGAGGCGTGGGGACCGCCGCAGATCTCCTTGGAGAACGGGCCCATGGTGTAGACCTTCACGCGCTCGCCGTACTTGCTCTCGAACAGGCCGATGGCGCCCTGGGCCTTGGCCTCGGCCACGGTCATCTCCTCGCAGGTGATGGGCGCGGCGGCCTGGATGTACTCGTTCACCAGGCGCTCCACCTCTTGCTTTTCCTCGTCGGTCATCTTGCGGCCGAAGGAGAAGTCGAAGCGCAGGCGCTCCGGGGTGATGTTGGAGCCCTTCTGGGCCACCTCGGGGCCCAGCACCTTGCGCAGCGCGGCGTGGAGCAGGTGGGTGGCGGTGTGCAGCTTGGTGGTCTGCTCGCTGTGGTCCTGCAGGCCGCCCTTGAAACGCTGCTCGGCCCCGGCGTGGCTGGCCTCCTGGTGCTTCTTGAACCGCTCGTTGAAGCCGTCCACGTCCACCTCGATGCCCTTTTCCGCGGCCATCTCGCAGGTGATCTCCACCGGGAAGCCGTAGGTGTCGTAGAGCTTGAAGGCGCTGCGGCCGTCCAGCTTCTGGCAGGAGGCCAGCAGGTCGTCGATGGTGGCGTCGGAAATGCTTCCGTCCTTCACCTGCTCGATGACGGGCTTGTTCTCCGGGCTGGGCGGCAGCACGCGCAGCGCCGCGGCCACGGCGTCCGGATCGGCCTTGTTGGCCTTGAGGGCGGTGAAGGCGTCCTTTTTGCGCTGCAGGTTGCCGAAGACCTTCTCGAACTCGGCCTGGCCCTTTTTCAGCGTCCTCTGGAAGCGTTCCTCCTCCAGCTTCAGCTGCTCCAGCACGTGCGCGCCGTTGCGCTCCAGCTCCGGATACACTTCCTTATACTGGTCGATGATGACCTTCGCGATCTCGCAGGTGAAGCCGGCCTCCATGCCCAGCTTCATGCCGTGGCGCACGGCCCGGCGGATCAGGCGGCGCAGCACGTAGCCCTGGTCCACGTTGGACGGGGTCACGCCGCGGTCGTCGCCGATGATGAAGGTGGCGGTGCGCATGTGGTCGGAGATGATGCGGATGGCGCGGGTGATCTCCTCGCTCTCGCCGTACTTCCTGCCGCTCAGCTCCTCGATCTTCCCGATGATGCCGGCGAAGATCTCGGTCTCATACACGGTGTTCGCGCCCATCAGCACGCAGTAGGTGCGCTCCAGGCCCATGCCGGTGTCCACGTTCTTCTGCTTCAGCGGGATGAACGTGCCGTCGACCTGCTTCTCATACTGCATGAACACGTCGTTCCAGATCTCCAGGTACCGTCCGCAGGAGCAGGCGGGAGAGCAGTCCGGGCCGCACGGGGGCTGGTCGCGGATGATGAACATCTCGGTGTCCGGGCCGCAGGGGCCGGTGATGCCGGCGGGGCCCCACCAGTTGTGCTTCTTGGGCAGGTAGAACAGGTGGTCGTCCTTCACGCCCTGCTCGCGCCACAGGTTGGCGGCCTCCTCGTCCCGGGGGCAGTCCTTGTCGCCCTCAAACACGGTGAAGGCCAGCTTGTCGGGGTCCAGGCCCAGCCAGTCCTTGCTGGTCAGGAACTCCCAGCTCCAGGGGATCATTTCCTTCTTGAAATAGTCGCCCAGGCTCCAGTTGCCCAGCATCTCGAAGAAGGTGAGGTGGCTGGGATCGCCCACGTCGTCGATGTCGCCGGTGCGGATGCACTTCTGCACGTCGGTGAGCCGGGTGCCCATCGGGTGCTTCTCGCCCATCAGGTAGGGCACCAGCGGGTGCATGCCGGCGGTGGTGAACAGCACGGTGGGGTCGTTCTCGGGAATGACCGAGGCGCTGGGGATGCGGGCGTGGCCCTTCTCCTCAAAAAAGCGCAGGAACAGGCTGCGCAGCTCGTTGGCGGACTTTATGTTCATAGGCTTCTCTACCTCCAATATCGCAGATGATTATAGCACCAGCCCCCGCCCCTGTCAACGCACGGCATGTTATTTCGTGTTTGTCCAAGCCGTGTCAAAACGGAGGCGTTTTGCGCGCATGCCCCATTTTCACATTGACAAATCCTTCCGTGGGTGTATAATTGTAACGATTCCAAATGACAATGGAGGATGACATCCATGAACAGAACCATCCGTACCCTGCTGTGCGCGCTGATGATCGCGGCGCTGCTGGCGGGCGGCGTCGCGGCCACCGCCGAGTGCGCCCATACCAATAAGAAGCAGGTGACCGTCACCCAGCCGCCGGTGTACACCTCCGAGGCGGCCTTCGGCCACCGCAAGACCGTGGACACCATGATCTACTGGGAGTGCACCGCCTGCGGCGAGCGGTTCTCCGGCGTGCCCGGCGAATCCACCACCACCGTCGAGCCCCACACCCTGGTGAACAACCGGTGCGACATCTGCGGCTATGTGATCGCGGACCAGGTGCTTTCCAAGGTGAAGAACAACGGCACCATCACCATGAACGTGGGCGAACAGCGGCAGCTGCAGCCCGTCTTCGCCTCCAGCCAGGGCTGGGTCGTCAGCGGCTACAAGACCAACAAGGCCAAGGTGGCCACCGTCACCGCCACCGGCCTGGTCACCGCCATCGCCGAGGGCAAGGCCAAGATCACCGTCACCTGCACCAACAAGAAGAAGGCCACCCTCACCGTCAAGGTGGTGGACCCCTACAAGGCCAAGGGCGTGAGCATCGCCCAGGGCAAGAAAGCCACGCTGAGCATGGGCCAGACCCTGCAGCTGGTCGCCCAGCTGAACCCCATCACCGCCCGGACCACGCTGACCTGGACCAGCAACAAGCCCAAGGTGGCCACCGTGAGCGCCACCGGCCTGGTCACCCCCGTTTCCGAGGGCAAGGCCAAGATCACCGTGCGCACCGCCAACAAGAAGAAGGCCACCATCACCATCAAGGTGGTGGACCCCTACAAGCCCGTGGGCATCGCCCTGAACCAGAGCGGCGTGGTGACGCTGCTGATGGGCCAGACCCTGCCCCTGGCGGCGATCCTCTCCCCGGACACCGCCCGGACCACCCTGACCTGGACCAGCAGCAAGACCCGGGTCGCCACCGTGGACGCCAACGGCCTGGTCACCCCCGTGGCCGAGGGCACCGCGAAAATCACCGTGCGCACCGCCAACCGGAAGAAGGCCACCGTGAAGGTGAAGGTCGTCGACCCCTACAAGGCCACCGGCGTCAGCTTCGCCCAGGGCAGCACCGTCACCGTTAAGGTGGGCGCCACGCTGCCCCTCACCGCGGTCCTCGCCCCCGCTACCGCCCGGACCACCCTGACCTGGACCTGCAAGAAGCCCGGTATCGCCGCCGTGGACGCCAATGGCGTGGTCACCGGCGTCACCGTCGGCACAACGAAGGTCACCGTGCGCACCGCCAACGGCAAGAAGGCCACCGTCAAGGTCGTCGTCACGCCGTGACGCCATGAGGATTTGAGATCGAATCGCCCCGCTCCGCGGGGCGGTTTTTTGTGGGAACGGGGTTTGGGGCGGCAGCATAGCCTTCCCCTTTAGGGGCGTCGAGCGCCCGGAAAACAGTTCTGTGAACTGTTTTCAGCGAGACGGGGACGGCAAGTCCCGTGGAACGGTGGCGCGGCGAAGCCGTGACGGATGAGGTCGTTCCCATTTTCGGACGCCATGAATGGCATCCCTACGGATACCGTGCGGCAGCATAGCCTTCCCCTTTAGGGGAAGGTGCCCCATCAGGGGCGGAAGAGGTCGTTCCCCCAAGGGCAGGCACCGCAACAGCGCCCCTGCGGACGCCATGAATGGCGTCCCTACGGGGATGACCGCAACCGTGAATCGGCATTCCTCCCTCGCCGCTCCCCATCGGAAAGGGCGGCCTGCTGAGTCGTGCTTTGAAGCGAGCGGCTCAGCGCGATGTGCTGAGCGCGAAGCTTCACCAAACAGCGAAGCAGGCCGCCAAAAATATGCGGTCCCCGGCAACCCCTCCCCCGCTTGCCACCTCCCCCGGATTCATGTATAATATTCACCGGAACCCACGACAAGAGGTGACGACCATTGATGCACGATACCTTCGACGCGGTGGTGGTGGGCGCGGGCCACGCGGGGTGCGAGGCGGCGCTGGCCTGCGCGCGCATGGGCCTGAAGACCCTGCTGACCACGTTGAACCTGGACGCGCTGGCCATGATGCCCTGCAACCCGTCCATCGGCGGCACGGCCAAGGGCCACCTGGTGCGGGAGCTGGACGCCCTGGGCGGGGAGATGGGAAGGGCCATCGACGACGTGTTTATCCAGTCCCGGATGCTGAACACCCGCAAGGGCCCGGCGGTGCACTCCCTGCGGGCCCAGGCCGACAAGAGGGCCTATCAGCGGCGGATGCGCCGCGCCGTGGACGAATGCGAAAACCTGGTGCTGCGCCAGGCGGAGGTGCGCCGGATCGTGGTGGAGGGCGGCCGCGTCACCGGCATCGAGACCACCACCGGCGGCGCCGTCGCCTGCAAGGCCGTGATCCTCTGCTGCGGGGTGTACCTGAACAGCCGCATCATCATCGGCAAATGCAGCTGGAACGGCGGGCCCCAGGGCCTGATGGCCGCCAACGCCCTCACCCAGAACCTGATCGACCTGGGCTTCTCCATCCGCCGCTTCAAGACCGGCACCCCGGCGCGGCTGGACGGGCGCACCATCGACTTCTCCCAAATGACCCCCCAGGAGGGGGACGTGCCCGTGGTGCCCTTTTCCTTCATGACGGACCCGGCCCCCCTCAAAAACCGGGCGCTGTGCTACCTGACCTACACCACGCCCAGGACCCACGAAATCATCCTGAACAACCTGCACCGCGCGCCCATGTATTCCGGCGCTATCCATGGCACCGGCGCACGCTACTGCCCGTCCATCGAGGACAAGGTGGTGCGCTTCAAGGACAAGGACCGCCATCCCATCTTCATGGAGCCGGAAGGCCTGGACACCGTGGAGTGGTACGCCCAGGGCATGAGCACCTCCATGCCGGAGGACGTGCAGCGGGAGATCTACGCCTCCATCCCGGGGCTTGAAAACGCCCGGCTGCTGCGCCTGGCCTACGCCATCGAATACGACTGCATCGACCCCACCCAGCTGACCAGCGCCTTCGCGGCCCGGCACGTCGAGGGTCTCTACTGCGCGGGCCAGATCAACGGCACCTCCGGCTACGAGGAGGCCGCCGCCCAGGGCCTCTACGCCGGCGTCAACGCGGCGCTGTGGGTCCAGGGCCGAGCGCCCATGCTGCTCACCCGCGCCGACGCCTACCTGGGCGTGCTGGTGGACGACCTGGTCACCAAGGGCGTGGACGAGCCCTACCGCATGATGACCAGCCGCGCCGAATACCGGCTGCTGCTCCGCCAGGACAACGCCGATCTGCGCCTCACCGAAAAGGGCCGGGAAGCGGGGCTGGTCAGTGAGGAACGCTACCAAAAAATGCTTGAAAAAAAGCGCCTCGCCGAAGAAGGGCGGGCGCTGCTGGACAAGATGAAGCTGACGGAAAAGCTGCGGCATCCGGACATCGCCTACGACGACCTGCGCTCGGGCCATCCCGACCTTCCGGACTATCCGCCGGAGGTGAAGGAGCAGCTGGAGATCGAAATTCGCTACGAGGGCTACCTCCAGCGCCAGACCGCCGACCGCCAGCGTTTCCTGGCCATGGAGGACACCCCCCTGCCCCCGGACGCGGACTACCTGAACCTCTCCGGCCTGCGCATCGAGGCCCGGCAGAAGCTGGACGCCCAGCGCCCCGCCTCCCTGGGCCAGGCCAGCCGCATCCCCGGCATCAACCCCGGGGACGTGACGGTGCTGATGATCTGGCTGCGCTCCCAGGGCGCGGCCAGGGAATAACGGATGGAGAAAAGCCTTCCTCTTCAGAGGCAATATCCTTTAGAAAAGCAACGACAATCCCTCCGGCCCGCTTCGCGGCCCACCTCCCTTTACACAAGGGAGGCTTTGGGTACAAAAGAAAGGCTCCCCTGTGTAAGGGGAGCTGTCTGCGAAGCAGACTGAGGGGTTGTCGCCGTGAAGCCTTATCTGAATGACATTGCCTTCAGGGGAAGGCTTTTTTTGTGGTTCTTCACGGAAAGTTGGGGGATGACAAACACCTCATCCGCCCCCTTTGGGGGCACCTTCCCACGGGCCTGCCGGCCCCATCTCGCTGAAAACAGTCCACTGGACTGTTTTCCGGGCGCTCGATGCCCCTAAATGGGAAGGCTTTCTGTTCAATCAGTACACCACGATCTCCCTCTTGCCCTCGGCGAAGGGTCCGGGGATGGCCCGCGCACCGCGATGCTCGCCCAGGTAGTCCCGGTTGAAGATGATCTCGGTGCCGTCGGGGTTCTCGAATCGCTGCTCCGGCTCGAAGGCGCAGCCCAGGATGTCGCTGGTGATGATGCCGTCGGAGAAGTCGCCCAGCAGGTCGTAGAGGTTGGTCTCCAGGACCACCTTTCCATCCTTTTCGGCCAGTTCCACCTTCGCCTCGCCCTCGGGGGACACGCCGTGCCGCTCGTGCTTGCTGACGGACGCGCCGTTGAAGTAGGCGTTGCCCTTCACCCACACCGGCAGGTGGCCGAAGTGATAGGTGCCCAGGGCGCCCATGTCCGGCTCTTTGGTGAAGTCGAAGTGGGAGATCCACTCCTCGTAGCTGGGGAAGATGTCAAAGGGCGCGGTGCCCACGATCTGGTTGTCCGGCGCCTGGGGCGGAATGGTCGCGTCGGTGACGGGCCACTTCTGCACGAACAGGTTGTTGTAGATGCGGTCGTCGCCGTGGAGGATGGTCATGAAGCCGGCCACCTCGGTGCGATGCCGGATGTGGTAGGGGGTGTAGCGGGGCTCCCGCTGGCCGTTCACCACGCTGTCCACGCCGCTGTTGATCAGGCCGAAGCCGCCGCACATCAGGTTGTGCACGCAGGCCACGCCCTCGCTGGGCAGCACCGCGGATTCCTTCGACAGCATCACGTTGTTGTCGATCAGCGTCGGGCCGTGGCCCACCTCGATGAACACGTCGCAGTTGAACATCGCGCCCTTGGCCTGGGGCGTGCCGTCGGGCCGCTGGTTGTCGTGGAACAGGTTCTGGCTCACCCGCGCGCCCTGGGCCTCCCAGTCCAGCCACACGCCCATGATGCAGTTGTGGATGTGGTTGCGGCGGATGGTCACGTCGATGGCGGCATGCAGCTTGATGCCGGCGGTCTCCGCGCCGCCCAGCTGCTGGCTGTTGCAGACGTGGTGGATGTGGCAGTCCTCGATGGTGGAGAACACGCCGCCCATGCGGCCCACGATGCCGGTCTGCTCGCAGTGGTGCACGTGGCAGCGGCGCACGATGTGACCGCCCACCTTCTCCTTGAGCCACCCGTGATACTGGCCGCGGCACACGGCGTCGCGCTCCATCTGGGTGGGGCTCTTCACCTGCTTGTGGAAGAAATACATGTCGTTCTCGGGGTCGCAGTACTTGCCCAGGGAAATGCCGCAGCACTTGCTGCCCCAGATCTCGCAGTCCTCGATGATCCAGCCCTTGGACCAGTGGGGACCGATCATGCCGTCCTGGTAGGCGGCGGGCGGCGCCCAGGTGGTGGCGGCCTTGTTGATGTCGAAGCCGGAGACGGTGATGTAGTCGATGCCGTTTTCCTCGGGCATGAAGCAGTTGCGCCGGGCCAGGATCTCCACCTTCTGCTCGTTGGGGTCCAGGTCCTTGAAGTTGGCGTAGAGCACGGTCTCGTCGCCGTCCTGCTCGGTGTACCACTTCCAGGTGGACAGCTCCTTGTCGAAGGCGCAGGGATCGGGCTGGGCCGCCGCGCACTCCTCAAGGCTCGTGGTCTCATACATCATCTGATCGTTGAGGAACACCGCGCCGGTGTGGCGGATCTCCGGGGCGAAATACCAGTCGCCGCGCACCTGGGTGGTGTAGGGGTTGTAGCTGCCGAACAGGCCGTTGTTGACCCGGTTCACCCACACGCTGCCCTCGTGCCGCGTCCAGCCGGTCAGTTCCTCCGCGCCGGTGATCACCGCGCCCAGGGGCTCCTCCGAGCGATAGACGATCCGCGCGTCCTCCCGGCCGGGGTTCACCGGATGCACGCTCTCCCGATAGATGCCGGGCGCGACGACGATCTCGTCCCCCGCCACGGCCACCTTCGCCGCGTCATTGATGCGCTTGAAGGGCATCTGCTTCGAGCCGTTGCCGTCCCGGCCCGCCTTCGCGTTCACGTAATAGATCATGTTCACTGCTCCTTTGCGGTTTTTTCAACCTTCTGAACTTATTATATCGGGTTTTGCGCGGCTTGGCAACGCAGAATCTTGATTTATTCTCATCTCCTGTTGCGGTATTGTGAGAAAATGCCAAAATCAATCCCTGCCTCCCTTTGCACAGGGGAGGCAGGGAAACAGAGCATCCTTACTGGTTGAACAGCCCGGCCAGCGTCTCCTCGTTGTCCTCCAGAGCCTGGAGCACGTATTCGCTCCAGTGGCGGGCGTCGGTGGTCTCGTCGCCGAACACGTAGTCCTCCTGGCCGTAGTCGATCACGTCGAAGCCGGGCACGGCCTTGCTGGCCCCGCCGGTGCGGTAGGCCATGCCGTCCGCGAAGGCGAAGGACACGCTGCCGTCCTCCGAGAGGGTCACCCAGTCGGACAGGTCCGTGCCGGTGGGGCTCTCGGCGTCGCCGTTTTCCGCCTGGGGGATGGCCTCGGCCTTCTCCACGGCCACGCCGTCGTCGGCATACTCGCCGTACATCCGGTCCACCCACAGCGCCAGGCTCTCGCCCAGCACCTCACCGGGCACATGGCCGCCGTCCCACTGCCACTCGATGGTGGCGTCGATGCCGGCGCTCAGGGCCGCCAGCTGCAAATTCAGGGAGTTGAACATGGCGATGTCGCCCTCCACCGCGCCGCAGACAATGCGCAGCCACTCGGGGTCCTCGGTGTTGGTGTCGCCGATGTAGTCCAGCGGGTTGTACAGGTCCACCGGGTTGTTGCCGTAGCGGTCGCCCATCTCCAGCGCGTCCAGGTCGGCCTGGTAGGCCGCCAGCAATTCCTCAAAGGTGGCGTAGTTTTGGGAATCCACACCGCTGCCCGCCGCCTGGGTGGTGCCCGCGTCGGGGGTGCCCACGGCCATCTCGTCGCCGGTTTCGGAGGGGCCGCCCATGCCGCCGGGGAAGCCCTCGCCATTTTCAAAGTCCGGCTTCTCGCCGCCTTCAAAATCGGGCTTGCCGCCAAAGTCCGCCTTGCCGTTCATGCCGCTGGGGCCCATGCCGCCGCCCATGCCGCCACCGAAGCCGCCGCGGCCCGTGGAGCCCTTGGCGTAGCGGCCCTCGATGAAGGCCGCGGCCCGGTCCAGGTCGGTCATGGCCGCCACCGCCTCGTCCGACAGGGCGTTGCCGTCCGCGTCAAACCAGGTCCAGCCCTCGGCATAGGCCAGGTTGTCCACGTACCATTGCAGATTCTCGGTCAGCTCCGCCCGGTACAGGTCCAGGTAGCTGCCGCCGTAGCCGTTGGTGTCGGCATACTGCTCCGGGTCGTACTCGATGGTCAGCGCCACGGTGCTGTTCAGCGCGCCGTCGCCGTCCAGGTCGAAGCCCACCTCGGCCTCGTCCGCGGTCAGCTCCTGGTCGTTGATGTAGGTCATGTAGAGCTCCGACAGCGCCCCGGCCAGGGCCTTCTGGAAATCGGTGTTGTAGCTGAAATCTTCGTTCAGGGTGTACTCGAAGGCCAGGGCCATGTCCGCCTCGTACAGCGGCGTGATGGCGCTGTAGGCCACGCAGCCCCAGGCCCCGTCGGACAGCTCCACCTCCTGGCCGTCGATGGTGACGGTGGTGGCATAGCTGCCGTCCTCGTTTCGGTACACGCCCACCGCGCCGACCTCGATCTGGTAGTCGTAGAAGTCGGGATGGTTGCTGGTGGCCGCGAACATCACCGCGTGGGCCCCGCCGCCGCTGCCGCCGGTGGACACCCAGTAGTCCACGCTGCCGGGGAGGTTGCCCAGCAGGATGTTGTACTTCACGAAGCGGGCCGCCGCCTTCTGGTCCACGAGGCAGCTGGGCGCGTCGCCGGTGTAGACGGTGTCGCCGGTCTCGTCGGTGTAGGCATCCTGCTTGCCCCGGTTGCCGCAGGCCACGTTGATGTAGCCCTGGGCGGCATAGGCGGAGGACGCGAGGGTGTTCGTGGCATTGCCGTAGCCCGCCGCGCCGGTGTTCAGGATCACCGGAGCCGTGGCCGCAGTGTACACCTGGCCGTTCTCGCTGGTGATCTCGGCCTCGTCGTCGATCACCAGGCTGCCAGCCACCGCGCCGGAGGCTTCCGCGGCGGTCACGTCCGCCTCGTCGTCGCCGTCGGTGTCGATGCCCAGGACATAGGCCCCGGGCACGCACACGGACACGCCCTCCTCGTCGGGAATGACGGGGTTCGTCACCGCCGTCACGATGCCCAGCGTCCAGGCGTCCGCCTCGGCGCTGTAGGTCCACTCCTGGTCCATGTTGCTCAGGTCCAGGGCGGCTTCGATCGCCGCCTTGTCCGACGCCTCCGCGCCCTCCGCCCCGGCAAACCCGCCGCAGCAGCCGATCGCCAGCGCCAGCGCCATCAGCAGCGCAAACCCCTTTTTCATGGTCGTTCCCTCCTCGATGGATTTTTACTCATTATATCATTGTTAACTGTCTAAAATCAAGGAGGAGGCGGCTGCCTCCTCCGTCCTTGGGAATCACTCCGCGCCGTTCTGCCAGGCGGTGATGGCCTCGTACTCGGCCTGGGTGATCACGTCGCTGCTCAGCAGGTCGTTCAGCAGGTCGGGCACCTCGATTTCCGCGGGAGCCTCGCCCTCGGCGGGAGCCTCGCCCTCAGCAGGCGCTTCACCCTCGGTGGGCTCGCTGCCCTCGGTGGGCACGTTGCCCTCGGTGGGCACGTTGCCCTCGGTGGGCACGCTGCCCTCGGCGGGGGCTTCCGGCTGCGCCGGGGCGTGCTCCTGCAGGTAGGTCTTGATGCTGTCACAGGTCTCCTGGGTGATCACGCCGTCCTTCACCAGCGCGTCAAAGTCCAGGCGGCCCTTGTTGAACATGTCCCGCATGCCCAGGCCGTTCATCGGGCGCTGGCCCTGCTGGCCCCTGCCGTTCTGGTTCGGCACCTGGCCCTGCTGACCCTTGCCGTTCATCTGGCCGCGATTGCCATTCAGGCCCTTGCCGGCCTGCTTCTGCTGGCCCTGGGAGGGCACCATGCCCTGGCTGGGCTGCTGACCCCGGGAAGGCATCTGACCCTGAGAGGGCTGCTGACCCTGAGAGGGCTGCTGGCCCTGGGCGGGCTGACAGTCATTCTGGCCGTTCTGGTTCGGGAGCTGGCCCATCTGGCCCTTGCCGTTCATCTGACCGTTCTGGTTGGGCATCTGGCCCTGGCTGGGCATCCTGCCCTGGTTCGGCATCTGGCCGCGTCCGGGCACCATGCCCTGGGCGGGCTGCTGGCCCGAAGCGGGCTGCTGGCCCTGAGAGGGCATCTGGCCCTGGGAGGGCTGCTGATTTTCAGCGGGGGCGTTGTCGTCGTTGGTGTTGGAGTCCTCGGCGGGCGCGCTGCCCTCGGTGGGGACGTTGCCCTCGGTGGGCGCACTGTCTGGCTTCTGGTCGGGCATGTCGTTCGGCTTCTGATCGGGCTTCTCGGTCGGGGCTTCGGGGGCGCTGCCCTCGCTGGGGACGTTCCCCTCGCTGGGGACGTTCCCCTCGGTGGGCTGCTGCTCGAAGGTCTGCTGCGGCTGGGCGGCGGCCTCCTCGGCCAGCGCGGGCAGCACGGTTGCGGTCGCCATCACGGCGAGGGTCATTATGATCGCAATAAACTTCTTCATGGTGTTATCCTCCGTTTCGTTGATTTGTTTTGGAAGGTTCTTCCCTGTCGACGATGCCATGATAACAGGATTTCCTTAAACGAAACTTGAAGGATTTGAAGTTCTTCAACCCGGCGGGGCCGGGGCCAATCGCTGCCGCGCGGCATTGCACAATGCACATAAAAAAGGCGGCGCAACGACGGATAGTCCGCCCCTGCGCCCCTGCATTCACGGACGCCATGAATGGCGTCCCTACGGGGTGTATCATCCCTCATCGACCTTCGTAGGGACAGCATTCATGCTGTCCGCATTGCCGAAAGCCGCATACCTTCCTCGCTGCTTCCCAGCGGAAAAGGCGGCCTGCTGAGTCGTGCTTTGAAGCAAGCTGCTCAGCGCGATGTGCTGAGCGCGAAGCTTCACCAAACAGCGAAGCAGGCCGCCAAAAAACCCGTTCCCAAAAAAACAAATCTCCCTCTACACCGCAGCCAGGATATGCAGATTCCGGATCTCCCCGTCCCCGATGGCATCGTTGACGGAATAGGCGTGCTTCTCCAGGTCGCCGCCGTCAGCCCGGGTGAGGCCCTGGGCGCGCAGCTCTTCGATCACGTCCCGGGCCATGTCCTCGATCACCCGCCGCTTCTCTTCGGCGAGGTCTCCGTCGTTGTCGGTGGTGATCAGGAATTCCGCCAGCTCCGCCAGCAAATTCAGCTTCGGCAGCGCCCGCATGGCGCGGAACGCCCACTTGTAATAGGGCTGGTAGACGCCGTTGAGCAGGAACACCGCCGCCATGGCGGCGCGGGCGAACTCGATGGCCGCCAGCTGGGCCGCGCCCCCTTCGCCGTGGCCCAGACACCGGGGATAGTTGTACTGCCCCGCCTGGCCCATCAAGAGCAGCTGCCCCGCCAGCTTCTTCCTTCTGATGTCCTCCGGGTAGCGGGCGAGCCTTTCGCGAATCGCCGTCACCTCGCCGCTGCCGTCGAAGAAGATCGCGCCGTTCACGGCCTCGGCCAGGGCGTATTCCGGGATTTGCAGCCACTGACCCACGGTCAGCACGCCATCCGGCGACCCCACTTTCTCCGTGAAGACCTCCGCGGTTCGGAGCACGCCATGGCGCGGCCCGCCCACCGGGGCGAGCCCGCCGCGCTCCAGGCCCATGAACGCCTTCGGCAGTTTGGCGTAGGCCCGCTCCAGCAGGAAGGCCGTGCGGCGGTCCACCGCGTCCTCCCCCGGCAAGAGCAGCATGAACCCCGGCTCGAAGTCGTGGTCCCGGGAGAGGGCGTCGTCGTAGCCGAAGCACTCCGAGCCGCTGCCGAACAGCCCCGCCGCCACCCGATCCGTCAGCTCCGGGAACCGCTCCCGCAGCATCGGCAGGCCGTAGGCCTCCCAGTAGGCCCGGGCCAGGTCAATTCCCCGCCGCATAGATCCGCTCCGCCTCCTCCCGAAGGGCCGCGGCCTCGGCGAAGAAGCCGTAGTAGTCGAAGGTGGGCGCGCACTTCTCGCACACGAAGGCGTAGTAGCCGTCGTGGTCCAGGCCGTCCCGGTGCAGAAGCTCCGCGGCCCGCTCCACCAGGGCGTTGATCGCCCGCTCCCCCGCCTCCAGGCCGTCCCGCGCCTCCACCAGGTTCGCCCGGTTCAGGCAGGTGATGGCCTGCTCCAGCGCCCCGTGGGGAGCCCGGGCCATCGCGTCCATGGCGCGGTCGTAGAGGGCGTCGGCCTCGTCGTACCGGCCCAGGGCCGCGCAGGTCAGCGCCATGTTGTTGTAGAGCCCGCCCAGAAGCTCCGGTCTCGTGGCGGCGGCGGATTCGTAGATCCCCCGCGCCCGCTCAAACAGCGCCATGGCCCGCTCATTCTCGCCGAAGGCGTTCATCATCGTGGCCGCGTTCACATAGGTGGTCCCGGCGCTGAGGGTGCCGCCGAAGTCCAGCGCGTCGATCAGGGAAAGCGCCCCCTCCGCCGCGGCCATGGCCTTCTCCCGCTGGGCGGTCTTTCGGTAGTGGCCCACCAATTCGTTGCGCACCATCAAAAGCCCCCGCAGGTCGTTCCCCGCCCGGGCCTCCTCCTGCCAGTACAGCAGGTGGCGCTCCGCCCCGGCGTAGTCCCGCCGGGACATGTATTCGTCCAGCTTCCCGATCACCCGCTGCTGGGGGATGGGACGGATCAACGGTTCGTTCATTGTTTGCTCCTGGATACAAATGAGGAATGAGAAATTAATGAGGAATGAGGAGTGAGGAATGAGGAATTGATGTGCAAATCCCTTCGGGATTTGTTTCATTCATAGAGGACCGGATTGCCACGTCGCTTCGCTCCTCGCAATGACGTTGTTCGTGAATGGCTCGAAGCATTCCTATAGAAACGCAGCTTTCCGTTTGTACTACGTCATTGCGAGGAGGGCTTTAGCCCGACGTGGCAATCCGGGTCCCATCAAATCGGAGAAATCCGCAAGGATTTCCTCCTGAACTCCTCATTCCTCACTCCTCACTCCTCATTCAAGCAAGGCGTCAGGCTTCCTCCAGCGCCTGGGCGATGTCGGCGATCAAATCCTCGGCGTCCTCCAGGCCGCAGGAGATGCGGATGAGGCCCGCGGGCACCCCGGCGGCCTTCAGCTGCTCGTCGGTCATCTGGCGGTGGGTGCTGCTGGCGGGGTTCAAACAGCAGGTGCGGGCGTCGGCCACGTGGGTCTCGATGGCGGCCAGGCGCAGCGCCTTCATGAACCGGCTGGCGGCCTCCCTGCCGCCCTTGAGCTCAAAGCTCACCACGCCGCAGGAGCCGTTCGGCAGGTACTTCACCGCCCGGTCGTGGTAGGGGCTGTCCGGCAGGTCGCAGTAGCTGACGGAGGCCACCTTCTCCTGCTTCTCCAGGAACGACGCCACGGCCAGGCCGTTTTCGCAGTGCCGCTTCATGCGCACGTGCAGGCTCTCCAGGCCCATGTTCAGGTAGAAGGCGTTCTGGGGGGACTGGATGGAGCCGAAGTCCCGCATCAGCTGGGCGGTGCACTTGGTGATGAAGGCGCCGCCGTTTCCAAACTTCTCGGCGTAGGTGATGCCGTGATAGCTCTCGTCGGGGGTGCACAGCCCGGGGAACTTGTCCGCGTGGGCCATCCAGTCGAAGTTGCCGCTGTCCACGATGGCGCCGCCCACGCCCACGCCGTGGCCGTCCATGTACTTGGTGGTGGAGTGGGTGACGATGTCCGCGCCCCACTCGAAGGGCCGGCAGTTCACCGGGGTGGCGAAGGTGTTGTCGATGATCAGCGGCACACCGTGGGCGTGGGCCGCCCGGGCAAACTGCTCGATGTCCAGCACCGTCAGCGCCGGGTTGGCGATGGTCTCGCCGAACACGGCCTTCGTGTTGGGCTTAAACGCCGCGTCCAGCTCCTCGTCGGTGCAGTTCGGGGACACGAAGGTCACCTCGATGCCCATCTTTGCCATGGTCACGGCGATCAGGTTGAAGGTGCCGCCGTAGATGGTGGAGGAGGAGACGATGTGGTCCCCGCAGGAACAGACATTGAACAGGGCGAAGAAGTTCGCCGCCTGGCCGGAGCTGGTCAGCATGGCGGCGGTGCCGCCCTCCAATTCCGCGATCTTCGCCGCCACCCTGTCGTTGGTGGGGTTCTGCAGGCGGGTGTAGAAGTAGCCGCTGGCCTCCAGGTCAAACAGCTTTCCCATGTCCTCGCTGGTATCGTACTTGAAGGTGGTAGACTGGATGATGGGGAGCTGGCGCGGCTCGCCGTTCTTCGGGGTGTACCCCCCCTGCACGCACCGCGTGCCCAGGCCGTTCTTTCGCATGGTGATTGCCTCCTTTGGGTGGTGTGGATGGTATAAATATAGTTTATGACGGGGGAGATGTCAAGAGGCGGAAACAGGATGCGGGAATACGGGCATGGGGCAAATCAGCCTTCTCCTCTGGGAAAGGGTTCGAGAGCCCGGAAAACAGTCCGGCGGACTGTTTTAGCGAGAACGGGCCCGTTCGTGCGCGATGGGACCCGATGCGTCAGCATTGGGCGCGCGCGTTTGGTAAGCCCCGGAGGCCGAATGAAGGGAGGTCGGCTGAGGTCTCCTCACATTCCACCGCGCGCCACTCCCGCAATTCATGCGCGAAACCTTGCGCAAAGGACCTCCTCCGTCATTTGCTCCGCGCGCTCCGCAAATGCCACCTTCCCCAAAGGGGAAGGCCCTCAACCGCGGCAGCCACTATTCCTAATCCCTAATCCCTCTTCCCTAATCCCGCATTTCATGTTATGATAGTAACAACAGAAAACCAACGAAAGGGGCGGACGAACATGAAGGAATGGACCCGCGAGGAGCGGTATCGCGTGCTCAAGGGGCCGGAGGACATCCGGGACCTCTACGAACGGACCCAGGCCTCTCCCTACCGGCAGGCCTGGCACGTGCAGCCCATCACCGGGCTGTCAAGCGACCCCAACGGCTTCGCGCTGCACAAGGGCACCTGGCACCTGTGCTACCAGTGGTGTCCCTGGGGTGCGGTGCACGGGTTGAAGTACTGGTATCATGTGACCAGTCCGGACCTGGTGCACTGGACCAACGCCGGCATCGGCCTGGCGGCGGATCGGGATTACGACAACCGCGGCGCCCACTCCGGCAGCGCCATCACCCGGGGGGAGGACCTGATCTTCTTCTACACCGGCAACCACCGGGACGAGGACTGGACCCGCACCCCCTACACCTGCGCCGCCGTGCTGGGCGAGGACAACCGCCCGAAGAAGCTGGACGCGCCGCTGTTCGGCCCCCGGGACGACCACAGCGAGCACCAGCGGGACCCGAAGGTGGTGTGGAACGAACAGAAGCAGAAGTTCTACATCCTGCTGGGCGCGCAGACGCTGGACAGGCGGGGCTGCGTGCTGGTGTATGAGTCGAAGGAGCCCCTCTCCGGCTGGACCTTCGCCGGGGAATTGAAGGTGCCCGGCTACGAGGCCTTCGGCGGCATGTGGGAGTGCCCCTACATCGTGAACATCTCCGGCAGGGACGTGCTCATCTTCTCCCCCCAGTACACGAAGCTCCCCGGCCGGGGCGAGAGCACCAACCACAACGTGTACCTCATCGGCCATATGGACTACGACACCCTGACCTTCACCCCCGACGGCCCCTACCGCCACCTGGACTACGGCTTCGACTTCTATGCCGCCCAGGGGGCTGCCATCGAGCCCGCCGCCTACGACCCGGACCGGGCCATCCTGATCGCCTGGATCGGCCTGCCGGACAACCACTACCCCACCGCCGACGAGGACGCGGACTGGGAGGGCAGCCTGTCCCTGCCCCGGGAGCTGCGGGTGAAGGACGGAAAGCTCGTCCAGACGCCCATCCCGGCGCTGGAATCGCTCAGGGACAAGGCCCTCGCCCCGGACGGCACCCTGCCCGACGCCTGCGAGCTGGCCATCACCGCGCCAGACGGCGATTTTGAAGTCTCCCTGTTCACCCGTGAGGACGGCACCGGCGGCATGAAGCTGAGCTATGACGCGGCCCGCCGGGTCTGCACCGTGGACCGCCGGGGCATGGCCAACCGCTTCAACCAGCAGGTGGGCGAGGTGCTGGAGATCCCGCTGGACGCGCCCCTTCGCACGCTGCGCGCCTTCATCGACCGCAGCTCCACCGAGCTGTTCCTGAACGACGGCGAGGCCACCTTCACCACCCACACCTATCCCACTGCCGACGAGCACCACTACGCCGCCAGCGCCGGCGTGACCGTGACAGGCTGGACGCTGAAAAAGGCCGTGACGGACGAATTTGTACTATAAGAGTTGAGAGTTCAGAGTTTAGAGTTTAGATTGAATGGCCTGAGAACGACGAGGCGCCTTTCCGGCTAACTCTATCTCAACTCTAAACTCTCCACTCTGAACTCTGTTTTATAAGCTCACAATCGGAGGTATACCATGCGCAAAAAGAAAGTCTTTGCCAGCGACTTTGACGGCACGCTGTACTTCTACAAGGCGGAGGACAAGCTGCCCCGGGCAAACGTGGACATGATCCACGAGTATCAGGCCGCGGGCCACCTGTTCGGCCTGTGCACGGGCCGCCAGGTGGGCGGGCTGACCCCCTTCATCACCGGCCTGGTGAAGCCGGACTTCTACATCACCTCCAGCGGCGCGAACATCGTGGACGGCGACATGAACCCCATCCTGAAGCGGGGCGTGGACCGGGCCGTGGCGGACGCGCTGGTGAAGGAGCTGAACCCGAAGGGCTACCGGCTGACGTTGGACGTGGAGGGGGACATCTGCGTGTTCGTGCCGATGGACTACCCCGGCAAGTACTACGTCATCACCGGCGTGGACGACGCGCCCAAGGGGCTCATCCACCAGGTGAGCGTGCACACCGAGAGCCTGGAGGACGCGGCACGGCTGTCCGCCGCCATCAACGCGCGCTTCGGCGACCAGGTGGAGGCCTTCCAGAACGTCGTCGAGATCGACATCGCCCCCAAGGGCTGCAGCAAGGGCAAGGGCGTGCAGGCCCTGCGGGACCACATGCGGGACACCCTGGGGGACTTCACCCTCTACGGCATCGGCGATTCCATCAACGACCTGCCGCTGCTGGACGCCTCCGACGTGTCCTACACCTTCCCCTACGCCCCGGAGATCTGCCAGAAGCGCGCCACCAAGGTGGTGGACACCATCGTGGACGCGCTCAGGGACAGCATGGAGGACTGACATGGCTTACATCCACCCCTACGCCTCCCCCCTGGGCGGCATTACCCTGGCCAGCGACGGCGAAGCCCTCACCGGCCTGTGGTTCGACGGTCAGAAGCACTTCGCCCGCGGACTGGAGGAGAAGCGGGAGGCAAAGGACCTCGCGGTGTTCCGCGAGGCCGCGCGCTGGCTGGACGCCTACTTTGCCGGGGAAATGCCGGACTTCACCCCGCCCCTCGCCCTCCGCGGCACGCCCTTCCAGGAGCGGGTCTGGGCGGCGCTGCTTGAAATCCCCCGCGGACAAACCGTCACCTACGGCGAGCTGGCCGCAAGACTGTCCTCCTCCGCCCGGGCCGTGGGCGGCGCGGTGGGCAAAAACCCCGTGTCCCTGATCGTGCCCTGCCACCGGGTACTGGGCGCGGGCGGCCGCCTCACCGGCTACGCCGCAGGCCTCGACAAGAAGCGGGCGCTGCTGGCGCTGGAGGGAAGCGAATGAGGAGAATGGGCAAATCCCGAAGGGATTTGCCCATTCTCCATTCCCCATTCTTCATTTTTCATTCTTCATTTTTCATTTCTCATTCCCGCTCCCGTACTCCTCCAAAAACGTATGCTCCTCCCCCCTGCTCTTCCAGGCGGGGAAGGTGTCGAGGCAGACGGCGTGGATGGCGTTGAACACGCTCTTTTCGATGTCGGGGTTGTCCCGGCGCAGGGTCCGTAAAAGCTGCTTGACCTCCTGCCGCTTGGATTCGCCCACGCCGTCGCCGCTGGCGTGCACGGCCTCGGTGAACCGGCAGGCGCACTGCAAGAACTCCAGTCCGTTGTATCGCTTCCAGGCCAGGATGTCCTCCTCGTGGACACAGTACAGGGGCCGGATCAGCTCCATGCCCTCGAAGTTCTTCGAGCGCACCTTCGGCATCATGCCCTGCAGCTGCGCCCCCCAGAACATGCCCATCACGGTGGTCTCGATCACGTCGTTGAAGTGGTGCCCCAGGGCGATTTTGTTGCAGCCCAGCTCCCGGGCATGGCTGTAGAGGTGGCCCCGGCGCATCCGGGCGCAGAGGTAGCAGGGGTTTTTCTCCACGGAGACGGTCACGTCGAAGATGTCCGTCTCGAAGATCGTCACCGGAATGCCCAGCTTCTGTGCGTTCATCTCGATCTGGCGGCGGTTCGCCGGGGCGTAGCCCGGATCCATCACCAGGAATTCCAGCCCGAAGGGCACGTCGCTGTGCCGCTGGAGTAGCTGCATCAGCTTCGCCAGCAGCATGGAGTCCTTCCCCCCGGACACGCACACGGCGATGCGGTCCCCGGCCTGAATCAGCTCATATCGCTTCACGGCGGCGACGAAGGGAGTCCAGAGCTCCTTGCGATACTTCTTCTGGATGCTGCGCTCGATCAGCTGGCAGGGCGTCAATTCTCGGCTCATGGCTCGTTCCTCCGGGTCTTTTCTCGGTGCTATTGTACCACGTTCGGGAATATCCTTCAATCGTTTGACGGGCGATTGCCGCCGGTGTATAATATAGAAAATATAAAGGTTGGAGGAGTTTTCATGAAGGTATTGCTGATCAACGGCAGCCCCAGGCCGAACGGCAACACGGCCCTGGGCCTCAGGGAGATGGAGGCCGTGTTCCACGCCCAGGGCATCGAGACCGAGACGCTCCACGTGGGCAACCAGGCCATCCGCGGCTGCGTGGCCTGCAACGGCTGCGCGAAGAAGGGCCAGTGCGTGTTCGACGATGGGGTGAACGAGGCCGCGGCGAAGCTGAAGGCGGCGGACGGCCTGGTGGTGGGCAGCCCGGTGTACTACGCCGGCCCCAACGCCACCGTCACCGCGTTCCTGGATCGCCTGTTCTACTCCACCTCCTTCGACAAGACCATGAAGGTGGGCGCGGCGGCGGTGGTGTGCCGCCGGGGCGGCGCTTCCGCCACCTTCGACCGGCTGAACAAGTACTTCACCATCTCCGGCATGCCCGTGGCCTCCAGCCGCTACTGGAACAGCCTCCACGGCATGGCCCCCGGCGAGGCCGAACAGGACGAGGAGGGCCTGCGCACCCTGCGCACCCTGGCCCGGAACATGGCCTTCCTGATGAAGAGCATCGCCCTGGGCAGGGAGCGGTATGGCCTGCCGGAAGTGGAAAAGGGACCGATGACGAATTTTATCAGGTGATGCAAGAATGTACAACGAACTGACCGAGGTCGATATTCGCAAGATGCAGGAGGAAATCGACTACCGCATGCGGGTGGTGCGCCCGAAGTGCATCGAGGATCTGCAGACCGCCCGCGGCTTCGGCGATCTCAGCGAAAACTATGAATACAAGGCCGCCAAGCAGGAGCTGCGCCGCTGCGACAGCCGCCTGCGCTACCTGCGGCGCATGATCGCCACCGCCAAGGTGATCCAGTCCGACACCCGCGAGGGCGTGGCGGGGCTGTTTGACAAGGTGGAGATCGAATACGAGGAGGACGGCGAGCGGGAGACCATCACCCTGATGACCACCCTGCGGGAGGACGCCGTGAACGGCATCATCAGCAAGGAGAGCCCCCTGGGCCGCGCCGTGATGGGCCGCCGGGTGGGCGATCGGGCGCTGGTGAAGGTGAACGACGACATTCAGTACTATGTCCGAATCCTCTCCGTCACCAAGGGCCAGGACGACGACACCCTGCCCATCAGCAGCTATTAGGTCAATAAGCCTTCCCCTCTGGGGAAGGTGCCGAGCCGGTGCCTTGGGCGCCGTTAGCGAGGCGGATGAGGTCGAATACGCACTCCCATCGATACTACGAAAATCGACCTCATCCGTCATTTGCTTCGCAAATGCCACCTTCCCCAAAGGGGAAGGCCTGCGCTTAACCTACTCCTAACCTTTCCTCCTATTGACAAACGGGGCTGCGGGTTCTACAATCAATTTGATACAATTAATTTTTTCTCGTGGAGGCGAATCCATATGCATCACGACATGCCCACCCAGATGACCTGCTCCCGGCTCATCCGCTTTGACCTGGACGGCGACGTGGTCACCAACATTCAGTTTGAAGGCGGCTGCAACGGCAACCTGAAGGCCATCTCCAAGCTGGTGAACGGCTGGACCGTGGAGAAGATCGAGGAATACCTGCTGGGCAACCTGTGCGGCCAAAGGCCCACCTCCTGCGCCGATCAGCTGGCGCGAGTGGTGCGCAGGGCCTATGAACAAGAAAAGAAGGGAGCATAACAACCATGAGAATTGACGTGCGCTATTACAGCAAGAATGGCGGCACCAAAAAGCTGGCCGAGGCCATCGCCAAGGCCGTGGACGCCGAGTGCAAGACGGTGGATCAGCCCCTGGAGAAGTACGCCGACGTGGTGTTCCTGGGTGCCAGCGTTTACGGCGGCAAGCCCGACCCGGCGGTCACGAAGTTCATCGCGGACAACGCCCGGAACATCGGCAAGATCGTGGTGTTCGGCAGCGCCTGCACCGGAAAGAGCACCTTCCCGGCCATCAAGTCCGCCGCGGCGGCCCAGGCTGTGAAGACCGCCGAGATGTTCTTCCAGTGCAAGGGCCAGTGGCTGTTCTTCAACAAGAACCGCCCCAACGACCAGGATTGCGCCGACGCGGCGGACTTCGCGAAGAAGCAGATCAAGATTCTGGGAGTGACCTGACCGTGGACGCGCCCAACCGCGACCCGCTGCTGCTGGACAACCAGCTGTGCTTTCCCCTCTACGCCTGCGCCCGCGAGGTGATGAAGCGTTACAAGCCCTTCCTGGACGCCATCGACCTGACCTACACCCAGTACGTCACGATGATGGTGCTCTGGGAGGCGGGCGAGACCACCAGCAAGGCCATCGGCGAACGGCTGCACCTGGATTCCGGCACGCTGACGCCGGTCATCAAGAAGCTGGAGGAGAAGGGGCTGGTCACCCGCAGCCGCTCCCATGAGGACGAGCGCAACCTCTGCGTGGCCATCACCGACGCCGGCCGCGCCCTGAAGGCCCGGGCGGCGGACATCCCCGCCCAGGTGGGCCAATGCCTCTGCCTCTCCCCCGACGACGCCGGACAGCTGTACAGCATCCTGTACAAGTTGCTCGGCAATTTGGCGTGAGAGGGATTAGGGAGCAGGGATTAGGGATTAGGAAATGCCGGATTCATAGCCTTCCCCTATGGGGAAGGTGCCCCGAAGGGGCGGATGAGGTCCCCTGGCACTCCGCTTCGCGCCTCTGCCGCGATGCAGGCGCTCTGCCCGTCCGCAGAGACCTCATCCGTCTTTCGGCAAAATTGCAAGCAATTTCACCGAAATCCACCTTCCCCATAGGGGAAGGCCAATCGAAAACGGTCAACGGTCCCCGACCATTATGCAATAACATTCAGGAACGACAATGCAACCAGAGAATGAGAAGGAAAAAATCCGCGCCCGCAGTGCTCAGGAATCCGACGAGCGCCATCTGCTCCTGCAAAAGAGCAAGCGCGGCATATTGAACGTGATCTTCGGCCGCACGATGCTGGTGGTTCTGACGCTGGTGGCGCAAATCACGCTGCTGGCGCTGCTGTTCAGCTCGCTGCGCGCATGGCTGCCGTACTACTATGCCTTCGTGCTGGTGCTGTACGGCGGGCTGATCCTGCATCTGGTGAACAAGCGATCCGAGCCCACCACGAAGATCACCTGGATTCTGCTGATGGTGCTGGCCCCGGCCCTGGGGGTGGCGCTGTACTTTTTTGTGGAGCTGGAGGTGGGCCATCGGGTGCTGCACCGGCGGCTGAGCGCGCTGATGGAGGAGACCGCGGCGTTCCTGCCCGAGGAACCGCCCCAGCCGGAGGCGATGCTCGAGGCCGCGCCGGAGCTGGCGGGGCTGACCCGTTACGCCTGGCAGCACGGCCGCTACCCCGTCTACGGCAACACGGACGTGAAGTATCTCTCCAGCGGCGAGGAATCCCTGGAGGCCATGCTGGAGGATTTGAAGCGGGCCAGGGACTTCATCTTCCTGGAGTTCTTCATCATCGACGAGGGCACCATGTGGGGCCGGGTGCTGAAGATTTTGGAGGACAAGCTGAAGGAGGGCGTGGAGGTGCGCGTGATGTACGACGGCACCTGCGCCATCTTCCGCCTGCCCTATCGGTATCCGGAAATGCTGAAAAAGCTGGGCATCCCCTGCAAGATGTTCGCCCCCATCCGGCCCATGATCTCCACCCACTACAACAACCGGGATCACCGGAAAATTCTGGTCATCGACGGAAGGGTGGCCTACACCGGCGGGGTGAACCTGGCGGACGAGTACATCAACATCGGCTCCCGCTTCGGCCACTGGAAGGACGTGTCCATCCGCCTGGAGGGCGAGGCCGTGCGCTCCTTCACGCTGATGTTCCTCCAGATGTGGAACGTGGACGAGGCCGGGGACGCCTTCGCCCGCTACCTGGACGCCCCCGTGCCCGCCGTGAAGCGCCCCGGCTGGGTGCTGCCCTACGGCGACAGCCCCCTGGACAACGAGCGGGTGGGCGAGATGGTGTACATCGACATCCTGAACCGGGCCCAGCACTACGTGCACATCATGACCCCCTACCTGATCCTGGACAGCGAGATGTCCACCGCCATCACCTTCGCCGCCAAGCGGGGCGTGGAGGTGTCCATCCTGCTGCCCCACATCCCCGACAAGAAGTACGCCTTCGCCCTGGCCAAGACCCACTACGCGGAGCTGCTGGAGGCGGGCGTGCGCATCTACGAATACACCCCCGGCTTCGTCCACGCCAAGACCTTCGTCTCCGACGACTGCAAGGCCGTGGTGGGCACCATCAACCTGGACTACCGCAGCCTGTACCTGCACTTTGAGTGCGCGGCCTACCTGCGGGACATGCCCGCCGTGCTGGACGTGGAGAGGGACTTCCAGGCGACCATCGCCCAGAGCCAGGAAATCCACATAGAGGACCTCAAGGACATCAAGCTGTCCTACCGCCTCGCCGGCTGGCTGCTCAAGGTCTTCGCGCCGGTGATGTGATGCCCATAGCATTCATTCCCTGCAGGGGATGTCAATTCCCCGCAGGGACGCCATTCATGGCGTCCGCACCACCCAAAAGCTTCCCCACCGCAGTGGGGAAGTGGCGCGTTAGCGCCGATAGGGCACCCCTTCCCCCGGGGAACACCATTTTTGGGCGGCCTGCGCCAAAACAAGTGAACTTCGCGGGCGCGCACATCGCACGCCGCCTCGCTCGTTCAAAAGTTTTGGGTTGCAGGCCGCCTTTTCCGTTGGGGACCAGCGAGTGAGGAATCATTCCTGTTGGGGAACCAGATTGCCACGTCGGACGATTGCATCGTCCTCCTCGCAATGACGTTGTATGGATTCGGCTTCATGATACGTCATTGCGAGGAGGTCGAGGCGAAGCCTTGACCGACGTGGCAATCTGGTTCCCTAACCACAAGTATAAACGTTATGTCATTGCGGGGAGTCTCCCGTAGGGGCGCCATTCATGGCGTCCGCCAAAGGAAAAGATCCTTCGCTCCGCTCAGGATGACAGGTTTTTGATACGCTATCATCCTGAACGGAAGGTTGGAAACCCGGAGGGTTTCCAAGTCCGGCCTGTGGGCCGGACCGCGGATTTTCAATCCAAGGGATTGAAAACCGCGCCGTGCGAAGGATCTTTATCTTTCTCTTTCCCCTTCCCTACAGCGCCGCGAAGATCGCTTCCTTCAAGTCGTCGAACGCCTCAAAGGCCTGCAAATCGGGGTTGTCGGCGATGATCTTCTCGGTGGAGCGGAACAGGAATCCGGCCTTGCTGGCGCGGATCATGCCCAGGTCGTTGTAGCTGTCGCCGCAGGCGATGGTGTCAAAGCCCACGGACTGCAGCGCCTTCACGGTGGTCAGCTTGGACTGGGCCGTGCGGATCTTGTACCCGGTGATCTCCCCGTCCGGGGCCACCTCCAGGGCGTTGCACATCAGCATCGGCCAGCCCAGCTTTTCCATCAGGGGCTTGGCGAACTGGGTGAAGGTGTCGGAGAGGATCACCGCCTGGGTGCGCTCGCGCAGCGCGTCCAGGAATGCCCGCGCGCCGGGCAGCGGGTCGATGGTGCCGATGGTGCGCTGGATGTCCTGGAGCTTCAAGCCGTGCTCCTTCAGGATGCCCAGCCGCCAGCGCATCAGCTTGTCGTAATCCGGCTCGTCCCGGGTGGTGCGCCGCAGCTCCGGGATGCCGCTGGCTTCGGAGAAGGCGATCCAGATCTCCGGCACCAGCACCCCTTCCAGATCCAGGCAGACGATGTTCAGTTCACTCATGGGGGTCCCTCAACTTTCATTGGTGTTGCTCCCGGCCCTGCCGGGACGGGCGACGACCTCATCCGTCAGCACCTGCGGTGCTGCCACCTTCCCCTAAAGGGGAAGGCTTTGGTGTCCCCTTCAAAATCCGCCGAACGGAGCCGGGAGGCCATTCGACGGCCGACCCGGCGTCGCAGATTCGCGCGGCAGCAGTTGGCTCCCGGCCCTGCCGGGACAGCCGACCCGGCGTCGCGGGTCCGCGCGGCAGCGATAAACTCCCGGTTTTACCGGGCCGTAGAACCGAGGTACGCATCCCTGACCCTCTGGTCCGCCAGCAGGGCCTCGCCGGTGCCGGACATGGTGATCCGCCCGGTCTCCAGCACGTAGGCCTGGTCCGCGCAGCGCAGGGCCGCGTTGGCGTTCTGCTCGATCAAGAGGATGGTGATGCCCTCGCTCTTCAAATCGCGGATGATGGAGAAGATGTCCTTCACCACCAGCGGCGCCAGGCCCAGGCTGGGCTCGTCCATCATCAACAGCTTCGGCCTGGCCATCATGGCGCGGCCCACGGCCAGCATCTGCTGCTCGCCGCCGGACAGGGTGCCCGCCAGCTGCCACTCGCGCTCCTTCAAGCGGGGGAACCGCTGGTAGATGTCCTCGATGCCGGCCTCGATCTCCTCCTTGTCAGAACGCAGGTACGCCCCGATCTTGAGGTTTTCCTTCACGGTCAGGTTGTCGAACACCCGCCGTCCCTCCGGCACCAGGGCGATGCCCTCGGCCACCACCTGCTGGGCGTTGAAGGGGATGATGTCCCTGCCCAGGAAGTTGATCGCGCCGGAGGCGGTCTTCACCAGGCCGCTGATGGCCCGGAGCGTGGTGCTCTTGCCCGCGCCGTTGGCGCCGATCAGCGTGACGATCTGGCCCTGCTCCACGTCGAAGGAGATGCCCTTCAGGGCCTCGATGCCGCCGTAGTTGACCTTCAGGTCCTTCACCTTCAGCATGCTCATTGTACACCCTCCTCTTCATCCACGCCCAGATAGGCCGCGATGACCGCCGGATCGTCCTGCACCTGGGCGGGCGTGCCCTCGGCGATCTGCTTGCCGAAGTCGATGACGTAGATGCGGTCGGAGATGCCCATGACCAGGTTCATGTGGTGCTCAATCAAAAATACCGTCAGGTGGAACTTGTCCTTGATCTCCTTGATGAACTCGCCCAGCTCCTCGGTCTCCTGGGGGTTCATGCCCGCGGCGGGCTCGTCCAGGAGCAGCAGCTGCGGCTCCGTGGCCAGGGCGCGGGCGATCTCCAGCAGCCTCTGCTTGCCGTAGGGCAGGCTGGTGGCTTGCTCGTCCCTCAGCTCCCACAGGCCCACTTCACGGAGCAGCCGCTCCGTCTCGGCGCGCATCTTCTTCTCCTCGGCCATGTTCAGCCGGAAGGTGGCCGTCAGGAAGTTGCTGGTGCGGCGCAGATGGTGGGCCGTCAGCACGTTGTCAAACACCGTCATGCTGGAAAACAGCCGGATGTTCTGGAACGTGCGGGCCACGCCCAGCTTCGTGATCTCGTCCGGGCGCTTGCCGGTGATGTCCCTGCCCAAGAGGGAGATCCTGCCCTCGGTGGGCTGGTACACGCCGGTCACCATGTTGAAGGCGGTGGTCTTGCCCGCGCCGTTGGGGCCGATCAGGGCCACGATCTCGCCCTGGTTGATGTCCATGGACAGGTCGTTCACGGCGACGACGCCGCCGAAGCGCATGGTCAAATGCTCGATATGAAGCACATTTTCACTCATTTCGCCGTCGCCCCCTTCTTATTCTTTTTCCCGATGCCCCTTATCAAATCCGGCAGCTCCTTCGTGCCCATGATGCCCTTGCGGAAGAACAGCACCACGATCATGATGATGATGGAGAATACCACCAGGCGGAAGCCGTTGCGCAGCAGCGGCACCTCGAAGTCGCCGATCATCTGCTTCTGATCCAGGAACCTGAGCCACCACTCGCTGGCCGCCACGAACAGGAAGCTGGACAGGCAGCTGCCCGTCACGGAGCCGATGCCGCCGATGACCACGATCAGCAAAATCTCGTAGGTCATGGCCGTGGTGAAGCCCTTGGCCTGCACCGTGGTCTGGTACATGGCCAGCATCGCGCCGCCCACGCCCGCGAAGAACGAGGAGATGCAGAACGCCAGCCGCTTGTGGCTCGCCAGGCGGATGCCCATGGCCTCGGCGGCGATCTCGTCGTCGCGGATGGCCTTCAGCGCCCGGCCGAAGGTGGAGTTGATCAGCAGGATGATCACGCCGATGCACAGGCCCGCGATCAGCATCGGGATCAGCGTGGACAGGTACACCACCACCTGGCCGTCGGCGTTCTTGATGTTGAAGTCATTGAAGGCCGGGAACAGGCGCAGCATGTTGGAGCCGTTGGTGATCGGGCCCAGCTTGTCCCACTGCATCACGGCGCGGATGATCTCCGCGAAGCCCAGGGAGGCGATGGCCAGGTAGTCGCTCTTCAGCCGCAGCACCGGCATGCCGATGAGGAAGGCGAAGAACGCCGCCACCAGGCCCGCCAGCAGCATGGCCACGAACCAGGGCAGCACGAACTGCACCAGGCCGCCGTTGTAATACTGATACACGTTCAGCCGCTCCGCCACCGGGATCGTGAACACGCCGTAGGTGTAGGCGCCGATCAGCATGAAACCGGCCTGGCCCAGGCTAAAGATGCCGGTGAAGCCGTTCAGCAGGTTCATGGACACCGCCACCAGCGCGTAGGTCGCACCCTTTTTCAGCACTGTGAACAGCATGGAGGTGGGAGCGATGAACTGCTCCGCGACGAACACGGCCACATAGATCAGCAGCACGATGACCGCCGAGATGATCGTGGCGGAATCCGCCTTTTTCTTGTTCAGACTGTTGTTCATGCCGCTCACCTCACACCTTGTCCGTAGTCTTCTCGCCGAACAGGCCCGTGGGCTTGACGGCCAGTATGACGATCAGCAGCGCGAATGTGAAGGCGTCGGAGAAGGTGGCCAGGCCGATGGGCGCGGCGATCACGCCCAGCTTGAACAGTATGATGTCCAGGCCCTTGATGATGTTCTCCGCAATGCCGATGATGAACGCGCCCACCACCGCGCCGGGGATGGAGCCGATGCCGCCGAACACCGCCGCCACGAAGGCCTTCAGGCCCGGCATGGCGCCGGAGGTCTGGATGACGGTGGTGTAGTTGGTGAAATAGAGGACGGAGGCCACGCCCGCCAGGAAGGTGCCGATCACGAAGGTGATGGAGATGACCGAATTGATCTTGATGCCCATCAGCTGGCTGGTCTCAAAGTCCCGGGACACGGCCCGCATGGCCATGCCGATCTTGGTGTGGTTGATCAGCGCCACCAGGGCCACCACCAGCAATATCGTCAGCACCGGGGTGACGACGGTGACCATCTTGGTGGTCGCGCCGAAGATCGTCACGGAATCGGAGATCCAGGGGATCGTGGGATAGAGCTGGTTCAGGCCGCCGGTGATGTAGAGCACCAGGTTTTGCAGCGTGTAGCTCACGCCGATGGCCGAGATCATGGCGCTCATGCGGGGCGCGTTGCGCAGGGGCTTGTAGGCGATGCGCTCGATCAAGAAGCCCACCAGCGCCGTCACGATCAGCACCAGGGGGATGCACAGCCACAGCGGCATGCCGCTGGCGGCCATGTACACCATCACGATGCCCGCCACCATGAACACGTCGCCGTGGGCGAAGTTGATGAGGCGCAGGATGCCGTAGACCATCGTGTAGCCGATGGCGATCAGCGCATACTGCCCGCCCACCGATATGCCCGTCAGCAGGTAGGGAAAGATGGTATTCCACATGGAGGAACGCTCCTTTTTTGAGTGATGAGTGATGAGTTAGGAGTTAGGAGTATAAAAGTCCTGCAAGCAGATCCATACTCCTCACTCCTAACTCCTAACTCCTAACTCATCTCATATTATACCGAAACGCGGCGAGGGCACGCAGCCCTCGCCGCATATGGCTCGGTCAATCAGTCAACCGTCTGCTCGGCGACGAACTCCCAGTCGCCGGTCTCGTTGTTGATCTTCTTGATGAACGCGGCGTTGCGGATCGCGTCGCCGGTCTCGTCAAACTCGATGTGGCCGGACACGCCGTCGTAGGTGACGGAGGGCAGGGTGTCCATGACGGCCTTGGAATCGGTGGTGCCGGCGGCCTTCAGGGCCTCCAGGGCGGTGTAGTAGGCGTCATAGCCCATGGCGGACACGGCGGAGATCATGTCGTTGCCGCCGTTGTTGGTCATGGCCTCAGAATCCTCGGCCAGCCAGGCCTTGAAGCCCTCGTCGAACTCGGGCGCGGCGCCTTCCTGATAGAAGGTGGTGATGATGACCTGCACATTGGTGCCCTTGGCGGCGTTGGCCACCACGTTGCTGTCCAGGGTGTCGGAGCCCAGGATCGGGAACGCCACGTTCTGGCTGGCAGCCTGCTGCACGATCTGGGTGGAGTAGGCGATGGACACGGGGCAGAAGAACACCTGCGCGCCGATGCCGGCGGCATTGGTCAGGTAGGAGTTGAAGTCCGCCGTGCCGGTGGGGAAGTCCTCGTGCATGACGGTGCCGCCCAGGCCCTCGAACGCCTGCTTGAAGTAGGTGCACAGGCCCTGGTCATAGTCGTTGCCCAGCTCGCCCAGGGTGTAGGCGACGGTGGCGCCCAGCTCCTTGGAGGCGTAGTTGGCCAGGACGGTGCCCTGGAAGGGATCCAGGAAGCACACGCGGAAGTAGTGGCTGTTGCCCGCGGTGACCTGCGGGTTGGTGCAGGTGACGCCGATGGCGGGGATGTTGGCGTTCTTGAAGATGTCGCTGCCGGCGATGGAGACGCCGGAGCCGTAGCTGCCCAGCACCACGGAAACGCCCGCGTCCACCAGGGTGTTCGCCGCGGAGGGCGCCTTGGTGGTGTCGGAGCCGTTGTCGGCGTAGATCAGCTCGACATCGTAGGTCTCGCCGCCGATCTCAACCGTGGGGGTCTCCTTGTTGGCGTACTGCATGCCCAGCATTTCCTGCTTGCCGCCCGCGCCGCTGTCGCCGGAAGCCGGCTCAAACACGCCGATCTTCACGGACTCGGCCATGGCCGCCGCGGAGAGGACCAGCATCATTGCCAAAACGATCGCAAAAACTTTCTTCATCGGGGTAAACCTCCTTATTGGGATAGGCCCATTATACCTATTTTATGCGTTAATTTCAACCCCAAATTGCGATATTTTTGCAACAACGGCGTTCGCGCTCTGCGGCCCCGCCACATGATTCCGTCTCCCACGGACAGATTTGCCACTTTTTTGCACTTTTCATCCCGCAAAAAATGCAGAAGCCGCGGCCTGCGGACAGGCATATTTATACTCCCGCGTCCCGGCCCCGGCGGGCTTTCCCCAATCTCCACCCAAAAACCACGGCTTCGCCACGGTTTTGCCCCCTCCAAATATTACAGAACGTTGACAAATCTTGCCACGGTGTGGTAAAATATATCAAAATGGATGAAATATGCGATTATGGTCTGCGAATGCTTTCTATTATATGTAGGAGGAACTGCGCGATGAAACGGTTTTTGTGTCTGATACTGACCCTGGCCCTGCTGGCCGCCTGCTCCCTGCCCGCCTGGGCGGAGGAAGTCATCGAAGCCCCGGCGGAGGTGGAGGTGAGCCTCGCGGAGACGACCGGCGTGGAAGGCCTGACCGTGGAGGGCGAAGCCTACGTTTCGGACGAGCCCGCGCCGGTAGAGGAGCCCGCTCCCGTAGAGGAGCCCGCTCCCGTGGAGGAGCCCGCTCCCGTGGAGGAGCCCGCTCCCGCCGAGGAGCCCGCTCCCGTCGAGGAGCCCGCCCCCGCCGAGGAGCCCGCCCCCGCCGAGGAGCCTGCCCCCGCCGAGGAGCCCGCGCCCGCCGAGGAACCTGCGCCTGTCGCAGAACCCGCTCCCGTGGAGCCCTCTCCGGTTGAGCAGCCCGCGCCTGTCGAGCAGCCCGCCGAGCCCGTATTGATCGACGCCGACGGCACCGTGGCCGATGCCAGCGCGGAGGTGGCCGCCGCGGCCACCGGCATCCGCCTGAGCGCCGAGGCTCTCACCGTGGGCGTGAAGGAGAGCGTCGCCCTGGCGGCCATCGCCGTGCCCGACGGCAGCACCCTGCCCGCCGTGGCCTGGCGCAGCGACAACGAGAAGTACGTGCGGGTGGACGCCAACGGCGTCGTCACCGGCGTGAAGAAGGGCAACGCCGTCGTCTACGCGAGGATCGAGGGCGGCGCGGAGGTAGCCTGCGCGGTCACCGTGCTGAAGGGCCCGAAGAAGCTGAACATCAGCGCCTCCAAGCTCACCCTGGGCGCGGAGGGCATGACCGCCCAGCTGACCTTCTCCATGCCCGCGGGCTTTGCCTCCAACAGCTTCACCTGGTCCACCAGCAACCCCAACGTGGCCGTCGTGGACCAGAACGGCTTCGTCACCACCGTTGGCCCCGGCAAGGCCAACATCATGATCAAGGCCTACAACGGCAAGGGCGGCAAGTGCAAGGTGACGGTCCTGGCCGCGCCCACCGGCATCGCCTTCTCCACGGCCACCACCGCCGTAGCCCTGGGCCAGACCCGGAAGCTGGAGCCGACGGTCACCTTCGCCACGAAGAAGAAGCGGGCGGAGGCCTCCGTGGTCTTCGGCATCAGCCCCGCCTCCGCCGACGCCGGGTGCATCACCCTGAACCCCGCCACCGGCGAGGTCACCGGCGTGCGCAAGGGCTCCGCCATTGTCACCGCCACCACCTACAACGGCAAGTCCACCTATATCACCGTGACCGTCGCCGCCGCGCCCACCGCCATCAGCCTGAGCCCGGAGGCCGCCACCCTGGCCGTGGGCGAGGCCTTCGTCCCGGTGGCCAACCTGGCGCTGCCGGCGGGCGAGACGGAAGTCGCCTCCGCCCTGGAGTGGACCACCAGCAACAAGAAGATCGCCACCGTGGACGCGAACGGCGTCGTCACCCCCAAGAAGCGGGGCAGCTGCGTCATCTCCGCCACCACCGTCACCGGCCTCAAGGCCGACTGCCGGATCACCGTGGTGAAGGCCCCCGGCAAGGTCAGCCTCTCCCCCGCCAGCGGCACGCTGTACGTGGGCGAGACCGGCCAGTTCAAGGTGGTCTTCCCCAAGAAGACCGGCGGCTCCTACACCATCGTGTCCAGCGATCCCTCCGTGGCCACCGTGGACGGCAATGGCGTGGTCACCGCCCTCCAGTCGGGTGCCGTCACCATCACCGTGACCACCTTCAACAACAAGACCGCCACGGCCAAGCTGACCGTGAGCTCCAAACCCTCCAACGCCGACGTGAGCCTGCCCACCAACGAGTACAGCTCCATCACCTCCACCACCAGCGCCATCGGCGACAACGCCAACAACGCCGAGAAGCTGGAGTATGTGATCTTCTGCGCCCAGAGCCAGCTGGGCAAGCCCTACGTGTACGGCAGCGGCTACTGGTCCACCAGCAACGCCAACTACCAGAACCCGCCGGGATTTGACTGCTCCGGCCTGGTATACTGGTCCTTCCAGCACATCGGCATCAAGCTGAAGGACACCTCCCACAGCCAGGGCTACGACAAGACCTACGCGCAGATCGCCCTGGGCGACCTGCGGCGCGGCGACATCGTGTGCTTCAACACCGTGGAGGACGGCAGGGACGACCTGGTGGACCACACCGGCATCTACCTGGGCAACGGCTACTTCATCCACGCCTCCACCGGCAGCTCCAAGAAGGTGGTCATCAGCGAAATCTCCACCAAGAGCGGCTCGGACTACTACTACCGCAGCTTCTCCTGGGGCCGGAGGGTGCTGAACTGAGCGCGGGGCGCTCAACCCCTCTTGCTGCCGCCTGAGCGCGGGGCGCTCAACCCCTCTTGCTGCCGCATTTCTGTTCACGAAATCCCGCGCCACTGATTCCAGCGCGGGATTTCTTCGTTGTGCGGCCGTAGGGACGCCATTCATGGCGTCCGCCGAGCGAAGGCGCTCGCTGTCTCCCCCTGCGATTGCCGCAACTCCAAAAGCCTTCCCCTATGGGGAAGGTGGCCGAGCGGAGCGAGGTCGGATGAGGTCCTTCCGTACGGCCACGCGCCTATGCCGTAACAGGCGCAGCTGAGCGCGGGGCGCTCGCTTTGCGGACAGCATGAATGCTGTCCCTACGGTCAGCCGCGCGTCCCCTGCGGAAACGACGCCCCCGCCCCTTTCCCGCTTCACCCTGCTGAATTAACGCTGGCGTCATTGACAAAACCCGCCCCCCACGCTATACTAACTACCGTAAAGGGAGGTGTTCGCATGGCGATCCGGTCCGAAGCGCGCCTGTACAAGGCGGCGTGTTGTCGCGCGGCCCGCTTTGCCGTGTCCTGACGCCGCCCCACCCACGAAGCATGCAACAGCGGCCCAGGCGGGCCGCTGTTTTTTCACGCGAAACCGTTTTTCGACATCATTTGCATTCAAGCCACCGAAGGGACTGATCCCATGGACATGGACTTCATCCAGCGTTTCACGCCCATGTACGTGAAGGCGGCGGGCCTGACGCTGCGCATCGGCGCCATCGGCATACTGCTGTCGCTGGCGGTGGGGGCGCTGTGCTGCCTGGCGCGCTGGTACAGGGTGCCGGTGCTGAAGCAGATCGCTTCCGCCTACATCGAGCTGGCGCGGAACACCCCGCTGCTGGTGCAGCTGTTCTTCCTCTACTTCGGCCTGCCGAAGGTGGGCGTGAAGCTGAGCGCGGAGGCCTGCGCCATCACGGGGCTCACCTTCCTGGGCGGGGCCTACATGGCCGAGGCGCTGCGCAGCGGCCTGGAGGCGGTGGACCGGGCCCAGACGGAATCCGGCATGTGCATCGGGCTGACGCCCCTGCAAAACATGCGGTTCGTGATCCTGCCCCAGGCGCTGGCCACGGCCGTCCCGGCCATCGGCGCCAACGCCATCTTCCTGATCAAGGAGACCAGCGTGTTCAGCGCCGTAGCCCTGGCGGATCTGATGTACGTGGCCAAGGATCTGATCGGCATGTACTACAAGACCGACGAGGCGCTGCTGATGCTGACGGTGGCCTACCTGACGCTGCTGCTGCCCGTCTCCATCGCGTTCTCGCTCTGGGAAAGGAGGCTGCGCTATGCAGGATTTGGCGGTTCTGTTCAAGGGCAATAACCTGGCGCGGCTGCTGGGCGGCCTGGGCGTGACGCTGAAGTTGTCGCTGCTGTCGGTGGCGCTGTCCGTGGCCCTGGGGCTGATCGTCGGCGCGCTGATGACACTGAAAAACCCCGTCGTGCGGGCCTTCTTCCGGCTCTGGCTGGAGACGGTGCGCATCGTGCCCCAGCTGGTGCTGCTGTTCCTGGTCTACTTCGGCCTAGCCAAGGCCTTCAACATCCAGATCTCCGGCGAGACGGCGGCGGTGGCCGTGTTCACCTTCTGGGGCGCGGGGGAGATGGGCGATCTGGTGCGCGGCGCCATCACCTCCATCCCCGTCCACCAGCGGGAGAGCAGCGCCGCCCTGGGCCTCACCCGCGGCCAGTGCTGGCGGTTCGTGCTGCTGCCCCAGGCGGCAAGGCGGCTGGTGCCCCAGGCCATCAACCTGGCCACCCGCATGATCAAGACCACCTCGCTGGTGATGCTGATCGGCGTGGTGGAGGTGCTGAAGGTGGGCAGCCAGATCATCGACGCCGCCCGCTACGATGCCCCCCAGGCCGCGGTCTGGATCTACGCCGTGGTGTTCTTCCTCTACTTCCTCGCCTGCTGGCCGATCTCCCTGGTGGCCGGAAGGCTGGAAAAGCGGTGGGCATAAGTTATTTCGAGGGAACAGGGAACAGGGAATAGGGAACAGGGATAGTGGCTACCGCAATTTCTGTTCAAGTGGCATCCATAAAAAACCGCGGCAGCAGCATTTCCTGTTCCCTGGGCCCTGTTCCCTGTTCCCTGAATACCTGATAGGAGATTCCAAATGAGTGATAAACCAATCTTAGAGGTCCGACATCTCAGCAAAAACTTCGACGCCAACGGCGTGTTGAAGGACGTATCCTTTGCCATGAAGGAGGGCGAGGTCATCGTGGTGGTGGGCCCCAGCGGCTGCGGCAAGAGCACGCTGCTGCGGTGCATCAACGGCCTGGAGCGCCCGGACGGCGGCGAGATCCTGCTGGACGGGCAGCGCATCGACACCGGCGCGGACCTGGTGCAGGTGCGCCGCCAGGTGGGCATGGTGTTCCAGAGCTACGACCTGTTCCCCCACATGGACGTGCTGGGCAACCTGACGCTGGGCCCGGTGCAGGCGCTGAAGCGGCCGAAGCCGGAGGTGGAGGCCGAGGCGGAGCAGGCGCTGGCCCGGGTGGGCCTGGCGGAGAAGGCGAAGTCCCTGCCCCGGCAGCTCTCCGGCGGCCAGAAGCAGCGCGTGGCCCTGGTGCGGGCGATGCTGATGCACCCGCGGCTTTTGCTGCTGGACGAGATCACCGCCGCCCTGGACCCGGAGATGGTGCGGGAGGTCTTGAACGTGGTGCTGGACCTGGCCCGCGAGGGCATGACCATGCTGATCGTCACCCACGAGATGCGCTTCGCCGAGGCCGTGGCCGATCGGGTGCTGTTCCTGGAGGGCGGGCTGGTGCTGGAGGAGGCCCCGCCGAAACAGTTCTTCCACCACCCCCAGACCGAGCGCGCTCAGCAGTTCCTGAATACCTTTGAATTTGACGCCGTGCGCTGATTTGTTAAAAAGTCGTTTACCCACTTGACAACCCGCCCCCGGGCGCATATAATGCACCTATAACTGAGCGAACCACTAGGAAAAAGGAGGGCGACAACATGATGCGCAGCTTCCGCGTTGAGAACATGTGTTGTATGTGCCGTCAGCGTCGCCCGATGCCCTGCCGGTGAACTTCCCGTGCTCTGACGCGGCCAAGGATATATACAGGCGGAGCGGAATGGACGACGCAAGCGTTCATTCCGTTCCGCCTGTTTATATATAATCCAAACGACCAAATAAGAAGGAGAGATCATCATGAAGAAACTGTTTGCGCTGATTCTGGTTCTGGCCATTGCCCTGATTCCCGCGGCCTTTGCCGACGCCAAGGCCCGCACCCTGGACGAGATCAAGGAGAGCGGCACGCTGACCATCGGCGTGTTCAGCGACAAGAAGCCCTTCGGCTATGTGGACGAGACCGGCGAATACCAGGGCTACGATGTCTACTTCGCCCGCCGCCTGGCGGAGGACCTGGGCGTGGAGCTGGAGCTGGTGAGCGTGGACGCGCCGAACCGCGTGGAATACCTGACCAGCGCCAAGGTGGACATCATCCTGGCCAACTTCACCGTCACCCCGGAGCGCGCCGAGGTCGTGGACTTCGCCCTGCCCTACATGAAGGTAGCCCTGGGCGTGGTCAGCCCGGACGCCGCGCTGATCACCGACATCGAAGGCCTGCGGGGCAAGACCCTGATCGTCTCCAAGGGCACCACCGCCGAGACCTGGTTCACCGCCAACGAGCCGGACGTGAACCTGCTGAAGTTCGACACCTACACCGAGACCTTCAACGCCCTGCTGGACGGCCGCGGCGATGCCCTGTCCACCGACAACACCGAGGTGCTGGCCTGGGCCATCGAGAACCCCGGCTTCACCGTGGGCATCGAGAGCCTCGGCAGCCTGGACACCATCGCCCCCGCCGTGCAGAAGGGCAACGACACCGTCCTGGCCTATATCAACGAGGAGATCGAGGCCCTGGCCGCCGAGAACTTCTTCCACGCCGACTATGAGGCGACCCTGAAGGAGGTCTACGGCGACGCCGTCGATCCCGACAACCTGGTCGTCGAGGGCGGCGTCATCGAATAAGCCGGCAGGGCCGGCGGCCATTTGCTGCCGCGTGCGAGCGCAGGGCGCTCGACCCCATTTGCTGCCGCGTGGAACATGGGATGTTCCATCCCGTTCGCTGCCGCACGCCTGATCCAAACCCCATGCGCCACTGATTCCAGCGCATGGGGTTTGCCTTTGCGGGTCAGCCTCCCGCACAGCTTCCAAAGCCTTCCCCTTTAGGGGCGTCGAGCGCCCGGAAAACAGTCCTGTGGACTGTTTTCAGCGAGACGGGGACGGCAGTCCCATGGAACGGTGGCCGAGCGCAGCGAGGTCGGATGAGGTCGTTCCCCTTTCCCGGACGCCATGAATGGCGTCCCTACGGAATTGCGCCATACCGCAACGACATCCGCAGGGACAGCATTCATGCTGTCCGCATTGCCGAAAGCCGCAACCCTCCCTCGCTGCTCCCCAACGGAAAAGGCGGCCTGCTGAGTCGTGCTTTGAAGCGAGCGGCTCAGCGCGATGTGCTGAGCGCGAAGCTTCACCAAACAGCGAAGCAGGCCGCCAAAAATAGGCGTTCCCGGTCTTCCCCGCGCAGGCCGCCAAAACCCCAGCCCAAATCCAATTTGCATTTCCCCCACCGATATACTATAATAGTACCATCAAACTCACTCAAAGGGGGCATCCGCATGGACAAGTGGGACGCGCGGTTTATGGAGCTGGCGAAGGTGATCGCCTCGTGGGCCAGCTGTTACAAGCCGAACCGGAAGATCGGCGCGGTGATCGTAAAGAACAAGCGCATCGTGACCACGGGCTACAACGGCGCGCCGGCGGGCATCAAGACCTGCGTGGAGCGGGGCGAGTGCCTGCGGGAGAAGCTGGGCATCGCCTCCGGCACCCACCACGAGATCTGCTACGCGGTGCACGCCGAGCAGAACGCCATCATCCAGGCGGCGCGGCTGGGCAGCAGCATCGACGGCGCGACCCTCTACTGCACCCACCAGCCCTGCGTGCTCTGCGCAAAGATGATCGTGAACAGCGGCATCCGGCGGGTGGTGTACGAGGAGGGCTACCCCGATGAGTTCTCCCTGGAGATCCTGAACGAGAGCGGCGTCGAGCTGGAACGCTATGGCGCGGAGGAGTGAGGAATGAGGAATGAGGAGTGAGGAATTGTGGTGCAAATCCTTGCGGATTTGTTTTCATTCAAACAGAAGCAAAGCGTTTCGCTTCTCCTGGATAAAAAGAAATCCGAAGGATTTCTACCTGAACTCCTCACTCCTCACTCCACTCTCCACACTTATATATTTGAAGGGATATTGAAATGAACACGCAACGTATCATAAAGGTCACCCAAAATATGTCCGCCTGCGGCCTCAAGCAGATCATCGTCACGAACCCCGCCTCGGTATTCTACCTGACCGGGGTGTGGTGCGAGCCCTTTGAGCGGATGCTGGCGCTGCTGGTGAAGGGGGACGGGCGGCTGACGCTGTACGGCAACCGGCTGTTCGCCCTGGAGGGGCAGACGGACGTGCCGCTTGCCCTCTACGACGACACGGACGACCCCGTGGCGCTGCTGGCGGCGGACGTGGACGCCGGGCCCATCGGCATCGACAAGACCTGGCCCAGCCACTTCACCATCCGCCTGATGCAGGCGCGGAAGGACGTGACCCCGGTGCTGGGCAGCCAGCCGGTGGACGACGCGCGGCTCATCAAGGACGCGGAGGAGCTTGCCCTGATGCGCGTGAGCAGCCAGATGAACGTGGAGGTGTGCCGCCGCATCGGCGAGGCGCTGCACGAGGGCTGCACCGAGAAGGAGATCCAGGCGCTGTACAATCAAATTGCCCTGGAGCTGGGCGCTTCCGGCCCCGCGTTCACGCCGCTGATCTGCTTTGGCACAAGCGGCGCGGAGCCCCATCACGACAGCGACGGCACCCGGCTGAAAATGGGCGACACCGTCATCATGGACGTGGGCCTGATCTGGAAGCGGTATTGCAGCGACATGACCCGCACCGTGCACTTCGGCCCGGTCTCAGGCGAGCAGAAAAAAGTGCACGACCTGGTCACTGCCGCCAACCGCGCGGGCATCGCCGCCTGCAAGCCCGGTGTGAAGCTGAAGGACATCGACCGCGCCGCCCGGAAGGTCATCGAGGACGCGGGCTACGGCCCGTACTTCAACCACCGCACCGGCCACGGCATTGGTCTCAACGAACACGAATTCCCGGACGTGTCCGCCGTCAGCGAGGTCGTGGCGACCCCCGGCATGATCTTTTCCGTGGAGCCCGGCATCTACCTCCCCGGCAAGTTCGGCGTTCGCGTGGAGGATTTGGTGGCCATCACCGAGGATGGGTGCGAGGTGCTGACCTGGTAGAGGGGAAACGCGGCGGACTTGCGGACGCCATGAATGGCGTCCCTGCGGGGTCGACGACGTGCCGCACATGGCGAACAAGGTCGACCTCATCCGGTTTCGCTGCGCTCAACCACCGTTCCATGGGACTGCCGTCCCCGTTTCGCTGAAAACAGTCCACAGGACTGTTTTCCGGGCGCTCGACGCCCCTAAAGGGGAAGGCTTTTGGAATTCCCATCGCAAAGTTGGCATTGACGACGAAGGAAGCGGGCCTTTCGGCCCGCTTCCTTCGTCGTCAAGTCCCGTTTCCCTCCGTCCAGCACACCGGACAGCGGGTCAAGCCCGCGGCGAGGGCGTTCACGAGAATGCCCTGGGTGGCGTTGGTCATGCCGGAGCAGGTGGCGTATGAGTGGTAATAGGGGTTGCCGGACTGGGCGAACACGGTGGCCTCCGCGTCGGGGCAGCACACCGGGCAGGCCGGCCGCTTCTGCTGGAGCATCGTGGACAGCAGCACCTGCTGGGCGTCCTTCATGCCGGAACAGGTGGAATTCACGTGATAGTAGGTGCCGTTGGGCGTGGCGTAGACGTAGTAGCCGCTCTGGGCCTCGGCCTCGGCCGCCGCCTCCTCGGTCTCGTCGGTGCCGCCGATGCACACCGGGCAACGCTTCTTGCCGGTGACCCGCGCCTCGGCGTAGGTGACCTTGCTGGCGTTGCGCATGCCGGAGCAGAACTCGTCCACGTGGTAGTAGGTGCCGTCCACGGTGCAGAACACCTCCCGGGCGGCGCTGGGGCAGCACTTGTCGCAGGCGGTCTTGCCCATCAGCAGGGCCTCCTTCAATCCCACCTCGTGGCCGTCGGTGCCCAGGTCGGAGCAGTCGGCGTCGGTGTGGAAGAAGGTGTTGTAGGCCGAGCAGTAGACCGTCATGTTGCTGCGGTCCTCCATCTCGGCGTTGACGAACACCAGATCCCACAGGCCGTCGCTGTACTGGCTGGCCAGGCAGTAGGGGCAGGCCAGCAGGCTCTGCTCGATGGCGGTGTTCCGGGCGATGCGCTTGGTCTCCGCCCCGCCGATGAAGTTGCAGACCTCGCTCTGGTGATAGTAGGGCTTGTCCGCCACGATGAACACGGCGTTGGCGTCGTCCACCTCCTCGGCGGTGACCACCACGGCCTCCACCGGCTCCGGCTCCGGCGTCTCCACGGGCACCTCGGTGGGCAGCGCCGCCGCGCCCACGGGCTGGGGCGTGATGGTGGTGTCGGTCTGGGGCCGGAACGGGCGCACGAACACCAGCACCAGCACCGCCAGCAGCCACAGCAGCGACAGCAGCGTCAGCAGGATGTTGGCGTTCTGGCTGTAGCGGTTGCGCCGCCACAGCAGCCAGATGCCCAGCGGGGGCAGCAGGAACAGCAGCACCCAGTTGATCCACTCGTGCTCGTCCACATAGTACAGCAGGTCGCCCACGCCGTTCTCCGGATAGTCCGGCACGTATTCGGGCGCGTCGTAATAGGGCGCGGGGCCGTAGCCCTCCTCGCCCTCCGCGGGGTAGCCGTCCCCGTCGTAGCCGTAGGCCTCGTCGTAGCCGTAGTCGTCGTCATAGCGGCTGCCGTCGTAGCCTTCGTCGTCGTAATACCCGTCGTCATAGGGCCCGTCGGTGCCGTAATCGTCCTCATAGCCCTCGTCGTCGTAGCCCTCCGGCATGTACGGCTCCTCGCCGTCATAGGGGGTCTCGTAGCCGCCGGGCATGTAGGGCTCCTCCCCCTCGTAGCTCTGGAGCAGCTCCTCCCGCTTCTTGCCCGTGTTCAGGCCGACGCGCAGCAATGCCATATCGTTTCACCCCTTCGGTGGTGGTATGGATACCTACAGAAATCCTTTTTAATTATATCACAAGCCGCCGCCCTTGGGGGAAAAGTCGCATTTTGATAACGCAAAAGCCGCCTGCTTGTCAACAGGCGGCGGAATTAAGGCATTTTTGAGGCAATAGGCACAAGGCAATAGGCAATAGGATTTGTGGCTGCCGCGCGGCAGCAGCATTTCCTATTGCCTATTCCCTATTGCCTATTCCCTATTTCCCGTTCCCCATCCAGTCGATCAGGCGGCCACAGTTGTCGTCGAGGTAGATCGTGTCGGTTTTCTTCTTGTTGATGACCTTCTTGTCGTCCCAGAGGAGGTCGTAATCGCCCTCGGTGGAGTTGGTGCCGACGGTGAGGGTGGCGCCGGGGTCGAGGCTCTCGTCGGCGAACACGTACATCTCGTTGCCCTTGTCGGAGTAGAGGTACATGCCCAGCAGGCCGATGGCCTTGTCCGAGGTGTTTTGGAGGGTGATGGTGTCGTCCGAGGCGTCCACCCGGGCGATGGACAGGCCGGAGACGGCGGGATACGGGAAGTCCACGGCCTCGGCGGTGGCGACGCCGTTTTTCAGCGTCACCAGGATGCCCAGGCCGCTGTCCTCGGTGACCACCACCTGGCTGCCCGCCGCCTCCAGGCGGCTGACCACGCCGGGGTCGGGCGTGCCGGGCTTCTGCTGGCTGTCGGTGGAGACCACGGCGATCTGCGCGGCGCAGGCATTGGCGAATTGGGCGCTGGTGGTGTCGTCGTCACCGTGGTTGGGCACCTTCAACACGGCGCAGGACAGGTCGTCCCCCTGGTTCAGCAGCTCCGCCTCCTCCGGCAGCTCCATGTCCCCGGCGAGCAGGATCCTGCCCTGGGGCGACTCCAGCATCATCACCAGGGAGTTGTTGTCGTCCTTGTCGGTGTACTTCGACGCCGGGGCCAGCACCTTCAACACCGCGCCGCTGTCGCCCAGCGGGACCTCGTCGCCCCGCTTGAGCCACTGCGCGCCGCCCATGGCCTGCACCGCCGGGTGCTTGCCCTCCTTCACGCCGGTGTACAGCGCCGAGGCGTACAGCGCCTCGATCGCTCGGTTGGGGATTCGCCCGTCATGCACGGTCATCCACTTGAGCCCGCCCACGTGGTCGTCGTCGGTGTGGGTGAGGAACACGGCATCCAGGCGATAGCTGTCTTCGGCACGGAAGCTCGACCCCATCACCGCCAGGGCCTGGTCCACCCGGCCCCGCGCCCAGGTCTTGCCTGTGTCGATCAGGCCGATCCAGTCGCCGCAGCGCAAAACCAGCGCGTCACCCTTGCCCACGTTCGTCGCGAACAGGTACACCGCCTCCCCGTCCGAGCGCACCTTCTCCGCGGCCTCGGAAGAGGACAGCGCCGGAAGGGCCGCGCTCTCGCCAAAGTCAAATCCGGACATGCCTGCCGCCTCCGTCTCCGCCGCAATGGGCTCGATGGTCGCCTCCGGCGTCGGCGCGGCCGTGGGTTCCGGGGTCGGCGTCGGGGTTGCCTGCCCGCAGGCCGTCAGCAGCAGGCACAACAACAATATGGGAATCAATCTGCGCATATGGGGCTCCTTGAAAAACAGGCACGGTAACGCTTCCTCTTGCCTCCCCATCGCAATGGGGAGGGGGACCGCTTGCGGTGGTGGGGCACCTTGGAACATATAGAACGACTGTCGGCAAACAGGGAGTGCCCTATCCCCCGCTTCGCGGGGACTTCCCCACTGCGGTGGGGAAGCCTTTGGGATGTGCGTCAGCCGCTATTCCTAACTCCACTCTCCACTCTCCACACTCCTCACTCCTGCAAAAGCCACCGGAAGCCGCCCGCGGGGACGGTGATGGTCTCGGCGGAAGCGGACTTGTCGATCCAGAGGTCGCGGTAGCGGGCGGTGTCCCCGGGCAGGGCGGCCTGGGCGAACTCGGCGAAGTTGAACACGGCGATCAATCGCTCGCCGCCGATCACCCGCTCGATGCCCAGCAGGGAATCCGGCAGCCCCGGCACCAGATGCACCTCGGCGGCGGAATCGAAGGCCACGTGGTCCCGGCGCAGGCCCTCCAGCCGCTTCACGGCCTGGAACACCCGGCCCTGGGGCGTGGTTTCGTCGCCGCGCTTTTCGGCGGCGGCCCAGTCCATGTCGCCCCGGTGCAGGTAACGGCTGTCCTCGGCCTTCATGGGGTCGTCGTGATAGCTCTCGTCGTTCAGCATGGCGATCTCGTCGCCGCTGTAGAGCACGGGCACGCCGCTGAGCGTGAACATCAGCGCGTGCAGGGCCACGTCCAGCTGCACCGCCGCGTCCAGGGCCACCCTGTCCCCGCTCTCCAGCGCCGACTGCACGCCGCAGAGGGAGGCGGTGGTGCCGCAGAGGCGGGCGTCGCCCAGGCGCGGGTCGTCGTTGTAGAGCTCGCCGCGGGCGGGGCTCCCGGCCCACTTGCCCGTCAGGTAGTCGTTCAGGTACTTCTTGTGGGGCACCTCGCCCTGGCCGAACTGGCCCAGGAAGTCGTAGTCCAGGCCCCAGCCGATGTCGTCGTGACAGCGCAGGTAGTTGAGGAAGGTGTACTGCCCCGGCAGGGCGAACACCTGGGAGAGCTGGTGCTTCAACAAGCGCGCGTCCCGGGTGGCCACGGTGTGCCAGATGGAGGCCATGGTGGTGACGTTGTAAAGCATGTGGCACTCGGGCTTGAGCACCGTGCCGAAATAGGGCACCACCTTGTCCGGCGCCATGACCACCTCGCCCAGCAGCAGTGTGCCGGGGCAGACGATCTCGCAGGCCATGCGCATCATGCGCACCAGGGTGTGCACCTTCGGCAGGTTCCGGCAGTTGGTGCCCAGGGCCTTCCAGATGTAGGGCACCGCGTCCAGGCGGATCACGTCCACGCCCCGGTTGCACAGGTAGAGCATGTTGTCCGTCATGTCGTTGAACACCATGGGGTTAGCGTAGTTCAGGTCCCACTGATAGGGCCAGAAGGTGGTCATCACCACCTTGTTCAGCTCCGGGCACCAGCTGAAATTCCCCGGCGCGGTGGTGGGGAACACCTGGGGCACGGTGCGCTCGTACTCGTTGGGCACCACCCAGTTGTCATAGAAGAAGTAGCGGCACTGGCTCTCCCAATCCCCCGCCCGGGCCTTCACCGCCCACTCGTGGTCCTCGCTGGTGTGGTTCATCACGAAGTCCAGGCACAGCACGATGCCCCGCTCGTGGCAGTCGTCCGCCAGGGCGGAGAGGTCCTCCATGGTGCCCAGCTCCGGCTGGACCTTTCGGAAGTCGGACACGGCATAGCCGCCGTCGCTGCGGCCCTCCGGGCTCTCCAGCAGCGGCATCAGGTGCAGGTAGTTCACGCCGCAGTCCTCGATGTAATCCAGCTTCTCCCGCACGCCGTTCAGCGTCCCGGCAAAGGCCTTCACATACATCAGCATGCCCGTGATGTTCCGCTCCCGATACCAGCCGGGGTTGGCCTCCCGCTGGCGGTCGATGCGCCGGAGCGCCTCCGGCCGCGCCTGCCACGCCCGATACAGCATGCCCACGAAGTACTCGTAGGCCTGCATGTCGTTGCCGTACAGCTCGCAGTACAGCCACTTCAATTCGTCCTCGTGCCGGGCAAACCGCGCCGCAAAAACCTCGTCCCATGCCTTTCTGCTCATGTCCAATCCCCCTGTAAAGTGTTGGTTATATCATAACATAGGTTGTGCTTTTCCGCAACCGGTAAGCGGGTTGACAAATTGGAACGGGGGGTGGGAACGAAGATTTTTGGCGGCCTGCACCAAAACAAGTGAACTTCGCGGGCGCGCACATCGCGCGCCGCCTCGCTCGTTCAAAAGTTTTGGGTTGCAGGCCGCCTTTTCCGATGGGGAGCAGCGAGTAAAGTATGAGGTTATCGTAGGGACGCCATTCATAGCGTCCGCGGGCGGCATATATTGTATAGAGTAGTAACATAGTTTACAAATAGTGCAAGCACATGGTTTACAACCAGAGTATAAACTCAAGGCAAAAAGGCCGGAGGGACGGAGAATGCCTTGGGAAGCAAAGGGAGTAAACCAAATGCGAGAAGAGTTCGTCAGGCGCGCACAGTCAGGTGAGAAGACGAAGAGCGCTTTGTGCCGGGAATACGGGATCAGTCGGCCGACAGGAGACAAGTGGATCAAGCGCTATGAAGCGGGAGAAACACTAAATGACCAGAGTCGTCGGCCCCATCGAATCCAACAAACTGACCCAAAGATCGAAGAGATCATCGTGGCATACCGAAAGGCGCATCCAGCCATAGGAGCCACGAAGATCCACCGAATCCTGACAAATCAGGGCGTCGAGGGCTTGCCCAGCGCGAAGACCTGCAACAACATTCTGAAGCGCAATGGCTTAATCACCCGCGAGGCCAGCGCGGCGTCAACGCCGTACAAGCGGTTTGAGAAAACCTTTGCGAACCAGATGTGGCAGGCGGATTACAAGGGCAAGGTGAAGATGAAGAACGGGCTGTACTGCCATCCGCTCAACATCATCGACGATTACAGCCGCTTCAATCTGTGCTGCAAGGCCATGCACGGGGAGACCTTTGAGGAGATCAAGCCTGTGATGATCGGGCTTTTCGATACCTACGGACTGCCATTTTCGTTGCTGTGCGACAATGGACCGCCCTGGGGAACCTCGCAAAGCACGGGTTTTACGCACTTTGAGGTGTGGCTGATGGAGCTGGGTGTGCTGACCATGCACGGACGCGCGCTGCATCCACAGACCCAGGGCAAGGAGGAACGCTTCAACGGTACGCTGACCCGGGAACTGTTGAGGTATACTGAGCTGGAAGATTTTGAGGATTCCGACCGAAAATTCGAACGGAACCGACAATTCTACAACTACGAAAGACCTCATCACGCCTTGAAGCTGGATACCCCGGCGCAGCACTACACCCGGAGTGATCGGGCGTATACCGACGTCATCGCCGAGTGGGAATATCCCGAGGGCTGCGAGCTTCGCAAGGTCAAATCCAGCGGCTATTTCAACTGGAACAGCCAGGGTTATTTCCTGAGCGAAGCCTTCGGCGACAAGGAGATCGCTGTTCGCCCCTCGAAGCATCCTGGATGCGTGTCTCTGTTCTTCCGCCAGTTCAGGATCGGAAGGATCGACGTGGAGAAGCGTGTATTCACCTTCAAACGCGCGTATCTCATCCAGAATGATCCGCGGTGGACGGACACGTGATCCCCCTTCGGCGCGCCGCGCGAATGAGGTTTCGGTCGGCCTTCGGCCTCCCTCCACCTCATTCGCGCCCTCCTCCGCTTCGCGGAGGTGTAAACCATGTCATTGCACTATCTGTAAACCATGTTGCTCTTGACAATATATGCCGCCCCTACAGGGATGATTGCAACGCCCGGAAATACTTCGAGACAACCTCATCCGAAAATGTAGGGGCGCCGTTGCGGCGCCCGCCCAACGGACAGCATGAATGCTGTCCCTACGGATGTCGATGCGAGATGATACACCCCGTAGGGACGCCATTCATGGCGTCCGTCAAGGAGAAACGACCTCTTCCGACCTCGCTGCGCTCGGCCACCGTTCCACGGGACTGCCGTCCCCGTCTCGCTGAAAACAGTCCACAGGACTGTTTTCCGGGCGCTCGACGCCCCTAAAGGGGAAGGCTTTGGGAACGAAAAAACGCCTACTCCTTGGTGAGTGGGCGCACATTTAATCAACAAAAACTCGAATCCCATCCAACACAGACGCCCGCCCCATAATCTACGGGGCGGGCGGATGGTCAGTGTACGCGGCAGCAGTTGGCTGCCGGTCCTACCGGCTTAGTCGTCGATGATCTTGGTGACAACGCCGGAACCCACGGTGCGGCCGCCTTCACGGATAGCGAAGCGCAGACCTTCCTCGCAGGCGATGGGGGTGATCAGG
>OMZP01000053.1 GCA_900315585.1 uncultured Eubacteriales bacterium | reverse complement strand
CCTGATCACCCCCATCGCCTGCGAGGAAGGTCTGCGCTTCGCTATCCGTGAAGGCGGCCGCACCGTGGGTTCCGGCGTTGTCACCAAGATCATCGACGATTGACAGTGTCAATGACAATTGCTGCCGCGAGGTAGCGCCATCCGCCCGCCCCGTAGATTATGGGGCGGGCGTCTGTGTAGGTTGAGATTCGCGCCTGCTCTTCGGAGCGGGCGTTTCTTGTGTGCCCAAAAGCCTTCCCATTTAGGGGAAGGTGGCATTTGCGAAGCAAATGACGGAAGAGGTCGTTTCTCCTTGACGGACGCCGCAACGGCGCCCCTACATTTTCGGATGAGGTTGTCTCGAAGTATTTCCGGGCGTTGCAATCATCCCTGTAGGGGCGGCATATATGCCGCCCGCGGACGCCATATATGGCGTCCCTACGATAACCTCATATTTTACTCGTTGCTCCCCATCGGAAAAGGCGGTCTGCAACCCAAAACTTTTGAACGAGCGAGGCGGCGCGCGATGTGCGCGCCCGCGAAGTTCACTTGTTTTGGTGCAGGCCGCCAAAAAATGGCGTTCCCACGACAACCCCTCCGGCCCTGCGGGCCACCTCCCCTTGAAAGGGGAGGCAAGGGGAATGTCTGCGGGCCACCTCCCTTTTCAAGGGGAGGCAAGAGGAACGCCTGCGGGCATATCCCCGCTGCGGTGGGGATGTCCTTGGATGGTGTTTTGGGAAAACTATTTCCAAATCCCTCTAATCAATCACCTTGATCTTGACCGTCGCCTTTTTCTTGTTGGCGGTGCGGACGGTGATCTTGGCGGTGCCCTTCTGCAGGGCGGTGACGAGGCCGTTGCCGTCCACCACGGCGACCCTCGCCTTGCTGGTCAGCCAGGTGTAGGTGGTGATGGAGGTCTCCGGCAGCAGGGAGGCGTTCAGCTGGACGGCCTCGCCCGCGTGCAGCGTGATCGTGCCCTTCTCCGCCAGCAGCACCCGCGCCGGGGCGTAGGGGTCCAGCACCTTCACGGTCACGCTGGCCTTCTTCCTGTTGGCGGTCATCACGGTGATCTTGCTGGAGCCCTTGGCGATGCCGGTGACGAGGCCGTTCCCGTCCACCACGGCGTACTTGGGCTTGCTGGTCTTCCAGGTCAGCGCCGTGGCGGCGGTCTCCGGGGCCACGGTGGCGTAAAGCTGGACGGCCTCGCCCACGTTCACGTAGATCGTGCCCTTCCGGTCCAGGGCTACGCTCTTGGCCACGGTCGGGTCCACGGATTCCACCTTCAGGGACGCCTTCACGCCGTTGGAGGCGGTGACGGAGATGGTGGCGGTGCCGTTGCCCACGGCGGTGACGAGGCCGGTGTTGCTCACGGTGACGCGCTTGGAGCTGCTGGACCGCCAGGTGAGCGAGGTGGGCGCGTCGCCGGGGATGACGGCGCAGTTCAGCTGGATGCTCTGGCCCTTGCCCAGGGTGATGGGCCCGGCCTGGTCCAGCTGCAGGGCCTGCACGCTGGGCGGCATGGGCATCGACGGCGTCACGGCCAGTCCGGCGCTGCCGCCCAGCACGCCGGTGATGCGGCCGTCGTCCACGCCCTTGTGCATGATGACGGTGGTGCCGGCGGCGATGTTGTCGCTGATCCACTTGGCGTTGGGCACCTCCATCCGGATGCAGCCGTGGCTGGCCGAGTGGCCCAGCAGCTTCAGCGTGTTGGTCTGGAGGCTGTTGTCGCTGCGCTTGAAGAACAGCACGGAGTGGAAGTAGATGCCGCCGGTGATGCGGGTGGCCCACTTCACGTAGACGCCGCCGAACTTGTACCACTCCTTGCGGGTGTTGTGGCTGGCGGGGATGGTGTAGGTGCCGGTGGGGGTGGGGGTGGCGCTCTTGCCGGTGGAACACAGCCAGCGGTGCACCACGCTGTTGTCCGCGGTGGAGTACACGGTGACCCGCTGGTTCTGCACGTCCACGCCGATCCAGTAGGGCAAGCTCGCCCTCGGCCCTGGCCGGGGCCAGGCCGGGCAGCAGCCCGATCACCAGCGCCAGGACCAGCGCCAGGCACAATGCGCGCAGCTTTTTCATGGGAATCGCTCCTTTAATCGACCACGTTCACGACGATGGACGCTCTCTTCTTGTTGGCGGTCTTGACGGTGATCTTGACCTTGCCCTTGCGCAGGGCGGTGATGGTGCCGCTGCCGTCCACGGCCACACGCGCCTTCTTGGAGCTGGTCCAGGTGAAGGTGGTCTTGGCGGTGGCGGGAGTGAGCACCGGGTTCAGCGTCAGGCTCTCGCCCACGTGCAGGGTGAGGGGACCGACCTCGGCCAGCGCCACGGAGGCGGGGGCGTAGGGGTCCAGCACCTTCACAGTGACGGTGGCCTTCTTGCGGTTGGAGGTGGTGACGGTGATCTTGGCGGTGCCCGCGGCCATGCCGGTCACCAGGCCGCTGCCGTCCACGGTGGCGTACCGGGACTTGCTGGACTTCCAGGTCAGCGCGGCGGCGGCGGTGGCCGGGTCGGTGACGGCGCCCAGCTGCAGCGTCTCGCCCACGTTCACGGTCAGGGCGGGCGCGACCAGGGACACGGACCGGGCGATGGTCGGGTCCACGGAGTCGATCTGCACCTTGGCCTGGATGCCGTTGGAGGTGGTGGCGGTGATGGTGGCGGGGCCGTTGCCCACGGCGGTCACCAGGCCGTTCTGGTCCACCTTCACGTACTTGGTCTTGCTGGACTTCCAGCGGATCGACGTGGTGGCGTAGGCGGGCTCAACCGCGGCGTAGAGCTGCAGCGTCTCGCCCTTGTTCATCGTGATGGGGCCGGCGGCGCTCAGCGTCAGGCCCGTCACGATGGGCGGCGCGGGCAGCGAGGGCGTGGTCTCCAGGCTGGGCTGATGGCCCAGGATGCTGGTGATGCGCGGGTCGTCCACGCCGCTGTAGATGACCACCATCGTGCCGGTGGGGCAGTTGTCGCACAGCCACTTTGCGTGCTGCACCTCCAGGCGCACGCAGCCCGCGGAGCCCTTTTTGCCCAGGTGGTGCAGCGTGCCGGTCATCATGGAGTTGTCGTCCGCCTTGCGGTACAGGACGGAGTGGAAGTAGAGCCGACGGGTGTAGCGCACGGCGTATTTCACCCAGCTGCGGGTGAAGGAGAACCACTCCTTGCGCTCGCTGCCCTTGGCCTCAGGCAGGTAGAAGGTGCCCTGGGGCGTGGGCGTGGCGGACGCGCCGGTGGTGCAAAGCCAGCAGTGAACCACGCTGTTGTCCGCGGTGGAGTAGATCGTGGTGCGCTGGTTCTTCACGTCCACGCCGATCCAGTATTGCAGGCCGTCGGCCCTGGCCCCGGCGTTCAGCGCCGGCAGGAGCCCAACCAGCAGAACCGCCGCCAACAGCAGCGCCAGAAAGCGTCTCTTCAACATAAGTCGATCCCTCCAATGCTTGATTGTTTATGTTAATTTTACCAGATTGACAAAGATCTGTCAATAAAAGCAGCACCGGAAATCCGGTGCCGCGGGCATTTATAGGGCTCATCTCGGAAAGATGAGGGATGAAAAGAAGGAATTCGCAGGTGTTCTCTTTTAATGCTGTTAGCTGACAAACGTACAGATCCTTCGCACGGCGCGGTTTTCAATCCCCTGGATTGAAAATCCGCGGTCCGGCCTACAGGCCGGACTTGGAAACCCTCTGGGTTTCCAACCTCCCGCTCAGGATGACAACGAATTTGTAACTTGTCATCCTGAGCGAAGCGAAGGATCTGTACATAACGTCAACAGACTATGGTATACCAGTCTCTCAACTTTCCGTGAAGAACCATTTGTATAACTTACGCGATGTCGATGTTCTCGCCCTTCAGGCCGATGTGGGCGCCGCCCTTGGCCTCGGAGGATTCCGGGTGGGCCAGCAGCCACTTGTTGCGGGCGGTCATCCAGGTGTCCTCCTCGCTCCTGGGCTCAAAGTCCGGCTTTTCGGTGTTGGTGCCCCTGGGCAGCACCACGGCCACGCGGAAGCCGTCGGCGGCACTTAAGTGGCAGGGAGCGTAGTGCAGGGAAGTGGCGTACACCTCCACGGGCACGCCCGCGGGCACCTTGAAGGCCTTCACCTTCGCGGTGTCCAGCACGCCGTTTTCGATCTCGCCCTGCTTGGCCAGCAGCAGCACGAAGTCATGGGTGCCGATGTTCACCTCGCTGTCCCGGTGATACTCCAGGCAGTTCAGCTTGGTGTTGTGGCCCCAGCACATGCCCAGCTGGATGGGCATGCCGCCGTAGGCGCGGTCGGAGAGGGGCTTAAAGATGGCGCAGGCTTCGAGGCTGTCGATGCCGGGCTCGTAGGCGGTGCCCTCCGGCAGGTCGATCTTCATCATGGCCTCGCAGAGCTCCTTCGTGTCGTATCCCTCCAGCACCTGGCCGTAGGGCTTGAACTCGGCGTCGTAGATGGAATAGAACTTCATGGAAATGCCTCCCTGTTGATATATTTGGTTAAGAATAGAATACTCCCCTTCGGGGCGGCTGTCAATATAAACATGGACAAACCGCAAGGGATGATGTATAATGTATCAGTAAAACTATGCTCCCGAGGAGTGCGATCCATGGTCTTTTCCAGCATCGAGTTTCTGTTCTACTTCCTGCCGGTGGTGCTGATCGGCTATTACATATTGAAAAGATGGCGCAAGGCCGCCAATGTGTTCCTGTCGGTGATGAGCCTGGGCTTCTATGCCTTCGGCGCGCCGAAGTTCTTCCCGATCATGATGGCCTCCATCGTCATGAACTGGCTGTTCGGCCTGTGGGTGGACCGGGTCCGGGACGACAAAAAGAAGGCCAAGCTGGCGCTGACGCTGATGGTGGTGTTCAACCTGGGCCTGCTGGGCGTGTTCAAGTACCTGATGTTCCTGATGAACAGCCTGAACCTGTGGTTCAGCCTGCGCCTGCCGGTGCCCCAGATCACGCTGCCCATCGGCATCTCCTTCTTCACCTTCCAGGCCATGAGCTACGTGATCGACGTGTACCGGGGCAACGGCAAGGTGCAGAGGAACCTGATCAACGTCTGCCTGTACATCTCCTTCTTTCCCCAGCTGATCGCCGGCCCCATCGTGCGCTACCAGACCGTGGCGGAGGAGATCGAGAACCGCCGGGAGAACCTGGACGACTTCATCGAGGGCACCGTGCGCTTCATGCGGGGCCTGTGCAAGAAGATGCTGCTGGCCAACAACCTGGGGTTGCTGGTGGACACGGCCTTCGCCCTGGAGACCCAGCAGCTCTCCGTGGTGAGCGCGTGGCTGGCGGCCTGCGCCTACCTGATGCAGGTGTACTACGACTTCTCCGGCTATTCCGACATGGCCATCGGCCTGGGACGCATGTTCGGCTTCCACTTCCTGGAGAACTTCACCTATCCCTTTATCTGCAAGAGCGTGGGCGAGTTCTGGAAGCGGTGGCACATCTCCCTGGGCAGCTGGTTCACGGACTACCTGTACATCCCCCTGGGCGGCAGCCGGGTGAAGACGCCGCGGCTGGTGCTGAACATGATGATCGTCTGGACCCTCACCGGCCTGTGGCACGGCGCGGCCTGGACCTACTTCCTCTGGGGCTTCGGCTTCGGCGTGTTCCTGGTGATCGAGCGCCTGACGGGCATGGGCAAGTGGATGAGCAAGCACGCCATCGGCCACTTCTACGCCATGTTCGTGGTGGTGACCATCACGGTGATGATCCGCTCGGATAATCTCCACGTGGCGCGCATATTCTATGGTTCGATGTTTGGCCTGGGCGGCGCGCCGCTGTGGAACGGCCTCACCGGGGCGTTCCTGCGGGAGTACGGGCCGTTCCTGGCCGCCGGGGTGCTGTTCAGCCTGCCGGTGCCGGAGTTCTTGCGGGACAAGGTCCATGTGCCCGCGAACCTGATGAAGGTCACCGGCGCAGCGGCCCTGCTGGCCCTCACCTTTGTGGCTGTGACCTACGTGGCGGTGGGGAGCTACAATCCGTTCATTTATTTCAACTTTTGATTTCAGGGATTAGGGATTAGGGATTAGGGATTAGGGAACAGGAAACAGGGACATCGAGCGCCTGGAAAACAGTCCGGCGGACTGTTTTCAGCGAGATGGGGCCGGCAGGCCCAAAGGGAACAGGGATAGTTGCTGCCGCTGTTTCCTCGTAGGGACGCCATTCATGGCGTCCGGTGTCCGTAGGGGCGGCGTTTCGCCGCCCGCCGCAACGGCGCCCCTACAGACAGGTGGAACCCCCGGTCAACTCCTCACTCCTGATTCTCAAAAATGGAGGCATTATGGATCGCATCGTTGAAGCCCTCTTAGGATTTGCCCGACCCGACCAGATCCTGGTGAACGAGCCCATGTCCTGCCACACCACCTTCCGGGTGGGGGGACCGGCGGACGTGCTGTTCCTGCCGGAGAGCGGCGGGGACGTGGCGCGGGCGCTGGCCGCGGCGAAGGCGCTGGGCGTTGAGGCCTACGTCATCGGCAACGGCTCCAACCTGATCGTGCGGGACGGCGGCGTCCGGGGCCTGGTGATCGGCCTGGGGGAGGGCATGAGCGCCGTCTCCCGGGAGGGGAACGTGGTCGCGGCCCAGGCCGGGGCGACCCTTGCGCGGGTGTCAGCCTTTGCCCAGGGCGAGGGCCTTTCCGGGCTGGAGTTTGCCTCCGGCATCCCCGGCACCCTGGGCGGCGGCTGCGCCATGAACGCCGGGGCCTACGGCGGGCAGCTGTCGGATTGCCTCATCGACGCGACTGTTCTGGTGAACGGGGAAGAGCAGACCTGGACGGCACAGGACATGGCCATGGGCTATCGCACGTCCCGGCCTCTGCGGGAGGGCGGCGTGGTGCTGTCGGCCCGCTTCCGCCTGACGCCGGATGACCCCCAGGCGATCCTCGCCCGCATGAAGGAGCTGAACGCCCGCCGCCGGGACAAGCAGCCCCTGAACTATCCCAGCGCCGGGAGCACCTTCAAGCGCCCGGAGGGCCATTTCGCCGGGGCGCTGATCGAGGGCGCGGGGCTGAAGGGCCGCCGCGTGGGCGGCGCGCAGGTGAGCGAGAAACACGCCGGGTTCATCGTGAACACCGGCGGGGCCACCGCCGCGGACATCCTGGCCCTGATCCGGGTGGTGCAGGACGCGGTGCGGGCGAAGGATGGCGTGGAGCTGGAGACGGAAGTGCGGATCATCGGAGAGGATGCCTGAATGTCGTTTGCATCGGATGTGCGGGGAGAGCTGGCCCGCCAGAGCGTGACGGACGCCTGCTGCGCCCGCAGCGAGCTCACCGCCGCCCTGAAGTGCTCCACCCGGAGCATCGCCTGGCGGGGGCGGGACCGCTACGCCGTGACCATCACCGCCTCGGAGGCGGCGACGGTGCGGCGCTATTTTGGCCTGCTCAAGCAGTTCTACGGCATCATCGGCCAGATCCGCACGATCTCCGGCGACGCCCTGAACAACCAGACCCGCTACCAGCTGGTGGTGCCCCCGGAGGACACGACGGCGCTGCTGGACGGGCTGGGCCTGCTGGATCAGGACGCGCCCTTTGGCCTGCGGGTCATGCCGCCGGAGGAGACGGTGCGCTTCGCCTGTTGCAAGAAGGCCTTCGCCCGGGGCGCGTTTCTGATGCGGGGCGAGGTGAACCCGCCGGACAAGCGGTATCACATGGAGATCGCCGCGGACACCGAGGACATGGCGGCCTTCATCGCCGAACAGCTGAAATACTTCGATATAAATGTTAAAAACACGTGCAGAAAATCGAAATACGTGGTATACTTGAAGCAGGCCGAGGCGATCTCGGACGCCCTGTCCCTGCTGGGGGCCAGCGGCAGCATGCTGGCCTTTGAGAATGTGCGGGTGCAGAAGGAGGTCAGCAACCGGGTGAACCGGCAGTTGAACTGCGACAACTCCAACATCAACCGCGCCGTCACCGCCGCCGAGGCGATGATCCGGGACATCCGCTTCATCGACGAACAGCTGGGCCTGGAAAAGCTGCCGGAGAGCCTGCGGGACATGGCCTACGCCCGGGCGAACAACCCGGAGATGCCCCTGGCGGAGCTGGGGGAGCAGCTGGACCCGCCCCTGGGCAAGTCCGGCGTGAACGCACGGCTGCGGCGGCTCGTCGCCATCGCGGACAAGCTGCGCAGCGGGGAAGAGATCAAATTGAAGGATACATAGGGGGAAGCAATATGGTACGCATCGAGGCCGTGTACGGCTGTGGGGAGGGCCTGACGCCGGATGTCGCGGCGAAGCTGGCGACGGTGGCCGAACGGTATCGCGCCCATCTGGAGCTGGAGTGCGGCGGGAAGCGGGTGCTGCTGGATTCGCTCATTGGCATCCTCTCGCTGGAATGCCGCCGGGGCACGAGGCTCGCCATCCACGCCGACGGCGAGGACGAGCAGGCCGCCGCCGAGGCCGTGCGCGGGGTGATCGAAGGGTAAGGATTGAGGGGCCGGGCCGCCGCCCGGCTCGAAATCTTTGGTTTCCTACGAAAAGTAGAAGGATGAGACAAAGCGCATTGAAAGCATTTACTATCAATACTGCAGGTCGACGAAACGTACAGATCCTTCGCTGCGCTCAGGATGACGGCGAAACAAAACCCTGTCATCCTGAACGTAGTGAAGGATCTGTACACATCGTCAGCAGACAGCGTGAAAAGAGAAGGATTGAATAATATTGCATTTCATTCCTCAACAATACATGAGGAACCAAATCTCGCGCGAAACCTGAAATTCCTCAAGCTTCGTTTAAGAAATCCCTGCTACAATACAGCCATCGAAAGGAAAAGAGGTGCTTCACAATGAAGAATCGAATCATCGCAATCCTGATGGCTTTGGCCCTGTTGACCGTATGCTCCGCCAGCGCGCTGGCGGAGGGCAATCCCCCCGAGCCGCCCTCCGGCGACTTTGCCCCAGGCGATATGGGCACGCCGCCCGACGGCATGGGTGAACCGCCCGAGGGCATGGGCGAGCCTCCCGAGGGTGGCCCCGACGGCATGGGCGGCCCCGGTGAAGGCGGCCCCGGCGGCGGCTTCGGCGGAGGGTCCGCGGACTTCGAGTACGCCGCGGCCACGGAGCTCACCGAGGCCTCCGACCTGACCGGCGAGACCTACGCCTCCGACACCGCCGACGAGAGCGCGCTGATCGTCAACACCGACGCGGAGGTGACCCTCGCGGACATCACCGTTGAAAAGACCGGCGATTCCAACGGCGGCGACAACTGCAACTTCTACGGCCTGAACGCGGCGCTGCTGGTGATGGGCGGCTCCGTGACGGAGATCACCGGCGCGACCATCACCTCCGACGCCGACGGCGCCAACGGCGTGTTCAGCTACGGCGGCAACGGCGGCCAGAACGGCGCGGCGGGGGACGGCACCACGGTGGTCATCTCCGACTCCACCATCACCACCACCGGCGACGGCTCCGGCGGCATCATGACCACCGGCGGCGGCGCGACCTACGCCACCAACCTCACCGTGGAGACCTCCGGGCGCTCCTCCGCGGCCATCCGCACCGATCGCGGCGGCGGGACCGTGGTGGTGGACGGCGGCAGCTATACCTCCAACGGCCTGGGCTCCCCGGCCATCTATTCCACCGCGGACATCACCGTGTCCAACGCCACCCTCACCAGCAACCTCTCCGAGGGCGTGTGCATCGAGGGCCTGAACTCCATTACCCTGAACGACTGCGACCTGACCGCCAATAACACCCAGATGAACGGCAACGCCACCTTCCTGGACACCATCATGATCTACCAGTCCATGTCCGGCGACGCCGACAGCGGCACGTCCCACTTCACCATGACCGGCGGCCGCCTGACCAGCCAGAATGGCCACATGTTCCACGTCACCAACACCCACGCGGTGATCACCCTGACGGGCGTGGAGCTGGTGAACGAGGACGGGGAGAACGTCCTGCTCTCCGTGTGCGACGACGGCTGGAACGGCGCGAGCAACATCGCGGAGCTGAACGCCGTGAACCAGGCCCTGACCGGCACGATCCTGGTGGGCGACAATTCCACCCTGACGCTGAACCTCGCCGAGGGCTCCACCTTCGAGGGCGCGATCAGCGGCGAGATCGTCAATGCCAAGGGTGACACCGTCTCCACCGAGGCGGGCACCGTGTCCGTCACCCTGGACGAGACCAGCACCTGGACGCTGACCGCCGACACCTACATCACCGAGTTCAGCGGCGATCCGGCCAACGTCATCGGCGGCGGCTACACGCTGTATGTGAATGGCGAGGCGCTGGAGGGCATCGCTTGACATAGATCAACAAACCCCATGGGGCAGCTTCCCGGCTGCCCTCTTGGCGTAAAACGGAGGACGATTCATGGAACTGCGCACAATGACCCCGCGGGACGACGCCGCGCTGGCGGCGCTGATCCGCCGCAGCCTGAAGGCCCACGGGCTGGACATCCCCGGCACGGTCTACTTTGACGCGGGGCTGGACCACCTGAGCGAATTCTATTCCGCTGATCCCGACAGGCGGGCCTATTTCGTGCTGATCGACGACGACGGGATCCTGGTGGGCGGCATCGGCCTGGCGGAGGTCGCCTTCCTGGAGAACTGCGCGGAGCTGCAAAAGCTGTACCTGGACGACCGGGTGAAGGGCCGGGGCCTGGGCTACAAGCTGATCGGGCGCGTGGAGGATGCGGCCCGGGCGCGGGGCTACGGGCGCATGTACCTGGAGACCCATACGAACCTTGAGGCCGCCATGCACATCTATGAAAAGTCCGGCTATCAGAGGATCGACAAGCCGGAAGCCGTGATCCACGCCACGATGAACCGTTTCTTCTTAAAGCACCTGTAATACTACGGAGACATAACACAGGTTACATGCAAATGAAATAATGAGGGGCTATAATGGAAACAAACCAGCTGAAGTGCTGAATTACGAAAGGAGTCCTTTCAAATGGCTACCGTGAAGGAAAAGGCTGAGACCGTCGAGAAGAAGACCAAGGCCGCGACCAGGAAGGCCGCTGACAAGGCTGCCGCCACCACCATCGAGGCCAAGAAGACCACCCGTGCCACCGCCCGCAAGGCCCAGGCCAAGGCAGAAGCCGCCGGCGCGCAGATCGCCGAGAAGGCCGCTGTCGCTGAGATCGAGGCGAAGAAGGTCGCCAGCAAGGTGAAGCGCACCGCCAAGGCCACCACCGCCAAGGCCAAGGCCGCCGTGGAGACCGCCAAGGCCCCCGCCAAGAAGGCCCGCGCCGCGAAGCTGGAGATCGTCATCCAGAGCGTGATGGGCGGCGCGATCACCCCCGAGGAGATCGCCGCGAAGCTGCCCAAGGGCGCTGTTTCCGCCTACGTGAAGGTGGAGGAGAACAAGATCTACTGGGTCGCCAAGGACGGCGAGACCGGCAGCGTGGAGATCTGGTAAGACAGAGATAAAAGAGCAGCATTGCTCAATGTCGTTTAGATAAGCCTTCTCGGCGAAGACAACCCCTCAGTCTGCTTCGCAGACAGCTCCCCTTACACAGGGGAGCCTTTCATTTATTTGTGCCCAAAGCCTCCCTTGTGTAAAGGGAGGTGGACCGCGAAGCGGGCCGGAGGGATTGTCATTACTTATACTAAATAATATTGGTTCTTCACGGAAAGTTGGGGGATTTGCAGAATGTAATCCCTTGATGATTCGTACAGATCCTTCGCTGCGCTCAGGATGACAGGAATTGCGTCGTT
>OMZP01000026.1 GCA_900315585.1 uncultured Eubacteriales bacterium | reverse complement strand
GGATGTTCCATCGCTGCGCTCGCCGTTCGACGTAGGCGTACCTCAGTCTCGCCGCTACTTCCTTCGGCTCTCGGCGAAAAAACCCAGCGCGTCCTTCAGGATTTCGTTCGCCCGCTTCAACTCGGAGTTCTCCTTCTCCAGTTCCTGTATGCGTCGTTCCTTCTCGTCTGCCGGCAGTCGTTTGTGCCCGCTGCCCACAAACGCCTGGTTGCCCTGTGCCTTCCGCGCTGCCCGCCAGTCCGCCAGCGTCCAGTAAGGTATCCCAAGCTGCGCCGCCGCCTGCTTCACCCCGATCTCGTCCGACAGTCGTACTGCTTCTTCCTTGAAGCTCTTTTCGTATGTTGCCATCTTCCTCACCTTCCTGTGGCTCTTATTCTATCACATCTTGGTGAGTTCTGCGACTGTACTAAAATGATAGCACTCCAGGTCAGAGAGTGCATCTACCGGCGTTTACTCAACAAACCAATGACATTAAAACTGCTGGATGCCTCAAGAGAATGCTAAAGCTTTGTATGTTTGTTTGGCGCTTCTCAGGGCGGAATGATCGCTATGAAGATCGCCTGTCCTGTACAGGTGATGGGCTCCAAAGACGACCAGGCAGTCGGCGGGGAGGCATCTGAGCAGATCGCGGGGCAAATACAGGATTGTGAGCTCAAAATGTACGACGGCTATGGCCATGCAGTCTATGATATCGCGCCGGATTTCAGGGAACGAATGAAGTGGTTTTTCTTCAACAATAAAGTATATTAAGAGATTATGGTAAATCCTTGTGGACGGGGAAACGCTGTGCTTTCGGTGTGCCAAGAGCAAGGAGCTGCTGACGTTTTTGATAGATCGGCAGGGCGGGGGGCGTCACCTGGCGTGAGATCTGTTCCGCGCTCTGGGAGGACGGCGAGTACAACCATTCCCAGCAGAAATATCTGGACGTGGTCATCCGTGGCCTGCGGGACGCGCTGGCCGCCAAAGGCGTGGAGGACATCCTGGAGGTCAAGAGCGGCTTTCTGCGAATCTGCCCGGAAAAGCTCTCCTGTGACCTTTACCGTTTTCCGGAACGCGACCCGGCGGCCGTGAACGCCTATCGGGGTATGTATGTGTCCGGCTATCCGTGGGTGTCTTTTAGCGAGTCCTGGCTGTCAACTTCGCGCGACGACGAATAGCGCGCAAGAATGAAAAAAACTACATAATGACAGGTTGGCCTGCTCTGATGACTATCGTGGCAGGCCACTTTGGGCAATACTGTAAAACTTCTAGAGACGGGTATAATTTTGCCCTTTTTGGATGGATATGGATGGACTGCGTGTGGTATAATAGGTTTATAGGTGTAAATGGTTGGAGGCAGGAACAAAAGTTCCGTGCAGGCTTCTGACATCCAATGGATACAAGAGACGGGAGGATTAAACCATGAATGTGAAAAAACTCATTGCGGCCGGCTTGACTGCCGGAATGTTGCTGACGGCTGTGCCCGCCATCGCGGAAGGAATCGAAGCCGTTGCCATCGCGGACACCCAGAAGCTGGACGCCAGCTACACCCTGGCGCTGAACGCCATCAACGCGGAGGACTACGAGACCGCGAAGGAATATCTCAATGTGTGCTTCGCCTACTGCGATCCGGTGAGCAACCCCACCATGTACGCTGATCTGCTGCTCAAGCGCGCCTGCATCGACGTGATCGAGGAAAAGAACGACATGGCGCTGTTGCAGCTGGACGCGGCGCTGCGGGTGCAGCCGGACCTGGCGGACGCCTATCTGGTGCGCACGCAGGTGTATGCCGCCCAGGGCGAGGTGGACGCGGCCATCGAAAACCTGGAGAAGTACATCGAGCTGACCGAGGACACTTCCCTGTACGAGACCGTGGCCCAGCTGAACGAGGCCAAGGGCGACATCGAGGCGGCTCAGGCGGCCTACGACAAGTATGTCGAGGGCGCGGGCAGCGAGGTGGAGGAAGCGGGGTTCCAGAACGGCCTGTACAAGATGCAGGCGGGCAAGCTGGAGGAGGCCATCGCGGCCTTCGAGGCCTACGCCGAGGACGAGACCTACGGCGCGGGCGCGGCCTACAACATCGGCATCTGCAAGATGAACTTGGGGGATTACGCCGGGGCCATCGAGGCCTTCAACACCTGCGAGGCAAAGGGCGGCGAGTTCGAGGGCCTGTATTACAACCGCGGCGTGTGCAACCTGCTGAGCGAGCAGTGGGAGGCCGCGGCGGCGGACTTCACCAAGTCCATCGAATCCGAGCCCTATGTGGACGACGCCCGCTACAACCTGGCGATCTGCCAGATGCAGCAGGAGGACTACGAGACGGCGGTCGCCACCTTCACCGAGCTGATCGGCGACGGCGAGGCTGAGGAACAGATTGAGGTCGAAGAGGAACAGACTGAGGTCGGAGAAGAACAGACCGAAGTCGAGAGCGAGAGCGTAGTGAACGACGGCGCGTACTACTATCGCGCGGTGTGCCACGCGGCGCTGGGCAACCTGGAGGCCGCGCTGGCGGACTACACGACCTGCATCGACCACGGCTACGAGCTGGCGCAGACCTACTACCAGCGGGCCCAGATCTACGCGGCGCAGGGCGACACCGAGGCTCAGAATGCCGATTTGCAGGCATCCCTGAGCGCGGCGGAATAGGATAAGGGAATAGGGACGTCGAGCGCCCGGAAAACAGTCCTGTGGACTGTTTTCAGCGAGACGAGGCCGGCAGGCCTTAGCAATAGGGAATAGGCAATAGGAATTATGGGGGCGGCGTTACGCCGCCTGCCCATAAAACAAGACGACCCTAACCAACCTGGGACAGGAGTGAATATTATGACGAATAATATGAATTGGATGAAGCGCATCACGGCAATGGTGCTGTCATTGTGCATGATGCTTGGATCCATGTCCGGCTACGTCCCAGGCTGGTTTGCCGCCTTCGCAGAAGAAGGGGCGGCGGAAACGACGGATACTCCGGCCGAGGCGACGGTCGAGGGTGGCACGGAATCGGCGGGCGAAGAAACGCCCGCCGAACCGCCTGTTGCGCCCTCAGAGAAGCAGGATGAAAAGCCTGCGGAGGAAAATCCCGTCGAGCAGGCGAAACAGGAAGAGAAGCCTGTCGAGGAACCGAAGCAGGAGGAGAAGCCTGCGAAGGAGAATCCTGTCGAGGAAGAAAAAAACGTAGAAGATAATAAGGAAGAGGCTCCTGTAGAAAAGAAGGACCCTGCCGTCGCGGAGGAGACCTCAGGCGATGTCAAGGAAGAGGTTCCCGCTGTCACGGAGGAGACCCCAGCCGAAGTCAAAGAAGAGGCTCCCGCTGTCACGGAGGAGACCCCAGACGAAGTCAAGGAAGAGGCTCCCGCTGTCGTGGAGGAGACCCCAGAGGAAGTCAAGGAAGAGGCTCCCGCTGCCGTGGAGGAGACCCCAGACGAAGCCAAGGAAGAGGTTCCCGCTGTCGCGGAGGAGACCCCAGACGAAGCCAAGGAAGAGGCCCCTGCTGTCGCGGAGGAGACCCCAGAGGAAGTCAAGGAAGAGGCTCCCGCTGTCGTGGAAGAGAATCCTGACGAAGTCAAGGAAGAGGACCCCGCTGTCGTGGAAGAAACTCCTGTCGTCGAGGAAGCGGTGCCCGTCGAGGAAGCGTCCGTCGATGAACAAGCCGTGGAAGCCGCCGAAGACCAGGCGGCTATCGCGACAGCGCCGAGCCAGACGTTTGCCCTCACCATGGCCATGCCCGCCAGCGCGACGGCTGTGGGGGAGAGTGAAGAAGCAGCCGACGCGGGCGAGGCGACGGAGATCGCCGAGCCGGTGCTGGAGATTTCCAACGCGGCCATGACGATGGCGCTCCCAGCGGCGAACGCGGGTTTGATGGCCGCGCCGCAGGCGTTGCAGGCGAGCGAGCCCGCCGCGTATGAGGCCGCGCCCGGTGAAACCGGGTCCGATGAAACCGCGACTTCCCCGACGGAGGACAAGACCGTCGCCCTCCAGCAGATGATCAGGGACAAGCTCGCTGCGCTGACGAACCTGAGCGGCATTGTTCAGATCGTGCTGGCGAAGAATACCACCTTCGAAGGCGATGTGGAGATCGAAAAATCAGACGAGCAGACGGTGTCGGACGACTTCCAGCTGCAGCTGGTGGCCGAGGACGCGCTGGATGAGCAGGGCGAGGCCATCGAGGGCGGAGGCTCCGGCAAGACCATTGTCAGCGGCGATTTGAAGATCAAGGGGATCAGCGTGCTGATGCGCGGCGTGATGATGGCGCTGGGCAAGAAGATCACCGTATCCGACGCCACCCTCACCTATGAGGGCACGGGCGAGACGGACGCGCTGGAGGTCGAGTTGGCCTCGAACGGCTCCGCACAGATCAACACCTACGCGGGCGAGGACGACGTGTCTGTGACGCTGTACGACGGCGCGCGCAGCGCCGGGGTGAACGCGGGCGAGGACGACGACAGGGTGAGCGTCACCGCCTACGACGGTTCGGCAAAAATCGAGACCGGCGAGGGCGACGATACCGTCGACCTGAACCTGCAAAGCGGCGCCGGCGCGGTGAACGTGGATACCGGCGCGGGCGACGACAAAGTGGAAGCCAAAATCGCCAGCAGCGGCGCCTCCATCAAGACCGGCGAAGACGCGGATATTGTGGAGATCGACGCGCAGTACGGCTCCGACAATTTGAATATTGAAACCGGCGCGGGGGACGACCGGGTTTCGGTGAAGAAATCGGACGACCTCTTTTCCGCCGATCCCTCCGGCACGATGAAGATCGACCTGGGCGAAGGCGCGTCCCGGCTGGACGTGGACCTGTCCGTGGGCAAGAGCTACGCCGCCATCGAGACCGTGGCCGACAAGGCCTCCGGCAGCCGGCTGCACCTGACGGGCAAGCTGAACTCTGATGCCGACGAGAATGATCGCATCCAGTGGGCCGACGGGAAAAACAGCGTCGTTTTACATCCGGACAATGGCGCGACGCTGACCATCGGCGGCGTGAACAATTTCTATACCCTCACTGACGCGCTGGAGAACAAGCGGACGAAGAATATTTCCTCTGCAAACGGCGTCTTCGAGGATTTCACCAATTATACCCTGGACAACGCCACCGAAAAAGATGGCGTCAAGTCCTGGAACGGTGGCGCGACGGCCCCGGCTAGTCTGACCCTGACCAATCTGGTGCTGGGCAAGGGGCAGGAGGACATCAAGGTCGGCGATGTGGATGCCACGGGCTTCAACCTGCTCATCCAGGGCAAGGAGATCGACCTCTCCGGAACCGTGATGGCGCGGAACCTCGTCGTGCTGGCCAAGGACGAGCATGACATTTCCCTAAAGCTGGAATCCGAGGATATTCTGGGCAAGATCGGGGACCTCTTCAAGTGGATCGGGGATAACTTTGGCCAGAATGTCGTGAGAACCGCGACCATCAACGTGGGCAAGGACGCAAAGCTGTATGCTGAGAATGACATCGACCTGTCCGCGCAGGTGGAGCAGAGCGGCGGACTGCTGAACAGCGATCTGATCAGCGGGATCGTCAACCCCGTGAACGTGAAGATCGGAACCGCCGAAGTGAACATCGCCTCCGGCGCGCAGCTGAACGCGGAGGACGGCTCCATTGCCGCCGAGGCGAAGGTGACCACCGATATGTCCGCCGGTGACGGCAAGCTGAGCCTGCCCGTCGCCGTGAACGTAGCGGTTCAAAACGCCTCAGTGGAGGTGGCAAAGGACGCGATTCTGAAGGCCGCGGGCAACATCGATGTCAGCGCCGAGAGCAGGATCGAGGCCAATGCCGAAGCGCCTTCCCAGGCCGCCGGCAAGGACGTTCCCTTTGCCGTCAGCGTGAATGTGATCCTGAACAATGCTGCCGCCGATGTGAACGGCGAGCTGACGGCGGGCGGAGACGTGACCGTGTCCGCCCTGGGCGATATGACCAGCGTGGCGACGGCGAAGCACGAAGGGGACGGCCTTTCCGGCCTGTTCGTGGGCGTCAATGTGCCGCTGCAGAACGTGCGCGCCCTGCTGGGCGAAGGCAGCGTGGTGAACGCGGAGGGCGCGGTGAGCGTGAAATCCACCGCGAATCAGAAGGCGACCACCGTCGCCAGGTCCGGCAGCGCGCCCGCCGAAGCGTCCGACGAAGGAGACGGCTACGCCGCCGAGAAGGAGGATTCCGGCCTCGACAAGACGAAGGACATCGGCCTTGGCATGGTCAAGGAGTACATCGGCGGCCCCCTGGGCAGTCTCTGGGGGAAGATCAAGGACAAAGTGGGTGGCCTCTTTAAGGATGCTCCCACCGAATCCGAGAAGCTGGACAGCATGATGAAGTCCGTGTCCGGGGGCAAATATACCGTCAAGCTGGCCGAGGACAGCGAGCAGAAGGGCGACGTGAAGTTCACCACCAGGACAGAGAACGGCATAGCCCGAACCGAAGTGGATATAACGCCCTGGGAAGGGTATCAGGTGGACAAGGTGTACTATGTCTACCTGGACAACCAGAGCGGCGAGGACGCGGCGACAAAGTATACCGTTGAGGCATTGGATTGGGACGACTATGATGATGCCGACGGCGCTTTCTATATCCCCCAGAAGAACGCCAACGTGTGGGTGTACGTGACCTATAAGGAGGGAAGCTACGCCGCCGACGATCCTGACAACTGGACGCCGGACGACTTGTTCAACGAAAACGACGATGACTACAGCCAGGATCTGCAGAGCCTGTTCGACGACGCCACCGCCGGCGCGCAGAGTACCGACGACGACGATTACGGCGAGGACCTGCAGAGGCTGTTTGACGAGGGCAGCGATGCGGAGGAGGACGCGGGCGACAAGCTGAAATTCTCCATCGAACCCACCGAGACCAGGGATGACAGCGACAAGACCGTCGGCTCGATCCTGAATACGAAATTCAGCAAGAGTACCGGCGAGAGCCTTACCACCGTTGAGAAGAACGGCAAGGTCACCTTTGTCGTCAACGCCAAAAGCGGCTATAAGCTCCAGGAAGACGGGCTGGTGGTCACCTATTATGTCGAGGGTGAGGACAAGGAGCAGAAGGCCGTATTGAAGGACGACGGCAACGGCCGCTATACCTTCACCGTGCCGGAGGGCATCCTGACCAATAAGTACGAGGGCGGCGTCGCCTTCAAGGTGATCAGCGCGTTTGAAAAGAAGGACGAAGAATCCGACAACAACGTGGACCAGACCGAGACCCAGTTCAATGGCTCCGTGGCCGTGACCGTGGCGATGAACGACAACCGCGCCGAGATCCGAAGCGGCGCGAGCGTGACCGCCGGGAATGCGGTGAACGTCGTCGCCAATGAAGAGACCCGGGTGGACACCAATACCGACGGCACCGGTGTGGTGAAGAACCCGGAGAAAGAGGAAGAGGAAGAGAAAAAGAAGCAGGAGGAGCAGCAGAAGCTGCTCTCCGGCCAGTACATCGTCACCGGCAAGGAAGTTTCGCTGACGCTGGACAGGGTCTCCGGCGGCACGGTGGATGTGCAGCAGAACGGGGCCTACGGCTACACCTTTACGCCCAGACAGAACGGGACCGCCGTGACCGGCGCGACCGCGACGCTGCGCTTTATGAAGGACGGCAAGTGGACCTCTGAGACCCTGACCGCGAACAGCGACGGCTCCTACTCCGTCAACCTGACCGATTACGCCATCGACAAGGGCACCCAGGCGGTGCTCGGCTTTGCCATGCCCGGCGGCTCCTCCGAAGCCCAGGAGATGCGGGAACTGGTGGATTACACCATGAACGTCAGCTATAACGTCTACCAGCTGTCCAAGGAGGAGGACCCCTACAACGTCGGCAATAAGAAGATCGGCAGGGTCTACTATGTCAGGACGACGGGTACGGGCGCCGATGCGAAGTACTATTTCGACATCCAGCCGGATTGGGCCAAGGGCTATACCATGGACGGCACGGACACCTCCAGCCTGTGGGCCTCCTATACCGACGGCAGCGGCGCGGAGAAGAAGGTCGCGCTCCATCAGGACGCGGCCAGCAAATACTGGTACGTGCAGGCCTCCGACCTGGCGGGCATCGCCCAGGGCGGCAACGTGACCGTGAACGTGCGCTTCACTGAGGACAAGCACGATATCGTGATCCCCGACGGCACCACGAAGAACGGCACGTTGACCTTCAGCGAAAGCAGCGCCAAGGCCACGGATGTCATCACCATCAAGGCCGTGCCGAACGCGAACTACGGCGCGGGCAAGATCACCGTTCACTACACCAATAAGAACACCGGCAAGATCGAGACCGTCGAGCTGACCCCTGACGAGGACGGCGAGGCCAAATTCACCATGCCCGTGCTGGCGGATTCGACCAGCCTGTACGTCAGCGCCGTGTTCCACGAAAAGACGCTGACGATCAAGAAGGACACCCAGTCCAGGAACGTGAACATCGATACCTCGGTCAAGGTCAGCGCGGGCGAGAAGATCGCCGTCAGCCTGACCGATGAAGCCGTTCAGGCGGGCAAGAAGCTGAACACCACTGCCAGCGTGAATTATACGGACAATAATAACGCGGGCAAGACTGTGCAGGTGGACGTGAAGGATGGCGTGATCACCCTGCCGGACGACATCAAAGACGGAACGGACGTTGCGATCAGCGTGAACGCCGTGGATAAGACCATCGCGCTCAGCGGCGGCGAGGCGAAGCTGGACCACGGCACGCTGAAAATCGCCTCTACCCGCGCCGACAAGGGCGAAAAGGTGGTCGTCACCATCGCGCCGGAGGCGGGCTATCGCTTCAAGCAGGGCAGCGGCACCGTGGAGATCACCACCAGCACATCCACCTATAAGGTGAAGCTGACCCGCAGGGACGACGGCTCCCTCACCTTTACGATGCCCTCCTCCATGACCAGCGCGGAGTTGACTGAGGCAAAGGTGAACGTCACCCTCAAGGGCGAATTTGAAAAGGGCAACCCCGATTCCAGCACCTACCAGACCAGCATCGGCGCGGCGGCGGCCGTGGCCGTGGTGAACGCGAACAACCGGGCGGCCGTTTCCGGCGGCAGCGTCAATGCCGATGCCGTGAACGTGAGCGCCGTCACCGTGGGTGAGAGCAAGACCTCCGCCTCCGCGGGCTACAGCAAGGCCGTGACCGGGCTGGCGGGCGGCTTCGGCGTGCAGGTGGCTTCCTTTGATACGAAAGCCCTGATTACGAAAGACGCGACGATCTATACCAAGGCTATGACCGTCTCCGCCAAGGGCACCCACGGCATGGAGACCACCGGCAGCGCCGCGGGCGCGAAGGACGCCGGATCCACCGGCGTGGGCTCCGGCATCGCCGTGAATGTGTCCAGCGCGGACGTTGCCGCGGCTGTTCAGGATGGGGCGACGGTTACCAACGTGGGCGGCAAGGTGAATATTGCCGCCAGAAACAAGGCCACCGACAAGGTGACCGCCAAGGCCGGCGCGAAGGGCGACACCGGCGTTACCCCGGTGGTCGGCGTGGACGTGTTCGGCTCCTCCGCCAGCGCCTACATGGGAAGGGTTATGGGCGGCAACCTGCTCGCCAAGACCGTATCGGTGACGGCCAACAACACCGCTTCTCACGAAATGATTGCCGATGCCAGCACCGGCGGCGGCAGCGTGGCCCTGGGCGGCGCGTTTGCCGTGACCGTGATCCACGACGAGGCCCTGGCGCGGCTGAACAATAGCGTGACCAACGAAGCCCCTGACAGCGCCGTTACCGTGTCCGCCACGACCAACGCCACCCAGAGCGTGACCGCCACCGCGGGCGTATCCGGCGGCGTGAAGGGCTCCGCGGGCAAGAACGGCAGCGCGGGCAGCGCCGACAAGCAGGTGGACTCCATCCTGGGCGGCGCGAGCAACCTCGCGGCGGGCAACAAGTCAAACAGTTTGAGCATGAAGGGCTCCGGCTCCGATGACCGCCAGAAGGCGCAGACCGGCGAGGGCTCCGTGGGCGGCGCGGCGGCGGTGGCCGTGAACGTGCTGTCCACCGGCGCGGTGGCCCGTATCATGGACGGCGCGGCCATCGACATCGGCGGCGCGCTGGCGGTGAAATCCGTGAACCGCACGGAGACGAAGGTGAAGGCCAACGGCTCCACCGCCAAGACCGACACCGGCGTGGGCGTCGCGGTGGCCGTGAACATCGTGGACATCGAAAATACCGCGGAAATCGGCACGGGCAGCGTGAAGGCCGGGAGCCTGGAGGTCTCCGCCCTGATGCCGGAGAAGGCCGACAACGCCGTGGATGAGATGACCACCGTGAAGATGCCCGAGAGCAAGGACGCGATGGTGGCTCAGCTGGCGAATTACATCAAGGACGGCATCAATGACGCCCTGTCCGAGCTGGGCGTGGACCAGTCCATCATCGGCGAGCTGGCGGCGAGCTTCTCCGAGACCTTCGTGGAATATGTGCTCAAGGAGACCGGCCTGGACGAACTGCTGGGCGACGGCACCTTCGACGAGAAGGTGGACAAGGTCCTTAATGGTCTGAACGACCTGTGGGAAGCTGTGAAGGAATACCCCACCGTGCTGCTGGAGCCCCTTTCCACCCTGAAGGAGGAGATCACCGCCCTCAAGGACGTGGATGTGGAGCAGTTGAAGGCCATTCTGCTGGGCGAGTTGAAGACCCAGCTGCCGAACCTGTTGAAGAATACCGCGATGGCGGTGCTGAACCGCGCCAAGGACGACCTCGGCGCGCTGGCGCTGGAGGCCGTCAACAACAAGATCAAGGGCAAGGACCAGTCCTCCACCAAGGAGAAGGCCAAGGAGACGCTGAAGAACGCTGTGAAGGCCGAGTGGACGAAGCTGTCCGCCGAGCTGATGAACGACGCGCTCACCCGCCTGCGCAGCGAGGTGCCGGTGCTGACCCAGCAGAATATCGACGCCATCAAGTCCGCGTTCACCACTTCGCTGGATCAGAAAAAGGATTATTTTGTCAACTACTTTACTGATACCTTCCAGAACAAGGTGTTCAACTACTCCGCGGTGATGGACAAAATCTCCAACGCGGACTTTGCCACCGCGGCCAAAGAAATGATGCGCGGCGCGCTGAACGCCTCCGTGGCGAAGGTGGGCAACGCGGCCATCGAATCGTTGGTTAATAATCTGGACGTGCAGCTGGAGCCGGAGGACGTTTCCGACAAGCACGTCATCCGCACCGAGGCCATCTCCGGCGCGGCGGCGAAGGACGTGGGCATCGCGGGCAGCGTGGCCATCGCCATCGTGAACGCCAACACCCGCGCCGCCGTGAACGGGGGCGGTACCCTGAACATCGCGGGCGACGCCGTCGTGGATGCCCGGGAGGCCCGGCGCGTCACCACCAACGCCAGCGCGGCGCTGGACAGCAATGGCGATGCCGATACCAATGCCGACGCCGGCAAGAAGGAAGAAAAGGACACCGCCGGCAGCGAAGATACGCAGACCGTGCACCTGGGCACCCAGCTGGAAGTGAAGGCCACCGCCGGCGCGGAGCTTGCACAGGACGCCTCCGACAAGGACATCATGTGGATCACGCCCCGGGAGGGCTGGAAGATCGCCGCGGGCGCGGACAAGGCCAGCTGGGCCTATACCGACGGCGGCGAGGAAAAGACCGGCAAGATCCAGGTTTATTCCAAGACCGAAAACGGGGAGACCAGGTATTATGTGAAGGCCTCCGACGCCGAGACGGCCAGCGGCAAGCTGACCACCGTCACCGTCACGCCGGAGGAGGATCTGCACACCATCTCCGGGCTGGACGCCATCAGCATGAGCGAGGACGAGGCCAAAAAGAAGGTGCCTGACGGCGCGGTTTCTGTGACCGTCGAGGGCCGGGACGAGGCCGTGAAGGACGGCAAGCTGTCCGCCAAAGTGACGGATACCGTGAAGGTTTCCATCGACAAGAGCAAGCTGAGCGGGCTTAGGGTGGATTCCATCGACTACATCACCGCCGACGGCAAGATTCATGCCGTGCCGCTGTCCTCTACCGAGAACGGCAGTGAGATCGTGTTCACCTTCGCCATGCCCGCCCAGGACGTGACGGGCATCCTGGTGACGGTGGACGAGTCCAGTGAGGAAGAGAACGGCGAGACCGCCGCGACAGACAGCAGGGGCCGCTCGGTGGGCGTGGGCGCTTCCTTTGCCATGGTGTACGGAGATTCCAGCGTGAAGGCCGAGATCGGCCGCGATGTGGTCGCGGGCGGCCTCGCCGTGAACGCCGAATCGGACCATGTGGAAAACACAGCCTCCGTTTCCGGTACGGACGCGCTGAGCGGCGAACTGAACGTCGACGCCATGAAGAAGACCTCCGTGGACGCCTCCGTGGCGCTGGACATCCTGGACAACGATGTGAGCGCCGCGCTGACCGGCACGGCGAGGACCACCCAGGGCGACCTGGCTTTGACCGCCGGCGAGAACGCGGTCTCCGAGACCCGCGCCAGCGGCTATGCCGTGGGCAATCAGACCGCCGTGGGCGCGGCGGTGGCCGTGAACATCGCCTCCTCCGACGTGAACGTGGAGGCCATGAAGGATATCACCGCCGCGGGCGGTGCGAAGCTCGACGCCAGCAGCCACAGCGAGGACGTGACCCAGGCCCTGGCCACGGCCATGGGCGCGGACATCGCCCGGGCCATGAACAAGGTGGGCGAGGCCGCCGAGAAGCTGGAGGAAAAGAGCGACGACCTGCTGCAGGGCGAGCTGTTCGACGGCAAGACCGACGGCGGCAGCAATAAGGACAACCAGACCGCGGACAAGATCAACGAGCGGATGGACAAGAAGAAGGCTGAGGGCGGCGAAAGCAGCAGCAAGAACCTGAGCCTTTCGAGCAATGCCCTGCGCAACCAGAACGTGACCACGAACGGCGAGGACGCCGGCAGCGAGGGCACCGACGAGGCCCTGAGCCAGATCAAGGAAAACAACGGGACCAATCTGGGCAAGACGGGCAGCGATAGCAAGAGCAAGGTGCAGGTGGCCGCCGCCGTGGGCGTGACCGTGGCCAGCCACGAGGCCGCTGTGAACGTGGGCAGGATCACCGCGGGCGGCAGCGTGGAGGCCACCGCCGAGAATACCGGCAATTTCAACACCCTGGGCACCGGCGCGGCTATGTCCATGGCTGAAAAGGCGAATTCCATCGCCCTGGGCGTGGCCGTGAGCGTGAACAGCAACCAGGCGAAGGTTGATGCTGCCGGGGACATTGCGGCGGGCGGAGACGTGACCCTTGCCTCCACTCTGACCCAGAATATGGACGGGGATTTCCCGGGCAAGCTGGCCGCGCAGTCATTGGCCGGCAGCGTGGCGGGCAAGGATTCCGCCATCTCCCTGGGCGGCGCGGTGAGCGTCGTGGCCTCAAGTGGCGAAGCCACCGTAATGGCAGGGAGCGTTACAGGCGCAAACGTGACCATCGAGTCTACTGACAAATCGAAGCTTGCGGCCCGCGCGGGTGGCGTCAGCCTGTCCAGAGGCTCCAAAGTGGGCATGGGCATCGCCTCCACCACCATCGTCAGCGCCAACGAAGTCACCGCCGCCGTGCGTGACGGCTCGACCATCGCCGCCGATTCCTTCAAGCTGAACGCGGAAAAGAAGGCCGTCACCGCCGACGACTATCAGTCGAACATCGACATGCGCTACCTGATCACCGATTCCAGCGCGCTGAATGATGAGCAGCGCAAGGAAGCCAACACCGGCCTGATCGACGTGCACAAGGGCGAGGACGAGGACAGCTATACCGTGGACGTGAATCTGTCCAGCGACAAGCTGCTGGACGCGGCGGACGGGCTGAACTTCCTGTCCGGCCAGAACACCTACGCCGAGGCCATCGCGGGCTCGGTGGCCACCGGCAAGACCACGGCCAACCTGGCCGGTTCCTTCGCCGTGGCCACGACCCACAATACCGTCAAAGCGGTGCTGGGCGACAACGTGACCATCAAGGCCAATCAGGGCGGCGTGGACATTACCGCCCTGGACGGCGCGACCACCCGCGTCATTGCGGGCAGTCTGTCCGCCGCCCCGGCGAAGGCCAGCGTGGGCGCGACCGTGGCCGTGCTGGTGAACGGCGACACCGCCGAAGTTGAAACGGGTAACAGGCTGAATGTGCAGTCTCAGGCGGATCTGAATGTCAGTGCCGAGCAGACCGGCGACGCCCAGGCCTTCACCGCCGCTCTGGCGGTGGCCGCTGGCGCGGAGGTCAAGGCCGCTGTGGGCGGAGCGATCAATGTGATCGTGAACAAGAGCGCGGCAAAGGTTGGCATCGGCGACAGCGCGACCCTGAAAGCCTTGAACACCGACAGCAGCGTGGACGTGCATTCCAGGGCACGGTATGATCTGACGCTGATCTCCGGCAACGCCAACGCCACGGCCATGAAGGGCAGCGTGGCGGCAGGCGGCGTCGTGAACGTGATCGTGGACAGGACGGAAGCCCGGACGTCGCTGGGCAAAAACGCCGACATCGCCGCAGGAAAGGATCTTTCCGTCACGTCTGACGTCTCCGACCAGATGATCTCCGGCGCTCTGTCGGCCTCCGCGGGCCTCTCCGCCAACGGCAAGTCTGGCGCAGGCGCGGTGAACGTCATCGTCTCCAGGTCCGCGGCGGATACCACCGTGGGCGAAAAGGCGCTCATGAACGCGGCAGGCGGCGACATGGCCGTTACGGCCAATAACGACGCCTGGATGCTGAACGCCTCGCTGGCGGCGGCGGGCTCGATGAAGACGGCCATCGGCGGCAGCTTCAACGTGAACGTGTTTGACCGCCAGGCTGCGGTGAACCTGACCGACGGCATCCTGACGGCGGGCGGAAACCTGTCCATCCAGTCCTCAGGCCGCGACAGCAATATCGTGGCGGGCCTGGCTATCGCGGGAAGCGTATCCGGCACATTTCTCAGCGGCAATAGTCAGGTGCTGGTGGAGAGCAGCCGCATCCATACCAATATCGACAAAGGTGTCACCGCCGCGGCGGGCAAAAATGCCTTGATCGAAGCTTATTACAGAGACTTTACCGTGGACGCGGCTGGCAGCATTGCCGCCTCCGGCACCGGCTCCGCCTTCGGCGTTACGGGCGCGGTGACGGTGAAGGACAACGACGTGCGCGCGCAGTTGGCGGCCAGCACGGTGTCCGCCGCGGGCGTGGAAGCCGTGAAATCCCTCTCCGGCGATGATGCCATTGGCGTTTACGTCGGCGCGAACGCGAAGGAAACCCAGATCGTTGGCGCGGCGGGCATTGCCGTGGCCGCAGGCACCACGGTGAACGGCGTGACGGCTGCGCTGGTGAACAACAATACCGTGATTGCGGACGCTTCCAAGGCGACTCTGGGCAAAAGCGATTGGAATGTGGGCAGCGTTTTGGTCAGATACTGGAAACCCGATGTGGCCAACCTCTACTGGCAGGGCACCCACAGTATGAGCCGCTTCCTGAATACGGATATTGCCAGCCTGCGCAGCGGCGCATATAGAAGGCTGCAGTTCCAGGCGGCGGATGGCTCGATATATCCGGTGGATCTGGACAACCTGGAGGTTTCCCTCGCGCCCATCAAGAATTACGACACCTCCGCCGTTACCGTCAAGGCCACCGATGACACCAAGCAGCTTCTGCTGGCGGGCGGCCTCAGCGCCGGGCTGGGCACGGGCGTGGGCGCGGCGGTGACCACCCTGGTTTCCAATAAGGACGTGCGGGCGCTGGCCCATGATATGACCGCCGCAGGCGATATCAACGTATCCGCCGAGAACAAGGACGATGTGACCACCGTGGCCGTCAGCGCGGCCGTGGGCAGTAACGCGGTGCAGGTCGGCGCGGCGGTGCAGGTGCTCAAGAGCAGCGCCGTGGCCGAGGTCGGCAGCACCGTCACCTCCGCAAAGGACAGCGTCAGCATTACCTCCAACAATGATACCGCGCTCACCAACGCCGCGGGCGCGGTGGGCGTTGGCAGCACGGCCGCCGTGACCCCCGTCGCCGCCGTCACCGTGTTCGAGGGCGAATCCCGGGCCGAACTGAAATCCGGCAGCGCCGTCAGCGCCGCCAAGGACGTGAAGATCGAGGCCAAGGGCGACAAGAACGTAAATCTCTACTCCGCGGGCGTAGCCGTGGGCGGCACCGCCGGGATCTCCGGCACGGCCAACGTGCTGGTCAGCCGGGACAAGACCCAGGCTCTCGCGGATGCGGGAACCAGCATTGCCTCCGACGGCAGCGTGGACGTGACCGCCCAGGCTGACTATACCCTGCGCTCCGCCAGCGCCGCCATCGGCGTCGCCGAAACTGCGGGCATCGGCGTCAACGCCGTGGTCAGCGTCCTCAAGAGCAACGCCACCGCAGAGCTCGCGGGCAATGCCGCGGCCAAGTACGGCAAGGTAAACGTGCAGGCCACCGGCAAGCGGGACGTGGTGAACGCGGGCGCTTCCGTGGGCGGCGGCACCGCCGGTGTGGGCGTCAACGTGATGGTCCTCGTGGCCGGAACGAAGATGAGCCAGGACGCCGCCGATATGCTGACTTACGGCAATTCCGCGAAGGAGAATCGCGAAAAGACCTTCGACCCCGCCAAGGTGCTGGCCACGCAGGGCCTCGCTTCGAGTACCAGCAAATACGGGCGCGACGCCAACGGCGACTATGTGCTGGACGCCAGCGGAAACCGCGTGAAGAAGTCCAGCGCCACCGTGGATGCCAGCGCGCTTTCCGCGGATCTTGCGGGCAACGGCCGCTACGACAGCCAGATTGGCGTGGGCGGGAATGGCGACGTCGGGAAGGACGGCGCGTTTGACGCGGCCTCCGGCTACCGCAGCGCCGATTTCGACAACCAGAGCTTCAAAGACGACGGCGACACGGCCCGTGGCGAGAATCTGAAGGCCACCGACACCAAGGACATCGCCGCCGCCAAAAAGCTGAACACCGTAACCTATGGCGCTGCGCCGGAGGACGCCGTGATCGCCCGCATTGCCGAGACCGCCGAGGTCGCCGCGAAGCAGGTGAGCGTCACCGCGTCTCAGCCCGTGGCCGCCGATCTGGTCGGCGCCTCCGCCGGTGTCGGAGTGGTGGGCGTGGGCATCAGCACCAGCGTGGCCATCCTGCGCAGCAATGTGCTGGCCGCCTCGCTGGGCAAAATCACCGGAGCCACGGGCGGCGTCAGCGTGACCGCCGAATCCAAGGCCGGAGCCCTGAAAAATGATACCGCCGCCGCTCAGCGCGACAGCGATGTGAAGGCGCTGCTGAACGACGATCTGGACGTGGTGGGCAACCGCGCCATCCGCGCCATCGGCGTTGCCTTCGGCGCGGGCGCGGTCAGCCCCGCCGTGGGCGTGGGCGTGGTGCTCACCGACAACATCACCTCCGCCACCCTGGGCGGCAGCGTCACCGGCTCCGGCGACGTGAAGGTTTCCGCGACCCACAACTATGGCACTGTCCTGGCCGCCACAGGCGCGGCATCCGGCGGGGCCATCAGCGCCGCGGCCTCCGTGGCGGTAGCCCAGGCCAACGGCACGGTCAAGGCGGGCATCAACCGCGACGCCGTGCTGGATGTCACCGGCGGCGTCAGCGTAACCACCGATTCCAACGTCAATGTGGACGCCGCGGCAGCGGCTGCCGCCGTGGGCGCAATCGCGGGCAACGCGGGCGTGGCCGTGGCCATCAACCGCCTGAACCAGACCACCGGCATCGAGGCCGGAACCTCCGTCACCGTCAAGGGCGACGTGGAGGTTGCCGCCACGTCCGACACCGCGGCCAACAGCTACCTGCTGGGCGTCGATGCCGGCGCGATCGCGATGGGCCTGAACGCCGCCGTCAGCGATACCTCGGCCAACGTGAATACCTTCATCGGCCAGTCCATGCCCACCCGGGCGGGGGACACCAGCGACAACATGCCCGCGGCCGTCGTCAGCGCCCGGGATGTGATCCTGACCAACACGGTCACCAGCATCGCCAAGCCCAAGCTGCTCTCCGCCAGCGCGGGAGCGATCTCAGCTACAGGCAACGCGCTGCTGGCCTTCAACCAGACCGACGCCACCGCCATCGCGGAGAACGCCGACATCACCGCCAGCCGGAACCTGGACATCTACGGCAACCTGTCCGGCATCGCCGAGTCGACGCTGACCACCGCCGATGTGGGCGCGATCACCGTGGGCCTGTCCGCCAACTACGCGGACATGGCCGCCGCCAACCGGGCCAGCCTGAACAACAGCAAGGTGAACGTGAGCGGCTGGATGCATGTTCTGACCAATTGGGACGGCGCCTCCACCTCCGCCAAGGCCGATACCGTGGCGGGTCAGGTGGGCCTGGGCACCGTAGGCCTGAACGCCGCCATTGCCAGAAACAACGCCAAGAGCTACGCCACCGTTGTGAGCGATCGGGAGATGACCGTTGCGGGGGAGACGCTGATCCGCGGCCAGGGCAAATCCGCTGCCGAGGCCACCTTTACCGGTGTGACGGTCAGCGTCGCGGATATTGCCGCCACCGCGGTGGTGGCGCTGAACGACGCGGATGCCCGCACCACCGTGGTCACCAACAATCTCAAGGCCAGGGGCGGGCTGACGCTGGACGCCGGACAGGACGCGGCCACCACCGCCACCGCCACCACCGGCGGCGGCAGCCTGGTCAGCGCCAGGGCCAACGTGGTGCTGGCCTACGGCCGCAGCAACTCCATCGTGGATGCGGCCATCGCGGGCGGCGGCGAGTACGCCTTCCTGAAATCCACCAACACGGCCAGGGACATCACCACGGCCGAGATCAAGAACGCCGACATCTCCCTGTTAACTGCCGCGGCCATGGTGGGCGCGGCCTACAGCCAGGATGTGTTCTCCACCAAGATTCAGCTGACCGGCGGCGATTACACCCTGGGCAGCGCGGACGTGCTGACGGACTACACCCTCAAGACCGTCGCCGACGTGACGCCCTCCAACCGGGGCCTGGATCTGAGCCTGGGCAAGCTGGCCTTCAATATGGCCATCGCCAAGAACACCGCCTATGCGGGCTCCGACCTGGAGTTCAGCATTCCGAAGGACAGGAACACGGTCGACGGCGATGTGAGCGTCAAAACCCTCGGCACCGACGAGGTGGAGGCCACCGTGCGCACGGCCAAGCTCTCCGTCAGCGGCCTGTCCATGGGCGCGAACGTCGCCAGGGCTGATCTCAGCGCCACCCAGTCCGCGGTGATGCGCGTGGGCGGCAGTCTGTATGTCTACGGCAATCTGGACGTGCAAAGCCTCGCCCGGACCGCCACTGCCACCGCCCAAATCGGCGCGAACACCGTGGGCGATTCCGGCCTCAGCGTCAGCCTCGCCAGCCTGGACGTCAGCAAGGCCGTCGCCAACGAAAACCTGACCAACACCGCCGCCCTGGTGGGCGCGGCATATGGTACCGAGAAGAGGGACGCGCTGGTGGACATGGGAAACTATGTGACCAAAACGGTCACCGAGACGGACTATGACGTCATCGAGAGTGTGACCTACAAACTGAAAAACTTCGGCATGAGCATCACTTCCGCGGAAAGCGAAGAGGAGGTAAGGAGACAGTTTGCCAAAGATTATGTTAGCAAAATAAGATCCCTATCACAAAGAATGATCTCAACCCTGATATCCAGCGGTATGGATATGGATGCACCCAGTGATCTTTTGATATCCTATGTTTATAACAGATTTTACAGAGGAAAACTTGATTTTGATGACACGATCAACTTCGTCATGGCGGCAGAGGGTGTCACCGATAAAGCGACCGCCATTCTAAGGATGATACGCTATAGCAACTACGATTATGCCCGGATCGAACAACAAATTGCGGCAAAGTTAGGAGAAGGTGACGGCGTTTGGGCGTGGACCGCAACCAACAACTACGCGACAGTCACCCACGAGATCACCGAATGGGTGCCCGAATACAAGCCGGTGATGGTGGAGGTCGCCCTCTACGACGCATCGAAGAACTGGCTGAAACTCAACAGTGACAACTTGAACGTGAACGTCTTCGCCGGCATGGAGAACGCCAAGAATCAGACCAAGGCCGTCGCCAGCACCAACGGAGCCAAGGGCATCGGGGCGCTGTCCATGGGCAGCCTGGAGGCCCGCGCCACCGCCAGCGACGCCGTCAGCGCGATGATCGAGGGCATGGAAGTCAGCAACTACCAAAATCTGAACCTGTCCTCCGCGGCCAACACCGCCGCCTATGCCACGGGCTTCAAGTCCGGCGGCGAGAACCTGCTGGATGTGGATCACTCCACCGTGAAGGCCATGGTGGGCAAGCCCAACGACAAGCAGAGCGCGACTGTGGTGGTGGGCGAGAATGTCCGGCTGACCGGATCCTTTAGCGGCGCTACGACCATCACCGCCAAAAATACGGGCTATGCCGAGGCCAACATGGATCAGTCCGACACCTCCTGGAGCGCGGGCAGCTTCAAGTCCTCCACCCAGGAGACCGAGAGCTGGTACAGCACGCTGATCAGCATCGGCGAGAACGCGAGAATCACGTATGGCAACATCACCGTTCAGTCCGAGGATTCGGCCGACGCGAAATCCGCGGTGGATTCCAGCAGCGTGGGCATCCTGATGAACTTCAACACCATGCAGGGCAAGAACACCATCCACCAGGAGAACAACATCGACTTCGGCAAGAACGTATATCTGAAGGGCGATGGCTACCGTACTGGCATCACGGGCAATGTTGTGGTGGAGGCCCTGCAGAACACCCGGGCCTATGCCGAGACCCTCTCCTCCGGCGGCGGCCTGATCGAGGGCGATACCGCCACGGCGCGCAATACGATCGACCGCGTGGTGCGCGTCAACATGGGTCCCGATTCGGACATCAGCGCGCAAGGCACGGTGACTCTGCGCGCCCGGTCCGGCGTGGGCGACGACATCTACACCCATGCCTCTGTCAGCAGCGCGGGCCTGGTAGACATCGGCAACGCCAAGGCCTACGCCGACGTGACCAGCAACGCTGAGATCATCGTCGGCAACGGCGCGGATCTGCGCGGCGACACGGGGACCGCGCTGGAGGCCATCGCCACCAGCTACAAGAGCAGAGGGAAGACCAGCAACGAGCCGGGCATCACCACCATCGGCCATGTGGACGCTCTGGGCCTGGTGGCCGTGCCCAACGGCGTGGCCCACAACACGCTGACCTTCAACACCTACATCGGCATCAACCAGGACGCCAACGACAGTCGCAGCTATATCAATTACCACGATGGCGCGCCCATCACGATCCTGGCCACCAACGCGGGCCTGACCGCCAAGGCGGACGCCCTGGCCAAGGGTAAGGGCGGCTTCGGCGTCAGCAACGCCACCGCCTGGAACGAGGTGTACCTGCAAAACGCCGTCTGGATCGACAATGCGACCCTTTCCAGCGGCGATAATGGCAAGACCATCTCCATCCGGGCGAACAACGGCGACGCCGGCGCGGACCGGCTGCACCTGATCGCCAACGCCCACGCGGCGCTTTCCGGCCTGGCGGGCAAGGTGGCGCCCACCTCCCGCATCAGCGGCATCCAGATCAACCAGATCCGCAGCAACGACCCCAGTAAGGTAAGATTCTATACCAATGATAAGGTGGAGCACATCGCCACCAACCCCATCAATACGATCTGGACGGAGCAGAAGGCCACCTATGACCGCTGGGAGGTGAAGATCTGGTTCATCACGCTCACCCTCACCAAGGCGGACGTGACGAACCGGCTGGACTGGAAGTACTACAACTACTGCGACTTCTGCAAGGAGGGCGACAAGGCGGATGTGAGCCCCACCGCCCAGGACCCGATGCGCAAGCGCTACGAGGCGGCCTACAAGGCGGCCATGGACGCCATCGACCTGATCCGCCAGAAGGCGGGCAAGCTGCCCATGGACGCCAGCGCCAGCCTGGCCTACAAGCTTGCCAAGGGCCTGGTGCCGCTGACCTATCTGGACACCCTGCTGAAGGGGCGCACCGTGGTGGTCAGGGCCCGCTACGGTGAGGAGGAGAACAAGGCCGCCGCCCAGATCTTCACGCTGGATCTTGAGGTTCCGCTGACCAAGGATATCGTCCTGGACAGCGAGAGACTTAAAAAGTATGTGATCTGGACCAACCAGGTCACCCAGCACCAGGTGTCCATGCTGCCGAATTCCACCCGCCTCTACAGGGGCGCAAGGCTGGACTATGTGTCCGAGGTGCTCACGAGCGACGTGCGCGGCGTCAAGGGCGCGGACATCGACATCTTCGCCGCCCTGAATGACTATGCCTTCCGCCACCCGGTGGTGCCCATCGGCTCCGCCGGCAGCCTGGACTTCGCGAGCGGCACGTTGCTGCTGCCCGCCAAGGCCGATTTCGAGCTGTACCTGCATGAGGTCTCCGGCGCGTGGTTTGTGGAGCAGCTGGAAAAGGGCGTCTTCCGCACCTACAGCGGCGATATCGACCAGTTCACGGAATTTGCCGTGGGCGAGGGCGATACGTTGCCCGAAGGCGCGATCGTGGAGGGACTTACTCTCGGCGGCGAGGAGGGCGAATGGAAGCTGTACTGGCTGGGCGACACCCCCGAAACCGCGGCGGACAAGGCTCAGACGCTGATCTATTTGGTCGTGAACGACGAAACCGACGAGGTGGACGCCTTCCGCACCAGCGTTGCCGCCATGAACCGGGGTGAAGCCAGCGTGGATGTGTCCCTGTATCTATTCCGCGACAGCAAGTCCGACCGCATGGAGGTGGAGAAGTACAACATTATGTTCTTTGATACCCCCGCGGGCGAGAAGAGCCTGGTGAAGTTCATCACCGACGTGTTGGAGGCTCGGACGCTTGAAATGCCCAAGCCCCTGCGCGTCATCCTGCGCGGCTTCGACCTTCCCGGCGCGGATTACCCGGCCTACAGCCTCACCGACCACTTCTTCGCCATGTGCGACGCCACCGACGGCGAGGTCAGTATGTTCGACGGCTTCTATAACGCCACCTTCGACGGCGATGTGTTTGATTCCGATTACACCCGCATCGAGGGCATCCTGGATGGCGATTTGACGATCACCATCAAGCAGGATCAGCCCATCTGGCCGGAATGGATCGGTGAAAACATCGCCGAGGACCTCCAGGGCAACCGCTATGTCCGCGTGGACGGCGTGTGGTATCCGGAGGAGGACGCGCCGGTGGAAGAAGCCGGGGAAGAACTCCCGGAAAACGCCCAGGCGGCGTAAGGCCAAAGCCTTCTTGAAATGAGCAGGCATGAGATACAAAACCATATCCCAAGGGAGCCGCTTTCACGCGGTTCCCTTTCGGGCGTTTAAGAACATTTTCAAACGGGAGGGTAATATGAAAAAAACGTGGCCTTTTTCAATCATTCTCGTGCTGCTCGCGCTGCTTTTGTTTACATTCCCGGCGCTTGCCGAGCCGGGGGAGGACACCGCTGAGTGGACGGTGATGTTTTACCTCTGCGGCAGCGATCTGGAAAGTCGGCATGGCTTTGCCACCGGGAACCTGGAGGAGATTGCCGAATGCGTTCCGTACAGCAGCCTGAACAAAATCGTTTCGGATTATCCGGAGAATATTCTCAGCGAGGAAGAGCTGGCCCACATGCGGGTGAACGTGGTGGTGGAGACAGGCGGCAGCAGGGAATGGCACACGAAGGATCTTGGGATGGAGGTGGACGCCTCCGCGCTGCAGCGATGGTGTTACAAGCCCATGGAAACCTTGAATATAGAGGCCAGCAACACCTTTGAGCTGGAGGAGACACTGCCCCTCCAAAGCATGGCCGATCCGGAAACTTTGGCGGATTTTATCCGCTGGGGCGTGGAAAAATATCCGGCGCGGAAGTACGCGCTGGTGCTGTGGGATCACGGCGGCGGCAGCAAGACCGGCATCTTTATCGACGAGCTATTTCAGGGCGACGTCATGTATCTGGACGAGCTGCGGGACGCCCTCCTGGGCGGCGGCGTGGAGCTGGAGGCCGTGCTGTTTGACGCCTGCATGATGGCGAACTTGGAAACGGCCTACGCCATCAAGGACAGCGCGAAATGGATGATTGCTTCCGAGGAGGTGGTGGCCGGAAAGGGCACCGCCATGGGCAGCTGGCTGCAGCAGCTCTACTTCGCGCCCCAATGGGACGGAGCGCGGCTGGGCTACTGGATCTGCAACATGACCCATATCAAGTATGCGAACGAAGCGGATGAACAGAGTCAGCAGCTGCTCACCTGGTCGGTGATTAACCTTTCCGAAATAGAGGGCCTGGCCGAGGTCTGCGACCGCTTCTTCGCGCGCTGCTGCGAGGCCTATGTAAACGATCCTGGTCGGATGAACATTCTTGCCAGCCTCATGCATGGCGTGGAGGAATTCGGCAGCGGATCGGATAATATGTTTGACATTTCCGGGCTGCTCTATGAGGAGCTGGAAAGCCGGTTTATCGGGATGGATATCTACTGGGATATGATGGACGCGATGATGGACGCCGTGGAATACGCCGTGCAGGGCGCGGGTCGCAGCAAGGCGCTGGGGCTCTCCTTTTGCTACGCGGCGGAATTTTCTCCCGCGGAGCTGGATGTGTACGCCCGCAACTGCCCCTCGCCCCACTACCTGGCGCTGCTGGACGCCATCACCCCGGCGTGGACGGCTCCCGCGTGGGTGTACGAACAGGTTCAGCCCCTGCCGGATATCCGGGAGCTGAAGGATTACCGCGTAGTGGTGGATAAGCGGATCGCCCCTGACGGCACTCCCGGCGTTTTTACTTTGGAGGGCGCATTCAATGCGCAGGGCTATTATATGAATCTTTACCGCGTGGATGAAAAAACGGGGAATACGCTGCGCTTTGGCACTACTGTAGGGCAGCTCGTGATGAATTCGGAGACAGGCGAATTTATGTTCTGCCCGGAAGAACCGTATCGGTGGCTTGCCGTGGAGGGCGTAACCTGTGACGCGGAACTGGTGACTTATGATTTCAACGAAAACTGTCTGTTCAACATTCCCATTCAGATCGGCGCGGAGCAGAGCATCCTGCGCTGCGGCTACGAGAGTGAAATCGACGATTACGTGGTCTACGGCCTTTGGGAGGGCTACGACGCGGACACCTGCGTGTTCGGCCGCAACGTGCAGTCCCTTGCGCAGATGGCGGGGCAGGAGTTCAGTCTGCTCTATCCCGTGGACGGCGTGGACAACGGCGGCAAGACGGTCTATGAGGCCAGCGCGCCGATGACGATGTATCGGTCATTGCAGGTCACGGAGGAGCCGCTGCCCGAGGGCCCGATCACCATCGAATACTGGGCGAGTGATATGTTTATGCGGCCGCTGACCATCGGCCGGGCGGAGATGTATTGGGACGGCCAGACGCTGACACTGGCTTCCGGACAGGCTTGGGAGGGCGCGGTGACGGTCATCGCGCCGGAGAAATAGTGCGCGACACTGTTTTCAAAATACCGCGTGAACACCGGGCGCCCACCAGAGGCGGACATCCTCAGGGCGTTTTGCGTCGGCTGGATGATCCTGCTGCCCACCAGGAGTGCCCGGCCGGGGCGGAAAACCTGGTCTTTGTCATTTCGGACTGCGCCCGCACCTTCACCGGGGCGGCGGTGCTCATGATCTGCATGGGGCTGGGCGTACGCTATTCCCGGTATCAATCACCGGAGGAATGGTTGGCCCGGGACTGGGAGCTGCTGACCGTGAGACAGCTGCTGAACCTGTGCAGAAACGCGCTGCCGAATCTGATCGCGTGGTGGATTTCGGGAAGGCAGTTCTTCATCGCCAACGCCCTGTTGGTGATCCAGGTTGTGGGATGAAATGAAGTGAATCGCAAGTTTTCCCCTTTAGTGCTGCTCGGTGACGAAACGTACAGTTCCTTCGCACAGCGTGGTTTTCAATCCCCTGGATTGAAAATCCGCGGTCCGACCCACAGGCCGGACTTGGAAACCCTTCGGGTTTCCAACCTTCCGCTCAGGATGACAGCGAATCGAAGTTCTGTCATCCTGAGCGGAGCGAAGGATCTGTACGCAATGTTTACGGACTACGTTATACCAATCCCACAGCTTTCCGTGAAGAACCATATTTACGGGAATATCTGGTCGAGTGAAAATCAGGTACATGTCAAGCGGCAACCCCGATGTCTCTGCGAAAGGCCCAAAGCCGTCCCGGAGGAAACGAAATCGAGCAAGAAACGGCCAACCAAAGGAACAAGGAAAAACGTTTCGCATGAAATCAACGGGGTGGTCTTGCAATACAGGCTCAAGTGCGATATAATAGTAAGTGATAACTAATCGCCCATCATACAGATAGGCCAAGGATGGACGGCTGTGTGATGGGCCATATTACTAGTTGAGATTAGGCGAAGCTAACTTGATGACTTGGAATATCCATCACTGAGTTCGGCGCAGGGACAGGAGGAAACGGCAATGTATAGCGATATTGGTTCTTCACGGAAACACAAAAGTGTTCGTGATGCAATTCACAGTGGAAGGCGTTGAATCGGATATCTTGCACGGGAAAATCATTACACAACGATGGAGAATAAGACGATGAAATATGCGGGTATGCCTGCCGGAATGTGGCTGCTGTTTTCCGGCTCATTCAGGAAGCAGCTGGGTTCCGTCCTTGAATATGATGCAAGGACGGCCGGCGAAATCACGTCAAAGGCGAAGGTGAAATACAGGGAGATCATTGCATCTGTCCCGGAGTTTGAAAAGGGAGACCGGTTCAAAATGAACCTGGTCAACTGCGCGATGCTCGGCGCCTTTTTGCTGAGTATGCCCGCGAGGCCGACGGTGGCGCAGGCGACGGACTATTACCGTGAATCCATGATGACGGGACCGATGAAGTGCTTCTGCCGCATGAGTGGGAAGCGGAAGTTTACCGATTCCGACATCGCGGGCATGAAGAAGGCTGAAGCCCTGAACCCGGCCGACCGCAATCCCTATTCCTGGAATATGGCGTATCTTCCCTATGAGGATGGCAGCGGCTATGAGGCCCGCTTTACCACCTGCGGCATCTGTGTGCTGATGAAAGAGCTGGGGCTGTTTGACCTGGTCCCCGCCATGTGCAGGCTGGACTACACGATGAGCGAGGCGGGCGGGGCCTCCGAGTTCATCCGTCGATACACCCTGGCCTCCGGCGGGCCGTACTGCGATTGCGGCTATAAAAAGAAGGCCAAGGCCACATCGCAACGACGGTGACTTGCCGGGAAGGGTTTTGTCACGTAATTGGTGAAACGGGGGTACGGCGCATGAGAATGAAGATTCTGATCTATGGCGCGGGCGTGATCGGCGGGCAGCTTTGCCACGCGCTCTGCGCCAATGGAAACGACGTGTCGGTCGTAGCCCGGGGCGCCTGGGCGGAGACGCTGCGGAGGTCGGGCCTGCGCATCCACCATTACCTCCAGCGGAAGGAGACGGTGGATCGTCCACGCGTGCTGGAAGGCCCGGGAAACGAGCACTATGACCTTGTGTTCGCGGTGATGCAGTATCGCCAGATGGAGCACATCGTGCCGGACCTGGCGGCCGTCGACAGCCCCATCGTGGTGCTGACCGGCAACAACCTCTCCGCAGCTGAGATGGAAGCGCGCATCCACGCCGAAAGCCCCGCGCCCAAGACCGTTCTGTTTGGCTTTGGCACCACCGCCGGGACGCGGGAAAACGGCAGGCTGACCACGGTGCATGCGGGAGACGGACGCCTGACCCTCGGAAAGACCGACGGGGAAGTCCCCGCCGCCGCAAAGACGGTGCTGGAGCAGGTGTTCTCCGGCAGCAGGCTGTCGGTGGCTTACTGCGACAACATGGACGCCTGGCTCAAATACCACGCGGCGTACATCCTGCCCGTGGTCTACCTCTGCTACAAGACCGGTTGCGACCTGAAAAAGGCCACCCGCACGGACCGAAAGCTGATGCTGGACGCCGTGAAGGACGCCTATCATCTGCTCATGGCGCTGGGCTATCCCGTGCGGCCGGTGGGCGACGAGAAATCTCTGGAGCCGGGACTGGCCCACGCGGTGACAAAACTCATCCTCTATCTGACGGCAAAGACCCGCCTCGGCGCGCTCTGCACCACGGAGCACTGTCGGCACGCGCCCCGGGAGATGGAGGACCTGGACGAAGCGTTTCAGCGGTTTCGAGCGCAGAAGCCCGAGCTGCCGATGCCGGCCTTTGACCGGCTGTATCGCCAGATGCCCTCCTGGGAGGAGATTCGCAACACGTACAAAAAGGAGAAATGAGCATGAATACCTGGATCATTCTGGCCGAAATGGCGGCCTTTGCGGCGATCTTTACGACGGTCATCTTTGCCTATTATCGCGGCGACCGGAAATACAGCCCCGCGAGCATACACAACTACCCGCCGGACATCCAGGAGGCATACTTCAAGACCCACGAGCGGGTGGACGTGAGCTATAGATCCAAAAATGTGCTGCTGACCAAGGGCTTTGGCGTGCTGCTCTTTACCGGCATCCTGCTGGTGTGCGCGCGGGTTGCGGGAGCGAACACCTTCTGGCAGGGCTTCGGGTTGACCTTCGGCCTGATGGCGTGGATCGGCGTTTACGACACCTGCTTCCTGGACTGGGTGCTGTTCGCCAACCTGCCCATGTTCCGGCTGGAGGGCACGGAGCACATGGACAAGGCCTACCATCAGAAGTGGTTCCACGCGAAGGGAATGCTGTTTCCCGGCATCATCTTCGCGCTGATCCCCGCGGCGCTGGTGGGGGCTCTGGTGGCATGGATTCGATAAGAGGAGAAAAACACGAGAAGACAAAAAGGGGAGAAGGCGGAAGATGACTGTGATACTATCCCTTTCAGGCTGCGTCCTGCTGTTCCTGGGCATCTGGGGCGTGACCGTCACGATGCCCACCGCGCTGCAGGCGAAGAACTTCCCGGAGGATGTGCAGGAGAAGCTCAGGCCGAGGCTTGAAAGCCTGCCCATGTCGCCGAAGCGGGCGCTGGGCTGGGTCATCCTTGCCCTGTTTGTGGCGGGGTATCTGGCGCTCTTCATCATCGGCGGGATCGACGGCTTGAAGCGCGGCTTCACCTTCTGGCAGTTCTTCCTTCGGTTCTTCACCATCGGCACGGTCATCAAGGCCTTTGACATCCTCGCCCTGGACTGGTTTTTGCTGACAAAGACCCATTTCTTCCAGCATTACTTTCCGGAGACCGAGGGCTGCGCGGGCTGGCAGGACTTTGGCTACAATCGCAGGCAGCAGGCGCGGCAGTGCGTGATGATCGTCCTGGGCAGCGCCTTCACTGCATGGGTATTTACCTTGCTTTAAGGGGGATGGAACCATGAATTGGCCGAGAATCATACTGGACGGCGTTTCCATGTCACTGCTGTTCAACGCTGTGGTGGGGGTGGGCTTTTTGCTCTGGCCTCAGGCCTACAGCACCATGTTTCCGAAGGAGATCAAACAGGCTGCCGCGCCGTATGTGGACAAGGGCGAGGTGCGGAAGATGAAGCTGCTGCTCTATCCGCTGTACCTGGTGCTCTTCGTATACTGGGCCATCAGCGCCCGCTGCGCCGGGATGACGGGCTTCTGGAACCTGTTCTGGGCGGGCTATGTGGCGATGACGCTGGTCAGCCTCAGCGACTTCATCATCCTGGACTGCTGGCTGCCGGGAAAGGTCCGGCACATGATCCGGGGCGCGGAGCACTGCAAGGCCTGGGAGCGATGGGAGTGGCTCAAAACGCTGGCGATCCCGGAGCACGGCCTGGGCTGGACGCTGCTGGTCTGCCCGATGGCCGGGCTGATCGTGGCGGGGATCGGGGCGCTGATTCCGTAGGCCTGCGAATTGCACGCGGGTGTGCGCCAATCCGGATGCCCCATAGCCTCAGGCACAGAGTTAAATATATTTAACTTGACATTGGCGCTTTCAGACATTAGATTATTAGTGATACCTAACTTACGGATGCCGGGAAAAGAAACCCGGCAATTCGTTGGTTCTTCACGTTTTTCTGGGGAATCCCCTCTCAGTCAGCCTGCGGCTGCCAGCTCTCCCCCTCACGGGGGAGAGCCAAGCACTGAAATATAAACTTGCCTCGCCCCCGTGAGGGGGAGAGGTGCCCGAAGGGCGGAGAGGGGCATCTATTCCCCAAGTTTCCGTGAAGAGCCTTTATGGCTCTTCACGGAAACTTGGGGAATGAGATGAAGCGAATCGAAAGTTTTTCACTTTAGTGCTGTTAGGTGACGAAACGTACAGATCCTTCGCACGGCGCGGTTTTCAATCCCCTGGATTGATAATCCGCGGTCCGGCCCACAGGCCGGACTTGGAAACCCTTCGGGCTTCCAACCTTCCGCTCAGGATGACAGCGAATCGAATTCCTGTCATCCTGAGCGGAGCGAAGGATCTGTACGCAATGTCTACAGACTACGTTATACCAAT
>OMZP01000025.1 GCA_900315585.1 uncultured Eubacteriales bacterium | reverse complement strand
ATGTATATCGTCAGCAAGGTGTATCCCCAGAACGCAAACCGCCGCCATATCCGCTCCAGTCTTCGCCGCTCCCTGAAGCTGCTGGGCACGGACTATCTGGATCTTTATCTGCTGCACTGGCGTGAAGATGCGGACCTTGCGGAAGTGGCATGGTGCATGGAACAGCTGAAATCAGAAGGCCTGATCCGCCGCTGGGGCGTTTCTAATTTTGATGTGGAGGACATGGAGGATCTTTGGAGGGTTCCCGACGGCAGAAACTGCTGCGTCAATGAAGTGCTGTATAACCTGGGCTCCCGGGGCATAGAATATGACCTGCTGCCCTGGCAGCGGGAGCAGGGCGTGCCTGTCATCGCCTATGGACCGGTGGGACAGGCCGGCGCCATGGTCACCCAGGACGGCGTATCCAAAGCTCAGCTCATGTCAGACCCGAATGTCATGGCTGTGGCAGAGGAACGGGGCATTTCCGTTGTCCAGCTGCTGCTCGCCTTCGTACTGCAGCAGCCCGATGTGGCTGCGATCCCCAAGGCCGTGAGCCGGGAACACATCGACGAGAACATCCATGCCCTGGATATCCGGCTGACGGAAGAGGAGATCGCCCGCCTGTCAGAGAGCTTCCCGGCGCCCACAGAGAAGGTGCCGATGGAGAAGTACTGATACAGCAGAATCCGTCCGGGGAGAAATAATCATCTATCCGTAAAAAATCAAAGAACTGTGCGAAATTTCGATTAGAATGGAATCAAGCAACGCTTTGCGATATAAGTGGATTTATTAGATTTCCTGATGGGATGGGATGACAAGTGATAAATTCAAATGCTGCACAAACGCCATCCCTCCCGGCATGAGGTCAACTGCCCTTGAACTGTGGCGGATTTCTTTGTATAATGAAACTGGTAAAGAAGCGGAAGCCCGGAGCTGTGCGACATGCAGAATTCACAGAGCGGACGCATGGCTGACACAATTTGGGTCTACAACAGGATTAATGCCGCAGTGCACAGGCAGGCTCACGATCCGCGGCGAACTCAGCGGATCGCAATCCGCGGCACGCTTCGCATCGCACAGATGCAGATGCAAATAAAGCAGATACATATACAGGGGTAAGGGATGACTCAGATCGGTTATTTTTTCACCAATTTCATACAGACGACGGTGGCAGGGATCGGCGTTAATGATGTGCTGGATATCCTCATCACTACATTTGTTTTATATAAAATACTGGAATTTATCAAGGAGACCAGGGCCCAGCAGCTGCTGAGAGGACTGATCATTCTTGTCGTGGCCTATTTTCTGGCAGACATTCTGGATCTTCATGTCATACACTGGTTCCTGGGCGGGGCATTTACCGTCGGGCTTTTTGCCCTGGTCGTACTGTTCCAGCCGGAACTTCGGCGGGGGCTGGAGTATATGGGCCGCAGCAAGCTCAGCAGAGTCCGGTTCAACCAGGTGGATAAGGATAAGGCCAAGCATATCGCCGATGAAATCACCGACGCGGTGGCGGGATTCAGCGCCACCAGGACCGGCGCACTCATCATATTCGAAGGCGATGTGACGCTGGAGGATATTGCGGAGACGGGAACCATCATAGACGCTGAGATCTCAGAGCAGCTTTTGGGAAATCTTTTCTATGAGGGATCGCCCCTCCATGACGGCGCCGTGATCATCCGGGGCGACCGGATCTACGCAGGCGGCTGCGTCCTGCCCCTGACGAAGAACAAGGATCTCAACAAGAGCCTGGGAACACGGCACCGGGCGGGCATAGGGATTACAGAAAACTCCGATGCGGTCTCCCTGATCGTCAGTGAAGAGACAGGCATTATTTCCCTGTGCAGAGACGGCAGGATATCCCGGTTCATGGACCGGAAAACGGTAGAGAAGACTTTGCTCAATATGTATATACCAAAGGACGAGGAAGAACCTTCGCTCTTTGAGAGAATCAGCGGCGCGCTGGGGAAGGGGAAGCATGTTTCAAAGTAAGAAGGCAAATCTTATCATCTCCCTGGTCCTGGCTGTCGCTTTGTGGTTCTATGTCGTCGGGCAGCTGAATCCGGAGACCCGCAGGACGTTCCGCCATATCAATGTGAAGACCATTAATGAACAGGTGCTGACTGACGAAGGACTGGCGGTCGTGGACGTCAGCGTGGATACAGTAAGCGTTCAGGTCACGGGCAAAAGAACCGCAGTAAACAGTCTGACAGAGAGCAGTTTTAAGGCGAAGATCGATCTTTCCGATGCAGCGGAGGGGACGAATCAGCTGAAGATCAGCATAACCGCTCCAGACAGCGTTGAGGTCATCGACCAGTCTTCCTATAAGGCGACCGTTACGGTAGAGAAGCGGGTATCGGAGACACGGGACGTCAGCGTGCAGTACACAGGCAATGAGGCAAGCGGAACGGAACCCACGACAACGGATATTTCCCCGTCTCAGGTCACGGTCAGCGGATCCCAGTCCCAGGTAGACCAGGTTGCTTCAGTCGTAGCAAAAGTCAGCGCGGAGAATATCAGCGACGGTGAATCCAGCCAGACGGCGTCGCTCACGCCGGTAAACAGCAGGGGAAAGACGGTTGATAATATCAGCCTTTCCACGAACAAAGCCACAGTTACGTCTGTCCTGCGCTACACGAAGGAAGTGAGTCTGGACGTGCCGGTCACCGGAACCGATGACAACGGATACAAGAGGACTGTCAAGGCGCCGGATACTATTACCATCAAGGGTGACAGCAGCACGATCGATGATATTGACCAGATCAAGGCCCAGACCATAGATCTTTCCGATGTAAAGAAAAACACGAAAATCAAGATCACGCCGATCCTTCCTGACGGCGTAGAGGCGGCAGATGATTCGGAGGAACTGTACCTGACCGTTACTGTTAAAGCGGAAGAGGAAGGCGACAAGAGTAAGACGTTCACCCTGAGCGGAAGCGATGTAGACCTGAACGATGCGGAGGATGGACTGGATGCCAGGGTAGAAACTGGCAGCATCAAGGTCACAGTTTCCGGCAAGGAGTCGAAGATCAGCGATATCAGCGAAAGTGACATCAGTCTCTCGGCCGACCTGTCCGGCCTTGACGCGGGAGAGCATTCTGTAAAGGTCAGTGCTTCGGCAGGCAGCGGCGTCAGTGTGTCGGTATCGCCGGAGACGATCAAGGTAAATCTGGAATAGCGAGCGTACAGAAAGGGGTTAAACATGTGCGGAATCGTAGGATATACGGGGCATGAGCAGGCCTGTCCCATCATCATAGACGGACTGAAGAAACTGGAATACCGGGTCTATGACAGCGCCGGCGTCGCCCTCGTAACGAGCCGGGGCATCAAGGTCCGCAAGAAGGCGGGCCGGATCGCCAATCTGGAGGAGAGCATCCGGGGAGAACGGATGGAAGGGACCACAGGGATCGGCCATACACGTTGGGCGACCCACGGGTCGCCCAACGATCTCAACGCCCATCCCCATATGAGCATGGGCGGACAGATCGCCATTGTCCACAACGGGATCATAGAAAACTACGCGGAGCTGCGGGAGGAACTGAAGAAGGACTACGGGATCGAGTTCATCTCCGATACAGATTCTGAGGTCATCGCCCAGCTCATCGGCGTCCTGTACGAGGGAAAACTGGAGGATGCTGTCTACGAGGCAGTGAGCCGCATGCGGGGCGCATACACATTTGCAGCCGTCGCGGCGGATGAGCCGGAGAAGATGGTAGCCTATCGGAAAGACACGCCCCTCATCGCGGGCATCGGCAGAGACTGCAACTTTATTGCCAGCGACATGACCGCCCTGCTGAAGTACAGCAGCGACATCTACCTCATAGAAAATGACGAGATGGTCGTCTGTACACCCGACAAGATCCAGATATTCAACAAGGATCGCAAGCGCATGGACCGTCAGGTGCTGAAGGTCACATGGAGCATGGAGGACGCGGAGAAGGATGTCATGCAACGGCCTCCCCGGGACCGGAAGGAGAGCATCTTCAGCGACGGCCTGGGCTTTGACATCCTCTTCCAGGGGTTCGTCATCGCCGCGGTGACCGTATTCAGCTTCTTTGTCGGTCACAGGATGGAATATGGCAGCTGGGCTGTGGCGGAATCTCAGGCGGGCATGACCATGGCGTTTCTCACGCTGAGCATGATCGAGATCTTCCACTCCTTCAACATGCGCTCCCGCATCGCCTCCCTGTTTACCATGAAGAAGCAGAACGGCATGCTGTGGCTCACGCTGGCGTTCTCCCTGCTGATCACCGCCGCGGTGGTGTTCATACCGTTCCTGAACAAGACCTTCTCCTTCCAGCCCATCAGCGTCATCCAGTACCTGATCGCCCTGGCGATGGCCCTGGCCGTCATCCCCATCGTGGAGGTCGAGAAGACCGTGCGCCGCCGGACGTTGAGGCGGGAGGCGAAATAGGGCGAAGGGGCTGTCTCAGTATTCCGTCGACGGCACAATCTTCACCGTAGGGGCGGCATATATGGCGTCCGCGGGCGGAGGGTCCGCTCCCAGCGGCATATATGCCGCCCCTACGAGGATGATGGCAGCGTCCGGATGTATTCTGAGACAGCCCCAAAGATCGCCGAACGCCCGAATGGGTACGGAAGGACGTGGTGAAATGAGAACGGCATCCATCATCATCAACGCGGTCATATTCCTGACCACGCTGGCCATCCTCATCTTCTATTTCCGGAAGGACGGCGCCTGGCAGCTCGCCAAGGGCCTGAAGGCGTTCCGCTTCTTCACGGTCCTCTCCAACGCCTTCTGCGCCCTCGCGGCGCTGGCGATGGCGGTGAGCCAGATCGGCGGCGAGCCATCTCCGGCGGTGCTGCTGATGAAATACCTGGGGACGGTGTCGGTCACGGTGACGCTGCTGACGGTGTTCCTGTTCCTGGGGCCCTCCATGGGCGGGTACGGGGAGCTGCTGAGCCGCGACAACCTGTACATGCACCTGATCGGCCCGGTGCTGGCGATCCTGTCCTACTGCCTGCTGGAGAAGCGGGGGATGAGCTTCGGGACCGCCATGACTGGGCTGATCCCGGTGGCGCTCTACGGCGCGGTGTACCTGTACAAGGTGGTGCTCTCGCCGGAGGACGGGCGCTGGGAGGACTTCTACGGCTTCAACAAGGGCGGCCGGTGGCCCATCGCCTTCGGGACCATGGTCGCCGGGACTGCGATTGTCTGCGTGGTGTTCTGGCTGGTATGATCGCACAGGTTTTACATTAGGCTGTGTTAACAATCGTCGACGGTATCTTGCCAACGGGGCTTCCATGCGCTATAATAGTAAACACTAACTAACAGGGTTATTCGCCCATCCTACAGCGCGGCCAGTGATGGACGGCGGTGGGATGGGCGTTCATCCGGGTTTGGGTTAGGATGCACTAATTCATACAGCGAACGGAAGCGTTGTTTTCAGCCGTATGACCCGGGCTGGGCCCTGTTTGATGAACGCGGAGGAGGGTGTCTTATGAGCGACAGACGCACGGCGATCCGGAACGCCTACAAGCAGGCCGGCGGCCATGCCAGCTTCTACGACGGCATGATCACCTATTCCACCTTCCTGGGGAAGGCGATCTGCCGGATCGTTTGGAACATGGACGGCGAAAAGAACCTGGCCTATCTGGAGCGCGCCCTGTCCGGCGTGCCGGAGGACTTCGCCGGAAAGCTGCTGGAGGTGCCGGTGGGCACCGGCGTTTTGACCATGCCGGTGTACCGGAACCTGCCCGGCGCGGACATCACCTGCCTGGACTATTCGCCGGACATGATGTCGGCGGCCAAGGCCCGGGCGGAGCGCATGGGCATTCAAAACGTGCGCTTTCTCCAGGGGGACGTGGGCGCGCTGCCCTTTGAGGACGGCCGCTTCAATATCGTGCTGTCCCTGAACGGCTTCCACGCCTTCCCGGACAAGGAGGCGGCCTACCGCGAGACCTTCCGGGTGCTCAGGCCCGGCGGCACCTTCTGCGGCTGCTTTTACATCAAGGACGGCTGCGCCCGCTCGGACTGGTTCATCCGGCATCTCTACCAGCCCAAGGGCTACTTCACGCCGCCCTATGAGACCGAGGCGAGCCTGAGGGCGCGGCTGTCCAAGCTGTACGCGGAGGTGGACGTGACCCGCTACGAGGGCATCGGCTGCTTTCGGTGCCGAAAGGGAACACTATGATCGTGTTGCAACTGGTATTGTACTGTGCCCTGTTCACGCTGATGGTGAAGCTGGGCGTGGGGAACAGCCCGCTGAACGGGCTGTACTTCTATCCGAAGCCCGTTCAGGAGAAGGTGTACGCGCTGGGCCTGACGGATCGCCCCACCGTCGCCCGCAAACGGAAGCGATTCATGATCGCCTTCTTTGCGGTGATGGCGGCGGCGCTGGTGCTGATCATCCGCGTCTGGAACGGCATCCACACCTTCCGGGACGCCTGCTGGCAGGCGCGTTTGTTCCTGGAGGTCATGAACTGGTATGACGGCATCGTGATCGACAGGCTGTGGGTGGGCCACAGCGCCTTCTGGATCATCCCGGGCACGGAGGCCATTCCCTTCGTGCAGACCTGGCCGCAGGTGTTGAAAAAGCGGGGCATCCTCACGGCCATCTGGATTGTCGGCGCCGCCATCGTTGCCGGGATCGTGGCGCTGTAGTTTTGACTTCCAAAGAGGAAAAATGATATGAAAGCCTACACACCGGAGAAGCTGGTGGCGGTCAGCCGCTATCGGAAATTCTTTCCCACCCTGCCCGAGGACATCCGAAAGGACGCCTATCGGCGGATCGGGGAGCTGATCGAGGAAGAGAAACGGTATTGCGATCCGGGCAACTACAAGCACATGGCGCAGATCTTTACGTCCATCGCCCTCTATCAGACCCTGCAGGCCCACGGCAGGAGCGAGGCGGAGGCCTACCGGATCACCTCCGAGGAGATGTGGAAGGCGCTGACGCCCCGATCCTATCAGAGGATGGCGCGGCTGCCCTTCTTCCTGCCTATGATGAAGAAGATCCTGCCCTTCGGCTTCAGGCATGGCAGCGGCGCGGGCTGGCGCTATGAATGGCACCTGGACGACCCGAAGGACCGCTTTCACTTTGAGTGCCGGGAGTGCGTCTACCGGCACATCTTCGAGGAGCAAGGCCTGATGAAACTGGGCGCGATGTTCTGCCATTCGGACATAATCAACTTCGGCAGCCTGCCCTACACCGACTTCAAGCGCACAAAGACGCTGTGCCAGGGCGGCGACTGCTGTGATTTCGACTTCGTCCGCCACGAAACCGACGCGGGCGACGGATGGGAGCGAAGCAAGAGTATTTAGGAGGTTAAACAGATGAAAACCGATTACAAGAACTGGATGCCCAAGGGCATGATCTATTCCTTCCTGGGCGGTGCGGTGGGCTGCGCGGCGGTGGCCATCATCCTGTACCTGCTGCTGAACGGAACGCTGCGGACGGTGCTGACGATCGTCTTCGTGGCGGCGGCGGTGATCTTCTGCGCTTTGACGGTCTGGGCCTTGCTGATGCACCGGGCCTTCGACTACCACGGCAAGCGGCAGATGTCCCGCCAGATCATCGAGGGCACCGCGGCGAAGGTGAAGATGCCCGCGGGCGGCAAGTGCCTGGACGTGGGCTGCGGCAGCGGGGCGCTGGCCATCGCCGTGGCCAAGGCCAATCCCCAGGCCCAGGTCGTGGGCATCGACCGCTGGGGCAAGGAGTACGCCTCCTTCAACCAGAAGCTGTGCGAGAGCAACGCCCGGGCCGAGGGCGTGAAGCACATCACCTTCCGGCAGGGCGACGCCACCCACCTGGACTTCGCCGATGAGACCTTCGACGCCGTGGTGAGCAATTACGTGTACCACAACATCCTCGGTGACCGCCAGCAATACCTGCTGGAGACCCTGCGGACGCTGAAGAAGGGCGGCACCTTTGCCCTCCACGACATCTTCTCCCAGTCGAAATACGGCGACATGCAGGCCTTCGTGCAAAAGCTGAAGGACATGGGCTACCAGAGGGTGGAGCTGATCGACACCACCGACGGGAAGTTCATGACGAAATTCGAGGCCGCCTGGATGGCGCTGAGCGGCTCGGCGCTGCTGACAGGAATCAAGTGAGGGCTGGACTATGAAATTCACCGAGATGGGCAGGCCGGACGGCAGGACCCTGCTGCTGCTGCTGCCGGGCACGGCATGCACCTGGGAGACCAATTTCCACCCGGTCATCGACCGGCTGGCGGCGCAGTTTCACCTGATCTGCGTCAACTACGACGGCTTTGACGACGAGAAGGCGACCCGGCCGTTCACGGACATGCTGACGGTGACGGGGAAGATCGAGGATTACATCCTTAAAAACCATGCAGGGCGCGTGGACGGTGCCTACGGCTCCTCGCTGGGCGGCAGCTTCGTGGGACTGCTGATCCAGCGCCGCCGCATCCACATCGACCACGGCTTCATCGGCTCCTCCGACCTGGACCAGGGCAGCCCCATCGTCGCCCGGATCATGACCGGCATCGTGGGGCGGTGGATCGCCGGGGCGGCCAAGAGCGACAAAAAGAAGCAAAAGCTCAAGGACATGCTGGTGAAGAACTTCGGCATGGACATGGACCCCGAGACGGACGCCTTCATGGATGAGTTCGCGGGCAGCATGGTGTCCCTGCACCCCAAGACCGTGGGCCGGGAGTTCTATTCGGACTATGTGACCCCGCTGGAGAACGGCATCCACGTGGACGGCACCACGGTGCACGTGATCTACGCGCTGAAGATGGGGCCGAAGTATGAGAAACGGTATTTGCAACACTTCCACGACCCGGACATCATCCGCTTCGACATGCAGCACGAGGCCTGGATCTTCCAGAGCCAGTGGACCCAGCCGATCCTGGACGCCATTGCGGAGCGGATGCAATAAAGGGAGGAAATGCCGATGTTCTGGGACAGCGTGGCCGGGGTCTACGACCTGTTTGTCAACGTGGTCAACCGAAGGACCCATCAGGCATTGCGGAAGATCGTCGCGGGCCTCATCCAGCCCGGCGACCGCGCGCTGGAATGCGCCTGCGGGACGGGGCTGCTCACCGAGGTCATCGCGCCGAGGTGTGCTCATGTGACGGCTACGGACTTCGCGCCGAAGATGCTGGCGCGGGCGCGGAAGAACTGCGCCGCGCTGACCAACATCACCTTTGAACCGGCGGACATCACGGCGCTGCGGTATCCGGACGCCAGCTTCGACGCGGTGGTGGCCGGGAACGTGATCCACCTGCTGGACGAGCCGATGAAGGCCCTTCATGAGCTGGACCGCGTGTGCAGGCCGGGCGGCAGGCTGATCATTCCGACCTACATGAACCGGGACAAGAAGGGCAACACCAGCGGCTTCGCCACCGCGGTGGGCAAGGCCGGGGCGGACTTCAAGCGCCAGTTCACAGTGGCGAGCTACCGGCAGTTCTTTCTGGAGGCGGGGTACGCCGACGTGGAAATACAGCTGGCCGAGGGCCGCATCCCCTGTGCCGTGGCGGTGATGAAGGCCAAGGGGGCGTAAAAGACGCGCTGACGCAGCAAAAAAGACTTGACAAGTGACCTTCCGTTCACTATAATATGTGAACGGAAGGTCACTTGTTGTTTGACGGAGGTACTTATGGCGAAGGACACGAAGGAACGGATCCTGGCGACGGCGCTGGAGATGTTTTCCCGCAACGGCTATGCGGGCACGAACATCCGGGAGCTGACCGCCGCGCTGGGGCTGGTCAAGAGCTCAATGTACAAGCATTTCGAGAGCAAGGAGGCCATCTGGAATGCCCTGCTGGACGAGATGATCGCCTATTACGGTCAGCGGTTCGGCTCGCCGGAGAACCTGCCGCCGGTGCCGGATTCCCTGGAGGGGCTGGTGCAGCTGACGATGGGCATGGTGAACTTCACGGTCCACGATGAAAAGATCGTCATGACCCGGAAGCTGCTGGCCATCGAGCAGTTCCGGGACGAGCGGGCGAAGGCGCTGGCCGGGAAGCATTTCCTGACCGGCCTGACGCAGATGTTCACGCCCATCTTTTCCGGGATGATGGACAGGGGCCTCATCCGGCGGGACGACCCGGAGATGCTGGCCTTCGCCTACACCGCGCCGATCTCCGCGCTGATCCACCAGTGCGACCGGGAGCCGGAGCAGGCGCAGGCGGCCATCGCCCGGATCGAGGCGTTCAGCCGGCATTTCGTGAAGGTATACGGAGGGAGGAGCGAAACATGAAAGTATTGGTATTGAACGGAAGCCCCAAGAAGAAGAGCGACACCTTCCGGCTGACAGACGCCTTCCTGAAGGGCCTGAACCGGGACGGGCAGCACGAGGTGCACATCGTCAACGTGATCGACCGGAAGATCGCGCCCTGCCGGGGCTGCTTCGGCTGCTGGCAGCGCATGGACGGCCATTGCGTGATCCCGGACGACCAGAACGCCATCCTGGACCTGTACCGGAGCGCGGACGTGATCCTCTGGAGCTTCCCGCTCTACTGCTACAGCATGCCCTCGCACCTGAAGGCGGTGCTGGACCGCACCATTCCATTGGTGAAGATGAAGATGGTTCAACAGAGCGACGGCACCGTGCGCCACGAGGCGCTGGCGGATTTCTCCCGCATCCACACGCTGGTGATCTGCGGCTGCGGCTTTCCCCACTGGGAGGGGAATTTCGACGGTTTAAAGCAGATGTGCCGGACCTGCTTCGGCAATCTGGATATGGTCTGCGTGCCGGAGACGCCCATGCTGAACGTGCCCGAGGCGGCGGTGGTGGCCGACCCGCTGCTGGCCCGCTTTGAGAAGGCGGGAGAGGAGTACGCCGCCGCGCTGACCCTCTCCCGGGAGACGGTAGCAGAGCTGGAAAGGCCCATGATCCCGGCGGAGGAATACATTCGGAACGTGAATGGGGTATAACGGTCCGATGGCTGAAGAACCTGACGGTGTAAAGTAGATGAACGGAAATGAACGCATGGACAGGCCACTGCTGCTTAGGGCGGCGGAGCGGGAATACCCGGTGTATTGGGTGGAGGCAGGACAGTGTTATACTAAATTCCATCTAATCCATGCACATCTGCGTGCGTCTTTTCCGCCCTGGCTGTGCTTCGCTTCGGCGGTCAACGATGCGCTGCATCGCCTCCCTCCGCTCAGCTTTGCCAGAACAAAAAATCCACTCCGCATTTGTACATGTTTTAGAAGGAATTTAGTATAAAATATGGATCTGACTATTGACACTGTGTCAGTAATGCTGTATAATGACATTGCTGACATGGTGTCAATTTGCGCGCAAGGAGGCAAACCCATGAAATATACGAAACTCGGCAACACCGACCTGAACGTCTCCCGCATCTGCATGGGCTGCATGGGCTTTGGCGACGCGGGGCAGGGCCAGCATGCCTGGACGCTGGACGAGGCACACAGCCGGGAGATCATTCAGCGGGGATTGGAGCTGGGCGTCAACTTCTACGACACCGCCATTGCCTACCAGTCCGGCACCAGCGAGCAGTACGTGGGCCGGGCGCTTCGGGATCTTGCCAAGCGCGACGAGGTGGTGGTGGCCACCAAGTTCCTGCCCCGGACGCCGGAGGAGATCGCGGCGGGGGTCACGGGGCAGCAGCACATCGAAAGGATGCTGAACAAGAGCCTTGAAAACCTGGGCATGGACTATGTGGATTTGTACATCTACCACATGTGGGACTGGCAGACGCCCGTCGAGGACATCCTGGACGGCCTGAACCGCCAGGTGAAGGCCGGCAAGGCGCGGTACATCGGCATCTCCAACTGCTTCGCCTGGCAGATCGCCAAGGCCAACGCCATCGCCGAGCGGGAGGGCTGGCCGAGGTTTGTGTCCGTGCAGGGCCATTACAACCTGATCTTCCGGGAGGAGGAGCGGGAGATGGTGCCCTACTGCGGCGAGGAGAACATCGCCCTGACGCCCTACAGCGCCCTGGCCTCGGGCAGGCTGGCCCGAAAACCCGGCGAGACCTCCGTCCGGGCGGAGAAGGACGCCTACGCGAAGTTCAAGTACGACGCCACGAAGGAGCAGGACGAGGTCATCATCAATCGCGTGGCGGAGATCGCCGAAAAGCGCGGCGTATCCATGACGGAGGTGTCCCTGGCGTGGCTGCTCACGAAGGTCACTTCTCCGGTGGTGGGCGCGACGAAGTTCCACCACATCGAAGGCGCGGCGAAGGCCGTGGACCTGGAGCTGTCGGACGAGGAGATCGCGTACCTCGAAGCGCCCTATGTGCCCCACCCGCTGGCAGGGGTCATGGCGCAGAACAAGCCCGCCAACGTAAGAGAAAAGCACGTTTGGTCCACCGGGAACCAGAAGATTTGAATGAGGAGGAATCACCATGAAGGAGAAGATCACACAGACCGCCGGAAGGCAGCAGCTGGGGGAGTTCGCGCCGATGTTCGCGCACCTCAACGACGACGTGCTGTTCGGCGAGGTCTGGAACGAGGAAGCCATCGATGTCAAGACCAAGTGCATCATCACCGTCGTCTCCCTGATGGCCTCGGGCATCACGGATTCGTCCCTGAGCTATCACCTGCAGAACGCCAAGGCCCACGGCGTGACGAAGGAAGAGATCGCCGCCATCATCACCCACGCCACGATGTACGTGGGCTGGCCCAAGGGCTGGGCGGTGTTCCGGCTGGCGAAGGACATATGGACGGATTGACGTAGGACCAGACGGGAATAACAGGATTGCTGACGTGCGAGGGGTCGGCTGCTGGGCGTGTGAGCCCCGGCAGCCGCTTTTAGCAGCCGCACTGGCGAAAGTGACAGAAAATTTAATAGAAACCATAGTTTTATTGGCGTACTGAATGCTATATAATAGGGGAGAAATCTGCGGCCCGCGAACAGGCGGCGCCGCGATGCTGTCAAGCCTTACCCCGCGTCCCCGGAGGATTCCCCCGCGGACCCATCGACCCATTGAAGTCAGGAGTGAACCGCATGTACAAGATTGTTCGCAAGAAGGCGCTGAACCCCACCGTGACACAGATGGAGATCGAAGCGCCGCTGGTGGCCCGGAAGGCCAAGCCCGGCCAGTTTATCATCCTGCGCGTGGATGAGGCTGGCGAGCGCATCCCGCTGACCGTGGCGGGCACCAATCCCGAAGAAGGCAACGTGAAGATCATCTTCCAGATCGTCGGCGCCACCACGGAGCTGCTGAATCACAAGAACGAAGGCGAGTCCATCCAGGATTTCGTCGGCCCCCTGGGCGTGGCCACCCACACCGAGGGCATCAAGAAGGTCTGCATCGTGGGCGGCGGCGTGGGCTGCGCCATCGCCATGCCCGTGGCCCAGGAGTTCCACAGGCTGGGCGCGGAGGTCACCAGCATCATCGGCTTCCGCAGCAAGGACCTGCTGATCCTGGAGGACGAATTCCGCGCCTGCTCCGACAAGCTGATCGTGATGACCGACGACGGCAGCTATGCCCGCCACGGCAACGTGACCGTGCCGCTGAAGGAGCTGCTGGAGGCGGGGGAGACCTTCGACGCCATCATCACCATCGGCCCGCTGATCATGATGAAGTTCGTGACCCTGACGGCCAAGCCCTTCGGCGTGCCCGTCACCGCGTCCATGAACCCGATCATGATCGACGGCACCGGCATGTGCGGCGGCTGCCGTCTGACGCTGAACCAGGACGGCAAGCGGGTGACGAAGTTCGCCTGCGTGGACGGCCCGGATTTCAACGCCTATGAGATCGACTTTGACGAGGCCATGAGCCGCGGACGCATGTACGTCGGCTACGAGCGCCGCGCCCACGAAGAGGTGTGCAATCTCTTCAAGAACGCCTGAGGAGGATAAAAGAAAATGCCTGTGAATCCGAAGAAACATGAGATGCCGACCCAGGCCCCGGAGGTGCGCGCCCACAACTTCAGCGAGGTGGCCCTGGGCTACACCCAGGAGATCGCCGTGGCCGAGGCCGAGCGCTGCCTGAATTGCAAGAACCAGCCCTGCGTGGCGGGCTGCCCCGTGAACATCCACATCCCGGAGTTCATCCAGAAGGTGAAGGAGTGCGACTTTGAGGGCGCCTACCAGATCATCAACCAGACCTCGTCCCTGCCCGCCGTGTGCGGCCGCGTGTGCCCCCAGGAGACCCAGTGCGAGAGCAAGTGCACGCTGGGCCGGAAGTTTGAGCCCGTGGGCATCGGCCGCCTGGAGCGGTTCGTGGCCGACTGGCACAACGCCCACGCCACCGAAAAGGCCCAGGCTCCCGAGAGCAACGGCCACAGGGTGGCCATCGTGGGCAGCGGCCCCAGCGGCCTGACCTGCGCGGGCGACCTGGCCAAGAAGGGCTACAGGGTGAGCGTGTTCGAGGCGCTGCACACCGCGGGCGGCGTGCTGGTCTACGGCATCCCGGAATTTAGGCTTCCCAAGGCCATCGTGGCCAAGGAAGTGGAGACCCTGAAGGAGCTGGGTGTGGACGTGGAGCCCAACGTGGTCATCGGCAAGACGCTGACCATCGACGAGTTGTTCGAGATGGGCTACGAGGCCGTGTTCGTCGGCTCCGGCGCGGGCCTGCCGCGGTTCATGAACATCCCGGGCGAGAGCCTGAAGGGCGTGTATTCCGCCAACGAGTTCCTGACCCGCAGCAACCTGATGAAGGCCTACCTGGACGACCCGAAGACCCCCATCATGAAGGGCGGCAACGTGGCGGTGGTGGGCGGTGGCAACGTGGCCATGGACGCGGCCCGCACGGCGCTGCGCCTGGGCGCGGAGCACGTGTACATCGTGTATCGCCGCTCCATGGAGGAGCTGCCCGCCCGTAAGGAAGAGGTCGAGCACGCCCAGGAGGAGGGCATCGACTTCCGCCTGCTGTGCAACCCGGTGGAGATCCTGGGCTACAACAATCCGGAGAATCCGCGGGACGAGAAGAACGGCTTCGTGACCGGCATCCGCTGCGTGAAGATGGAGCTGGGCGAGCCGGATGCCAGCGGACGCCGCCGCCCGGTGGTCATCCCCGGCAGCGAGTTTGACCTGGACGTGGACGCGGTGGTCATGTCCATCGGCACGTCCCCGAACCCGCTGATCAAGAGCACCACGAAGGGGCTTGAGGTCAACAACCACGGCGGCATCATCGTGAACGAGGACGGCCTGACCAGCCGCGAGGGCGTGTACGCCGGCGGCGACGCGGTCACTGGCGCGGCCACGGTCATCTCGGCCATGGGCGCGGGCAAGGTGTCGGCCAGGGCCATTGACGAGTACCTGATGAATAAATAAAAGAGGTTGAATCCATGAGGCTGTCCCCGGCACCCGACGGTTACAATGGCAGGCAGGTTGAACAGGCGACGCGAACTCTCGCAAACCGAAACCCTGCGGCCATGACCGATCGGCGCTGAATGGGACAGCCTCATAAGTATGTTTTCGGCGGTCATCTTGGCATACTAGAGGAAGAATCTGCGGGAGGCTCAAAGCGGCGCAGACGCCGGAAGCAAAGAAGCAATCGTGAAAGGGTGATTGACGAATATGGCAGAGAAAAAGACAGATAAGACCCTGACCCCGGTGGAGCAGCTGGAGGCGAAGTTTGCCGTGATGCGCGCGGCCCAGCGGGAGTTCGGCAAGTACAGCCAGGAGCAGGTGGATCAAATCTTTCAGGCCGCGGCCATGGCGGCGAACAAGGCGAGGATTCCACTGGCCAAGATGGCCGTGGAGGAAACCGGCATGGGCGTGGTGGAGGACAAGGTCATCAAGAACCACTACGCCGCCGAGTACATCTACAACGCCTACAGAAACGCCAGGACCTGCGGTGTGATCGAGGAGGATGCGGCCTACGGCATCAAGAAGATCGCGGAGCCCATCGGCCTGGTGGCGGCGGTCATCCCCACCACCAACCCCACCAGCACGGCGATCTTCAAGACGCTGATCTGCCTGAAAACCCGCAACGCCATCCTCATCAGCCCCCATCCCCGGGCGAAGAAGTGCACCATCGAGGCGGCGCGGATCGTCTATGAGGCGGCGGTGAAAGCCGGCGCGCCGAAGGACATCATCGGCTGGATCGACGAGCCGTCGCTGGAGCTCACCAATAAGGTGATGAAGGAGGCGGACATCATCCTGGCCACCGGCGGCCCGGGCATGGTGCGGGCGGCGTACTCCTCCGGCAAGCCCGCTTTGGGCGTGGGCGCGGGCAACGTCCCGGCCATCATCGACAGCTCTGCCGACATCAGGCTGGCCGTCAACTCCATCATCCACTCCAAGACCTTCGACAACGGCATGATCTGCGCCTCCGAGCAGAGCGTGACGGCGCTGGCCGACGTGTACGACGCGGTCAAGGCCGAGTTCGAGCGCCGGGGCTGCTACTTCCTCAAGGGGAAGGAGATCGAGAAGGTGGGGAACACCGTCATCATCAACGGCGGCGTCAACGCGAAGATCGTCGGCCAGAGCGCCTATAATATCGCCAAGCTCGCCGGCGTGAAGGTGCCGGAGAAGACGAAGATATTGATCGGCGAGGTCACCTCCACCGACATCTCCGAGCCCTTCGCCCACGAGAAGCTGTCGCCCGTGCTGGCCATGTACAGGGCCGAGACCTTCGAGCAGGCGCTGGATATGTCCGAGCAGCTGCTGATGGACGGCGGCCCCGGCCACACCGCGAGCCTGTTCATCGACCCCGCCGAGAAGGAGAAGATGGCGGAGCACGCCCGCAGGATGCACGCCTGCCGCATCGTCGTCAACACCCCCTCCTCCCATGGCGGCATCGGCGACCTGTACAACTTCCGGCTCACGCCCTCGCTGACCCTGGGCTGCGGAAGCTGGGGCGGCAATTCCGTGTCCCACAACGTGGGCGCGTTTGACCTTCTGAACATCAAGACGGTGGCGGAGAGGAGAGAGAACATGCTTTGGCTGCGTCTGCCCGAAAAGGTGTATTTCAAGCGGGGCTGCATGCCCGTGGCGCTGGACGAGCTGGGAAATGTGATGCACAAGAAGAAGGCCTTCATCGTCACCGACACCTTCCTGTATAAGAACGGCTACGTGAAGCCCATCGAGGATAAACTCAATTCCATGGGCATCCAGCACAGCTGCTTCTGGGACGTCGCTCCCGACCCGACGCTGCAGTGCGCGCTGGAGGGCGTGAAGCAGATGCGCTCGTTTGAGCCGGACGTGATCATCGCCCTGGGCGGCGGCTCGCCCATGGACGCGGCGAAGATCATGTGGGTGCTGTACGAGCATCCGGACGCCAACTTCGAGGACATGGCCATGGACTTCATGGACATCCGAAAGCGCATCTACACCTACCCGGAGATGGGGAAGAAGGCCTACTTCGTGGCCATCCCCACCTCCTCCGGAACGGGCTCGGAAGTGACGCCCTTCGCCATCATCACCGACGCCGAGACGGGCACCAAGTGGCCACTTGCCGACTATGAATTGATGCCGAACATGGCCATCGTGGACGTGGACAACATGATGAACCAGCCCAAGGGCCTGACCGCTGCTTCGGGCATCGACGTGATGACCCACGCCTTGGAGGCCTATGTATCCGTCATGGCCAGCGACATGACCGACGGCATCGCCCTGAAGGCCACGAAGCTGGTGTTCGACAACCTGCCGGACGCCTACAACCTGGGCGCGAAGGCCCCGAAGGCTCGGGAGCACATGGCCATGGCCTCGACGCTGGCGGGCGAGGCGTTCGCCAACGCCTTCCTGGGCGTGAATCACTCGATGGCCCACAAGCTGGGCGCGTATCACCACATCCCCCACGGCGTGGCCAACGCGTTGATCCTGACTTACGTGATGCGCTACAACGCCAGCGAGGTTCCCACCAAGATGGGCACCTTCCCGCAGTACGAGTATCCGCACGCGCTGGAGCGGTATTGCGACGTCGCCCGCTACAACGGCCTGGTAGGGAAGGACGACCGGGAGACCTTCGATATGCTGATCGACAAGATCGAGGAACTGAAAAAGACCATCGGCATCCCGGCGTCGATTCAGGAATACGGCGTGAAGGAGGAGGACTTCCTCGCGACGCTGGACGAGATGACCGAAAACGCCTTCAACGACCAGTGCACCGGCGCGAACCCCCGCTATCCGCTGATGAGCGAGATCAGGCAGCTGTACCTGCTGGCGTACTACGGCAAGCCGACCAAGGAAGCGGAGAAGATTTGACGTTTTGCAGGAGCGGCGTTGCGGCGGAAAGTCCGCCCCTGCGCCCGCCCTTCACATCTCCATGAAAGGAAGGAATCCCCATGTCAGAAAGAATCATCCTTGAACAGGCCGCGAACAAGACGGTCTATCGGGAGGGCAGCCGAATCGTCAAGGAATTCACCGCCTCCCATCCCATGTCCGGCGTGCTGAACGAGGCCTATATCCATGCCTGCGTGGAGGACGCGGGCGTGCCTGTGCCGCGGCTGCTGGGCGTGACGCCCAGTGAGAACGGCGGCTGGAGCATCGCCATGGAGTACGTCTCCGGCAAGACCCTTCAAGAGCTGATGGACGAGAACCCGGAGAAGATCGACGAGTACCTGGAGAAGCTGGTGGACATCCAGCTGGAGACGGGCAGGTATCGCGTGCCGAACCTGCGCAACACCCGCCAGAAGATGATCGACGCCATCCAGAGCCTCGCCGAGATCGACGCCAGTACCCGCTACGAGCTCTTGCAGCGCGTGCACGGCATGGCCCAGCACACAAAGCTGTGCCACGGGGACCTGGTGCCCAGCAACATCGTGCTGCGCGAGGACGGCAGCTATTGCATCCTGGACTGGGCCCATGCCTCTGCCGGCAACGCCGGGGCGGACGCCGCCATCACGTATCTTAAATTCTCGCTGGACAGGCCTGAATTGGCGGAAAAGTACCTGCGGCTGTTCTGCAGGAAGGCGGACATGGCCATCCAGTACGTGCAGACCTGGATGCCCGTGGTCGCCGCCCAGCAGCTGACCAAGCACCGGGAGGCCGAGAAAGAGCTTCTCGAGAAGTGGATCAGCGTGGCGGAGTATCAATAATGGGAATTGACATTGGACGGACATAACCATATCGGACAAAAGGAACGCCCCGCGGTTTTCTGGCCGCGGGGCGTGTTTTGCGAATTTTTGAGTTTTACAGGCCGATGTCCGGGATGCCGGCGAAGCCATTCGCCAGATCCTCGTCGGTGGGGATGTAGTCGCTCATCTCGCCGTTGTGATATTTCTCGTAAGCCACCAGGTCGAAGTAACCGGTGCCGGTGAGGCCGAAGAGGATGGTCTTTTCCTCGCCGGTCTCCTTGCACTTCAGCGCCTCGTCGATGGCCGCCTTGATGGCGTGGCTGCTCTCCGGCGCGGGCAGGATGCCCTCCACCCGGGCGAACTCCTCCGCGGCCTTGAACACGCTGGTCTGCTCCACGGCCCGGGCCTCCATGTAGCCGTCGTGGTAGAGCTGGGACAGAATGCTGCTCATGCCGTGATAGCGCAGGCCGCCGGCGTGGTTCGGGGCGGGGATGAAGCCGCTGCCCAGGGTGTACATCTTCGCCATGGGGCACACCTTGCCGGTGTCGGCGAAGTCATAGGCGAACTTGCCCCGGGTGAAGGACGGGCAGGAGGCGGGCTCCACGGCGATGATCTGGTAGTCCGCCTCGCCCCGCAGCTTCTCGCCCATGAACGGGGCGATCAGGCCGCCCAGGTTGCTGCCGCCGCCGGCGCAGCCGATGATGATGTCCGGCTTGATGCCGTACTTGTCCATGGCGATCTTGGTCTCCAGGCCGATGACGCTCTGGTGCAGCAGCACCTGGTTCAGCACGCTGCCCAGCACGTAGCGGTAGCCGGGATGGCTCACGGCCACCTCCACGGCCTCGGAGATGGCGCAGCCCAGGCTGCCGGTGGTGCCGGGGAACTGCTCGAGGATGGCCCGGCCCACGTTGGTGGTGTCGGAAGGGGAGGGGACCACGGACGCGCCGTAGGTGCGCATCACCTCGCGGCGGAAGGGCTTCTGCTCGTAGGAGACCTTCACCATGTACACCTTGCAGTCCAGGTCCAGGTAGGAGCAGGCCATGGACAGCGCCGTGCCCCACTGGCCCGCGCCGGTCTCGGTGGTCACGCCCTTGAGCCCCTGCTTCTTGGCGTAGTAGGCCTGGGCGATGGCGGAGTTCAGCTTGTGGCTGCCGGAGGTGTTGTTGCCCTCGAACTTGTAGTAGATCTTCGCCGGGGTGCCCAGCTTCTGCTCCAGGCAGTAGGCCCGCACCAGCGGCGAGGGCCGGTACATCTTGTAGAAGTCCAGGATCTCCTGGGGGATGGGGTACTCCCGGGTGTCGTTGTCCAGCTCCTGCTTGATCAGCTCCTCGCAGAACACGGGGGCCAGGTCCTCGGCGGTCATGGGCTTCAGCGTGCCGGGGTTCAGCAGCGGCGCGGGCTTGTTCTTCATGTCCGCCCGCACGTTGTACCAATACTTCGGCATCTCGTTCTCTTCCAGGTAGATCTTGTAGGGAATCTTCTTGACTTCGCTCATGGGGATGCTCCTTTCCTCGGTTCGGGACGGAGCGTAAAAAGCCCCTGCCCCAGTAGAGTTGTGCTGGGACAGGGGTCTGATTGTCTCCCTGCGGTGCCACCCGGCTTGACGCTTGCGCGCCCGCTCGATGCCGTACCATCATACGGCAACCTTTGATAACGGAGGGAACTCCGTCGCACCTACTGGGATCGCTCCGTTCGGATTGCCCTTGGAAGGCCATTCGTTTCCGCTGTGCATGCCGCGATCCCACCGCCCGCGACTCTCTGGAATGCCTTGACGGGAATTACTTATCTTCCGCATCGGTTTAGCATATTATAACGATAAAGTTTCCCTTTGTCAAGAGGTTAGTTATGTTATGTTTAAGAAAAGATGGGGATTGCCGGAAACGGCGAAAAGTATGTTAGTTTAACAGAACAAACATTGCAAGGTTGCGCGCCACGAGTATAATAAAGTAAGTAATAGCTAACTGAACGCCGGGAACGGCGGCAGATAATGGGGGAGGCATCACTGTGGCCAGGAAGGATTCCGACAACCAGAAAAAGTCCATGAGCGCGATGTTTAAGGGCCGGGCGATCTTCAAGCCCCTGAACACCGGGCGCATCGACGATCGCGTCGCCTGCGTGCGGGAGTGGGTGGCGAACATCTTCTTCTACACGAAGAACGGCACTACCATCATGATCGACGCGGGCTACAACTACGCCCGGCTCCAGGAGAAGATGGGCTGGCTGGACATCGACCCGGCCTCCATCCGGCACATCCTGATCACCCACCAGGACACCGACCACGTGGGCGCGCTGGAGCCGGACAGCGAGCGGCTGTTCAAGGACGCGACGGTCTACATCGGCGAGATCGAAAACCGCTACCTGACGGGGGAGAAGCGGCGGAAGGTGATCCACGGGCTGTACAAGCTGCCCATGGTGAAGATGGAGAACAAAAAGGTGCTGCTGAAGGACGGCGACGTGTTCACCATCGACGGCATCAAGGTGGAGTGCCTGCTGGTGCCGGGGCACACCTGGGGCCACATGGTCTACCTGATCGACGACGAGTACCTGTTCACCGGGGACACGATCTGGTTCGGCGCGGACGGCGGCTACAGCTTCATCAGCACCCTGGCGGAGGACAACAAGCTGTCCGTGAAATCCCTGGAGAAGCTGGAGGCCAATATCCGGGCCCGGAAGCGGCGCATCGCGGTGATCACCGGGCACACCGGCTGGACGGACGATTTGGACTTCGCCTTCGCCCACCGGACGGAGCTCTGCAAGCCCTTCACGAAGAAGTACACCGACCCGGACGCTCCCTACGACGGCTATGTGGAGGACGACGACACGGAGCGGAAGGCCCGCACGGCGCGCCTCGCCAGCAAGACGGAAGGCCGCTGAACACATTTATAACTTGACAACCCAACGGAAAAGGGGTATGATTTTCATAGGTTAGATAAAACTAATGCTGCGCGGAAGCCGAGGCGATGCGCAGCGTTCTTCGATTCAAGGGTTAGTCCTGTCTAATCTTGACACCATCACTTCAAAGGGAGGTATACCACCATGAAGAAACTGCTTGTGATTCTGCTGACGCTGTGCCTGCTGTCCATCTCGGCGGCAGGCCTGGCCGAGACCACCGAGGCCGAAGGGGATTTCGGCGTGTTCCCGGCCCTCGCCGGGGAGGCGGGCACGACCTACGTCAGCCTGTTTGACCTGATCCTGAAGGACGAATACGCGACCCTCTGGCACGACTACATCGCGCCCGTGATGGGCGAGGGGGCCTCTGAGATGGCCGTGGCGGGGCTGCAGGGCTCCATCAGCGGCGAGCTTTACGGCGAGGACGCCATCGCGTACTTCACCGAGAACCCGGAGCATCTGGCCTTCGACTGCTACTTCATCAACGGCGTCGATGCCTTCACCTTCTCCGGCAGCGACGTGACCGTGGCGCTGAACGACGGCACCTCCGAGACCCACACCTATGAGTACCTGGGCCAGTACAATGTGGGCGACGGCGAGACCATGAACTACATGGGCCAGGAGATCAGCGTGGCCTTCCCCTGCGACGTGTACAAGAGCACCGACGAGGCGGGCGAGTTCAACTACTTCTTCCTGCGGGACGACACCATGGCCTCCACCTATCACACCGAGTTCCGCTACGGCCGGGACCTGGAGGACCTGCAGGGCTACTTCGTGGGCCCCTACGCCTACTGGCTGGTCGCGGGCATCGACGCCGAGGCCGATGAAGAGACCATCGAGAACGTGATCGGGCTGTTCTGCCTGGAGAACATGAGCTATGACTCCCACGCCGACGAGGCCCTGGCCCAGCTGGGCGACCTGGGCTTCGTGGGCACCTGGCAGGCGGACCTCGCGCCCCTGGGCGACGCCTACGCGGGCGTGGACCTGTCCATGACCATCGACGAGCAGGACCACGGAGTCACCACGATGAACGGCGAGCAGACGGCCGACTTTGAGGCCTTTGCCGCGGATACCGGCGACGCGGGCGACGGCGAGGGCATGTACGTGGCCTTCAGCAATATGGACAACACCGCGGAGTCCGCGCCCTACATCATGAGCGCGAACGAGGACGGCCAGGCCGTGCTGACCCTGGTGGCCGACGACGGCACCCTCAGCTGGGTCAAGCAGGACGGCGAGGCGGCCGCCGAGACCGCCGAGGCCGCGGAGACGGATGAAGCCGCCGAGGTCATCGAGATCGACAGCGCCGAGGCGTTGGCCGCCATCAACGACAACCTGTCCGGCAACTACGTGCTGACCGCCGACATCGACCTGGCGGGCGCTGAGTGGACGCCCATCGGCGCCTATGCCCCCTCCGGCGAGAGCGCGGAGAAGCAGGAGATCCCCGCCGCGGAGCTGGCCTTCACCGGCACCTTCGACGGCCAGGGCCACACCATCTATAACCTCGTGGTCAACCAGCCGGAAGGCTGGGCGGTGGGCCTGTTCGGCTGCGCTGCCAACGCGGACATCGGCAACTTCGCCCTGGAGAACGCCACCGTGGACGGCACCGTCATGGCGGCCGACGTGGTGGGCTACGCCTTCTGCTCCACCGTGCACGACGTGGTCCTGTCCAACGGCAAGGTGACCGCCCACGCCAGCGAGATGAGCGGCGAGGGCATGTACGGCGGCATCGTGGGCGCGGGCATGAGCTCCGTGATCTCCGCCTGCGTCGCCCAGGCGGACGTCGTCCTTCCCGACAACACCGCCAACGCGGGCATCGTGGGCGGCGGCCTGGAGATGACCGACGTCATCGGCTGCGCCGCCACCGGCAGCGTCACCGCGGGCAACAACTGCTACGGTCTGGGCGGCGTGTCCGGCTGCGGCTTCGGCGCGAAGGAGTTCACCGATGACACCGCTCAGGACGTGACCATCACCGCCGGGGACAGCTGCTTCTGGATCGGCGGCATCACCGGCTATGCCGGCGGCTTCGAGGTCGAGGAAGCGGGCGTGCCCGTGACGGAGGTCGCCGGCTGCGTGGCGCGGGACGTGACCATCGTCGCCGGTGAGAACGCCGACGGCATCTCCGCCATCGTGGGCGCGGGCTTCTTCAACGAGGCCGCGGCCGAGGCCATGGGCGCGCCCTTTGACGCTCCCACCGTGTTCAACCTGAGCGATTGCACCGCCGAGGGCGACAACCTCAACGGCGAGGCCCTCGACTGACCCCGGAAAACCCCTCCTCTTCGGCACGGCGCGATGCGCGCCGTGCCGTTTTATGCCGGAAAATTGAAAAAACAGCGGCGGAAGGCCAATTCGCGGCCCTTCAACGGTGGACAACTGGCCCCGCCACCTGTTATAATAGGAGCATGGATTCTGTCGAATCCCAAGAGGCAGGCAAACCGATACCGACGAACGGCGGAGGAGGCGGTACCCCATGTTGAAGGAATACGAGATGAAGAAGCCGGAGGACAAGGAGGTCCTCCAGGCCCAGATCAAGGCGCTGCGCGCCACCCTGACGGGGCAGCAGCAGACGATACGCGACGCGAAGCTGCCGGTGATCGTGCTGATCGAGGGCTGGGCCGCCGCGGGCAAGGGCAGCCTGATCAAGGAGCTCATCAGCGAGGTCGACCCGCGCTTCTACAGCGTCGTGTCCCCGGTCATCCAGCCGGAGACCCAGGAACGCTATCCCTTCCTGTACCAGTACGTGAAGGCCATCCCCCAGAACGGCAAGATCACCTTCCTGGATTCGGGCTGGATGGAGGGCGCGGTGCAGAAGTTCCTGCGCCACGAGATCACCAAGGAGGAATACCGCCGCCGCATCCGCCAGGTGAACGAGTTCGAGCGCCAGCTTCGGGACGGCGGCTACCTGGTGCTGAAGCTGTTCGTGCACATCGACAAGGACGAGCAGTTCGAGCGCCTGCGCAAGCTGTCCGAATCCCCGGACACCGAGTGGCGCGTCACGAACGACGACCTCTGGCAGCACCGGGAGTACAAGCGGTTCCTGGAGGCCTACGACGGCTTCATGGAGAAGACCGGCGACGTCATTCCCTGGCACATCCTGAACGGCAGCAAGCGCAAGGCCGCCGTGCGGGACGCGATGCAGTTTCTGGTGGACATGATCGACGGGGGCCTCAGGAATGGCCGCTACGTGGGCGAGCCCTTCGAGGAGGAATTCCCGCTGGTGGAGATCCCGAAGCTTGCCGAGGTGGACCTGTCGCCCGCCATCGACGACAAGGAGTATAAAAAGGAGCTCAAGAAGCTCCAGGAGCGGCTGAGCGCGCTGCACAACGTGCTCTACCGGCGGAAGATCCCCGTGATCCTCTGCTACGAGGGCTGGGACGCCGCGGGCAAGGGCGGCAACATCCGCCGGGTGGCCTATCCGCTGGACCCCCGGGGCTTTGACGTGCATCCCATCGCCTCGCCGCTGCCCCACGAGCTGAATCGCCAGTACCTGTGGCGCTTCTGGACGCGCCTCCCCCGCACCGGCCACATCTGCATCTTCGACCGCACCTGGTACGGGCGGGTGATGGTGGAGCGGCTGGAGGGCTTCTGCGGCGAGAAGGACTGGAAGCGGGCCTACAACGAGATCAACGAGTTCGAGCGCGCGCTGACGGACTGGGGCGCGGTGGTGCTGAAGTTCTGGATCCACATCGACCAGGACACCCAGCTGGCCCGCTTCACCGACCGCCAGAACACCCCCGAGAAGCAGTGGAAGATCACCGAGGAGGACTGGCGCAACCGGGAGAAGTGGCCCCAGTACGAGGAGGCCATCGACGAGATGCTCCAGAAGACCAACACCGAGAACGCGCCCTGGCACATCATCGAATCCAACGACAAGAAATACGCCCGCATCCGGACGCTGAAGATCATCGTGAAGGCCCTGGAAAAGGCCTGCGACGATCACTTCCGGCGCACGGTGGAATAATGTACCTCCAGATATAAACGTTTCCGCATCCAAGCAAGGAGTTGAACCGCGTTGAGCGACCACGGCCAGATGGACACCATTCAGAGCAGCATCATAAACGACCTGAGCGAGGGCATCCTCACCTTCGGGTTCGAGGGCAGGATCGGCATCGTCAATCCCGCCGCGGAGGCGATTCTGGGCATTTCCAGGGAGCAGCTCCAGGGCAAGAAGAGCAGCACGCTGCTGTTCCACTTCAAGGAGAACGACCTGTTCAACCAGACGATCCTGGACGCCATCTACGACACGGAGTCCAAGCACGTCAATGTCGTGCCCTATTTCGACGGAAAGCAGACCAAGACGCTGCACGTCAGCGCGTCCTTCCTCCATGAAAACGGGGAGAGGAGCGGGGTCATCGTCGTCATCAGCGACATCACGGAGATGGTGGAGATGGAGCGCCGGCACCTCAAGCAGGTCAACTCCCTGATCGACTCCATGGTGAAGACGCTGTCGACGACCATCGACGAGCGATCCCACTACACCGGCAGGCACACCCAGCACATGGTCAGCATGGGGGAGGCCTTCCTGGACTGGCTGAAGGAGACGGGCAACTCCTGGAAATTCGACGAGAACCGACGCCGGGCTCTGCTGATGAGCATCTGGCTGCACGACGTGGGCAAGATCGCCATACCCGTGGAGATCATGGACAAGGCCACCCGCCTGGGCCCGCTGATGGAGGATGTGGAAGAACGCTTTAAGCGGATCGCCCTGCTGGAGCGCATTGCCCTGCTGGAGGGGCGGCGCACCCAGGCGGACTATGACTCGGCCGCCCAGGAGCGGATGCTGATCCTGGACTTCGTCCGGTCGATCAACACCGGGGGCTTCGTGACCGATGAAATGCTCGCGCAGATCGAGCGCCTTTCTACGCTGACCTACGAGGAGGAGGACGGGCGCAGGCTGCCCCTGTTCACCCCCGGGGAGATCGAGGCGATGTCCATTCGCAAGGGCACGCTGACGGACGAGGAGCGCCGGATCATGCAGAGCCACGCGGCGCTGACCCGGAAGATACTGAATCAGGTCAGCTTCCCGCCGGACTACGAGCAGGTCCCGCTGTGGGCGTCGTCCCATCACGAGTTGCTCAGCGGCAAGGGCTATCCGGACCACATCGACGGCAGCATGATCCCCAGGGAAGTGCAGTTCATCACGATCCTGGACATCTTCGAGGCCCTGATCGCCAAGGACCGGCCCTACAAGCCGTCGATCCCCCTGGAGCGGACCTGGGCGATCCTGGAGAGCATGGTGGCCGAGGGCAGCCTGAACGGCGAGCTGCTGGCCCTGTTCAAGGAGAGCGGCGCGTGGCAGAGGATCACCGACGACGGGGATTGAACAAAGGACGGCTCCCTGCAAATGCAGGGAACCGTCCTTTCATATCGCCTGATGAGCCTATGATCCGGCCACCTTCACGGCCTGGGCTTCGGCTTTCAGGCACAGCTCCGCCGCCTTCAGCGCGTGGGCCTGGGTCATGGCGTTCTCCGTGCGGTTCAGGCAGTCCAGAATCAGCTGGCCAAAGAAGGGGAAGCCCACGGTGCCCGTGGCGTTGAAGTACTGCTCGCCCTTGCCGTTCACCAGGTAGACGTGGTTGCCGTCCACCTTGTCCGCGGCCAGATTGATGTACTTGCGGATCTCGATGAAGCCCTCGGTGCCCAGGATGAAGGTGCGTCCGTCGCCCCAGGTGCGCAGGCCGTCCGGGTTGAACCAGTCCACCCGGAAGTAGTTGGTGGAGCCCTTCGCGCCGGTGAGGGCGCAGTCGCCGAAGTCCTCCAGCTCGGGGTATTCGGGATGGGCATAGTTGCCGACGCGGCTCAGTGTCACCGTGGCGTCCTCCTCGCCGGCGAAGTGGAGGTACTGCTCGATCTGGTGGCTGCCGATGTCACAGAGGATGCCGCCGTACTTCTCCCGCTCGAAGAACCACTTGGGCCGACCCGCCGCGCCCAGGCGATGGGGGCCGAAGCCCGTCACGCTGAGCACGCGTCCGATCTCGCCCGCGTCGATCATGTAGCCCGCCAGGATCGCGCCCTCCACGTGCAGCCGCTCGGAGTAGTACACCATGTACTTTTTGCCGGTGCGGGCGATGGCGTCTTTCGCGTTGTTCAACTGGCCCATAGTGGTGAAGGGGGCCTTGTCCACGAAGTAGTCCTTGCCCGCGTTCATCACCTTCACGCCCAGCGGGCCGCGCTCGCTGGTGACGTTGGAGGAGCAGACCATCTGCGTTTCCCGGTCCTCCAGGATCTCGTCCAGGCTGGCCGCGGCCTTCGCCCGGGGATAGGCCCTCAGGAAGGCCTCCACCTTTTTCGGGTCGGGGTCGTAGACGTATTTCAGCGTGCCGCCCGCCTCGGTGAGCCCGTTGCACATGCCGTAGATGTGGCCGTGGTCGATGTGCGCCGCGGAGAACACGAACTCTCCCGGCTTCACCACCGGCTGGGGCCTGCCCTGGGGCGCGTAATTCATGCCGTCCATGCGATTCATGCTATTTGCCCTCCTTTTCGCCCAGGTCGCTGCCGAAGGTCAGCGTGCCCGCCTGCTCCATCACCGAGGCCGTCTTTTCGTAGAAGTGGGGGACGCTTGCGTGGATGCCTTTCACGGTGTAGAAGGGATCGCCCGCCTTCAAAGGCAGGTCGACGGGCGCGTGGGTGGACCCGGCCTTGTAGATGGCGGTGATCAGCTCGATGGTGCGCCGCCCGTCCTCGCCGGTGATGGCGGGCGCGCGGCCTTCCTCCAGCGCGGACAGCACGTCGTCCAGCTGGCCGGTGTGGTGCTCGTAGGGCAGGGGCGGCAGGGAAGCGACAAAGTCCGAAATCGCCTGCTCCACCTCCCGGTCGGTCTCCTTCAGCGGGAAGCCGTTGGGCATGGGCCGGGAGGCGTACACCCCGAAGGGCGCGGAGACGCGGGCCTTCTCGCATTGGAACACCAGCTTCTGATCCTCGCCGTGGTGCACGACGGAGGCGGTGACGGTGGCCAGCGCGCCGGGGTATTCCATCACGGACACGGACAGGTCCTCCACCTCGGCGTTGTCGTGGCCGGTGTTGGCCAGCACGCTGGTGATGCGCTTCGGCAGGCCCATCATCCAGCCCAGCATGTCGATGTGGTGCACGGCGTGATTCAACGTGCAGCCGCCGCCCTCCTTTTCCCAGGTGCCCCGCCACCACAGGTCGTAGTAGCTGTGGCCGCGCCACCAGAAGCTGTCGATCTCCGCGTGGCGCACGGGCCCGGCCAGGCCGCTGTCCAGCAGGGCCTTCAAATCCCGGATGGGCCTTCTGAAGCGGTTCTGGGCGATGATGGAGAGGAGCTTCCCGCTCTCGTCCCGCGCCTTGAGCATGGCGTCGCACTCCTCCAAAGACGCGGCCATGGGCTTTTCGCACACCACGTTCTTGCCGCTTTTCAGCGCGTCGATGGTGATGGCCGCGTGAACGTAGGGCGGGGTGCACACGTCCACCAGGTCGATGTCGCTTCGGGGCAGGATGTCCCCGTGGCGCTCATAGGCGTCGCAGGCCAGGCCGAATTCCTCCATGAATTTGCGGGCCTTGCCGGGGACGATGTCCACCAGGGCCACCACTTCGCAGCGCCCCTTCAAGGCTCTGTAGGCCTCCATGTGGGTGTGGGCGATGCCGCCCGTGCCGACGATGGCGACTCGAATCATGTCGCCGCCTCCTTTTTTTCGATGATCTATGCCTTGACGCCGTCGCCCCGCCGATCGCGGAACTGGGCGGGGCTCATGCCCACGGCGTTTTTGAAGCTCTTGCTGAAATGAAACGGGTCCGGGTAGCCCACCCGGGCGGCGATCTCCTTGATGGACAGCTGGGAGTCCAGCAGCAGCTTCTTGGCCTTCTGCATGCGCAGGTCGGTCAGGTATCGGCTGGGGCTGGTGCCCGCGTGGTCGTGGAACAGCTTGCTCAGATAGGGCGCGGACACGGCCTGGGCCTCGGCCACGGCGGCGAAGTCGATCTGCCGGTCGTAGTTCTGCCGCAGGTACAGCATCACGTTCTCCACCACCTCCCCGGCGCTGGCCTCCCGGCGGGGGGCGAGGGCCTGCTCCCGGGCCATCAGCATGGTCTCCAGCCGCTTGAGCAGCGCGGAGAGCTCCTCCGGGTTCACCGGCTTGAGCAGGTAATCCACGGCGCTGTTCTGGATGGCGGCCCGGGCGTACTCGAAGTCGCTGTAGCCGCTGACGATCACGCACAGCGCCGAGGGGTTCTGCTCCCGCAGCCGCGCGATCAGCTCGATGCCGTCCATCTCCGGCATCTTGATGTCGCTGAACACCACGTCCGGCATCAACTGCCCGGCCAGCTCCAGCGCCTCCAGCCCGGTGCCCGCCTGGGCGATCACCTGGAAGGCCTCGCAGCCCTCCTCGATGCGCCGGGCGATGTTCCGGGCGATCAGCTTTTCGTCGTCCGCGACGATGACCTTAAACTTCCGATTCATGGATGCTCGCTCCTATCGTGACGCAGGCCCCGCCGTCGGGGCTGTTTTCCAGCCGGAACAGGAAGGGCTCCTCATACAGCAGCAGGAAGCGGATGAACACGTTCAGTATGCCCATGCCGTTGATCTTGAGGGAGGGGAGGGTGCGGGTGCGGCGGATCTCCTCCATCTGCGCCTCCAGCGCCCGCAGGGTGTCCTCGGCGAAGCCCGGCCCGTTGTCCAGGATCTTGAGCGCGTAGCCCTCGCCGTTCATTTCGCCGCGGATGGCGATGCGGTAGGGCGGGCGGCGGGTGGTGGTGAACTTGATGGCGTTCTCCACCAGCAGCTGCACGCACAGCTTCGGCACCGCCACGGCGTTCAGCGCCTCCGGCACGTCGATCTCATAGGAGAGGTCGCCCTGGTAGCGGATCTCCATGCAGCGAAGGTAGTCCCGGGTGTGCTTCAGCTCGTCCCGAAGGGGCACCTTCTGGTCGGAGTCCGAGGAGATGTAGCGCAGGATGTCCGCCATGGACTGGCACATCACGGCGATTTCCCGGTTCATGCCCTCGTCGGCCATGGCCTGCAGGGCCTGGAGGCTGTTGTAGAGGAAGTGGGGGTTCATCTGCGCCTGCAGCGCCAGCATCCGGGACTGCATCTCCTGGTTTTGAAGCTCCAGCAGCTGGTTCACGTGTTCGGACAGCGTGCCCTGCATCTGGGTGAAGGCCCCGTGCAGCGTCTGCATCTCCTCCAGGTCGGTCTTGAGGGGCGGCAGGGCGGAGGGGCGCTCGATGTCGATGCGCTGGATCTGCTGGCACATCTCGTCGATGGGGGCGGTGATGCGCCGGGCCGCCAGGTGGGACATGAAGATCGCCAGCGCCAGCGCCGCCAGGGTGATCAGGAAGGTGGTGGCGATCTGCTGCAGCGCGGGCTTGAGCAGGTTCCCGGCCCCGATGACCGTCAGCGTGTAGAAGCTGCCGCCATCCGAGGCCGCGCAGCAGAGGAAGGAATTGCCGAAGCGCCGGAAGTCCTCCGGGAAACCCATGCCCTGCGCGGCCTCGAACAGGCCCTCCGCCTCCGCGTCCAGCGGGTAGATCAGCCGCCCGTCGGCGTCGAAGAACAGCATCCGCTCTCCGTAGCCGGAGCCGTAGGCGGCGACGCCCTCGGCCACGCGGTTGACCCGCTGCTTGATCTCGATGTAGCCGCAGGGGTTGCCGAAGTTGTCGAAGTTCTCCATGGCCAGGGAGATGAACTGTCGCCCGTAGGTATCGGTGGCGAACTTCGTCAGCGCTTCGTCCATCCCTGAGAAGAACACCCGCTGGTGGTTGTCGCCCAGTTCGCTGTACCAGGGCGCGTGCTCGGCGGTGTCTGGGGCGATCTCGTTGTTCAGACCGGTGGACACCCGCATGCCGTCCCGGGTGTAGAGGTTGATCTGGTCGATGGGGCGGTTGGGGAACACGATCATGGAGAGCAGGGTGGAGAGTTTTTCCGCCTCGCCGGAGGCGTCCTGGGCCGGGCGACGCAAAAACAGCCGGTCCTGCATCCGGGTGGAGTAGCTGATGTTCATGGCCATGGTGCGCATCTGTTCGATCTCCCGGTCCACGCCCAGGGCCGCGGCGCGGGTCTGCTGGCGCAGGGCGATCAGCGTCTGGCTGCGCACCCGGGAGGCCTGCAGCGCGATCAGCGATGTTGCCAGCGCGAAGAAGGAGATCAGTATGATGATGGTATAGGTGCCGAACAGGGTGCCGCGAACGGTTTTCTTCTTCATGCCGAGCCTCCGTGCCGGCCGGGGATGCCCCGGTTAAAAATATACATGGAACTGGACAAAATTAACCATTCCATTTCAAAACGTTAAAATCTATAATAGGAGCATACCAAATGCACCTCTATTGTACAGGGTGGGTAAATAAATGTCAATACAACTAAAAGGAGGAGTTAACATGAAGAGGATCCTTGCTTGCTTGCTGGCGGCGCTGATGCTGCTGGGAACGGCCGCCGTGGCCGAGGGGACGACCATCACCTACATGGCCAGCCAGGACTGGGTGCAGGACGCCGAGATGGAGCTGGGCGAGAAGTTCACCGAGCAGACCGGCATCAAGGTGGACTACCAGATCATCCCCTCCGACCAGTACACGACCCTGCTGATGACCAAGCTGAACACCGGCGAGTGCGCCGACATCTTCGGCTCCCAGGCCGGCCAGTTCGACATCGTCACCCAGCTGAACGTGGAGAAGAATGCCGTGGACCTGAGCGGCGAAGCCTGGGCCGACACCGTCGATCCCCTGGCCGCCGCCGAGACCAGCGTGGACGGCAAGCTCTACGGCCAGCCCGTGCAGGACGTGTCCGCCGTGTGGGCCGTCGCCTACAACAAGCAGGTGTTCGACAGGCTGGGCCTCTCCGTGCCCACCAACTACGAGGAGTTCAAGGCCGTCTGCGAGGCCATCAAGGCCGACGGCATGACCCCGATCTACGAGGCCGTTTCCGACGGCTGGCACCATCAGCTGTGGTTCTGCGAGATGGGCGTGGCCATCGAGAACGCCGAGCCCGGCACCGCAGAGAAGCTGAACAACAACGAGATGGGCTTCGCCGACAGCGCCACCGCCCTCCAGCTGGTGGACCAGATCAAGGAAATGGTGGACCTGGGCTACTGGGGCGACAACTACATGGCCAACGCCTACTCCGACGCCGCCAAGGCCATCGCCGAGGGCGAGTGCGCCATGACCGTGGCCAACCAGGGCTTCCCCACGGAGCTGCATGACGCCTATCCGGACTTCCCCGCCGAGGACATCGGGTTCTTCGTGATGCCCCTGTGCGACAACCAGGTGCTGAACATGAACCCCGTGGGCCCCACCCGCTTCATCTACTCCGGCTCCGCCAACATCGACGCGGCCAAGCAGTACCTGGCCTTCATCGCCGAGCCCGAGAGCATCCAGTATCTGATCGACAACGTGCCGAAGTTCAACACGCTGCCCTTCACCACCGCCCAGGACGCCTACTCCGACGAGATCTCCAGCTTCTACGCCGCCTATCCGGAGCACGGCACCGTGTACCAGACCAGCGTGAAGTACGTCAATCCCCAGTGGATGGAGATCGGCAAGGAGCTGACCGCCGTGATCCTGGGGGACGAGACCAGCGAGCAGATGCTGAAGAACATCGACCGCAACCGTGCCGACCAGGCCGCCGCGGCCCAGGACCCCGCCTGGAACTGACGGACGACGCCCTGAATCCATGACCTGACGCTTTGCGGAGGGGACCGCCAATCCGCGGTTCCCTCCGCTTTTGAGGCTCTTCGCCCTCATGGAGTGACAAGGGTTTGGCCCGCGTCATTCTAAGCGAAAGCGAAGAATCTGCACACTTGGAGGCTGCCATGAACAAGAACCGAATGTATCCCACCTGGTTCATCTTCGGGGCGCTGCTCTTGTACGCGGTGCTGTACGTGCTGCCGTCGGTGATGGGCATCGCCTATTCCTTCACGGACTGGTCGGTGTACTCCCAGGAGATCCACTTCGTGGGCTGGCAGAACTTCGCCACCGTATTCTCCACGGACTACAACTACACCCGCATCCTGGGGAACACCTTCCTGTTCACCGTCGTCACCACCCTGGCGAAGAACGTGATCGGGCTGGCGCTGGCGGTGCTGCTGACGAAGAAGGTGAAGCTTTTGAACTTCCACCGGGCGGTGATGTATCTGCCCTGCGTGCTGTCGGCGCTGATCGTGGGCATGATCTTCAAGTCCGTGCTGAACCCGAAGATCGGCCTTTTGAACACCGCCCTTCGGGCCGTGGGCCTGGACGCCCTGGCGATGAACTGGCTCACCGACTCGAAGATCGCCTTCAACTCCGTGATGGCGGTGGACGTGTGGAAGGGCATGGGCTACATCATGACGATATTGATCGCCGGCATCATGTCCATCGCGCCCACCTACTACGAGGCGGCCCAGATCGACGGCGGAAGCGCCTGGCAGTGCTTCCGGCACATCACGCTGCCGCTTTTGATGCCCACGCTGACGGTGACGACGGTTCTGAACGTGATCTACGGCCTGAAGGTGTTCGACACGGTCTACGCCCTCACCAACGGCGGCCCCGGCTACGCCACCGAGGTGCTCTACACCGGCGTGTACAAGGAGTTCGGCCTCGGGCGCTACGCCGTGGGCACCACGCTTTCGTCCATCATGACCGTGGTGATGCTCGTCGTGGGCTACTTTATGATCAAGCACATGGTCAACGGAGGGGGGCAGGAGGCATGAACAGCCGGATGAAGAACCGCAGGAAGCTGCAAACCCTCGGCGTGAACGCGCTGGCCTGGGTGCTCTCGCTGATCCTGATCACGCCCCTTCTGCTGATCCTGGTGAACAGCTTCAAGGACAGCGTGGCCGCCAGCGACATGAACCTGGCGCTCACGGCCAATCCCCAGTGGAGCAACTACTCCGTGGTCATCGAAAAGGGCAAGCTGGGCACCACGTTCCTGAACAGCCTGATCTACTCCGTGGGCAGCGTGGTGCTGTGCACGCTGGTGTCCTCCATGGCGGCCTACGTGATGAGCCGCAACGCCCGGAAGCTGCATCGGTTCCTGTATCTGTTCATCGTGCTGGGCATCGCCATGCCCATCAACTTTGTGACGCTGATGAAGGTGATGCAGTTCGTGCGGCTGATGAACACCCGCACCGGCATCGTGCTGCTCTACACGGCCACCCAGGTGCCCTTCAACGTGTTTTTGATCCACAGCTTCGTCAGCAAGATCCCCCAGGAGATCGACGAGGCCGCCATCATCGACGGCGCCACGCCCCTGGGCCTGTTCGTCCGGGTGGTGCTGCCGCTTTTGAAGCCGGTGCTGGTGACGGTGATGGTGCTCACGTTCCTGAACACCTGGAACGAGTTCGTGATGCCGCTGTACTTCCTGGGCAATTCCAACAAGTGGCCCATGACGTTGGCGGTGTACAACTTCTTCGGCATGTACTTCAAGGACTGGAACCTGGTCTGCGCCGACATCGTGCTCACCAGCGCGCCGGTCATCCTGGTGTACCTGCTGGGCCAGAAGTACATCGTGGCGGGCATGACCGCCGGCGCCATCAAGGGCTGACGGGGAAGGAGCGCCTATGCAGAGGATCGAGCTTTCAAAGGGCATCGTTCGGGTGAAGCTGGCCGTGGACGAGGCGGCGGGCTTTGCGCCCATCCCGTTCGTGGACGAAACCGGCGAATACCTGCGGCAGGTGGGCTTTGCCTGCGAGGAGCGGCCCGTCTATCGTTTGAAGGGCCATGCGGGCGGCGCGGTAAAGCGCACAGCCAACGGTGAGGTGGTGGTGTTCGACGAGGGGGAGCGGGAATTCATCCGCATGAGCCACTCCGCCGCGCTGACCTTTGCCTGCCCGGAGGGGTCGGTGCTCACCGGCCTGGGCCAGCACGAGGACGGCGCGTTCGACTACGCCCGGGGGGAGGAGCGCCTCTACCAGCACAATATGAAGATCGCCATACCGTTCCTGCTGTCCAGCGCCGGATGGGGACTGTTGATTGAGGCGGGCTGCGCCATGCGCTACCGGGGCGCTGGCGACGGCTTCACCTTCCTGCTGGACGCTGCGGACGCCATCTCCTATGTGGTGATCCGCGGAAGAGATTGCGCGGAGGTGTTGAAGAAGCTGTCCGGACTGACGGGCAAACCCGCGCTGCTGCCCAAGTGGGCCTACGGCTACATCCAGTCCAAGGAGCGGTACACCTGCGCCGACGAGCTTCTGGACGTGACCCGGGAGTTCCGGCGGCGGGGCCTGGGCCTGGACTGCATCGTGCTGGACTGGATGAGCTGGAACGAGGGCTGCTGGGGCGACAAGACCCCGGATCCGTCCCGCTTCCCAGATGTGAAGGCCCTCACCGACGCCCTGCATGGGATGGATACCCATTTCATGGTGTCCGTCTGGCCCAACTGCGGCAAAGGGCGGGACTGCGACGAGTTCGAGGCCGCGGGCCTGTTCCTGCCCGGCAGCCAGATCTACGACGCCTTCAACGGCGAGGCGCGGGACATGTACTGGGACCAGTGCCGTCGGACTTGGATGGACGGCGGCGCGGACGCTTTGTGGTGCGACAGCTGCGAGCCCATCACCGACCCGGACTGGTGCGGGGAGGAGAAGCGGGACGCGGACGAGCGGATGCGGCTCATCACCGAGGCCAGCGCCCTGCGCATGGACCCGGCGACCATGAACGACTATGGCGCGCATCATCTGCGCGGCCTGGCCGAACACTGGAGGCGGGACTATCCCGACAAGCGGCTCGTGCTGCTCTCCCGAAGCGGCGGCATCGACTCCAGCAGCCTGGGCGCGATCCTCTGGTCCGGCGACGTGGCCGCCCGGTGGGAGGTGCTGAAAAAGCAGGTCGCCGAGGGCATCAAGGCATCCCTGAGCGGGCTTTGCTGGTGGACGCTGGACATCGGCGCGTTTTTCGTGGGCCGGAAGGAGCCCTGGTTCTGGCGGGGCGACTACCCGGACGGCGTGGACGATCCCGGCTACCGGGAGCTGTACGTGCGCTGGTTCCAGTTCGGTGCGATGCTGCCGGTGTTCCGCTCCCACGGCACCGACACGCCCCGGGAGCCCTGGCGTTTCGGCGGCGAGGGGAGCGGGGAATACGCGGCCATCCGGGACATGATCGACTGGCGCTATAGGCTGATGCCCTATCTCTATGCCACCGCGGCCCAGAGCTGCCGGGAGGGCTTGCCGATGCTCCGGGCTATGCTGCTGGCCTTTCCGGGGGAGGCGGCGCTGCACGGCCTTTCCGACCAGTACCTGCTGGGCGACGCGCTGCTGGTGAAGCCGGTGACACAACCGTTGAGCAGGGGCGGGGAAACGACTGGGATTGTGCTGCCGGAGGCTGGATGGTATAATCTGTTTACGAGGGAATATATCGAAGGCGGCCGGACGGTCAAGATCGACACGCCCCTTGACCGCTTCCCGGTGTTCGTCCGGGCGGGCTCCATCCTGCCGATGGCGGAGGGCGCGAAGAGCGCCGACGGGGCCACGGTGAAGGAGCTGTGGGTGTTCGAGGGGGATGACGGCGCGTTCACCCTCTACGACGATCCGGGCGACGGCCCGGCCTTCGCGGAAGGGCAGCACGCCTGCGTGCCGATGCGCTATGAGGACGCGGCGGGCACATTGACCCTCGGCGCGGCTGAGGGCGGCATGGCCGTGGACTGGCCGCTCACCGTCCGCCATATCCGCAGAGACGGAAGTCAGGATACGACCCGCGCCCACTACCGCGGGGAGGCAATACAAGTCAAGTTCAGCAATTCAATTTGAGGAGGTACACCCCATGGACAAGAAGATTCTCGGCGCGATTCTGCCGGGCAACAGCACCGTTGAGCTCAAGGAGTTTGACATGCCCAAGCCGGGCCACGGCCAGGTCGTGGTGAAGACCAAGGCCTCCACCATCTGCGGCAGCGACATCCGCTGCATCTACCGCGCCCACGTGGGCAAGGGCCCGGAGGGCTACCAGCCCGGCATGATTGCGGGCCACGAGCCCTGCGGCATCATCGTGGAGGAGGGCGAGGGCCTGAAGCGATTCAAGAAGGGCGACCGGGTGATCGTCTACCACATCTCCGGCTGCGGCGTGTGCTACGACTGTCGCCGGGGCTACTACATCTCCTGCAAGAGCCCCTACCGCGCCGCCTACGGCTGGCAGCGCAACGGCGGCATGGCCCCCTACATGCTCTGCGACGAGAAGGACCTGATCGCCCTGCCCGACGAGCTGACCTATGAGGACGGCGCGCAGGTGGCCTGCGGCTTTGGCACCTGCTACGAGGCGCTGATGAAGATCGGCGTGTCCGGCAACGACCGGGTGCTGGTCACGGGCCTGGGCCCGGTGGGCCTGGCGACGCTGATGCTGGCCAAGGCCATGGGCTGCGACACCACCATCGGCTGCGACATCAACGAGGAGCGCATGAAGCTGGCCGTGGACCTGGGCCTGGCGGACTACGTGTTCAATTCCTCAAACGTGGAGGAATGCGAGAAGAAGATCATGGAGGTCACCCAGGGCTACGGCTGCGAGCGGGCCATCGACTGCTCCGCCAACAACTCCGCCCGGGCCATGGCGATCCGCTGCACCCGGGAGTGGGGCAAGATGGCCATGGTGGGCGAGGGCAACGACGTGACCTTCAACCCCTCCCCGGACATCATGCACGGCCAGAAGAGCATCTACGGCTCCTGGGTCACGTCCCTGTGGCGCATGGAGGAGCTGGTGGAGCACCTGGTGCGCTGGGGCATCCATCCCGACAAGCTGATCACCCACCGCTTTGAGCTGAAGGACGTGGCCGAGGCCTATCGCCTGATGGCCTCCGGCAAGTGCGGCAAGGTGGCGATCGTGTACCCCGACTGAAAACACCCGCATTTTCAATATTCGACAACCCATCGGAGGGAAAAACGATGATCGATCCCAAAACCGTGCCGTCCTTCAAATTGAACCGGGGCGGCAGCATTCCCTGCATCGGCATGGGCACCTTCGGTTCCGACCGCGTGTCGCCGGAGGAGGTGGCCCGGGCGGTGGACGGCGGCCTGCGCGCGGGCTATCGCCTCTTTGATTGCGCCGCCTGCTATGGCAACGAGGCGCAGATCGGCCAGGTGTTCAAGGCGGCCTTCGACGAGGGCGTGGTGAAGCGCGAGGACGTGTTCATCATGTCCAAGGTGTGGAACGACATGCACCGGAACGTGGCGGAGTCCTGCCGCAGGACCATCGCGGATCTGCAATGCGACTATCTGGACATGCTGTTCATCCACTGGCCCTTCCCGAACTACCACGCCCCCTTCTGCGACGTGGATTCCCGCAACCCGGATTCCAGGCCCTTCTCCGCCAAGGAATTCGTGGACACCTATCGCCAGATCGAGTCCCTGGTGCACATGGGCCTGGTGCGGCACATCGGCGTCAGCAACATGACCATCCCGAAGCTGGAGGCGGTGCTGAACAAGCTGCACATCAAGCCCGCGGCCTGCGAATCGGAGCTGCACCCCTGCTTCCAGCAGCAGGAGCTGTTCGACTACCTGGTGGCCAAGGACATCCTGCCCATCGGCTACATGCCCCTGGGCTCGCCCCGCCGCCCGGAGCGGGACATTCTGCCGGAGGACATCGCCGACATGGAGATGCCGGAGCTGAAGGCCATCGCCAAGGCCCACAACTGCCATCCGGCCATCATCTGCCTGAAGTGGGCCATCCAGCGGGGCCAGCTGCCCATCCCGTTCTCCGTGCACAACTACGAGGCGAACCTTCGCGCTGCCGTGACGGAGAAGCTGACGGAGGAGGAGATGGCCACCATCGCCACCCTGGAGCGGGGCAACCGCCTGGTAAAGGGCCAGGTGTTCCTCTGGCCCGGCGCCAACGACTGGCACGACCTCTGGGACGAGGACGGCGTCATCGTGGGCGGCGGCCGCTGACCGGCAAGAAAGGATGAAGCGATTATGCTGAAGGGAATCCCGAGCATTCTGAGCCCGGAGCTGCTCAAGATTTTGATGGAGATGGGCCACGGGGACACCATCGTCCTCGGCGACGGCAACTTCCCGGCCGCCTCCCTGGCCAGGGACAGCCAGCTGGTGCGCCTGGACGGCCACGGCGTGCCGGAGGTGCTGGACGCGATCTTGCAGCTGTTTCCGCTGGACCCCTATGTGGAGGCGCCCGTCTCCCTGATGGAGGTCATGCCCGGCGACCCGGTGGAGACGCCCATCTGGGACGAGTACGCGGCCATCATCGAAAAGCACGAGCCCGGCACGAAGGTCGGCCACATCGAGCGGTTCCAGTTTTATGAGACCGCGAAGAAGGCCTATGCCATCGTCGCCACGGGGGAGAGCGCGCTCTACGCCAACATCATCCTCCAGAAGGGCGTCGTGAAATAGGCGGGGACATCCATGAGCGAAGGGGCTGTCTTAAAACATATGTTTTGAGACAGCCCCTTCGTTTGACATTCCCGGCCCGTTCGGGGTATAATGGATGAACTGAGTATTCATCCATGAGAAGGTGACGACCGTGAACGACAAGTATGTTGAGTTCCTCGCGAAGGAGTTCTCGCTGCGTCCGGCCCAGGTGCAGGCGGTGATCGAGCTGCTGGACGCGGGGAACACCATCCCCTTCATCGCCCGGTATCGCAAGGAGGCCACCGGCTCCCTGGACGACCAGGTGCTCCGGCAGCTTTCCGAGCGACTGGAATACCTGCGCAATTTGGACAAACGCCGGGAGGAGATCGAGAAGGCGCTTTCCGAGCAGGACGTGCTGACGGACGAGCTTTCCGATCAGCTCAAGAGGGCGGCGACCCTCTCGGAGCTGGAGGACCTCTACCGCCCCTTCCGGCCCAAGCGCAGGACCCGGGCGACGATCGCCCGGGAGAAGGGGCTGGAGCCCCTGGCCACCTGGCTGATGGTGCAGCCCACCCAGGGCGACCCGATGGCCAAGGCGCAGGAGTTCGTCGACCCGGAGAAGGACGTGCCCGACGGGGAAGCGGCTCTGGCCGGGGCGCGGGACATCATCGCGGAGATGGTCAGCGACGACGCGGCCTTGCGCAAGGCGCTCCGGGAGCAGCTGACCCGGGAGAGCGTGGTGGTCACCAAGGCCGCCAAGGACGAGGACAGCGTCTACAGCAACTACTATGACTTTCACGAGCCGGTGCGCGCCATCGCCGCCCACCGGGTCCTCGCCATCAACCGGGGCGAGCGGGAGGGCTTCCTCAAGGTGTCCGTGGAGACGAGCGACGAGCGCGCCCTGCAGGCCGTGAAGCGGGCCTTCGTGCGGGGCAACTCCCCGGCCTCCGCGCAGGTCGCCGAGGCCTGCGAGGACGCCTGGAGCCGCCTGCTGTTCCCGTCGCTGGAGCGGGAGATCCGGAACCTGCTTACGGACAGGGCGAACGAATCCGCCATCAGGGTGTTCTCTGACAACCTGCACCAGCTGCTGATGCAGCCGCCCATCAAGGGCAAGGTGACGCTGGGCGTGGACCCCGGCTTCCGCACCGGCTGCAAGCTGGCCGTCATCGACGAAAACGGCAAGGTGTTGGACACCGGCGTGGGCCACTTCACCCTGCCGGGCAACGAGGCGGGCAAGGCGGCGTCGGCCCGGCTCATCAAGGGCTTTGTGAAGAAGTACGGCGTGACGGCCATCGCCATCGGCAACGGCACCGCCAGCCGGGAGAGCGAGCAGTTCATCGTGTCGCTGCTGCCGGAGCTGCCGGGGGTGGCCTACATCATCGTCAGCGAGGCCGGCGCGTCGGTGTATTCCGCCAGCCCCCTGGCCACGGAGGAATTCCCGGACTTCGATGTCACCCAGCGCAGCGCCGTCTCCATCGCCCGCCGGATGCAGGACCCGCTGGCGGAGCTGGTGAAGATCGACCCGAAGGCCATCGGCGTGGGCCAGTACCAGCACGATTTGAAGCAGAACGAGCTGACCGCGGCGCTGGACGGCGTGGTGGAGCAGTGCGTGAACCAGGTGGGCGTGGAGGTCTCCACGGCCTCGGCGACGCTGCTTTCCCACGTGGCGGGCATCGGCCCGGCCCTGGCGAAGAACATCGTGGCCTACCGGGAGGAAAACGGCATCCCCAGCCGCGCGGCGCTGAAAAAGGTGCCCAAGCTGGGCCCGAAGGCCTTCGAGCAGTGCGCGGGCTTCCTGCGGGTGCGGGAGAGCAAAAACCCGCTGGACGCCACGGCGGTGCACCCCGAGAGCTACGACGCGGCGAAGGCGGTGCTGAACCTGCTGGGCTACGACGCGAAGGACATCCGCGGCGGCATCCCGGACGCGGTCCAGCGGGCGAAGCTGTACGGCTTGGAGAAGCTGGCCCAGGCGGCGAACGTCGGCCTGCCGACCCTGCATGACATCCTCTCCGAGCTGCAAAAGCCCGGGCGCGACCCCCGCGACGACCTGCCCAAGCCGGTGCTGCGCACGGACGTGCTGGACATGAAGGACCTGAAGCCGGGCATGGAACTGACGGGCACGGTGCGCAACGTGATCGACTTTGGCGCGTTCGTGGACATCGGCGTTCACCAGGACGGCCTGGTGCACATCTCCCGAATGGCCGACCGCTTCATCCGCCACCCCTCCGAGGTGGTGAAGGTGGGGGACGTGGTGAAGGTCTGGGTGGTCAGCGTGGACGAGGCAAAGAAGCGCATCGCGCTGAGCATGGTGAAGGACAAGGTATAATGATTAGGAAAAACAGAGTTTTTCCGGGTCGGCGGGCAAGGGAGCGAAGCGAGTTGCGCAGCACGCCGACAATCATGGTATAATACTATTTAAACATGAAAGGGGCTGCCTCAAAACGCGGATCGGCGATTCAGCTTCCAACGCAGGGACGCCATTTATGGCGTCCGCGTCCAGCGGCATAAATGCCGCCCCTGCGAGGGTGATTGCCACATCCGAATGTGTTTTTAGACAGCCCCTTTCATGCCGATGCGGACAGAGCGTTTTGGCCCGTGCTTAATTGGCTCTTCACGGAAACTTGTGGGATGCATGGAAATATATGGCAGAACACTACCTTCAATGCCGCAGGACAACGCAACGTACAGATCCTTCGCTCCGCTCAGGATGACAAACGACGCAATTCCTGTCATCCTGAGC
>OMZP01000011.1:18414-72618 GCA_900315585.1 uncultured Eubacteriales bacterium | reverse complement strand
GAGCGAAGCGAAGGATCTGTACGTTGCGTTGTCCTGCGGCATTGAAGGTAGTGTTCTGCCATACATTTCCATGCATCCCACAAGTTTCCGTGAAGAGCCACTTTTTTCCTTGACGCCACAGCCGCCATCCGATATAATAGGTTAAAAGTATGCGACCGCGCTCCGACGCGGAAAACCGCGAATTCCCGCACCGCAGGAAAGCGCCGAGGCGCTTTCAGGAGGTATCCCCATGAAGAAGCTTGCCGCTCTGCTCCTTGCGCTGGCATTGGTGTTGTCCCTGCTGGCCGTGCCGGCGATGGCGGAAGACACCGCAGCCGCCGGTGTCCTGTCCTATCTGAACATGACCGACAGAGAATACGATGCTTCCTATGCATCTGCGGAGGCTTTTAATGCCTACAACAGTGGGATGGGCTGGCTGTTTGAGCACGGTTATCTCCAGCTCATGTATGATATCAGCAGCCCGGCGCCCCAGTACAGGACGGTTTTCTACGATACCATTGATGCGCTGCTGATGGCGCTGAATGTCGGGGATGTAAAATACATTACCGACATTCCCCAGACGCCAAGACGATCCGTGTGGCTGTGACGGGAGACCGCCCTCCCATGGACTACGTCTCCGCAGGCGGCGAACCTATGGGCTTTAACACGGCCCTGATCGCGGAAGTGGCGAAGCGGCTGGAATTGAACGTCGAAATGGTCAACGTGAGCTGTGCGGCCAGGGGCATAGCCCTCGCCACCGGCGTCTGCGACATCGTGTTCTGGATGGAGGTCGGCGACTTTGAGAACTGGGAAGGCGCCGATTTCGAGGATCAGCCTGAAAACACCGTTGTGACGGAGCCTTACATGTCCGTTCCCCTGTGGTGGGCCGTCCTCAAGGATTCCCCCGTGGTAAATGTGTACCGGGATAACTAATACTAATTGGGGGTATTATAATGCGGCGCGTTGTTCTGCTTGTGATTGTGTTTCTGTTCGTTTGCAATGCTTTCGCCATGACGCAGGATGATCTACTCAACATGTACTCGCCGGACATGGACTGGTTTTCAGCGGAGGAGGCGATGCTTGCAGACCTCCCGGAAGGGCTGACGGACCGTGAAGCGGATATTTTCAGGCGAGGCTATGCGCTTGGGCACTATGCCGCACTGCACCCGGAGCATGTAGAGGGCATGTACGTTCTCAACAACAAGACAATGAAGTTTCACTACTCAGACTGTTTGAACACGCTTATGATCGACTCGTCGAACCGCTCGCACTCTTTTGATTCAAAAGAGGACATCATAGCAAGGGGCTACGACCCTTGCGGAAGCTGCAAACCATAGGGAATACAACACGATATGGAGGGTATCGCCATGAAGAAGTTATTATCCATCCTTCTTGTTTTTGTTTTTATTTGCTCTTGTGCTTATGCTGAAACAGAAAAGACGTTTGAACAGTCATCAAAGGAAATTGTTGAATCGTTCAACAGTTTCATGTACGCATTGCATACATTGTCCGGCGTGGATTACTATGGAGATTCATACAAGGAAGAATACGCGAATGAGAAACACTTTATTCTGCTCGTGAATAGGGATTGTTCGCTTAACATCGATCAGAGCAATGGTAAAGCGACAAAGGTATCAGTTATCACGCACGACATAACAGACAAGACAAACATCTCAAATATCGTAGCCGCGTTTTTTGCGCTCCTGTCCGCTACCAATTTTGAATACTTTGGCGGCGAAGCGACATATGAAGAAGAATTGGATGCTATCATGGCAGACGGATTGCCGCATACGATTGGAAATGTAACCTATACGTATACAGACACGCGGCCTATTTTCAAAATCGTTTCACTAAATGCAGAACCGGCAGAATAAGAAATGATATAAGACGGTGAAATCAATGAACGCATACGCTATCTACCTCCGCAAATCCCGCGCCGACGTGGAAGCGGAAGCGCGAGGCGAGGGCGAAACCCTTGCCCGTCACAGATCGGCCCTGCGCGCCCTTGCAGAGCGTCGTGGGCTGAACGTCGTGCGGGAGTATGCAGAACTCGTAACAGACACGCGCAGGGGACGGTTCCCGCAACGCATTTCACTCCGAAAGCATGTTGCGGGAACCGTCCCCATTTCACATTCTTCCGATCAAATCACCGCGAAGAACTTGACGACGAAGATCAGGGAAAGCACGTAGGTCAGCGCCGAGACCTCCCGGGCCTTGCCGGTGCACACCTTGATGACGGCGTGGCAGATCAGCGCCAGTCCGATGCCGTGGCCGATGGAGCCGGAGATGGGCATGGCCAGCAGCATCACCGACACCGGCAGCAGCTGGGACAGGTCGGTGAAGTCGATGTGCCTCAGGTTGGAGAGCATCAGGATGCCCACGTAGATCAGCGCCGAGGACGTGGCCGCTGCCGGGATGATGGCCGCCGCCGGTGCGACGAACATGCACAGCAGGAACAGCACGCCCGCGGTGACGGCGGTCAGGCCGGTGCGCCCACCCGCCTCCACGCCGGAGGCCGATTCCACGAAGGTGGTGACGGTGGAGGTGCCGGTCAGCGCGCCGGCCACGGTGCCGATGGCGGAGGCCACGCAGGTGGCCAGGAACACGCCGTTCCACAGCGCGGTCCCCTCCGCGCCGAAGTTCGTGAGCAGGTTCGGGTTCAGGGCGACGATTTAGGCCATCGTCATGAAGGTGGTCAAACCCGCGATCAACTCGGTGCGAACGTTGGTGTTGTTCTCTTTCAACCTGAAGATTCTGTCCATGGGCAACGTATCTCCTCTCCCGGAAAGTGGGGTTTCACCGCTGTGCGAAAGGGCTTCGACCTTCCCTGCGGGAAGCAGAAAAAACCCGCCAGCCTCGATCTGGAGGTGACGGGTTTCTTGGCGGACCCTAAGGGATTCGAACCCCTGACCTTCTGGTCCGTAGCCAGACGCTCTATCCAGCTGAGCTAAGGGACCACAGCTTTGCTCTCGCAAAGTGCCTAATTATAATACACCCTGGCGGGGGTTTTGTCAAGGCCCGGGATTGTAAAATATCCACGACGCAGGCTTCCCCCTCCCCCGCCGTAACAACCATTTCCCTTGACCTCCCCGGCCGGAGATGATACAATCCAATGTGGAATATCTTCTACTAGCAACAGCGGGCGGGGCGCAGCTTCGCCGGGGGTATACAGATGGCCAAGAAAAGCAAGAAAAAGCAGCTTCAGCAGCGGCGGGACCTGCTCCTGGTGGTCCTGATCGGCCTGGCGGTGCTGGCCACGGGCGGCCTGGCCCAGTGGCTGGGCGGCGCGAAGCCCGCGGCCGCGGAAGCGCCCGTGCGCATCCGCCGGGTGATGACCGGCAACCGGGCGGCCTGTTACCCGGTGAACGGGCAGTACTACGACTGGATCGAGCTGGAGAATCCCGGGGTCGCGGAGGCCCGGCTCTCCGGCTGGATGCTCTCGGACGACGCGGATCTGCGCGGGGCCTACGTGTTCGGCGACGTGACCGTGCCCGCCGGGGACAGGCTGGTGGTCTACTGCGCGCCCCGGCCGGAGGATGCTCCGGAGGACGCCATCTTCACGAACTTCAAGCTGTCCAGCGACGGCGAGCTGGTGATCCTGGCCGACCCGAAGGAGCGCGTCGTCGAAGCCCTGGACGTGCCGGCCATGAAGGCCAACTGGGCCTACACCCGGGGAGACGACGGTGCGTGGTCCGAGCAGCGCGTGTCCGGGGAGGACGGCGCGGGCGCGGCCCTCGTTCCCATGAACGCCCTGCGCATCAACGAGGTCATGCCCTCCAACCACGAAACCCTGCCCGATTCCGACGGCGACTACTCCGACTGGATCGAGCTGTACAACGGCTCCGACGCCGCCGTCGACCTGAGCGGCTACTCCCTCTCCGACGTGGAGAGCAAGCCCGGGCGCTGGCGCTTCCCCGCCGTGACCCTCCAGCCCGGGGAAACCCTGGTCGTGTTCGCCTCCGGCAAGAACCGCTGCGAGCCTGGATACGAGCTGCACACCTCCTTCCGGCTCTCCGCCGGGGACGGCTCCGTGGGCCTCTACGACCCGGAGGAGAAGGAGATCGCCCGGCTCAGCTGCGACACCGCCGAGACGGACGTGTCCATCTCCGTCACCGACGACGGCTCCGTCACCCGCCTCTGGGCCCCCACTCCCGGCTATGAAAACAGCGAATCCGGCATTCCCGCCGCGCTGCCCGAGGTGACCCGGAACGCCGTCGGGCTCTACATCAACGAGCTGATGAACGTCCACGGCGGCGACGACTGGGTGGAGCTGGTGAACGCCTCCCCCAACGACATCGACCTGTCCGGCGTGGGCCTGTCCGACAACCCGGCCCGCCCCCGCAAGTGGCAGTTCCCCGGCGGGGCGACCCTGCCCAGCGGCGCGTGCCTGGCGGTGTCCCTGGCGGGCGAAGGGGCCGAGACCAAGGCCCCCTACAACGCCTCCTTCAAGCTGGCCACCGGCGAGACCCTCACCCTTTCCACCCCCGACGGCACGGTGATCGACCGGGTGAAGCTCTTCGCCCAGCCCGTCAGCGCCAGCTACGGCCGCGCCGACGGCGAGAGCCGCTATCGCTACTTTGCCGAGCCCACCCCGGGCCAGCCCAACGCCGGAGCGTCCTACGCCAACCAGGCCCGGAAGGTGACCTTCTCGGAGCGGGGCGGCCTGCGCAGCGAGACCAGCCTCACCGTGGCGCTCTCCGCCGACGACGGCGCGACCATCCACTACACCACCGACGGCTCCGTGCCCACCGCCTCCTCCCCCCGCTACACCGGCCCGCTGTCCCTGTCCGCCACCACCACCGTGCGCGCCATCGCCAGCCGGGAGGGCCAGCTGCCCTCTGAGCAGTCCGCCGCCACCTACGTGCTGGGCGAAGCGCCCACCGGCGTGTACACCGTGTGCGTCTCCGGCGACTACGAGCAGCTCATCGGCGCCAACGGCTGCATGAACACCGGCTTCAAGGCGGACAACTGCGACGTATACGTGGAGATCTACGACGCCGGCGGCAGCCAGCTGATCGGCCAGGCCTGCAACTTCATGGTCAGCGGCCATTCCAGCCGCAAGCAGTTCCCCCAGAAGGCCTTCCGGCTGAAGGCCCAGGCCCAGTACGGCGACAGCAAGTTCCGGGCGAAGCTGTTCTCCAACCGGGATACCACCGTGTTCAAGTCCATCACCCTCCGCGCCTCCGGCCAGGACAACCAGGAGACCCACATGAAGGACTCCATCCTCACGGCCCTGGCCCGGGACACCGGCGTGATGTACCAGGAGACGGAGGTGGCCGTGGTCTACATCAACGGGGAATACTGGGGCCTTTACAACCTGCGGGAGCGCGTCACCCCCTTCGCCGTGGCCCAGAACGAGGGCTGGGACGACCCGGAGGACGTGATCCTGCTGCGCCGCACCCTGTCCGAGCAGGGCAGCCCCAACTCCTACAAGGCCATGATGGAGTGGCTGGCCGAGGCCGACCTGAACGTCCCGGAGAACATGACCCGCCTGCGCCAGTACGTGGAGGTGGAGAACTACCTGGACTACGTGGCCCTGGAGATGTTCCTGTGCAACCTGGACCTGTCCAACGTGCGCTGCTACTGCAACCCCGCCGTGGGCGCGAAGTGGAAGTGGATCCTGTTCGACGTGGACCTGAGCTTCCGCGTGGACCGCAACATGCCCCGCGACTGGCTGATCCCCGGCACCGTGGGCACCATCACTCCCCAGGACAACACGATGTTCGTGAAGCTGATGGCCGTGCCGGACGTACGGGACTATTTCCTGCGCCGGATGGGCGATCTGCTGCGCACCACCTTCTCCGCCCAGAACGTCGTCAGCCGCATCGAGGCCCGCTACAACCTGATCGCCCCGCTGATGGAGGCCAACTGCGCCCGCTGGGGCTGGAGCGTCGGCGGCTGGAAGAAGAGCGGCGCGAAGTTCGTCAGCTACGCCCAGACCCGCCCGCAGAAGATGGTGGGCTACCTCACCGAGGCCTTCGAGCTCACCGACGCCCAGGCCCAGGAGTACTTCTACGGGGTGGAGTAGGCATCCACAATCCCTTCGTCCGTGCTGCGCACTGCCGCCTCCCTTTACACAAGGGAGGCTCAAAGGGCTCCCCTGTGTAAGGGGCGCTGTCACCGAAGGTGGCTGAGGGTTGTCCGTCCCGTGGTTCTGCGGACTCGACCTCATCCGTCTTTGACGAAAAATGCGCGCATTTTCCGCCAAAGCCACCTTCCCCAAAGGGGAAGGCTTTTTCAAGGCAATTTTCACAAAAAAACTTCCTCCGCGACGGTTGACAAACCGCCGGTCCTGGCCTACAATATAAGGGTAGAAATCCGGTAAGTAAGGCTACCGCAGGGATATGGATTGCTGCCGCGAAATGGTGGAGACACCATTAGAGGGTCAACAGGTGGTATCGAAGCACAAGGTATCATCTAACGCAATTTCACGCGCGACTTGCCCACGCAACCTCGGCCTGCCCTGCGGAGCTGAAGCTCGAACGGTGCAGGCAAATCCCACGCGAGATTTATCCGCATCCGTTCGGATGCGGATTTTTGATGGCCTGAAAGGGTTCTTTCCGCGCTCAGAATGATCGTTCCCCCCGGTTCGGTGGTCATCCTGAGCGAAGCGAAGGATCTTTCCCGGACGGCACACACATCACATCAAAAGGGGGTAATGGAATGGACGCTGGCGGTAGTAGCTATGGCACATACGCGGATCACATACGGCGGCACACCCGTCCGGCGCTCCCTTTCGCCCGCCCTTAGAGGCTTTTGAATCGAGCGCCATCGTGGGCGCTTGCCCGTAGGATCTTCCACTGTGTCCCTGCTCCTGTCAGGAAGGAGGCTTCGCGCCTCATCAGACTGAATGGATTGGAGGGGTGACCCATGAAGGAGAGAACCGAAATTCTCGAAGAGACCTTCCGCAAGCTGACGGAAGAGAAAAAATACGCTTCCCTGCGGGACCTGATGCAGACGCTCTATCCCGCGGACATCGCCACCATACTCAGCGACATGCCCGAAAAGCTGATGCCGGCCATCTTCCGGCTGCTTCCCAAGGACCTGGCCGCCGAGACCTTCGTCGAGATGGAGAGCGACGTGAAGGAGGAGCTGATCACCAGCTTTTCCGACACCGAGCTGAAGGCCGTCATCGACGAGATGTACATGGACGACGCCGTGGACCTGATCGAGGAGATGCCCGCCAACATGGTGCGGCGCATCCTGGCCCAGGCCGACGCCGACACCCGCAAGCAGATCAACGAGATCCTGAAATACAAGGACGACTCCGCCGGTTCCGTGATGACCACCGAGTTCGTGGCCCTCACCCCGGACATGACCGCCTCCGAGGCCATTCAGGAGATCCGCAACACCGGCGTGGACAAGGAGACCATCAACACCTGCTACGTGCTGGACGACAAGTACCACCTGGTGGGCACCGTTACCATCCGCACGCTGATCCTGGCCAGGCCGGAGGAGACCTGCGAGAGCCTGATGACGGCCAACGTCATCTCCGTGAACACCCAGGACGACCAGGAGACCGCCGTGCAGACGATGTCGAAGTACAACTTCACGTCCCTGCCCGTGGTGGACGCCGAGAACCGCATGGTCGGCATCATCACCGTCGACGACGCCCTGGACATCATGGAAGAAGAGGCCACCGAGGACATCGCGAAGATGGCCGCTATCACGCCGTCCGACAAGCCCTACCTGCGCACCGGCGTGCTGGAGACCTGGAAGAACCGAATCCCGTGGCTGCTGCTGCTGATGATCTCCGGCACCTTCACCGGCATCGTCATCACCGGCTTTGAGGACGCGCTGAAGCTGTTCCCGGTGCTGATGGCCTCGGTGCCCATGCTGATGGACACCGGCGGTAACTCCGGCAGCCAGGCCTCCGTCTCCGTCATCCGCGCCCTCTCCCTGGGCGAGCTGGAATTCAAGGACATCTTCAAGGTCATCTGGAAGGAGTTCCGGGTGTCCATCCTCTGCGGACTGACGCTAACCGTCGCCAACTACGGGCGGCTGATGCTGCTGGAGAAGGTCACGCCCCTGCAGGCGCTCACCATCTGCGTCACCATGCTCTGCACCGTCGTCATCGCCAAGTTCGTGGGCTGCACACTGCCCATGCTGGCCAAGAAGGCCAATCTGGACCCGGCCGTGATGGCCAGCCCGTTCATCACCACCATCGTGGACGTGCTGAGCCTGCTCATCTACTTCTCCTTCGCCACGATGATCCTGAACGTACACTGATCCATCTTGTACAAAAAGAGGCTGTTTCAAAACTCGTTGGACATTTTCGACGCTGCAGGGGCGCTATGTATGGCGTCCCTGCGGTAGAGATTGAATCGTCAATGGTGTCTTGTGATAGCCTTCGCTGCTTGATAATTGCCGGTGCATCCGGTATAATATAGGCAGAATCAACGACGGGAGGTGTGACTGTGCCCAACGAGGAAATCAACGCATTGCGCGACCGCTTTGTAGAGGCGCTGAACCCCGTCAGCGTGTACCTGTTTGGCTCCTACGCCTACGGCACGCCCACTCCCGACAGCGACCTGGACTTCTACATCGTCGTGGACGACAGCCACCCCGATACGCTGGAATTGATGGCCCGGGCCTATTCCGCTTGCAGCGAAATCAAACAGCATCCCGTAGACATCCTGGTCGGTACCCGGAGCCGATTTGAAAGCCGTCGCCAGCGCCCCACTCTCGAAGGCGAGATCTACCGAAAGGGGGTGCTGCTCTATGGCGCATGAACACCAGCAGGACATCCAGGCCTGGCTTGGCTATGCCGCAATGGATTTGAGTGCCGCACAGACGCTCTGGCAGTATCACCGGCCCATGCCCTGCGAAATCATCTGCTACCACTGCCAACAGGCCGCGGAGAAGGCCATCAAGGCGCTGTTCATTCGCTTCGACCTTCCGGGCGGCATCCCGCGAAAGCATGATCTCTCCTTCCTGCTGAACCAGCTTCAGCAGGAGGCGCCCGTTTCACCCCGGCTGCGCCGCATGGCGGATGTATTGAGCGTCTATGGCATCATCGCCCGCTACCCCAACGAAGTGGAGATCGACGAAGCCCGCGTCCGACAGGCACTGGATTTCGCGGAGTCCATCCTCCAGTGGGCCAAATCCCAGGCCGAAGCATGACAGATGTATACGATAAAAGCCAGCCTCACCGGCTGGCTTTTGTGATTCACTTCACATGGTTTATGGGGTCCCGATCATCACCTGATAGATCTCCGCGGCCTTGTTGCCCCGGGTGACGGCCTTCTCCTCCTTGTTGGCGGGGATCTCGTACTTCAGGCACACGGCGGCCCCGGCGCTGCGGGCGGCCTCCACGGTGGCGAGCTCGGCATTGGCGCTCTTCCAGCCGGTGTAGACCCCGGCGTAGCTGCCCGTGAAGTCGTTCAGAATCATCTCGTTTTCGGCGGCCATCACCTGGGCGGCGGTGATGCTGTCGCCGGTCCCGGCGTGCTTGCGGTAGAGGGCCACCAGCTTCTTGGTGCGCGCCCCGGTCCACTGCACGATGCCCAGGCCGAACTTGCCCTGCCACTTGCCCGCCTCCAGCGCCTCCATCAGCGCCTCCAGCTGGGTCAGATTCACGTTCTGGGCGAACTTGCCGGACAGGTTGTTCAGGTAGAAATTCTCCTCGCCGAAGCGCAGCCGCTTCTCGACGGTGCCGGTGTAGGCGTCGTAGTCCTCCTGGGAGAGGTACACCGCGGTGAGCTCGTACTGGCCGTTCACCAGGGTGTAGTAGTCGCCGCCGTCCAGATAGCAGAAGTACTTCGGGCGCTTCTGGTAGTTGCTGATGTACTTGCTGCTCTCGAACTTTCCGTAGGTGCCCTCGGAGACGATGTTCGCGGCCACGCCGGCGGCGAAGGCCGGCTCGAAGCCGTTGCCGATCAACAGCTGCATCACGTTCAGGATGGCGTCCTTCTTGCCGCCCAGGAGGCTGCTGTTCCTCAGGTTCGTCAGCATCTGCGCCATGGGGTCCACGGTTGGCGCCGGGGTCTCCGCCGGGGGAACCGGGTCGTTCTGGGTCTGGGCCCCGGCGTCGTTCACCGGCAGGGACACGTCCGCCACATCGGCGACCACCACCCGGCACATGGCCGACTTCTTATTGAACGTGGTGGCGCGGATGACCGCCGTGCCCGCCCGAAGCGCCGTCACGACGCCCGCGCCGTCCACCGACGCCACGGAGGCGTCGCTGCTCTCCCAGATCAGCGTGGAGGCCGTCCCCGCGGGGAACACCGCGCCCACCTGGCTCGCCTGGCCCACGTTCAGCATCAATTCCGCCGGGGACAGCGCGATCTTCTTCGGGGCCTTGCCCACCGTCACGGAGACCGTGGCGGTCAGGCCGTTCTGGGTCTTCACGGTGATCACCGCCGCGCCCGCCTTCTTGGCGGTCACCAGGCCGTTGGCGTTCACCGAGGCGATCCTCTTGGCGCTGCTGGTGTAGGTAAACGCGGCGGCCTCCCCCGGCCCCAGGATCGGGATGATCTGCAGCTTCTCCTTCCTGCCCAGGGCAACCGCGCCCACGTTGGTGGACAGCATGGTGGGCACGGTGCCGTTCAGCACCGTCACCTTGCAGCTGGCCTTCTTGTTGTTGCAGGCCGTGGCCGTGACCGTGGCCACGCCGGGCGCCAGGGCCACCAGGGTCCCGGCGGCGTCCACCGACACCACGCCGGGGTTGTCGCTGGTCCAGGCGATGGGCGAATAGCTCTTCTTCGGCAGGGTCACGGTGAGGGTGCGGCTCTCGCCCAGGCTCATCACGCCCGTCTTGCCGGGCAGCTTCACCTTCGACGGGGCCTTCCAGATGTGCACCACGCAGGTGGCGCTGGCACCATTGTAGGCCGTGGCGGTGAGGGTCACCGTGCCGGTCCGCTTGGCGGTCAGGTTGCCCGCCCCGTCCACGGCCAGCGTCTTGGGCTTGCTGCTGGTGTAGACGATGGTGGCCGCGCCGCAGCCCTCCGGGGCCGTCGCCGCGATGGGCCGCCGCTCGCCCTTGCCCAGGTTCAGCTCGCCCGCCGGGAACACCAGCGCCGACGGCGCGTTCAACACCGCCACGTAATAGTTCACAGTCGTGCCGCCGCCGGTGACGGCGATCGTCGCCGTGCCCAGGCCCACGCCGCCCACCACGCCGGTGACCGGGTCCACGGAGACGATCTCCGGGTGGTCGGAGGCGTAGCTCTCCGGGATCGCGCCGCCCAGGATGGCCGCGCCGTCCAGCTGGAACTGCTCGCCCAGGCCCAGGACCAGGTTGGCCGCGGGCGCCGCCACCGCCGCGTCGGCGTCCGCCAACAGCGGCTCCAGCGTGGGCTCGGGGGTGGGTTCTGGGGTAGGCTCATCAGTGGGAGCCTCGGTGGCGTCCGGGGAGACGACCTCTTCCGCCTCGCTTGGCTCGGCACCTGACGCTGGCGCTAGGCTTTCGCCCCCTGAAGGGGAAGGCTGTTCGGGTTCTACCGCAGATTCCTCGGAAGCGTCCGGGGGGACGACCTCTTCCGCCTCGCTTCGCTCGGCACCTGACGCTGGCGCTAGGCTTTCGCCCCCTAAAGGGGAAGGCTGTTCAGGTTCTACCGCAGATTCCTCGGAAGCGTCCGGGGAGACGACCTCTTCCGCCTCGCTTCGCTCGGCACCTGACGCTGGCGCTAGGCTTTCGCCCCCTAAAGGGGAAGGCTGTTCGGGTTCTACCTCAGATTCCTCGGTGGTGTCCGGGGGGACGACCTCTTCCGCCTTGCTTGGCTCGGCACCTTCCTCTATAGGGGAAGGCTCTTCGGGGGCCATCGTTACTTCCGCGACCGGTTCCACGACAGGCTCCGCCGCGGGCTCCTGGGGCGCCGCGCCGGTCCCGTCGTCCACGTAGATGCTGGGATCGTAGAGGTCCAGCTCCCCCATCTCCTCGGTCACGACCTCGACCGCTTCCTCGGCCATCGCCATGGGCAGGCACAGCGCCAACGCCAGGGCCAGTATCCTCATCCTCCATCCGGATCTCATGCGTATTCCTCCAAACCGCGTCTGCGGGCTTTATCCTCTGCGGGACAGTTGTCCACGTATATTTTATCACATTATATCATCTATTACAATTATATTTCAAAAAGTACCAGATGTGTCACGGAAAAGACACAAAAAGGCCCTTCGCGCCGTGCGAAGGGTCTTCTCCGTCCCGTATTTCGCTTTGTTTACTTCAAATGCTCCTCCAATATGAACTTGGGCCGCCGCTTGGTCTCCATGTAGATCTTGCCCACATACTCGCCGATGAGCCCCAGGGCCATCAGCTGCAGGCCACCCAGCAGCCAGATGGACATCATCATGGACGCCCAGCCGGCCACGGTGCGGTGCTGGATGAAGGCCACCAGCACGTAGATGGCCATGGCCAGGCCCAGCAGCGCGCACAGCGCCCCGAGCAGCAGCACATAGCGGATGGGCTTGTTGCTCAGGGAGGTGATGCCCTCCATGGCGAAGGCGATCATCTTTTTCAGCGGGTACTTGCTCTCCCCCGCCACCCGTTCGCCGCGCTCGTAGGTCACCTCGGCGGTTCTGAACCCCAGCATCGGCACCATGCCCCGCAGGAACATGTTCACCTCGCTGAAGCTCAGCAGCGCCTCCAGCGCCCGCTTCGACAGCAGACGATAGTCCGCGTGGTTGTACACCATCTCCACGCCCAGCTTGCCCATCAGCTTGTAGAAGCCCTGGGCCGTGGTGCGCTTGAACCATGTGTCCGTCTTTCGGCTGGAGCGCACGCCGAACACCACGTCCGCGCCCCTTTGGTAGGCCTCCAGGAAGCCGTACATGGCGTTCACGTCGTCCTGTAAATCCGCGTCGATGGAGATCAGGCAGTCGCAGCGGTCCGCCGCCAGGGTCATGCCCGCCCAGAGCGCGTTCATGTGGCCCACGTTGTGAGCCAGCTTCACGCCCTCAAACCGGGCGTCCCGCCCGTGCAGCTCCGCGATGATGCGCCAGGTCTCGTCCTTGCTCCCGTCGTCCACCAGTACCACGCGGCTCTCCGGGGCGATGATCTCCCGGCGGATCATGTCGTCCGTCAACTCCGTCAGCCGCCCAGCCGTGATGGGCAGCGCCTCCTGCTCGTTGTAGCAGGGAATGACGATGAAGAGTTTTGGCGTATTCATATTTTTGTCTCCTGTCGGTGATTGGATGGATAAATCAGAACAATGAGGAATGAGAAATTAGGAATGAGGAATGTATGAGGAAATCCTTGCGGATTTCTTTGGTTGAATGGGAAACACACGCCATTTCAGGCTGTCCTGCCTTTGAATCAAGACAAATCCCGCAGGGATTTGCACTATCATTCCTCATTCCTCATTCATTTCTATCCCTTCAATACGATATTGTCCGCCCCGATCAGGTTGGCCAGGGCGCCGAAGTCGTAGCCCTCGTCCACCCAGTATTCCCGGGGGGCCTGGTAGGTCTTCTTCTCGTCGGCCATGTAGAGCATCACGCAGATGCTCCCGGGGGTCTCGGCGAGGATTTTGAGCGCCTCGTCCCGGGTGTCGGCGGTGAGTTTCAGGTAGAGCCTCCTCGCGGGTCGGGCGCCGTATGTCTTCCCCTCCGGGGAGGGTGAATCGCCGCGAAGCGGCGGGGCGGATGCGCTCCCCCGCCGCGGCCCCCACGCCCGCGGCTCCTCGGAAAGCGAATCCAGCTCCGAGAGGGGCGCGACGCGATCCAGCAGCAGCTTCGGGCTCTCCTCCTCCCGAATGGACAGCTTGCCGGTCATCACCACCGGCGCGTCCTGGTTCAGCAGGTGGCTCACCCGCTCGTAGACCTTCGGGAACACCAGCACCTCGGTGACGCCGTACATGTCCTCCAGCTGCACAAAGGCCATCATATTGCCGCTGCGGGCGGCCTTCATCTTCTTCTCGGCGATGATCCCGCCCATGCGCACCTGTTTCTGATCCCAGCTCATGCCGCCGTCCGGGGATTCCTCCGCCAGCGACTCCAAAAACCGGGCGTTCACCGGCAGCTTCGCCAGCTGCTCGGCGTAGGCGTCCAGCGGGTGGCCGGAGATGTACACGCCGGTGGTCTCCTTCTCCATCTGCAAAAGCTGGTTCTTGTCGAAGGGGGGCATGGCGGGCATCGGCGGCGGCAGGGCCTCCAGGTTGCTCTCGGCCATGCCGAACAGGGAGATCTGCCCCGTCACCATGCTCTTCTGGCGGCGGCTGACGCCGTCCATGGCCTTCTCGAACACGTGCAGCTTCTGGCTGCGGGTGCCGGGCAGCTCATCCATCGCCCCGCAGCGAATCAGGCTCTCCACGCCCTTCTTGTTCATCTCGCCGCCGGTCACCCGGCCCACGAAGTCGTAAAGATCCCGGTAGGGGCCGCCCGCCTCCCGCTCGGCCACCAGCGCGTCCACGGCCTTGAGGCCCAGGTTCTTCACCGCGCCCAGGCCGAAGCGGATGCCCTCCTTTCCGCCGGTCTCGTCCACCGTGAACTTTGAAAGCGACCGGTTCACGTCCGGCGGCAGCACGGCGATCCCCTGCTTGCGGCAGTATTGAATGTAAAAGGCGATCTTCTCGGTGTGGCCCAGCATGCTGTTCATCATGGCGGCCATGAACTCCGCCGGGAATTTCAGCTTCAGCCAGGCCGTCTGCACGGCCACCAGGGCGTAGGCCGCCGCGTGGCTCTTGTTGAAGGCGTAGGAGGCGAAGGCGGTCATCTCGTCGAACAGCCGGGTGGCCGCCGCCTCGCTGACGCCATTGCGCACGCAGCCGGGCACCACCACGTTGCCCGCTTCGTCCAGCTGGCCGTGAATGAAGACCTCCTTCTCCCGGGCCATCACGTCGTGCTTCTTCTTGGCCATGGCGCGGCGCACCAGGTCGCTTCGGCCCATGGAGTAGCCCGCCAGGTCCCGCACGATCTGCATGACCTGCTCCTGGTACACCATGCAGCCGTAGGTCACGTCCAGTATGGGCTTCAGCTGGGGCGTCAGGTAAGAAACGCTGTCCGGGTTCTGCTTGCCCGCCACATACCGGGGAATGGATTCCATCGGGCCAGGGCGATAGAGGGAGATGGCGGCGATGATGTCCTCGAAGCTTCCGGGCTTCATCTGGGTCAAAAACTGGGTCATGCCCGAGGACTCCAGCTGGAAGATGCCGGTGGTGTCCCCATCGGAGATCATGCTGTAGACCCCGGCCTCGTCCAGGGGAATGTCCTCGCTGGTGAAATCCGCCCCCAGCCGGTCCCGGGCCATCTCGATGGTGTCCATGATGACGTTCAGCGTCCGAAGGCCCAGGAAGTCCATCTTGAGGAGCCCCAGCGCCTCCACCGTGCCCATGGGGAATTGGGTGGTGATCACGTCGTCGTTGGTCTGCAGCGGGCAGTAGTCCACCACCGGCCGGGCCGTGATCAGCACGCCCGCCGCGTGGGTGGAGGCGTTGCGGGGCATGCCCTCCAGCTTGCGGGCCATCTCGATCAGCCGATGCACGTTCGGGTCGCTCTCGTATACGCCCCGCAGCTCGGCGTTCATCTTCAACGCCTTCTCCAGGGTCATGTTCAGCTCGAAGGGCACCATCTTGGCGATGGCGTCCACCTCCTGGTAGCTCATGTCCATCACCCGGCCCACGTCCCGGATCACCGCCCGGGCCGCCATGGTGCCGAAGGTGATGATCTGGGCCACGTGGTCCGCGCCGTATCGCTGGCGCACGTAGTCGATCACCCTGCCCCGCCGCTCATAGTCGAAGTCGCAGTCGATATCCGGCATGGACACCCGCTCCGGGTTCAGGAATCGCTCGAACACCAGCACGTATTTCAGCGGGTCGATTTCGGTGATGTCCAGGGCGTAGGCCACGATGGAGCCCGCGCCGCTGCCCCGGCCGGGGCCCACGCCCACGCCGTGGGTCTTGGCGTAGTGGATAAAATCCCAGACGATCAGGAAATAATCCACATAGCCCATGCTCTCGATCACGCCCAGCTCATATTCCATGCGCTCCCGGGCGTCGGGCCGGTCGGGGCCGTACTTGCGCATCAGGCCGTCCTCGCACAGCTCCCGCAGGTACCCCTTGTCGGTCTTGCCCTCCGGCAGCGGGAAGGCGGGCAGATGGGTGGTGGAAAAGTCGAACTCCACGTTGCAGCGGCGGGCGATGGCCTCGGTGCGCTCGATGGCGTCGGCGAAATTCGGGAACAGGGCGCGCATCTCTTCCTCGGACTTCACGTACATCTGATCCGTGTCCATGCGCATCCGGTGCTCGTCGGAGAGGGTCTTGCCCGTCTGGATGCACATCAGCACCTCCTGGGCCTCGGCGTCCTCCCGGGTCAGGTAGTGGCAGTCGTTGGTCACCACCAGGGGAATGTCCATCTCCCGGGCCAGCTTCACCAGCCGCGGGTTCACCGCCCGCTGGTCCGCAAGGCCGTGGTCCTGGAGCTCGATGAAGAAATTGTCCTTGCCGAAGATCCTGATGTAACGCTGGGCCATGGTCCGGGCCTCGTTCTCCCGCCCGTCCAGCAGCAGCTTCGGCAAGTCGCCGGAGAGGCAGGCGGACAGGGCGATCAGGCCCTCGCTGTGCTGCTCCAGCAGCCTGTAGTCGATTCTGGGCTTGTAGTAATAGCCCCGGATGAAGCCCTCGCTCACCAGCCGCGACAGGTTCTCATAGCCCTTCTGGTTCTCGCAGAGCAGGATCAGGTGGCTGTAATCCCGGGTGGTGCTGGTCTTGTTGTCCATATCCGGGCACACGTACACCTCGCAGCCGATCACCGGATGGATGCCGGCCTCCTTCGCGGCGCGATAAAAGTCCACCACGCCGTACATCACGCCGTGGTCGGTCACCGCGCAGGAGGTCATGCCCATCTCCTTGAGCCGAACCATCAGCTCCTTGATCTTGCATGCCCCGTCCAGGAGGGAGTATTCGGTATGTAGGTGCAAATGCGCAAACATTATGTGTATATCCTTTCGTTTGTGTCAGGCAATAGGGAATAGGCAAAAGGCAATAGGAATAGCGGCTGCCGCGACTTCTATTGCAGAATTGACAAGAGAACGGGCGGCAGCAGCTTCCCCTATTGCCTATTCCCTATTGCCTATTGCCTATTGCCTTACCGCAGCGTCGTCGCGTTCCGGACGATGGAATTGATCTGGGCGCTGAGCTCGTCGGCGGTACGGCCGGAGCGGATCTGCTCGGAAAGCTCGTAGACCTTCTTCACGTCCTCCGGCGCGCTGGTCACGGCCACGGTCTGGATGGCGGGGTCCGCCTTCAGCACCTCGGCGGCCACCATCTCGCGGATGCGCTCGGTGAGCTCGCCCTTGTAGGCGTTGTCAAACTGCACGCCCACCAGCGCCGTGGTGTTGGTCACCACCACGCGGGCGTCGGAAAGCTCGCTGATGCGGGCGATGGCCTTCTCGATGTCCGCCGCGCCGTTGGCCCAGTCGAAGGGATTCAGCGCGCCGTCAGTGGCGGCGGCGGTGTTGCCGTTGTTGGCCGCGCCGTTGGACGCGCCGTTCATGCTGCTGGCGCCGTTCTGGGTCATGCCCGCGGCGCCGCTGCCGTTCTGGGCGCCCATGGTAGCGTTGGGCTCGTAGTTCGCCGTGGGCGCGGGCTGGGTGTTCGCCGCGTCGTTGTTCATGCAGGCCGCCAGCGCCGCGCCGACGACCGCCAGCATCAGGATAACCGGAATGATCTTGCGAATGTTCATGGTATTCTACCTCCTTGCGACATTAGTTTGCCACAAGGATTGGAAATCATACCGGAAATTATGAATTGGCGCTCCGCGCCATGAATTGACTGCTTCGCAGTCATGATTTGCGCTTCGCGCATGATTTGAATTGCGCCTGAGGCGCAATTCGTTGATTCTGATTTGCGCCGCAAATCAGAATCAGTCCTCGTCCTTATAGAAGCAGCAGCCCCCGATGAACTCGCGCAGGATGGAGTTCACGGGAATCTCGTCCTCCACGTCGGCGGTCTGGATGTAGTTGAGGAACTTCACCAGGCGGCGGGCCATGGTGTAGTGGGGGCTGTCGGGGGTGACGGACGCCAGCTGGGGATAGGCGTACTTCTTCATGATGCACAGCTCGTAGGTCAGCGCGGAGTTGAACATGGCGTCGGCCTTCTCCTGGAAGGGGAAGATGTAATTCTCCTCGCCCCGGCGCACGGAGGCCCACATGGCCATGGTGTCCTCCGGCTTGGTGCCGCGGAACAGGTTGTCCCGCACGATGCGCCGCAGCAGCCGGGCGTCGGTGGTGCGGATGCGGTTGTGGTCGTCCAGGTTCAGCATCGTCAGCGGGCTGATGTACACCTTGAACTTCAAGCTGTCGGGGATCCGGGCAGTGAGCCGGGGGTTCAGGCCGTGGATGCCCTCGATGATCATCGGCTGGGCGGGCTCCACCTGGAAGGTGTGGGTGTGGGGCAGGCGCTTGCCGCTCTTGAAGTCAAACTCCGGCACCTCCACCGCCTCGCCCCGGAGCAGCCGCAGCAGGTGGTCGCAGAGCAGATCCACGTCCAGCGTCTCGATGCGCTCCAGGTCGATGGAGCCGTCGGGCTCCTTGGGGATCGAATCCCGATCCAGGTAGTAGTCGTCCAGCGACACCTTCACGGGCCGCAGGCCGTGGGTGCGCAGGGCGATGGACAGCCGGTGGGAGAAGGTGGTCTTGCCGGAGGAGGACGGCCCCGCGATGAGCAGCAGCAGCGCGCCGGACTGGATGAACTGGTCGGCGATCTGCTCGATCTTCCGCTCCTGCAGCGCCTCGTTCACGCGGATGAACTCCCGCAGCTTCCGGTTCACCACCATGTCGTTCAAATCCGCCACGTTTTCGCAGTTCAGAATCGCGTGCCACTGGGCGGCCTCGGAATAGGTGTGCAGCAGGTGCGGCAGATCCACGAACTTCGCGGGCTTCGTCGGGTCCTTCACGTCCGGCAGCTGCAACAGGATGCCCTCGCCGTAGGCCCGCAGGTCGAACACCTTCAGGCAGCCCGTGGACGGCGCCATTTCGCCATAGAAATAGTCCTCCAGGCCGTCGATGCGGTAGAGGGTGAAGTGGCCGAAGCGCCGGTAGCCCAGGATGCGCAGACGGTCGGTCTGGCCGGTGCGGGTGAAGTACTCCTTGGCGTCCTCGGTGGACACCTGCAGCTTCTCAATGGGCAGATCCGCCGCCGCGATGGCGCGCATCTCCTCCCGCAGCCGGGCCACGATCTCCGCCGTGATGTTCACCTCCGGCAGGTCGATGTACAGCCCCTGGACAAAGGAATGGCGGATGCGCACCCGCTTGCCGGGATAGAGCCGGTGGGCCGCCGTGAGGAACAGGAATTGCAGCGAACGCTCGTAGATGCGCCGCCCCTCCTCGTCGGCATAGGTCAGCACATGGGCGAAGGCATACTCCTCCACCCCGTCCGACAGCGACCGGGTGCTGCCGCCCACCTGCACACCCAGCGCGCCCTCGCCGACCGAGCCGGCCCCGCTGGTCGAGCCGACCCCGCTGGCCGAGCCGGCCTCGCTGGCCGCGTTGGCCTCAGTGAGCCTGCGAATGGCCTCGCCCCAGGTTTCCCCCTGGGCGCAGTTCAGCTCCACGCCGTTCAGCTTCAAATACATGCGCATCCCTCCCTCGGGTACAATTTCCCATGTTAAATCCATTATAGCACCTGATGGGGGCGAACGCAAGCGGGCCGGGGCAAATGCCCCGGCCCGTTCGGCTTTTTAGCCTTGTTTCGCGCTTGCCTTACGCGGCAGTGGGAGCCGCGCCCTTCTCGATGCTGAACAGCTTCCAGGTGCCAGCGTCGTTGTAGAAGGTGTAGCGTTCGATGGTCTTTTCACCGTTGCGGTTGATCTCCAGGTCGATGGAGAAGCTCTCATACTCCTGGCCGTCCAGCGTCACGGTGCCCTTCGGGAACTCCTCGGCGATGGTGTTCAGCAGGGTCTGCTTCTCGTCCTCGGGGAGGTTCTCCATGCGCTCGGCGATGTTCTCAGACAGGTTCTTGGCGCTGTCGCTCATGTTCTCGGTGGCATCGCCCAGGGAATCGTTGGCGAAGCCCAGCGCGCTGAGCACCACCAGCAGGCGGTCCTTCACGGGCAGGGTATCGAACTCCTTGATTTCCTCTTCGTCCATCAGCTTCTCAGCGCCGGGGATGGTCACGGTCACGTTGTCCTCGGCATCCAGGGACTCGCCGATGGTCTCCAGGGCTTTGGCGACCTCGGGATGGTCCTCGGCCTTCACGCCGTTGACCTCTTCGCTGTCGTCCACCTTGACCAGCGCATCCGCCTTCGTCTCGGTCACTTCAGGCTCCTCGGCCTTGGTCTCGGTCGTGGCGGCAGCAGCCTTCTTCTCCTTGCTCTTCAGCTTCAGGCTCAGCTCCATCGCGCCGCCGCGCAGCATCTTCACGGTGTAGGTGCCGTCCTCGTTCTTCACATACTCGGCCTTCGCGCCGTCGTTGTAATAGATGGCGGACAGCTTCTTGGAGGAGGGCACGTCAAACTTCAGGATGACATCCTCGTACTGATGGGCCACGTTGTAGGTGACGCCATTTTCCGCGGTATAGGTGCCGGTGCCGGTGGCGGTCAGCTTGTCCTGCCACTTGTCGGCCACCTTCACGATGTACCAAATGGCCTGCTCCAGCTGGGCGGTGGCCGCCTCGTTCTTGGTGTAGCTGCTCTCATAGACGCCGGTGCTGCCATCCGCGTCCACATGGCCGTCCGCGTAGGTGGTGAAGGTGGAAGTGTAGTCGTCCACGCGCACGATCTCGTTGTTCGCGTTGGCTTCGAGCTTCCAGACGTAGTAGTTGGCCTTGGTGGGATCCACGTTCATGGTCTCGGTCTTGCCGTCGGTGATATAGGTGTTGTTGGCCGTCGCGTAGATCGCCGCACCGTCGCCCGCCACCGTGCCGTCCACCAGCACGTTGGCCGTGCCGGTCTTCCCGGTCCAGGCGCTCATGCCATAGGCGTTGTTGCCGGTAGCCTTGATGTCGCCGGTCACAGCCACGTTCACCTTGCTGACATCGTTGGCATTGACGCTCAAGCCGTAGGTATGGAACTTGGAATCGGTGTTGCCCGTCGTAACCGTGTTGTCGCCGGTCATGACGAGGCTTGAGGTGCTGCCATCGCCCGCGCTGACGCTCACGCCGGTGGCGTTTCCGCCGGTGACCTTGGTCACCACGTCGCCCAGCAGGACGACCTTGGTATTGCCCTGCTTGTCGCCGGGGATCTCCTTGTCCTGCTTGGTCTCAGGATCCACGATCCAGGTGGAATTGTCGGAAGCCCAGATTTCCATGCCGGTGGCATAAGTCACGCCTTCGGCAGTAACATCGCCCACCAGGTTCGCGATAACGGTGCCGCCGTTATCCCAGACGTTCACGGCCGTCGCGCTGCCCTGGTCATTGGTGGCGGTGGCGTTGCCAGTCATGTTCAGGGTGGCGGTGCTGCCGTTGCTCGCATCCACACTCACGCCGCTGACATGCTGCTCCTTGTTGGAGGTGCTCGCGGTCACGTTGCCGGTCACGGAGACATTCGCAGTGCCGGGCTTGTCAGATCTCTTATAGGTCTCGTTGCCGTCCTCGTCCATGGACCAGATCGTTTCGTTATCGGCACCCACCATGAGGCCGGTGGTCCAATCCTTGCCCTCGGCGGTGATGTTGCCGCTGAAGGTGGCGTTGATCGTGCCGGAGTAGGCGCCCACGTTGGCACCCGAGACGTTGCCCTGCGGAGCGGTGGACTTCGCGGTCACGTTGCCCGCGACGTTCAGGGCCACGCTGCTGTCCTCGTTCGCATGCGCTATGACGCCATCGACGGATCCGCCATCGGGATAGGGGTTTTCTTTGGTCGCCACCGGAACGTAGGTGCTGTTGCTCGCCGCGTCCACGTTGCCGGTCACGGTCACGCTGGCCGCGCTGCCGCTGTAAGCATAGGTCTCGACACCCTTGATATCGGCGTAGTACTTGGAGGTACTGCCCTCCGCCTTGACGTTGCCCGTCACGTTGACGGCGGTCTTGGAGTCCTTGCCGTCTGCGTATACATCGAGGCCCTCGGCGCGCGCGCCGCCCTCCTTGGAGGTCGCGGTCGCGGTGACGTTGCCGGTCGCGTTGACGACCACTTCACTGTTATAGTCGGCATAGGCCTCGATGCCCTCCGCCGTGCTCATCAGGTCCCAATCGTCCTCATACTCGCCCGGCTTGCTGATCGCAGAACCGGAAGCGGTGGCGGTGATGTCGCCCTGAACGGTCACGTTCGCCTTGGCAGTCCCGGGAGCCGCAGTCGCATCCTCGTCCTGCCAGTTACGGCCGTTGGCTTCCACGCCATACGCGGCTGCCCTGGCGTTTTCAGAGGTGCCCGTCGCCGTTACGTTGCCGGTGACGACGGCATTGGCCACATGGCCTTGCTCGCCCTCGGTGTATACGCCGAACGCAGAGCTGTTATCCTTGTTCGCGGCAGCGGTGACATTGATGTCGCCCGCCACGTTCACGTTCGCGTCGTTGCGATAGGCGTCCATGCTCACGCCCTCCGCGTGGGTGGAATCAGCCTTGGTTCCGGCGGTAATGCCGCCGTTGACATTGACGTTCAGCACCGTGTCAGGGCCGTAGGTATCCACACTCACGCCGTACGCGTCGCCATAATCCAAGCCGTCCACGTTCGGAGTGCCGACATTGATCGCGCCGACATTGATGGTCTCGGAGGTCAGCGTAGTGCCCTCATGCGTCTGGCTAAAGACGCCGGTGACATCTCCGTGTGTCTCCGTTTCGGTCACTTCCTGACCCTGGTCATCGGTATAGTGATATGTATCCTCATAGGGAGTCGTCTGGTTCTCGGTCACAGAGCCGGCGTTGACGGTCAGCGTGGTCGCGCTGTTCAGCTTCGCCTGGGCATTGGGGTCCACGACGCCCGCGCCATCCGCGTTGAACGTCACATGGCCGCCGCTCTCGCTGTCACCATAGGCATTGATCAGAATGCCGTCGTTTGCCTGCTGCGCGCCGGTCACGTCGTTCACAGTCACGACGACTTCGCCGGGGGTCGCGCCGTCAGCGATGGTGAACCCTTCCGCCAGCGCTGCCACGCTGCCCAGCAGCATGCACAGCGTCAGCACGAGGGCCAACAGGGATTTCAAATTGAGCTTCTTCATGGTTCCACTCTCCTTCTTTCCAATATTTCACTGGATAAACATATTGTAACACATCACGCTTTCAGATATATTAACAAGTCTTTAAATAATTAAGATTTCAATAAGAATATATGTCATCGTTCTGTAATATTTTCATTCCCCGCTCACCGTCACCAGCAAAACGCCCTCGGCTACGGCGATCTCGGCAGCCTCGGCGGCGAAATCGTTGCCCATGCCCAGGGGGAAGGCGTTGGTCAGCGTGCCGTTCTCCAGGGGGTACTTCGCACCCCGGATGGTCACGCCCCGGCTCTCGTCCGTCAGCGACAGCACCGACAGCTTCGCCGGAACCCCGCCCAAAACGTCCGCGGGAATCCGGATTCCTTCATTATATATAGCCGTCGCCCAGCGCCGCCCGTCCGCCATCTCCGCCCGCGCGCCCCGCAGCGCCGCGTAGTGCAGCGTCTGGAGGTTCGCCAGCGTGTGATCCAGCCGCCCGCCGAAGCCGCCGACGATCCGGAAGTCCTCGAAGCCCATGGCCAGGCCCCGCTTCAGGCACAGCATCGTGTCGGTGTCGTCCTTCTCCACGGGCACGCGCTCGGTCCGCTCCCCCGCCGGCTCGTCGGAGGAATCGAAGTCCCCGATCACCCGGTCGGGCCTGACGCCCATGGCCCGCGCCAGCTGCCAGCCGCCGTCGGCGCAGAGCACGTAATCCCCGGGCCGGGGCGCATAAGCCCGCGAAAGGTCGCCCTCGCATCGGGCGGTGAAGATCACGCAGCGGCGGGGCGGCTCGTCCGGGCGCAGCCATCCGGTGAAGTCCGCCGCGCTGCCGTCCGCCAGGGCGGCAATGGCCTCCCGGTGGTGCTCGGCGGCCGCGTCCTCGATGGCGTAAACCCGCATGCCGCAGCCCTTCGCCCCGACGATGCCCTCCAGCACGTCCTCAAACACCGCGCATGCCTCCGGCGCGACGCCCAGCCGCCGGGCCGCCAGGCGATAGATCGCGCCGTCGGACTTGTTGACGTTCCCGACCTCGGCGCTGGTGCAGAATGCGTCGAACAGCTCCGCCAGACCGTGGCGCTCCAGCGCGGGCATGAACAGCTCCGCCCGGTTCGCCGTCACCACCGCCAGCTTCACGCCCGCCCGCTTCAGCTGGCGCAGGTACGCCCGCGCGCCGGGCTTCAAGTTCACATGATGGGCGTATGCCTCTCGCGCCATGGCCATCCACTCGCCCATGATGGCCTCCACGCTCTCCGGCAGGCCGAAGCGCCGCTTGGTGTAGACGGCGGCCTCCCGAAAGCTCAGGCCCTGCACGGCGCGGGCGTATTCGGCGTGGTCGAACTCGACGTGCCGATCGGCAAAGAATTTCGCGTCCACGTCCCGCCAGACGTAGCCGCTGTCCAGCAGCGTCCCGTCCAGGTCAAACAGCGCGGCATGGAAGGGGGGTTGGGATAGATTCATGTTTGTACTCCTCGTATATCGTTTGGGTGGAAAAGGGTGGAGAGTGGAGAGTGGAATGAGGAATGAGGAGTGAGGAATGAGGAATTGTGGTGCAAATCCTTCGGATTTGTTTTGATAATATGAGCAGGAGAGCCATAACTTCGGTTTCTACTTCAAGGATAATTCTTCGTATTTATACTCAATTTCGTATAAAACACACCCATCCTTGCTCAATTTCAGTAGAAATAAGGTTTATCTACGTCTACTCCATTTTCAATCCAGGAAATCCGTCAGGATTTCTTCCTGAATTCCTCATTCCTCACTCCTATTACGATTTGCCCCGCAAATCGGAGGACAATACCGCCTCGGCGCAGCGCATCCCGTCCACGGCGGCGGACATGATGCCCCCGGCATAGCCCGCGCCCTCGCCGCAGGGATAGAGCCCGCGGAGATTGGACTGGCAGAGCGCGTCCCGCTCGATGCGCACCGGCGAGGACGAGCGCGTCTCCACCCCGGTGAGCACGGCGTCCGGGTGGCTGAACCCGTGGAGCTTTTTATCCAGCAGGGGCAGCGCCTCCCGCAGGCTCTCCGTGACGAACCCCGGCAGGCATCCGTCCAGGCTCCCCCACTTCACGCCGGGGCGATAGCTGGGCCGCACGCTCCCGGGGCCCTCGCTGGGCCGCTTCGCCAGGAAGTCGCCCACCTTCTGGGCCGGGGCGCGCCAGTCCCCGCCGCCCGCCTCGAAGGCCGCCCGCTCCCACCTGCGCTGGAAGGCCACGCCCGCCAGCGGGTCGTCGCCGCCGAAGTCCTCCGGCAGCACGTTCACCAGCAGCGCGCTGTTGGCGTTCTCGCCATCCCGGGCGTAGAGGCTCATGCCGTTCACCACCACGCCGCCGTCCTCGCTGGCCGCGGCCACCACCTGCCCGCCGGGGCACATGCAAAAGGTGTACACCGAGCGCCCGCCGGGAAGATGCACGGCCAGCTTGTAGTCCGCCGCGCCCAGGGCCGGGTGCTCCGCCGCCGCGCCGTACTGGGCGCGGTCGATCATCTTCTGGCGGTGCTCGATCCGCGCGCCGATGGCGAAGGGCTTGCGGGACAGGGTCGCGCCCGCGTCCCGCACCATCTCGAAGGTGTCCCGGGCGCTGTGGCCCACGGCGAGGATCACGTCCGTGGCGTCCATCCGGTATTCCCCCTCCGGGCCGGTAAGCCGCACGCCCGCAACGCGCCCGTCCAGAATGTCCAGGCCGGTCAGGGTCGTCTCATAGCGCACGTCGCCGCCCAGGGCGATGATCTCCTGACGGAGGTTTCTCACCATGGTCTTCAGATGGTCAGTGCCCACATGGGGCTTGGCCTGCCAGAGGATGGACTCCGGCGCTCCGGCTCGGGCCATCTCCTCCAGCACGGCGCGGCAGCGGAGATCCTTGATGCCGCTGTTCAGCTTGCCGTCGGAGAAGGTGCCCGCGCCGCCCTCGCCGAACTGCACGTTGCTCCTGGGGTTGAAGGGCCCGCCGTTCCAGAAAGCGGCCACGTCCTTCTCCCGCTCCTCCACGCACTTGCCCCGCTCCACCACCACGGGCTTCAATCCCGCCCTTGCCAGCGTCAGCGCCGCGAACAGCCCGGCAGGCCCCATGCCGACCACCAGCGGGCGGGGCCCGCCCCCACTCGCTGCCGCCTTTCTGGTATCGGTTCCCCGCGCCACTGATTCCAGCGCGGGAAACCTGCCCTGGCCCGATTCTCCCACGCCGCCCCCACTCGCTGCCGCCTTTCTTTTATCGGTTTCCCGCGCCACTGATTCCAGCGCGGGAAACCTGCCCTGGCCTGATTCTCCCACGCCGCTCCCACTCGCTGCCGCCTTCCTGGCATCGGTTTCCCGCGCCACTGATTCCGGCGCGGGAAACCTGCCCTGGCCCGATTGTTCGGCATCGTTCCCCTGTACGGCCCGGAGCGCATCAAAAGCCTTCCCCTTGAGGGGAAGGTGGCACGGCGCAGCCGTGACGGATGAGGTGTTTTCCCCCCTGACCTCCACCGCGTTCCTCGGCAGCCGCACCGGCCGCGCGGTCTCCACGTCCAGCGTCAGGGTAAAGTGCACGTCCCCCTTGTCCCGGGCGTCCACGGACCGGCGCGCCAGCCGCGCCGAAACCACGTCCTCCCGCTTCACATGCAGCGCCCGCGCCGCCAACTCCTCCGGCGCGAGCTGCCAGTCGTCCAGCTTCTGCCGAAGCTGGTTGATGCGAATCTTCAACGCTCTTCCTCCAATAATTTCATCATGCCCTCCGCGGCCATCAGGGCGCTGCTCCAGGCCCACTGCAAATTGAAGCCGCCGCAGTCGCCGTCCACGTCCAGCACCTCGCCCGCCGCGAACAGCCCCGGCGCGCGCAGGGACTGCATATCCCGGATGTCGAAGTCCTTCAAGCTCGCGCCCCCGGCGGTCACCTGGGCCTGGTCGAAGTCCAGCGTGCCGGTGACGGGCAGCGTCCATCCGGCAAGCGCCTCCGCCAGCCTTTTCACCTGCGCCGCCGTCAGCGACCCCGCCGGAAGCGCCAGCTCCAGCCCCGCCGCCTTCGCCAGCCGCTGGCCCAGGCGCCTGGCCACGATGCCGTTCAGGAAGTCGTCCAAGGTCCGCTTCGGCAGGCGCTCCGCCCGGGCGCGCAGCATCTCCCCGACGTTCCCGCCGGGCAGGAAGTTCAGCCGCGCCTCGCACTTCTTCCCCGCCCGCAGGGCCTCGTTGACCTGCCGGGCCAGCTGCATGGCCGCGATGCCGGACACGCCGTTCTCAGCGAACAGCACCTCCCCGGCCTCCGTCCGCAGCTCCTTGCCCTCCGAAACCAGCGCGATCTCCCCCTCGGCGCGGATGCCCTTCAATCCCCGCACCGCCTCCGGCGGCGTTTTCAGCGCGGCGATGGCCGGGAACCGGGGCGTGATCCGGTGCCCAAAGCCCTCCAGCAGCCGGTAGCCCTCGCCGGACGCGCCCAGCTTCGGCGCGGCCAGCCCGCCGGTGCACACCAGCGCACAGCGGGCGGAAACCGCCTGCCCGCCGTCGCCGGTCGCCGTGAAAGCCTTTCCGCGCTTTTCCAGCTTCACCACCCGGAAGTCGGAGCGGGTCTCCACGCCGTTCTCGTCGCAGCACAGCCGTAGCGCGTCCAGCACCGACGCCGCCTGGCGGCTCAGCGGATAGACCCGCCCCGCTTCGTCCGCACTGCACGGGATGCCGATTGCCTCGAAGAAGCCCAGCACCTTTTTCGGCGGCCAGGCCCGAAGCGCCGCCTGCGCGGCCTGTCGGGCGCCGTGGTAGTCCCCGGCGCCGGCCTTTAAATTCGTCAGATTGCAGCGCCCGTTGCCGGTGCTCAGCAGCTTCCGGCCCACCCGCGCCTGCTTTTCCAGCAGAACAACGCGCCGTCCCCGCAGGGCCAGCGCGCAGGCGGCGATCAGCCCGGAGGCCCCGCCGCCAATGATCAATACATCGTACATCATTCAACCACTCCGTCGAGTGAAGAACGAAGAGTTTATGGCATTCGCTGACTTAAACTCCTAACTCCTCACTCCCAACTCCTCACTCCCAACTCCTTCAGGAGCTTTCCCCCGCCCAGCAGCGCCGCGGCGTGGAGGGCTCGGGAGGCGGCGGTGTAGAGCCTGCGGCGCTCGTCGCCGGTCAGCTCCACGTCCGGCCAGACCACGATCACGGCGTCGAACTCCATGCCCTTGGTCAGGTGGTAGCAGGCCACCACGTTGTCCCCGGCCTCGTAATTGAGGTCCGCCTCGCCGCCGTCCAGCCGGTACACGTTGTCCAGCTTCGTAGACAGCGAATCCGCCTGGGACTGGCTGCGGGTGATGACGGCGATGGACTGGTGCCCCGCCGCCCGAAAATCCTCCAGCGTCTGCCGGAGCAGCTGTTCGGAATACTGGGCCACGATGGGCTCCGCCCCCTCCCGGCCGAAGGGCTGCAGCTGTTCGCCGTCCGGCAGGATGCGGTTGCACAGGTTCGCGATGGGCAGCGTGGAGCGATAGCACTTCGACAGCGGCAGCAGCGGCGCGTCCGCCATGCCGAAGCAGGCGCCCCAGCGCGCCGGGTCGCAGGGCTCCAGCCCCGGCGTGGTGCGCTGCTTGGGGTCGCCCAACAGCGTGACCGCGGCGTTGGGATAGTAGGCCGAGAGCATGGCCAGGGCCGTGTCGGAATAGTCCTGGGCCTCGTCCACCAGCAGGTGATAGATCATCTTGTCCGGGGCGGCGAACCCCAGCCGGACCATCAGGTAGGCCTCGGCCACGGCGTCCTCCCACCAGGTGATCCCAGCGGCCTGGTTGTCCCGGTAAGCCTCCGCCAGCTCCCGGGGCGCGGCGCGCAGGGCCCGGCTCAGCAGCGCGTTCCCCTTCAGCTCCAGCATCCCCCGCAGCTGAGCGCGCACCGGCTGCAGCCGCTGGGCCACGGCCATGTTGCTCATCTGCCGCAGCTCCCGCTGGCTGTACTTGCCGGAAAAGCTCTTCTCATACTGCTTGTACAGGCGCTCCTCCCAGCCGGACAGCCGGGTTTGCAGCGTGGCGCCCATGCGCATCAGCTTCTGGGCGGGGGTGAGCAGGGAGAGCTCGCCCTTGTACATCCTGATCAGCTCGTCCCGCCGGATCAGCACCTGATGGTCCAGGCGCACGTCCCGGAAGGCCGGGCCATAGGCGGCGAAGTCGTCGGCGAACCGCTTCAGGATCTCCATGAACTCGGCCCCGCCCTTGTAGGCCACGGACCGGCGGCGCAGCTCGCTGTTCTCGTCCAGCAGGGCCTCCAGCTGGCGATAGGGCTTCTCCACCTTCTTGCCCAGCACCTCCTCCACCACTTCCCGGAGGGTGCGGGCGCGGATGTTCTCCTCGCCCAGCTCCGGCAGCACGCCGGAGACGTATTCGGAAAAGGCGGTGCTGGGCGAGAGGATCGTGATGCGGCTGGCGTCCAGCACGTCCCTTCGCCGGTACATCAGGTAGGCCGCCCGGTGCATGGCCACGCTGGTCTTGCCGGAGCCCGCGCCGCCCACCACGGACACCACCCGGGCGGTCTCCTGACGGATGGCGGCGTTCTGCTCGGACTGGATCGTGGCCACGATCTGGCGCATGTGGCGGCTGGTGGCCCCGGACAGGATGTCCAGCAGCATCGCGTCGTCAATGCTCAGCGTGGTGTCCACGTAGTATTTCAGCCGCCCCTCCTCCATGCGGTACTGCCGCTTGAGGGTCAGCCGGCCCCAGATCTCCCCGGAGGGGCTCTGGTACTTCGCCTCGCCGGGGGTGGCGTCGTAGTACAGGCTGCAAACCGGCGCGCGCCAGTCGTGCACCAGCAGCTCGCCCTTCTCGTCCTTCAAACTGTAGAGCCCGATGACGATCTTCTCCACCCTGTCCTCGCCCTGCTCGATGAAATCCACTCGGGCGAAGAAGGGCTTCATCAGCATCCGACGGCTGCGCTCGGCCATGCTGTCGGCGAACTGGCGGCGCACCACGAAACGGTCCACCTCGGTGGACAGCTGCTCCAGGTCCTCCTCGGAGAGGGCGGTGGGCTTCACGCGCAGATCCTCCCAGGCGTCGGCCACGATGGCCTGGATGGACTGGAGATGGTCGCTGGCGATGACCTGCGCCCGCTCTATCAAAGCCAGCAGAAGCTGCTGCACCCGGGCGGTGTAGGCCTGCTCCTGCGTCAGTTCAATCAAGTGTTCCATGGCAACCTCCATAACAGATATAACATTATAACACAATGTAATGAAAAAGAAAAGGCCTTGCGAATTTTTCAAGCCAGTTATACAATAATAGGCAGAAGAAAAGGAGTTGATCCCATGGAAAACAAGCAGCGTCCCCTGTGGCGGCGGCTGTTGCTGATCGTCGTCGGCGCGTTCCTCTATGCCGTGGGCACGGTGTGCTTCGCCCGGGCGGCGGGCCTGTTCCCCGGCGGGTTCACGGGCCTGTCCCTGCTGATCCAGGAGATCTGCCAGCGATACCTGGGCTTCAACCCGCCCTATTCGCTGTTCAGCCTGACGCTGAACTTCCTGGCGGCGGCGCTGTGCTTCCGCTACATCGGCAAGCGTTTCGCGGTGCTGTCGCTCTTGTCGGTGGTGATCTCCAGCATCCTGACGGACGTGCTGCCCGCCTACGCCTTCTCAGCGGATCCGCTGCTTTGCAGTGTGTTCGGCGGCCTGGTGAACGGCCTGGCCATCTCCCTGTGCCTGCGGGGCGACGCCAGCACCGGCGGCACCGACTTCATCAGCATCTACCTGGCCGAGAAGAGCGGCCGCGACGCCTTCAACATCATCCTGGGCGGCAACGTGGTGATGCTGGCGATGGCCGGGCTGCTGTTCGGCTGGGAGCGGGCGCTGTATTCCATGATCTTCCAGTTCTGCACCACCCAGGCGCTGCACACGCTGTTCCGCCGCTACCAGCACCGCACCCTCTGGATCGTCACCGACAAGCCGGAGGAGGTCTACGCCGTCATCCGGGACACCACCCACCACGCCGCCACGCTGTTCAACGGCACCGGGCTCTACCTGAACCAGCCCCGCTCGATGATCTACACCGTGCTCTCCGGCGAGGACATTCGCCGGGTGGTCCACGACGTGCGCCAGCTGGACCCCCACGCCTTCATCAACATCCAGCGCACCGACTCCCTCACCGGCCGGTTCTACAGACGACCGCAGGACTGAGGGAAAGTGTGGAGTGTGGAGAGTGGAGTGTGGAGTTCAAGAATGCAGGGGACCCGGATTGCCACGGCCTGCCGCCTCGCAATGACGGGGCGCGGGAATAGGCAATAGGCAATAGGGAATAGGCAATAGGAATAGCCGCTGGGGTTGCAGATACGCCCGTAGGGACGCCATTCATGGCGTCCGGGAATGGGAACGACCTCTTCCGGCGCTGCGCGCCACCTTCCCCTGAATCGCCCCGCGCCTGTCGCTGCGCTCGGTCGCGGGTTTCGGGCCCGCACAGCCGGTGTGCAGGACCCTCAGCCTCGCTTCGCTCGGCACTGGGGAAGGCGATGCTGCCGCGCGTCCGTGGCTGTAGGGGCGCCGTTGCGGCACCCGCCCCAAACCCGGACCCGGATTGCCACGTCGGGCTAAAGCCCTCCTCGCAATGACGTGGCAATCCGGTCCCCCTTGAATCAAACAAATCCACTCCACACTCCACTCTCCACACTCGCCCCGTAATGTGTTATAATAGATTCCGGGAGGTGCCAACCATGATCTACCTTGACCACGCCGCCACGACGCCGACGGACGAGCGGGTGCTCGCCGCCATGGCGCAATGCGCCCGGGAGACCTGGCGCAACCCCAGCGCGGCCTATGCCTCCGCCGGAGCGGCCCGCCGGGAGCTGCGCGAGGCGCGAAGCGCCCTGGCGGAGATGCTGAACGCCGCGCCCCAGGAGATCGTGTTCACCTCCGGCGGCACCGAGGCCAACAACCAGGCGCTGGCCCTGGCCCGGGGCGGCCACGCCGTCGTCTCCGCCATCGAGCACGCCTCGGTGCTGAACGCGGCGAAGGCCCTGTGCGCCGAGGTGACGCTGGTGCCGCCGGACGGGGACGGGCGCGTCTCGCCGGAGGCGGTGGCGAGGGCCATTCGCCCGGACACCCGCCTCGTCAGCGTGCAGCTGGCCAACAACGAGACCGGCGTGCTCCAGCCCGTCGCCGCCATCGGCGAGCTGACGCGGGCGCGGCGCATCCCCCTCCACTGCGACGCGGTGCAGGCCTTCGGCCACATCCCCGTGGACGTGAAGGCGCTGAAGGCGGACCTGCTGAGCCTGTCCGGCCACAAGCTGTACGGGCCCCGGGGCGTGGGCGCGCTCTGGGTGCGCCAGGGCGTCCGGGTGCCGCCGCTGATGCTGGGCGGCGGGCAGGAGCTGGGCCTGCGGGCCGGGACGGAAAACCTGCCCGCCATCTGCGGCCTGAGGGTGGCGGCGGAGCTGGCCCGGGCGGACATGGCGGCGGAAGCGACGCGCCAGCGGGCGCTGCTGGACGGGTTCATGGCCGACGTGCGCAAAAGCATTCCCGCCTGCCGCCTGCTGGGGAAGGACGCGCCCCGGCTCCCCGGCGTCGCCGCGATCCTTATGCCGGGGCTGCCCTCCGAGAGGGCCATCGCCGAGTTGGACCTGCGGGGCATCGAGGTCTCCGGCGGGGCCGCCTGCGCCACCCGTGAAAAGGGGCCCAGCCACGTCTATCGCGCCATGGGCCTCGGCGAAGCGGACGCCGCCTGCGTCCTCCGCGTCAGCGTCGGCCGGAGCACGACGGCGGAAGCGATGAGGACAGCGGCGGCGGCGATGGAAGCGGTGTATGGAGAGGGATTAGGGAACAGGGACTAGGGAACAGGAATGGCCTGGGAACGGCCAAGGCGGATGCCCTGAATATGTTGTGGCCCCTTACAATACGTACAGATCCTTCGCTTCGCTCAGGATGACAACGATAGAAGCCTGTCATCCTGAGCGAAGCGAAGGATCTGCGCGTTTGGCAAAGAATCACATAATGATTGAACTTGCAGCATCTGCCGCTCTCACTATTCCTGTTCCCTATGGGCCTGCCGGCCCCATCTCGCTGAAAACAATCCACTGGATTGTTTTCCGGGCGCTCGATGTCCCTGTTCCCTAGTCCCTAATCCCTAATCCCTAATCCCTCTTCCCTAATCCCTCTTCCCTAATCCCTCTTTCGCGCAGCTTCCCTCGACCTGCAGCGTCTGGGCGGCGAGGCGGGTGCCCTCCTGCACGGCCTGGGACAGGGGCGCGCCGCTCATCAGAGCGGCCACGGCGGCGGAGAAGAAGGCGTCGCCGGCGCCGGTGGTGTCCACCACGGGCACGTCCATGGGCGGGCAGTAGCCGAACTCGCCGGTGACGTTGTCCACGTACACCGCGCCTTGAGGCCCCATGGTGATCACCATGGCCGGGATGCCCGCCACGGCGGAGCCCCGCTTCAGCGCCTCCAGCATGGCCTCCGGCGCAAGCTGGGTCAAATCCTCCCGGAACAGCCGCCCGGCCTCCATCTCGTTGCAGATGAAGCAGGTCACGTCGTGCAAAAATTCCGGGTGCTGCAATATCACGCCCATGTTCCCCACGATGGAATACACCGGCTTCTTGTGCTTCTTCGCCAGGGCCATCACCCTTTTGGAGATCTCGGCGTTCATGTCAAATTCCAGCGCCACGCCGTCGGCGGTGGCCATGATGGCGTCGCCGTTTTCCTTCAGGTAGGCCTCCAGGGTGGAGAAGTCCGGCTGGCGGGAGATGGACCCGGCCAGGTTCCCGTGCTCGTCCAGGATCGCCAGCCACATGCCCATGCCCTTGGGGGCGGCGATCACGTGCTCCACGTTCACGCCCAGCGCGGCCAGGTTCTCCCGCACCTCGCGGCCCATGGCATTGTCGTCCACCATGCTCACGAACCGCGCCTCCCGGCCCAGCTTCACCAGGTTCTCCGCCACGTTGCGGCAAACGCCTCCGGCGGCCAGCTGCACGTCCCCCACGTTGCGCTCCAGCGGCATATAGTTCTCCCGGGCAAAGCCCTTCACATCCACGAACACCGCGCCGACCACCAGCATAGGCGCACCTCCATCTGCTTTTGTAGAACGGTTTCCTGTCCCTATTATACCCGATCAGGATCGCTTTTTCAACCAAATATGACAAAAATATGACCGGCCAACCCACCAAAATCAGAGGTTGGGCGCTTTCATGAACAGAAGGTGGCAAAGCCGTGAAATCTGCGCCGGAGGGCCCCGATTCCCTTGAAAACCGGCGCGTTTCTATATTATAATCACATATGGCGGTCCTTCCCCGGGGCAAAAAAGGGTGTGACAGTTCTGTGATGCTTCATGGGATATAATGCCATTGTCAACGGGAACAAACGCAAACAAATCCGCGTCAAACGCACAAGGAGGACACAGAATATGGAAAACAGGAGCTTCTTTGAGGAACTCGAGCAGAGCGTGGAAGAGCTGAGCCTGGACGATATGGAGCAGGTCACCGGCGGCAAGAAGCGTCCCTTCGTGCGCTCCCTGGCCAAGAACGTGAACGTGCGCAAGGGCCCGGGCAAGGAGTTCGGCGTCGTGGCGCAGCTGGGCTACCTGGACGAGGTGGCCGTGGTGAGCAAGAAGATCGTCCGGGACGAAAACGGCTACTTCTGGTGCAAGGTGATCGTCGGCGTCAGCCAGAACAAGTTCGTGGAAGGCTGGGTCTGCTCCAAGCACTGCGAGGGCTGTTGGAACTGACACGAGCGTGTGACGGTTCTGTGACGGTCGATCTGATACAATGAACCCGCAAGCAAGCAAAACAGCGACAAGCAATTTAAGGAGGATATGAAAATGAATAACGAGATCAACAACAACGGAATCAACGAGCTGAGCCTGGAAGAGATGGAAGAAGTCGCGGGCGGCAAGAAGAAGGACGCCGCGCACGACCTGAAGAACTTCGTCACCGCCCGGGTGAGCGTTCCCAAGGGCACCTACCTGGTGATGCAGAAGACCGCCGGCGGCGCGTTCATGAGCATCAAGTACAAGGACGGCGACACCATCAGCGTCAACCAGAACTTCCTGGAGAAGGGCTACCTGCTGGCTTACTCCCCCGCCAAGGACAAGTACGGCTACGTGGACGCCAAGTACGTCCGCTTCTGAGAAAGAGAGGCTGCGAACATGAGCGAAGAGATGAACCTGAACGGGATCCAGGAGCTGGATCTGGAAGAGATGGAGGCCGTCAGCGGCGGCAAGAGCAGCAAGGAACAGATCAAGGCCACCGGCGATCTGAACGTGCGCACGGGCCCCGGCCTGGGCTACGGCATCCTCGGCAGCATCAAGAAGGGCGAAAAGCTCCCCTTCAAGGGCGAGGTCAAGAAGGACAGCCGCGGCGTGTACTGGGGCAGGGTGGAGTACAAGGGCCAGCCCGGCTGGGTGTCGTCCAAGTACGCCAAGCTCATCTGATTTCGATTTTCCAACCGCATTGTGGCGGGGCATCAGCCTCGCCACAAATTGGCGTTTATAAGAATGACACGGAGGCATACCGATGCAGAGCCATCTTTTCAGGAAACAGAACGTGGAGCGCATATCCTCCCCGGAGCAGCTGCAGGACTACATGCGGGTCACCAACCCCGGCGTCTGGATGGTGCTGGCGGCGGTGATCGTGCTGCTGGCAGGCCTGCTGGCGGCCTCCGCCCTGGTGAAGGTGGAGACGACCGTGGACGCGAAGGGCGAGATCGCCCAAGCGGGCGGCGAGGTCGTGATGACCCTGACCCCCCAGGCGGGGCAGGCCGTGCGCGAGGACATGCCCGTGCGCCTGGCCGGGCAGGACGGCAGGGTGGCCTACGTGTATGAAAGCGACGGCGAAACCATCGTCAAGGCGGAATTGGATAAGGCCGCCGAAGCCCTGCCCGCGGGGACGTATGATGTTGAGATCGTCACCGAGACCCTCAGCCCCATCAGCTTCCTGCTGAACTGACGGGAGGTGTTGTCTTTGCCTTCCAAGAAGATCAGGCAGCCCCTCCGCAAGGGCGTGGCGCGGGTGCCCGTGGTCATGCAGATGGAGGCGCTGGAGTGCGGCGCGGCCTGCCTGGCCATGGTGATGGCCTGGTATCAGAAGTGGGTGCCGCTGGAGGTCGTGCGCGTGGACTGCGGCGTGTCCCGGGACGGCTCCAACGCCAAGAACATCATGCTGGCAGCGAAGCACCACGGCTTCGAGGTGCACGGCTACCGCATGGAGCTGGACGCGCTGCGGGAAAACGCCACCTTCCCCTGCATCATCCACTGGGACTTCGATCACTTCGTGGTGCTGGACGGCTTCCGGGGCGGCAAGGCCGTGCTGAACGACCCGGCGCGGGGCATCGTGAAGGTGCCCATGGAGCAGTTCGACCGCTCCTTCACCGGCATCGTCATCACCCTCGCCCCCACCGAGGCCTTTGCCCCCTCCGGCAAGCGCAAGAGCACGCTGGCCTTCGCCCGCAAGCGCCTGAGAGGCGCGGGCGCCGCGGCGGCCTTCGTGGCGCTGACCACGGTGATCTCCTATCTGTTTGAGATCATCAACCCCGCCATGTCCCGGGTATTCTACGACCGGCTGCTGTCCGGTCAGAACCCCGGCTGGCTGCGGCCCTTCATCGGCCTGATGGGGCTTCTGTGCGCGGTGCAGCTGGTGGTGGAGTGGGCAAGGACGATCTACTCCCTGAAAATCAACGGCAAGCTGGCCGTGATCGGCAGCACCGGCTTCATGTGGAAGGTGCTGGGCCTGCCCATGGAGTTCTTCTCCCAGCGCATGGCCGGAGACATCCTCCAGCGCCAGGGCACCAACGCCGCCATCGCCGGGGCCCTGGTGCAGACCGTCGCGCCGCTGTTTCTGAACACCGTGATGATGGTGTTCTACCTGGTGCTGATGATCCGCCACAGCCTCGTGATGACGGCCATCGGCCTGGCTTCCATCCTGGCGGACATCCTGGTGGCCCAGTACATGGCCTATCGCCGGGTGAACCTGACGCGGGTGCAGGTGCGGGACGAGGGCAAGCTGGCCTCCGCCACCCTGGCGGGCATCAGCATGACGGAGACCATCAAGGCCAGCGGCGCGGAGAACGGCTTCTTCCGCAAGTGGTCCGGCTACCAGGCCTCCGTGAACGCCCAGAACGTGAAATACGCCCGGATGAACGCCCGGGTGGGCCTGATCCCCTCGCTGATCAACACCGCCGCCAACTACATGGTGCTGTTCGTGGGCGTCCGTCTGGCCATGGAGGGCCGCTTCTCCCTGGGCGGCATCGCGCTGTTCCAGGGCCTTCTGAGCGCCTTCACCGGCCCCGCCCAGACCCTGATCGGCGCGGGCCAGACCATCCAGGAGATGCGCACCCAGATGGAGCGCGTGGAGGACGTGCTGGAATACCCGTCGGACCCCCACGTGCGCTTCGACCCCATCGGCGCGGACGTGGACTGCGCAAAGCTGTCCGGCGGCGTGGAGCTGAGGCACGTCACCTTCGGCTACTCCCCCCTGGGCAAGCCCGTCATCAAGGACTTCTCCCTGACCATCAAGCCCGGCCAGCGGGTGGCCATCGTGGGCGCCAGCGGCTGCGGCAAGAGCACGCTGAGCAAGCTGATCTCCGGGCTGTACCGGCCCTGGGAGGGCGAGATCCTGTTCGACGGCAAGCCCATTGCCCAGATCCCCCGCCCGGTGTTCACCGGGTCCCTGGCCGTGGTGGACCAGGACATCATACTCTTCGAGGACACCGTCGCCAACAACATCCGCATGTGGGACGACTCCATCGAGGACTTCGAGGTGATCCTCGCGGCCCGGGACGCCCAGCTGCACGACGACATCCTCCAGCGCCCCGGCGGCTACCAGGGCCGACTCACCGAGAACGGCAAGGACCTGTCCGGCGGCCAGCGGCAACGGCTTGAGATCGCCCGCGTGCTGGCCCAGGACCCGTCCATCATCATCTTGGACGAGGCCACCAGCGCCCTGGACGCCAAGACCGAGTATGACGTGGTGAAGGCCATCGAGGACCGGGGCATCACCTGCATCGTCATCGCCCACCGCCTCTCCACCATCCGCGACTGCGACCAGATCATCGTGCTGGAAAAGGGCGAGGTGGTGGAGACCGGCACCCACGGGGAGCTGTACGCCCGGGGAGGGGTGTACGCGAGACTGGTGACGAGCGAATGAAGGAGAGCGTGGAGTTTGGAGAGTGGAGTGAGGAGTTGAGGACGCCAGGGAGACGGGTGCGGCGATCCCTTAGCCTTCCCCTTTGGGGAAGGTGGATTGCGCGAAGTGCAAGACGGATGAGGTCTTTTGAGGTAGGCCTCGTGCGTTGATTGTGGCAGAGGCGCGACGCGAATCGCCGGGGGACCTCATCCGACCTCGCTGCGCTCGGCCACCTTCCCCAGAGGGGAAGGCTGCAGGATGCGGCAGCCACTATTCCTACTCCCTACTCCCTAATCCCTAATCCCTGTTTTCGACTGAAAGGAGAAAACCTTTGGGTTGGTTTGACGAACAAATCAGACAGCGCATCCAGCACGACGAGGACGTCTTCGAGGAGGCCTTCGAGGAGGTCGCCGGTTCGGTGCTGGGCAGTCGCACGGCTGCGCGGCTGAAGGACGAGCGGCTGGTGGCCACCGAGGCGCTGGATGAGATCCTGAAATACTACCACATGAAGCCGGTGGAGCTGCCGGAGGACGCGGGCGACGTGAACGACCAGATGGAGTCCGCCCTGCGCCCGCTGGGCGTGATGACCCGGGACGTGGAGCTGACGGAGGACTGGTACCGGGACGCCTACGGCCCGATGCTGGGCTTCCTGAAGGACAGCGGCGCGGCGGTGGCCCTGCTGCCCGGCCTGTTCCGGGGCTACAGCTTCCGCGACCCGGAGACCGGCGCGCGGGTGCGGGTGAACCGCAACACCGCCCGGCGCCTGTCCCCGGAGGCCGTCTGCTTCTACCAGCCCCTGCCCATGAAAAAGCTGGGCATCCCGGACCTTTTGCTGTACATGAAGAAGTGCGTCTCCGTCGGGGACATCGCCGTGATCGTGCTGGCCACCCTGGCCGTGACGGCGGTGGGGCTGATCGAGCCGCGGGTCTATCAGGCCATCACCGGGCCGATCCTGGACAGCAAAAGCGCCTCGATGCTGGTGGGCATGGCGATCTTCCTGCTGTGCTCCGCCGTGGCCTCGGAGCTGATCAACGTGGTGAGCGACCTTCTGATGGAGCGCCTGTCCACCAAGACCTCCCTGGCCGTGGAATCCTCGGTGATGATGCGCATCCTGTCGCTGCCCGTGAGCTTCTTCCGGCGGTACTCCTCCGGCGAGCTCTCCAACCGCGCCAGCTCCGTGGGCTCCCTGTGCGACACGCTCTTAAGCAGCGTGATGTCCACGGGGCTCTCCAGCCTGCTGTCGCTGATCTACATCGGGGAGATCTTCCGGTTCTCGCCGACGCTGGTGTGGCCGTCCGTGCTGATCATCGTGCTCACCGTGGGCGCGGGCCTGGCCACCTCCCTGGCCCAGATCGGCATCTCCCGCCGGAAGATGCAGCTGGACGCCGAGGAGAGTGGCATGAGCTACGCCATGGTCAGCGGCATCCAGAAGATCAAGCTGTCCGGGTCCGAGAAGCGGGCCTTCGCCCGGTGGGCGCGGCTGTTCGCCCGGGGCTCGGAGCTGGAATACAATCCCCCCACCTTCATCAAGCTGAGCGGCGTGATCACCACCGGCATCTCCCTGGTGGGCACCATCGCGCTCTACTACCTGTCCGTGAGCGCCGGCGTGGGCCCCAGCCAGTACTACGGCTTCACCGCCGCCTACGGCCGGGTGATGGGCGCGTTCACGGCCCTGTCGGGCATCGCCATGTCCGCCGCCAGCATCCGCCCGATCCTGGAAATGGCGGAGCCCATCCTCAAGACCGAGCCGGAGATCACGGCCAACCGGGAGCAGGTTCAGAAGGTGTCCGGCAGCATCGAGCTGAGCCACGTCACCTTCCGCTACGAGCCGGACACCCCGGACGTGCTCACGGACCTGTCCCTTGAGATCAAGGCCGGGGAGTACGTGGCCATCGTTGGCCGCACGGGCTGCGGCAAGTCCACGCTGGTGCGGCTGCTGCTGGGCTTTGAGAAGCCCCAGCGGGGCTCCGTGCTCTACGACGGGCGGGATTTGCAGGGCCTCGACCCCCGGTCCGTGCGCCGGAACATGGGCGTGGTGATCCAGAACGGCCAGCTGATGCAGGGCGACATCTTCTCCAACATCACGCTGTCTGCGCCCTGGCTGACGCTGGACGAGGCCTGGGAGGCCGCGGAGGTGGCCGGCATCGCCCAGGACATCCGGGACATGCCCATGGGCATGCAGACTCTGATCTCCGAGGGCCAGGGCGGCATCTCCGGCGGCCAGAAGCAGCGGCTGCTCATCGCCCGGGCCATCGCGCCCAAGCCCCGCATCCTGATCCTGGACGAGGCCACCAGCGCCCTGGACAACGTGACCCAGAAGCAGGTGTCCGAGACGCTGGATCGGCTGAAGTGCACCCGCATCGTCATCGCCCACCGCCTCTCCACCATCCGCAACTGCGACCGCATCCTGGTGATGGACAGGGGCGCGATCATCGAGGACGGCACCTACGACCAGCTGATCGAGAAGAACGGGGTCTTTGCCCAGCTGGTGGCCCGGCAGCGGCTGGACGTGGGCGAAGGCTAGGGTATGTCCTCCTCCCCCTGCGACCGTTTTGTGATAGACTGGATGCCATAATGGCTATGATTCTGATGTATTGCGAGGGATTACCATGGCACATCCGCTGATCAACCGTGAGCTCTACGACGCCATCATCCGCTTCGACGGCGACGAGGCCGCCCAGGAGACCTACTACCGCATCATGGATTCCGCCGTCGAACGGGGCGGCAGGTCCATGACCGTGCGGGAGCAGGTGCTGCGCGCCTACGCCATGCTGTTCTGCGACGACTTCAACCTCGCGCCCGGCCAGCAGGCGGGGCCCGACGAGGTGGAGGCCACCGCCGACCGGCTCTACACCGGCGAGACGGGCTTCGACCCGGCCCACTGGTATCGCATGGGCCACCACTTCCCCGTCATCGACGAGGACAACTACGACCGCTTTGCCGCCCTGGTGATCTCCGATCTCAGCGCGGGCCCCCTGCACGACGCCATGATGGCGGGCGGCGACGACATGCTGCTGCTGGGCGAGCCGGACCCGCTGCACATGACCCCGGAGCACCGCCGGCACCAGCGCGTGCAGCCCATCGACCTGAGGGAGGGCATGCTATGACCATCCTGTTGGTGGAAAACGCCGCCCCGGCCCTGGAGGCGCTGCGCAGGCAGGTGTCCGTCCTGGCCGCCGACGCCCGGATCCTGCCCTTCACGGGCAGCCTGGACGCCCTGGCCGCGGCGAGGCAGCAGGCCGTGGACGTGGCCTTCCTGGCGACGGAGCTGCCGGAATTGAGCGGGCTGGACCTGGGCCAATACCTGAAGGACATGTACCCGCAGGTGAACCTGGTGTTCCTGGCGGACGGGGCGGAGCGCGCCCTGGACGCGCTGGACCTGCACGCCAGCGGCTACCTGGTGCGCCCCGCCACCGAGAAGGCCCTGAAGCGGGAGCTGGACGACCTGCGTCACCCCGTGGGCCAGGCGGCGGGCAAGCGGGTGTTCGCCCAGACCTTCGGCAACTTCGAGCTGTTCGTGGACGGCGAGCCGGTGGCCTTCAAGTACACCCGCACCAAGGAGATCGTGGCCCTGCTGGTGAACAACCGGGGTGCCCAGACCACCAACGGCGAGATCATCGCCGCCCTGTGGGAGGACGACGGCGACCCGGAAAAAAAGGCCTCCTACCTGAGCAACCTGCGCCAGGACCTGCAAAACACCATGACGCGGCTGAAGCTGCCCGGCATCATCGTCAAGCAGCGGGGCAGCCTGGGCATCGCCGCGGAGAAGATCGAGTGCGACCTGTACGACTGGCTGGCCAACAAGAAGCAGTCCAAGTACCACTACCTGGGCGATTACATGAACCAGTACAGCTGGGCGGAGACCCTCCACGCCGAGCTGGACGAGATCAACTGGGCGATGGAGGACGAAGAATATTAGAAAGAAAAAACGGCTGCCTCAAAACAACGCATTGGGTTGTTTTGCGACAGCCTCTTTTGTTATGCGGTCCTACCTTCTCCCCCGCCGGTCGTTGCCGCTGTTGCGGTAATACTCGGCCTTGGCGGCGTACATGGCCTGGTCGGCCTTCTTCACCAGCTCCTCCACGGTGAGCCCGGGATGGTCCCCCGCCAGCGCGTAGCCGGCGGCGAGGCTCAGCGCCTTCACCTCGTCCCCGGTCCAGGACCCGGTCTCCTGCTCCAGGCGAATGAGGGCCACGTCCGCCTGGCCCTTGTCCATGTTCGCCAGCACGACAAACTCGTCGCCGCCGGTGCGGTAGCAGCGGTTCGTCTCGCCCATGACCCGCTCGATGCAGCGGGCGGCGCCGACGATCAGCTCGTCCCCGGCGTCGTGGCCGATGGTGTCGTTGGTCAGCTTCAGGCCGTTGATGTCGATGGTGAAGGCGGCGAAGTCCGTGGGCACCGCCCCCTGCTCGGCGTATTTCTCCAGGGCCTTCATGTAGGCGTGGCGACTGAACACGCCGGAGAGCGCATCCCTCATCAGCTCGCTGTGCTGCTTGCGGATGTGCGCGTCCGCGGACATCTGGTAGAACTCGGCGTAGTGGATGAACATCAGCACCGCGCCCATGGTCAGCGCGAGGTAGGCCGTGCGGTATTCTCCGCCCAGCACCTCCTGAATGGCGATGCCGACGAGCACCAGCAGCAGCACGGTGTACAGCGAGGCCTTGTTCTGCCGCCGGTAGGACCGGCCGTAGGCCAGGAATTCGACCCCCGTCAGGGCGATCACCACCATGTACACCGCCACGTAGACCGGATACAGCGGGCCATGGGCATAGTGATTCTGGGCGTCCACGACCACCATCCATCCGAAGAAGGCGGCTGCGATCTGGAACACGCCGTTGACGATGAGCACGATATTCAGCGCCCGGTTCCACCGGTCGCGCAGCTTCATCTGGGCGACGATGGCACCGCCCGCCATGGGCGTGAGCACGTAGTCGGCGCACTTCACCGCCGTCAGCACCCAGGCCGGGACGCCCGCGTTGCCGCTCAGCTGGATGCCGGTCCACTCCGCCAGCGCCGAGAAGGCGATGATCCCATACGTCAGATAGAAGAGCCGCTTATCCTCCCTGGGAATCCAACTGTTTTCGTACACCAGGATGCAGAGCACACCCAGCGCCATCCAGCACAGCGCGATGAGCACGGTATAGTAACTCAACAAGCCGATCCCCTCCTTTCAGACGGTTCGCAATTCTTCCCCATCCTTATTATACCTGCGATTCGCCGCCCTTCACAAGGGGATGTTCCAGTTCGTCACATTCTTTTTCCCCCGCCCCTTGTTTTTCCGGCGGCGTTGGATTAATATAGAAGAAACAAAGCATGGAGAATGATGGCATGAACAGGCATTTTGCGGAGACGCTGCGAAGGCTGCGCGTCGAGCGTCGTCTCTCCCAGGAGCAGCTTGCGGGGCGGGTGTATGTCACCCGGCCCACCGTCGCGCGCTGGGAAAACGGCAGCCGCCTGCCGGACGCGGCGATGATCTCCCGGCTGGCCCAGTGTCTCGGCGTGGACGTGAACACGCTGCTCTCCGCCGCGGCGGAGAGCGACGCCTCCCCCAACGTGATCCTGGTGGACGACCGGAAGATCGTCCTCTCCGGCGCGCTGCCCATCCTGGAGGAGGTGCTGCCCGGGGCCGCCGTCACCGGCTTCACCCGGCCGTCGGAGGCCCTGGAGTACGCCCGGGCCAACCCCGTCGCCCTGGCCTTTCTGGACATCGAACTGGGCAAGGTGAGCGGGCTGGACCTGTGCCGGACGCTGCTGGAGATCAACCCCCGCACCAACGTGGTGTACCTGACCGCCTACGTGGAATACTCCTTCGACGCCTGGGGCACCGGAGCCTGCGGCTTCATGCTCAAGCCCGTCACGGCCGAGGGGGTTCGGGAGCAGCTGAAAAGGCTGCGCCATCCCTTCTGGACGGGAGGCGACGGCACATGAGCGGGTGGATGGATCAAGTCAGCTTCTTCGTCTGCGGCGGGATGCTGATCCTGGTGGTGGTGGGCCTGGTGAGCGCCGCCATCATGCCCGGCATGGATCGGTGGAACCGCCGCTACTTCATCGTCTTTTTCTCGGTTCTCGTGCTGTGCATGAGCGTCTTCTGCGTGGACGATATCGTCTACGGCCGCCCGAACCTGGTGACGGTGGAAAAGGTCGTCAGCTTCCTGGAATACCTGCTCGTCTCGGTTCTGATGCCCCTGTCCACCGTCCACCTGCTGCACGCCTGCGGGGAGGACTGGCGGCGCCACCCCCTCTTTCGGGGCGCGCTGGCCCTGTGGGGCGCGTATCTCCTGCTGCTGGGTGTCAGCCCCTTCACCACCGTTTTTTACTACATCACGCCGGACAACCATTTCCACTACGGCCCCTGGCACCCGCTGCTGATGGTTCCCATCGTCGCCATCCTGCTCCTCAACCTGGCGCTGCTGCTGCGCTGGCGGAAGCGACTGTCCCGGAAGCATTACACCGCCTTCCTGGTCTACACGCTCCCCATGCTGCTGACGCTGATCATCCGCATGTTCTACTTTGACATGCTGTTCATCGCCTTCGGCAACATCATCTGCATCTCCCTGTGCGCCAATTCGATGTACGCCATCATCATGATGGATCAGATCGACCAGAATCTGCGGCAGCAGCGGGAAATCGCCCACCAGCGCGCCAGCGTCATGGTGCTGCAAATGCGCCCCCACTTCATCCACAACACCATGACCAGCATCTACTACCTCTGCGGCCAGGACCCCAAAAAGGCCCAGCAGGTCACGATGGACTTCAACACCTACCTGCGCAAGAACTTCACCGCCATCGCCAGCGACCACACCATCCCCTTCTCCGAGGAACTGGAGCACACCCGCGCCTACGTGGCCGTGGAGCAGGCCCAGTTTGAGGACCGCCTCTTCGTGGACTACGACACGCCCCACACCCTGTTCCGCCTGCCGCCGCTGACGCTGCAGCCCATCGTGGAAAACGCCGTCAAGCACGGCATGGACCCGGACGCCGAGCCGCTGCGCATTGCCATCCAGACCCGTGAGGCGGAGACCGGCAGCGTGATCACCGTTTCGGACAACGGCCCCGGCTATGAGCCCGCCGCCGACGACGCGCCCCACATCGCCCTGGCCAACATCCGCCAGCGCCTGGAGATGATGTGCGGCGGCCGGCTGGAGATCCTGCCCCGGGAGGCGGGCGGCACCGTGGTTCGGGTGACGATCCCGCAGCCGGAGGAACGATGAATCTTTTTCAACTTGAGAACCGTATCAAAAGCCGTGTCGGCATGCCGACACGGCTTTAGGGTTTATGCCGGTATCAGTCCGCCTGAACCCGGATGTCCGTCAGGGCGCACTGGTCCCCGGTCAGGGCGACATAGATCGGCCTGCCCGCCTCCACGTGGGTCGTATTCTGGACGAAGAGGCCCTGGTTCTCGGTGGTCAGCGTGACCCGGTCCTCCGTGCGAGAGAAGGTGATCTCGCAGTCGAGGCCCTTCTTGTTGTTCGCCTTCCAGGCGTCCCAGCCCACGAAATCCGGCTTCTTGCTGACGGTCAGATCGTTGATGATCCCGTCGTCCTCGTCCTCCCAGGTCTCGCCGTCGAGGCGCACCAGCGCGTACTCCCGGAATCCCTTCCCGTCCACGCGCCCGTCCTCGGAGGTGAAGACGCTGATGAACGGGCAGTGCCAGATGAGCCTGGCCGTGGGAAGGCTCATGGCGTGGAAGCGGATCTTCAGGCCGTCCGTGACGGGGATGCCCGGGGTCACGGCGCTGCGGAAGTAATCCACCTGCACGTTGGGCACATCGCCCTCCGGCCCGTCGATGAAGCTGATCTCCGGCGCGATCCGCTGGACGGCGCTGCCGTCGATTACCTCCTGCGTCTGCTGGATGGCCACATCCCTCAGGTGGCAGTACTCGCCGGTCAACGCGAAGTAGACGAAGCGGGAGCTGTCGGGCAGGGCGATGGTGACCCGGTTGCTCGTCTTGCCGTCGTCGATGTCGATCACCACATGGTCCTTGAACCGGGCGATCCTGGCACTGTAGGCCGTGTCGGCGGCCTTTTTCGGAAGCTCCCCGGTCTGGCTCCGTCCAAGCGCCTCCACCCGGGCCTTCCGGGCCCCGGTGGTCACGACGTTTCCGTTCAGCCGGATCTCGGCGTATTCAAAGTAGTTGAGGTCCCTGACGGTCTTTTCGCTGCCGTGGACGCGCCCGTCCAGGGAATCGAAGAGGATCAGCGTGGGCACGGCCCGGCTCGCCCTGGCCCCGTTCTCGGGCACGCAGCGGAGCCGGACCTGGGTGACGTTGGGCATGACCAGCACGCCCTCGGAGACGGCGCTCCGGTATTCGGTGCAGATCAGCTCGCTCTTGCCGGCGAACTCCTTGACCTCCGCCCGCTCCCGCATCTCGTAATCCACGTCCAGGTCGATCAAATGCTGCATCGCCCGGGCGATCTCCGGGTCGAACTGGGTCCCGGCCCCCTTCACGATCTCCTCGCGCACCATTTGCTGGGGCAGCGCGGCGCGGTAGCTTCGGTTGGAGGACATGGCGTCGTAGGCGTCTGCGACGGAGATGATCCGCGCGATCTCCGGGATGTCGTTGCCCTTCCACTTGTCCGGGTAGCCCTTGCCGTCATACCGCTCGTGATGGGAATTGGCGGCGATGCTCAGGTAGGGATATTCGGAAATGCCGGAGAGGATCTGCTTGCCGATGGTCGTGTGCCGCTTGATCTGCTCATATTCCTGGGGCGTCAAGCGTCCCTTCTTGGTGAGGATGGGATAGCTGATGCCGATCTTGCCCACGTCGTGCAGCAGGCCCGCGTAGTAGATCTCGTTGCACTCCTCCTCGCTCTTGCCCAGCTGCCGGGCGATGCGCCGGGAGTATTCCGCGACCCTCATGGAGTGGCCCCGGGAGTAAACGTCCTTGGCCTCGATGGCGTTGACCAGCGCCGTGGCGGTCTGCTCGAACAGCCGCTCCGCCGTCTTCTGCTTCGCCTTCATCACGTCCATCTCGGCGGTGCGATATTTCTCGATCACCTTCTCGCGCCGGAAGATGATGACGATGGTGGCGACCACCAGGATCGTGCTGAAGATGCCCGCGATGGCGGTGGGGTTCTTGCCGGCGAAAAAGCCCACGAACAGCATCCCCAGCTGCACCAGCAGCAGGGCCAGGGCCGTGTAGAAGCCCTTCCTTTTCAGGTAGCTCGTCATGAGGATGGCGCACATGTTGCCGAAGTTGGACAGGACGCCGGCCAGCGACGCGATGCGCACTTCGTTGCCGAGGACCCGAACGACCCTCGCAGAGCGGCCCATGATCGTGGTCACGACCAGCGCGGCCAGGTAGATGACGAGCAGCACAATATATTGGATCTGACTGTGCTCCGGTCTCCCGGAGCCTCCGCTTCTGTTCATGGTGCAGAACCCCTTATCCAAAAATCGACGAAGTATCCCGGATAATTATACCACTCACCTCGGAATGTCGTTTGGATATTTGTGGCACACCCATGTGAAGATTGTGTAAACCTCTTCCCTGCGGCGCGCTGCCCGCGGGCGGAGTGTTGACCCGCCTGTTATAATGAAGTTGTCAATCCTATCTATGAAACAGGAGGTACCCCATGAACAAGGTCTACTGCTGCTATCCCGGCGGTAAGCACAAGGCGCTGACGATGAGCTACGACGATGGGCGCACCCAGGACCGCCGCCTGGTGGCGCTGTTCAATCAGTATGGCATCAAGGGCACGTTCCACCTGAACAGCGGCTTTCTGGGGGACGAGCGCCACGTCCGGCCCGACGAGGTCGCCGCGCTGTACGCCGGCCACGAGGTCGCCTGCCACACGGTCACCCACCCCACCATCGCCCGCTGTCCCCTCCCCGAGGTGACCCGGGAGGTACTTTCGGACCGGGAGGCGCTGGAGGCGCTGGTGGGCTACCCGGTGCGGGGCATGAGCTATCCCAACGGCTCCGTGAGCGCCGACATCGAGGCGATGCTCCCCGCCTGCGGCATCCGCTATTCCCGCGTGGTGGGCAACAGCGAGGGCTTCAAGCTGCCGGAGAATCCCTGGCGCTGGCAGGCCACCTGCCACCACGGCCACCGGCTCATGGAGCTGGGCGAGGAGTTCCGGGCGCTGTACAAGCGGCAATACCTGTACCTGATGTACGTGTGGGGCCACAGCTACGAGTTCGACGTCGGGGACGGCTGGGCGCAGATCGAGGCCTTCTGCCGGGAAATGAGCGGCCGGGAGGACATCTGGTACTGCACCAACATCGCCCTGATGGACTGCCTGGACGACTTCAAGCGGCTCTGTTTCGCGGCGGACAATGCCTTCGTGTTCAACCCGAACGCCCGGGACTGCTGGATACAGGTGAACGACGGCGAGCCCATCCGCGTGCCCGCGGGCGAGACGGTGCGGCTGTAGCCCCGCGACGGACGACAATCCGGGCATCTCCAGGCCGCTGTCGGCACCATGCGAGCGGCGATTTTACCCAATCGCGCCGCCCCATCTTCTAATACTTCTCTCAGCTTAAAACAGCGATTCTGTGGGCGTCTTTTCCACCCTGGCAGCGTCAAGCCTCCTTGACTTGCCGCCAAAATCCCATCAACCCGCTAAAATTGGCGGGTTTTCTTTTGACATATGGGCAAAAAAGTGCTATAATGCGTAACGAAAGATGGGACAAACCCCATCCGAACGGATTTTGGTCCAATGGAAAAGGAGGATTACCCATGAAGAAACTGTTGACTCTGGTTCTGGCCCTGGCGCTGGTCCTGTCCCTGTGCTCCGCCTTCGCGGAGGGCTTCAGCGGCGAGCTGAAGGTGTGGGTGCCGGACGCTGCCGTGGATTTCACCGCCGAGCAGGTCGAGGCCTTCAAGGCCGCCAACCCTGAGTATGCCGACATGACCGTGAACATCGAGCCCGTGGGCGAGGGCGATGCCGCCGGCAAGGTCATCACCGACGTGGACGCCGCCGCGGACGTGTTCAACTTCGCGCAGGACCAGCTGGCCCGCATGGTCGCCGCCGGCGCCCTGGAAGAGGTTGAGCCCGGCAACGCCGAGATCGTCAAGGCCGAGAACGATGCTGGCTCCGTGGCCGCCGCCACCATGGGCGAGACCCTGTACGCCTATCCGCTGACCAGCGACAACGGCTATTTCCTGTACTATGACAGCAGCGTCGTGACCGATCCCTCCACCCTGGAAGGCATCCTGGCCGACTGCGAAGCCGCCGGCAAGAGCTTCTACATGGAGATCAACTCCGGCTGGTATCAGACTGCCTTCTTCTTCGGCACCGGCTGCACCCTGACCTATGATTCCGACGACGAGGGCAACCTGGTGGCCTGCAACGCCGACTATGCCTCTGAGAACGGCCTGAAGGCCCTGAAGAGCATGATCAAGCTGGCCAAGAGCCCCGCCTTCCAGAACGGCTCCTCCATCTCCAACGCCACCAACGTGGCCGCGATCGTGGACGGCACCTGGGATTCCGAGGCCGCCAAGGAGCTCTTCGGCGACAACTACGCCGCCGCCAAGCTGCCCACCGTGGACGGCTATCAGCTGTCCGGCTTCGGCGGCTTCAAGCTGCTGGGCGTGAAGCCCCAGACCGACGAGGACAAGCTGGCTGCCTGCGACGCGCTGGCCGCCTGGCTGACCTCCGGCGACGTGCAGCTGGCCCGCTACGAGGCGCTGGGCTGGGGTCCCTCCAACCTGGAGGCCCAGAAGAGCGAAGCCGTGCAGGCGGACGCCGCGCTGTCCGCTCTGGGCGAGCAGCTGGCCTTCACCATCCCGCAGGGCCAGTATCCCGGTGACTACTGGAGCCTGGCCACCGGCCTGGGCGACAGGATCATCAGCAAGGAATTCGACGACGCGGACGACGAGACCCTGATGGGCGTCCTCACCGAGTTCCAGGATACCTGCGCTTCCTACGTCGGCTGATCCAACCGTCAGACGGACCGGGGTTCTGCCCCGGTCCGTTTTAGATGGACTCGATCGCCCGTCTTTGTAGGGGCGGCGTTGCGCCGCCCGCCAAGGCCTCCCTGCGCAGGGGTGGCAAGGAGCGGGCGCAGCAACGGCGCCCCTACCTATTGCCTTCAACACAATGAATGAGGGGTAAGTGCATATGGTTGATTTGGACTATCTCAAGATGAGCAAGCCCCAGAAGTTCGTGCACAACCTGGGCCGTTTCTTCAAGGCGCTGCCGGGCAGGATCGGCGGCGGCTTTGTGCGCCTGGGCCGGGCCATCGGGGGCTGCTTCAAGGGCCTCGCCCTGGCCATCGCGGACCTGTTCACCACGTTCAAAAACGGCGACTGGAAGACCCGCCTTTCCTACCTGGTGATGGGCTCGGGCTCGCTGGCCCGGGGCCAGTGGGGCCGCGGGCTGCTGTTCTTCCTGTTCCAGACGGTGTTCAACCTCTACATGGTGAACTTCGGCATGGCGTACCTGTCCAAGCTGGGCACCCTGGGCACCGTGGCCACCGAGAAGGTGGGCCGCAAGACCGTCTACGGCGACAACTCCTTCCTGATCCTGCTGTACGGCGTGCTGACGCTGTTCTTCGTGGTGGCCTTCCTCTACACCTGGTACGCCAACATCAAGCAGAACAAGATCAGCCAGCAGATCGAGGCCTCCGGGCGGAAGCTGAAGAGCACCAAGGACGACCTCCAGTCCCTGATGGACAGCCAGTTCCACAAGACGCTGCTGGCCCTGCCCACGCTGGGCGTGTTCGTGTTCACGATCCTGCCCATCTTCTTCATGATCCTGGTGGCCTTCACCAACTTCGACTACAACCACCAGCCGCCCAGCAAGCTGTTCACCTGGGTGGGCTTTGAAAACTTCAAGCAGCTGCTGTCCTCCGGCTCAGCCAGCTATGGCGACACGTTCCGCCAGGTGCTGTTCTGGACGCTGGTGTGGGCCTTCTTCGCCACGTTCCTGAACTACTTCCTGGGCATGTTCGTGGCCATCATGATCAACAAGAAGGGCATCAAGCTGAAGAAGGTCTGGCGCACGATCCTGGTGATGACCATCGCCATTCCCCAGTTCGTGTCGCTGCTGTACGTGTCCAAGATGTTCGCGGCGGACGGCCTGATCAACACCTACCTGATGAAGTGGCACTGGATCAGCCAGCCCATCCCCTTCTGGACCGACCCGGGCTGGGCCCGATTCACCATCATCCTCATCAACATCTGGATCGGCATCCCCTACCTGATGCTGATCGCCACGGGGATTTTGATGAACATCCCGGCGGACCTCTACGAATCCGCCCGCATCGACGGCGCCAACGCCATGCAGATGTACGGCAAGATCACCCTGCCCTACATGCTGTTCGTCACCGGGCCGTACCTTCTGACCAGCTTCACCGGCAACATCAACAACTTCAACGTCATCTTCCTGCTCAGCCAGGGCAAGCCCATGGGCCTGGCGGGCAACGCGGGCCACACCGACCTGCTGATCACCTGGCTCTACCGCATGACCGTGTCGGACACCAACTACAAGATCGCCGCCGTCATCGGCATCATGGTGTTCGTGGTGCTGGCCGTGATCAACCTGGTGGTCTACAACCTGATACCGTCCGTGAAGAATGAGGAGGATTTCCAGTGATGACGAATAACGCAAACGTGGCTGCGGGCCAGCAGAAGCTGCGCAGCAAAAAGGGCCACGAGCGCCGAATCAACGGCACGATCTACACGGTGCTGGTCGTCATGAGCATCGTGTGGCTGGTGCCCTTCGTGTTCCTGGTCCTCCAGTCCTTCCGCTCCTACAAGCTGGAGAAGGGCGGCATGGTGGACTACCTGCTGCCCAAGCACTTCTCCCTGGACAACTACGCCTTCCTGTTCGAGGGCAGCAACTTCTTCTCCTGGCTGGGCAAGGCGCTGATCGTGGGCCTGATCGTGGCCGCGGTGTCGGCGGTGCTGATCCACGCCTGCGGGAAGCTCCTGGACAAGGGCGAGGAAAGCCGCGGCCGGCGCATCGCGCTGATCGGCGGCAGCCTGCTGGTCGGCTTCGTCGCGCTGACGGCGCTGACCGCCGCGATGCAGGGCTTTGTGCTGGCGGGCAGCTGGGTCAAGGTGCTGCTCTCGCTTCTGCTGTTCGTGCTGGCGGGCTGGATCATGGCCCGCGTCTACCTGAAGCAGGACAGCAAGCTGCTCCGCTCCATCCCCGGTTACGTGGTGGAGGACAGGCACGAGGGCCTGAAGAAGTTCGTCGCCATGCTGGCGGAGTTCCTGGTGCTGGGCATCATCGTCCAGTTCATACTGGCCCCGATGACCATGAGCCAGTACGTCCGCTGGTACATCAACACGCTGACCATCGCCCTGTTCACCGCGGTGCTGCAGACGGCCATCGTGCTGTCCGTCAGCTACGCCCTGTCCCGCCTGCGCTTCAAGGGCAGGAAGCTGATCATGAACGCGGTGCTGGTGCTGGGCCTGTTCCCCGGCTTCCTGACGATGATCACGCTGTACTTCCTGCTGAAGCAGCTGGGCCTGACCCAGGCCGGCGCGGTGCCGGGCCTGATCTTGATCTACTGCGCCTCCTCGGGCATGGGCTATTACATCTCCAAGGGCTTCTTTGACACAATCCCCAAGTCCCTGGACGAATCCGCCCGCATTGACGGCGCGACCCGCTTCCAGGTGTTTTTGAAGATCATCATGCCGCTGGCCAAGCCCATCGTGATCTACACGATCCTGATGGCCTTCATGGCGCCCTGGGGCGACTACGTGTTCGCCAGCTACGTGGCCTTCGGACACCAAAACGGCTACAACGTGGCGGTCGGCCTGTACAACTGGGTGAACACCAACGACTTCCAGAATTACTTCACCCGCTTCTGCGCGGGCGGCGTGCTGGTGGCGGTGCCCATCACGGCGCTGTTCCTGGCGCTGCAGAAGTACTACGTCGAAGGCGTCACCGGCGGCGCGGTCAAGGGCTGACGCCCTGTGGACGAGGGAGCACGCCCCCCGATTGGAATGGGCATTCCCTGTTGTAGAATTGGAGGATTGTAGAATATGGCAAGCTTGAAACTTGAGCACATCAAGAAGGTATACGACAAGAACGTCGTGGCGGTCCACGACTTCAACCTGGAGATCCAGGACAAGGAGTTCATCGTGTTCGTCGGCCCGTCCGGCTGCGGCAAGTCCACCACCCTGCGCATGATCGCGGGCCTGGAGGACATCTCCGGCGGCACGCTGACCATCGGCGACCGCGTGGTGAACGACGTGGAGCCCAAGGACCGGGACATCGCCATGGTGTTCCAGAACTACGCCCTGTATCCCCACATCACCGTGTATGAGAACATGGCGTTCAGCCTGCGCCTGAGGAAGATGAGCAACGAGGAGGTGCACCGCCGGGTGTGCCAGGCGGCGGAGATCCTGGGCATCACCGAGTACCTGGCCCGAAAGCCCAAGAACCTCTCCGGCGGCCAGAGGCAGCGCGTGGCCATCGGCCGCGCCATCGTGCGCGAGCCCCAGGTGTTCCTGATGGACGAGCCGCTGTCCAACCTGGACGCAAAGCTGCGCAACCAGATGCGGGCGGAGATCATCCTGCTGCGCAAGCGCATCGACACCACGTTCATCTACGTCACCCACGACCAGACCGAGGCCATGACCCTGGGCGACCGCATCGTCATCATGAAGGACGGCTACATCCAGCAGGTCGGCACGCCCCAGGAGGTGTTCGAGGCCCCGCGGAACCTGTTCGTGGCGGGCTTCATCGGCTCCCCCCAGATGAATTTCCTGAAGGCGAAGCTGGTGAAGGAAGCCGGCGGCAAGTACTCCGCCCAGCTCTACGGCCTGAGCGTGCCGCTGGACGAGGAGAAGTGCGCGAAGCTGGCGGCCAAGAACGTCGGCAGCCAGGACGTGACCCTGGGCATCCGCCCGGAGCACACCCAGCTGGTATTCGACCAAACCGCCAACACCATCGAAGGCACCCTGCGGGTCAACGAGATGATGGGCAGCGAGCTGCACCTGCACGTGGACCTGGTTGACGGCACCTCCGTGATCCTGCGCATCCCCACCCTGGACCTCACCGAGGCCCAGCGCGCCGGCCTCACCTACGGCAGCAAGCTGCGCTTCACCTTCCCCGAGAAGGTCACCCACCTCTTCGACCCGAAGAGCGAGGAGAGCCTGCTGTTCTGATGAAGCAAAGCCCTGGAAACATCGCGTTTCCAGGGCTTTTTTTGGGTTCTTCACGGAAAGTTGGGGGATTTGCAGAATGTAATCCCTTGATGATTCGTACAGATCCTTCGCTGCGCTCAGGATGACAGGAATTGCGTCGTT
>OMZP01000011.1:0-18395 GCA_900315585.1 uncultured Eubacteriales bacterium | reverse complement strand
AAGCGAAGGATCTGTACGTTGCGTTGTCCTGCGGCATTGAAGGTAGTGTTCTGCCATACATTTCCATGCATCCCACAAGTTTCCGTGAAGAGCCTTTTTTTGTTCTTCATGGAATAGACCAGGCATCATCACCCCTCCGCCTCGTCGTACAGCGCCGAGAGCACCTCCGGGGTGACGGAGCCCACCTGGTTGTAGACGACCTCGCCCCGCCGGTTCAACACGACGGTCTGGGGCAGGGTGCCCGTGCCGCCCACGATGCCGTTCACCGCGTCGTCGTCGTCCGTGGCGAAGGGCATGGCGAAGTCCTTGTTGGCCAGGAACGCCGCCGGGTCCTCCGTCACCAGCTGGGAGTGCACGGCGATCATGGCGATGTCCTTCGGATGGGCCGCGTACAGCTCGCTGAAATAGGGCAGCTCGTGGATGCAGGGCGTGCAATAGGTCGCCCAGAGGTTGATGAACACGACCTTCCCCCGCATGTCCGCCAGGTGGAACTCGCTTCCGTCGTAGCACGCGAGCGTGAAGTCCGGAAGCCGCTGGCCGACCTCGTGGCCCACGGGCGCGTCGCTGTCATAGGCAGCCCCGGCGGGCGCTTCCGTGACCACCGGCGCCGGCTGGGCGTCCTCCCGGACGGCGGGGTCCAGGAAGTTGAACCACACCAGCGCAAAGCCCAGCACCACCAGCGCCGCGCCCCAGAGGCGGCGTCCGTTTTTACGGCGCTTGGCCGGGGCATCCGGCCCGTCCCCCGCACAGCCCGTCTCCGGGGCCTTCAGGACGATCCTGCCCGCCCGGATGGAGATCGCGCCCTGATGGCACACGTCCATGCACGCGCCGCACTGGATGCACTCATGGTCCCCCACCCGCCTGACATCCATGCCGCAGTGCCGCACGCAAGCGCCGCAGCCATTGCAGCGGCCCGCGTCCACCTTCACGCCGAGGACGTTGAAGCGGTTGAACAGGCCGTAGATCGCCCCCAGCGGGCAGAGGAAGCGGCAGAAGCTGCGATAGCAGAACACGCAGGCCAGGCCGATCACCACCATGATGACGAACTTGCGGGTGAACAGCAGGCCCAGCATGCTGTAGAAGGAGGCGTTGGCGGGATTGGCCAGGTGCCCCACAGCACCCTCAAGGGTGCCCGCCGGGCAAATGTACTTGCAGAAGGCCGGCAGCGGGAGCCCATAGCGCAGGCCGTACCACAGGGGCAGGGCGACCACGAACACGGCCAGTACGACGTATTTCAGCCAGGACAGTGCCCGGGTGACGGCGCTTTTTTTGAGCTTCGGCGTGGGGATTTTGTGCAGCAGCTCCTGGATCAGGCCCAGCGGGCACAGCCAGCCGCAGATCGTCCTCCCCAGCGTCACGCCAAAGAGCAGCACGATGCCCAGCACGTACCAGCCCGCCCGGTGCCCGGCGGAGGCCAGCGCGTTCTGGATCGCGCCCAGCGGGCAGGAGCCCACCGCGCCCGGGCAGGAATAGCAGTTGAAGCCGGGAACGCAGGCCGCCTTCGCGCTGCCGGTGTAGATCCTGCCGTCGATGAAGCCCTTGATATAAGCGTTGTGCAGCAGCGCCGAATACAGCTGCGCCAGCCTCCGGGTCGTGGGCCTGTGGGCCTGCCACCAGCCGGTTTTCTTCGTCTTATCCAAGGCCAACACACTCCGTACAGATGGTGATCGCTTTGACGAGCACGTCCCGGGCGCTCCCGTTGAACACCCCCGCGAGGATCAGGACGATGGCCGCAAGGAGGACCGCGGCTTGCAGGACGCCGGTCTTCTTCGGTGGATCGGCGGGCCTCCTCAGAGCCGCGACGCCCGCCGCCTTTTCCGCCTTCAGCCGCTCCCGGGCCGCCTGCGCCTCCCGCAGGGCGCTCCTCTCCGCCAGCACGGCGCACACCGCCGCCGCGCCCAGGCCCACGGCGGTCCAGGGCACAAGCACCCGCAGCAAACCGAGGAACATGCCCTCCAGGTTCGCCTCCGGGAAGTGGGCCGAGTTCAGCAGGTACACCAGGACGGGCACCATGCACAGCGCGAACAGCCCGCCTCCGACCCACGCGAGGCCCCTCTGCCTGCGCCGCTCGGCGCGCATTTCCTCTGACGGTTCGGCGACGCGGACTGCCAGCAGGTCCCGCTCGAGCTGCGCATCCCGCACCGGCTTTTCGGCGCGCTCGTCCCGGATGCCCAGCGCCAGACCGGCGACCAGCAGCGCCGCGCCCGCGATCATCAGCGGCGCGATGGGCGCGAACCTTTCGGCGACCGCCTCCGGCGTGTAGACGCTCTCCATGGGCTGCTCCGCCTTGCGGGCCGAGCCCTCCCGCCAGATGCCGATTGCCGACAGGGACAGCCACACTGCCAGCGCGACGCAGATCGCCGCCTGCATCGCAAGAAACAGCTTGCTCTTCGTCATCGATACTCCCCCAAACCGCTCACCGGTATTTGCAAAGGAGCTGTCTCAAAACGGGTGAAAACCTTGCATTCATCGCCGTAGGGGTGGCATACGTGCCGCTGGGAGCGGGCCTTCCGCCCGCGGACGCCATGTATGGCGTCCCTACAGTGGAATCGGATCGTTTTCGATGTTTTTAGACAGCCCCGTGGGATGCCGTTCTCCGTGGAATCGGGTAGGTGTGCGGAAACGGGCCCGTCCCCCCCGCCAACGTTCGTTGAACGCTCTGTTATTTCACGTCTTTCCGGTCGAATATCCTTATCGCCAGCGGCAGGAAGATGGCTCCCGTCACCACCGCGACCACAATGGCCTTCACCGTTTCCAGCGGGTCTTCGTTCATCACGGTATCGGGCATGTACAGGGCGATGTTCACCGCGCCCTGGCCGAATACCTTGTTCAGCGCCTCGCTGAGGCCCATATAGATCAGGCCGGTCAGCCTGAGCCCGAACAGCACCGCCAGCATGAGCCCGTTGATCTCCGGCATGTCGATGTCCAGCAGCGCCAGGTCCACCGGATGGGTCGCGTGCCATTCCAGCGCCTCCCGGGGACGGGTGAAGCCGGTGACCTCCGCTACCTGGGGAAGCCCCCGGCAGATCGCCACGGTGTCCTCCAGGATCGGCAGCGCGTCGTCCACACATATGATTCTCACAAGGCGCTTCCTCCCTGCCCCGCCGGTCCATCCCGCTTCCCGGGAACGAACCGCGCGACCGTCGCGCTCTCCCAGCCCGCAGAAACATCGCGCACAGAACGGCGAGGGCTTCCCCATGACGCGCATGGAGGAACGGATACCGTGCTTCCTTCCAACTGCCGCCCGCCTCGTTCCGTCCTCTATTAATTCGACGCGCCCCGCCCGTTTCCTGCATGGATTTGGTTCTTGTCAGCACAAGTCTACATCCGCGCTTCCCAAAAAGGATTGCAGCCGGCGCAAAGTCGGCTGCATGATAAGGGGGTAGAGTGTGTTCCTAATACTAAATCCCTTCTAAAACATGTACAAATGCGCAGTGGAGAGGGAGGCGATGCAGCGCATCGTTGACCGAAGCGAAGCACAGCCAGGGCAAAAAAGGCACCCGCAGATGTGCATGGATTAGATGGAATTTAGTATTAGTTGCGAGCTTTGTCAAAATAGCCGCATTAGTCCTGGAAATACCCATCCCAATTAAAGAGATAGTAGTTCCCGAGCATGCTCCTAATTCAAGGTAAAGATGTACTGGTGGAATTCCTGGAAGCTCTTCAGTTATATTTCCACTCCTAATAACATAAGTTAGCAAGTCATTATACTGCGTCACATACGGACGAATTGCTTCGTCAGCGCATAGAAACGCCGACAGCGGCCCGCGGAACGTCAGGGCAAGGAATGTGACGACCAATGAAACCACCACCGAAGCGTTGAACCCCGTGCGGAAAAGGCGTCCCGCCGCGTCGCGTCTCCCACACCGATGGCCCTCGCGGCGGGGATCTCAGTACCCGCCGCAAAAAAAGAACCAACCACGCACAGCACCCAATACACCGGCATACTCAGGTTGATCGCCGCCAGGGCATCCTCACCAATGCGGTTGCCCAGCAAAATGCCGTCCACAAACACATTGATGTTGGTGCTTAATATCGACAGCATCCCCGTGACCACCGCCTTGCGATAGGCCCCGCGAATGAACGCCGCGTTTTGCGTCAGTCCGGTTTCTGTTTGTCTCTCCCTATTCATGTTCAAATCATTATTATGCTTCGGCGCTCAGCACACCGGCACAGGGTCGAAGGTGCGAAAACATCATTTTACCGCTTCATTCGATTCAGCTTGGCCATGGAGGCCAGGGTCGGAATCTTCATGGGGCAGACCTCCATGCAGGACAGCGACTTGGAGCAGATCTTACCGAAGTGTTCCGCGTAGAGAGCCCTGATCCTCCCGCCCTCGGCGCGATTTCTGGTCGCCACCAGATAGCAATCGTTGGCGAAGGCTGCGCCGAAGAAGGTATGGCCGTTCACATAATTCGGGCAGACCTCCAGGCACAGCCCGCATTTCAGGCACTTGGCCGCGGCATACTGGTGCGCGTGGTCGGCGTCGTCGGAGGGCCGGTATTCCCCAATGCACACGTCGGCCTGCTTCAGGTTCTCGTGGATGGAGGATCGGTCCACCACCAGGTCGTGGATGACGGGGAACTTCCGAAGGGGGCGGATCTCGATTTCATTCCCCCTGATATCCCGCACGAACGTCTCGCAGGCGAGGACGGGCTTTCCGTTGATCACCATGGCGCACGCGCCGCAAATGCCCTGGAGACAGGAACATTCCCAGCCGATGCGCGTGGTCCGCCTGCCGTCCACATCGACGATGTCGTCGTGATAGTTGATGTAGTCCAGCACCCCGGCCACGGAATTGTCCGCGGGACCGTCATATTCAAAGGTCTCCCAGTAGGGCGCGCTGCCGGGAAACTGCTGTCGCAAGACTCTAACTCTCATAGGCACGCTCCTCATCCAGCCGCACGCTGTATTTTCCGCCGTCGTACTTGATGATCGTCGCCGCGCGATACGCCTCGTCCGTCTCCGGAAAGTCGCTGCGCCAATGCGCGCCCCGGCTCTCCCGCCTGGATAGCGCGCAGGTGACCGTCGCCCGCGCCAGCGTCAGGATCGCCGTCAGGCTGTAGTTGAAATAGGGCATCACGCTGGCATCGTAATTGAGGCGTCCGGCAATCGACAGGTAATAGTCGATGTCCTCCAGTCCCTTTGTGAGATTGGCTTCATCGCGCACGATGCCCAGCCGCTTCTGCATCGTCTCGGCCAGCATGTCGCGGAGGTACATGACGGGAAACTGGCTCTGCGTGTCCCGGCTCTCGGCAAGCCGCGCCTTCTCGCGCTCCAGCTCGCCGCTGAAATCGGGATGCGTCGGGGCTTCTTCCTTCCGGCCCGCGATTTCATCCGCCGCCACATGGCCGCTGTAGATCGCCGCCAGCAGCGAGTTGCCGCCCAGCCGGTTCGCCCCGTGGTACATGGACGCGCACTCCCCCACGGCGAACAGATTGCGCAGGTTCGTCTCGTGGTTCAGGTGCACGGCCAGGCCGCCCATGAAAAAGTGCACCGAGGGCTGCACCGGAATCGGCTCGCGCGTCACGTCGATCCCGGCGTACTTTGCGCACAGGTCCCGCACCTCCGGCAGGCGCTGGTCGATCACGTCCTTTCCCAGAAAGGAGATGTCCAGGAACACATCGCAGCCCAGCGCGTCGATCTCCCGGGATATGACATCCCGCGTCATCAGGTTGCCTCCCGGGCCGTACTTTTCCTCCATAAAATAAACATTGTGACCGTTTTCTTTGACAAACAGCCGGCCGCCTTCGCCCCGGGCCGCCTCGGAAATCAGCATGCGCTTCTGCGGCGTCTGGAGCGTGGTGGGGTGATACTGTATGAACTCCAGGTTCTTCAGCTCCGCGCCCTGCATAAACAGCTTGCCCGCGGCGTAGCCATCGCACTGGGTGGAGCCCGTGGTCTTGCCGAACAGCGCGTTCTGCCCGCCCGTAGCGATCACCACCGCGTCGGCCGTCACCGCCTCCAGCCCGCCGCGGGCCTCGTCGAACAGCAGCGCCCCATGGCACACGCCATCCCGGATCAGCGCCGAGTGGAAGCAGCACCACAGCCTGCGCTCGATCAGCCCCGCCGCCTCAAAGCGCCGTGCCTCCATCACCAGCGCGGACACGATCTGCTTGCCCGTGGACGCGCCGCAGTAATACGTGCGTTTGTGAGACTGCCCGCCGAAGGCCCGGCGCAGGGGGCGACCCTGTTTATCCACCGAGAACACCGTGCCGATGCGCTCAAGGTACCGCAGGATTTCCCCGCCGTGTTCGCACAGGCCGGTCACCGCCCGCTCGCCGCCCAGATCGCAGCCGCCCTTCAGCGTGTCCTCGATGTGGCTGGCTACGGAATCGCCCGGCTCGCCCTCCGGCAGCACGGCGTTGATGCCGCCCGCAGCCATCACGGATTGGGAGCGCTCCGAGGGGAACGGGGATGCCAACGTCACGCGAAGGCCTCGCTCCGCGCAGCGCACCGCGCAGGCCATGCCGGAAATCCCGCTGCCAATGATCAGCACATGGGTCAAGCCGCCCCACCTCCTGACAGGAACATGGCGAGCTCCGTCCTCAATACCACGAAGGTCGAGACCGCAAACGCCAGAGCGCAGAGGATATAGACGACGCGGTCGATCCCCTTCCGCTTCTCCGTGGACGCCAGCCACCCCAGCGTGATGAAGGCCCGCGTCACGGAGGTGGCGATGTGGGTCAGCACCGTGGCGTAGAACAGCGGCTGGCTGAGCATCAGCAGGCCGAACCAGAGCCACTGTCCGGCCTGGGCGCTGGACTGGAGCAGGTTGAATGTGTTGATGTGCAGGATCAACAGCGGCAGGATCAGCGCGGCGGAGGCCCGCTGGAGGATCGTGCGCAGGTTCTGCTTCGGATACAGATCGAGGCGCGTTCCGTCCGCCTGGATAAACACCGCCAGCATGCCGCAGACGGCGTGCAGGCAGGCCACCACCATGAAGGGCACCGCCGTCAGCAGCTTCAGCGCCGGGTTGTAATAAAATGCCAGATACGCAAACACGGTGTATCCGATGTGCAAAAGCATGGCGACAATGGATAAAAGGCCCAGCGCCGCGTTGATCTTCTTGAGCTTCATTCCAGCCTGCCGTCCTTTCCTGTATTCCGCTGGAGGACAAACGCTTTTGAACAGGGGGAAACGGACAGTCGCCCGTCTCCCCCATCGTCCCATTTACATTCTATCCCAGTTTCTTAATTCAACGCGACCGCTTCATTTTCCTTCTGTCGGTCGGATTATTTCTTCGACATGCGCCGCACGGTGAAGATGCCCCGCGCCACGGAAAACACCATTGCCGCCGCCGCGATCAACGGCTGGCCGCCCGGCATCTTGGGGGTGATGTCCGCCGAGGACAGGATACAAGAGCCGAAGAACAGCACGCAGGCGAACAGCGCCAGCACCACGTTCTTCACTGTCTCCTCCGCCCGCTTCACCAGGTTCTCATAGCCGGTCAGCTCCAGGTTGATCTTCGTGCGGCCCTTGGACAGGTTTTTCAGCGTGTCGAAGGCCAGCACCGGGATCCGGGAGGTCTTCTTGCCCAGCTCCAACGCGTCCTTGCCAACGTTCAGCAGCGTCTGGTTGATGTCGAAGCTCGCCTTGGCGCGGTCCATCAGCTTGGTGGACAGCATTTCGAACAGATTAATCTCCGGGCACAGCTGCACCACCACGCCCTCGATGGTGGCGATGGAGCGCACCAGCATCGTGTACTTGCCCGGCAGGGAAATATGGTTCGCAGAGGCCAGCTCCGTGATCTCGCCCAGCAGCGCCGCCATGTCGATCTGCTCCGCGCTGGTGATGGACATGTACTTTTCGATCAGGTTGTCCAAATCCTCCGCCAGCTTCGCCCGGTCCGTCTGGGGCGAGCACGCGCCCATGGCCATGATGGCGTTGGCCATGGACTCCATGTCTCCCTGCAAAAGGCCCAGGATCAGGTTCTGGATGCCGGTGATGTCCGCCTCGTTGATGCGCCCGATCATGCCGAAGTCGATTCAGTGCGGCACGCCGTGAGCCACCATGATGTTGCCAAAGATCAGCACCTAGACGCCCAAAAGGCCCAGGATCAGCGCCGCCGCCGAAGCGTTCCTCGAACTCCTGCATCGCGGCAACCCCCCTCAAGGTTCCCGGATGGTGATGAGATTCGCGACCCCGCGCTGCGCCACTACACCGCCGCGCTTTCGGAGGCGGCGGCGCTGCGCGCCGTCACGCTTCCTCCGACCGGCCGCCTCGGTAGGCCACGCACAGCATGGTCAGGTCGTCAAACTGGTCCGCGCCCTTGACGAAGGCGTCCACGTCCGCCCGCACGCCCTTCAAAACGCTCTCCGGGTCGCGTTCCTGGATCTGGTTCAGCGCCAGCTCCATGCGGCCCAGGGTGTACTGTTCATCTTCGGCGTTGTTGGCCTCGGGCACGCCGTCGGTGTAGACGAACACCGCGTCGCCGGGCTTCATCCTGATCTCATAATCCTGATACTTCATCCCCGGCATCACGCCCAGGGGCAGCCCGTGCACGTCCGTCAGCAGCCGGAACAGGCCGTCCTCGCGGATGGCGGGATACTCATGGCCCGCATTGGCGCAGGTCATGACGCCGGTTTTCACATCCAATATGCCCATCCACACGGTGATAAACATGCCGGATTCGTTGTTCTCGCACAGCTGGCCGTTGACCTCCGCAAGGATCTGTGCGGGGCTGCCGCCCATGCGGGCGCGGAAGTTGATGAGTATCTTGGCCGACATCATCAAAAGCGCCGCGGGCACGCCCTTATCGGACACATCCGCAATCACCAGCGCCAGGTGATCGTCGTCGATCATGAAGAAATCGTAGAAGTCCCCGCCCACTTCCCGGGCAGGATCCATGCTGGCATAGATCTCAAACTCCTCCCGTTCCGGGAAGGGCGGAAAGATCATGGGCAGCATGGATTCCTGGATCTTCGTGGCGGTATCCAGCTCCGCGCGCACCACCGCCATATGCTTGCCCCGCCCGGAGATCACGGAGCCCATGGCCAGTATGATCGACATCAGCACGCCGCTGTACTGGAATGCCCTGTTGGAAAAGGCGAGCGTCATCACCATACCCATCAAGGGCATCAGCAGGAACATGGCCGCGATCTGCTTCTCCTGCTTCGTGCCGTCAAAGTGCGCAAAGGCATATATCAGGGGCGGCAGGATGATCAGCAGGCTGAGCGTCATCAGGGGATACAGCTCCAGCCGATGGTAGACGCCGGCGGAATCCACCGAAAAAAAGATCGGCCAGAACAGATTGACGACGAGCAACGCGACATAGACGGAAAAAAAGAATATCAGCGCCAGGGTAATCCGCTTGGACTTCTCCTGCTCTATGCCCATCAGATACGCGCTGTACAGCCAGAATTGGTAAATGATGGCCGCGTTGATGTAAAGCAGCGCCGTGATGCACAGGGTGTGCAAGAACGCCAGCGAGGCCACCCCGTCCATTATCCAGCTGCACTCATCCAGGAACATGCCCGCGACGTTGGTCGCGATCAGCGTGGCGAACAGGCGGGTATGCTCCTCGGCGCTGTCCGGGTCCTGCATGTAGCTGTAGAAGATCAGCGCCGACATCAGCATTCCCAGTATCTCCTGGCCGGCTGAAAACGCCATTTGAATGGACGTGATCCGTCCGGTGAACGGGTGCAGCAATAAAATGCCTGCCAGCGTCATCGAGCAGATACTGATGTTTCCGATCGTAATCCACTTCTGAGCCTTCTCCGAAGGCGGCTCCCTCTGCTCCGCAAAGCGGAGCAGCCGCTCCTTCGACTGGCGGTGGAGCTGTATGAAATCGCTCATTTACTATCACGTCCCTCTGTTTGTTCGCTCTGGCCGGCGCCGCACCGGCAGCCGGGGCAGGGTCAGCACGACCTCACTTGTTCATCACGGCCAGCTTCTCCAGCGCGTCCTTCTTCAGGGCCACGCCGTCGATCTTGCCGCTGCCCAGCATGGGAAGCCGGTCATAGACGATGAAGAAGGAGGGCACCTTGTATTTCGCCAGGCGCTTGAGCAGCTCCGCCTTCACCGCCGCCTCGTCGAAGCTCGCACCGTCCTTTAACTTGATGCAGGCCGCCACTTCCTCGCCAAAGAAGTCGCTGGGCACGCCGATCACCTTCACGTTGTCGATGATCTCCAGCTCGGAGATCGCCGCCTCCACCTCCTGGGGCATGATGTTTTCGCCGCCGCGGATGATCAACTCCTTGAACCGGCCCGACAGGCACAGGTAGCCCATCTCGTCGATATAACCCATGTCGCCGGTATGCAGCCAGCCCTCGCCCTTGATCCACCAGGCGATCAGGTTGGGCAGGGCGTTGCGCAGCAGGTTCAGAAGCTGCCCCACCGTGAAGATCTCGATGCCGCGATAGACGTAGTCCGCCGGAGATTGCTTCCTGGAATAGCGCATGCCCACGCCCATGCAGATCATGAAGCAGGCGGCGCCGGTGAAGACGCATGCATAGTCCAGAAAGTGGTAGATCAGGCCGGTCTGCTCGATGGCGCAGTCCTCATAGATGTGCAGGAAGATCATGCAAACGATGCAAAATGCCTTCAACCAGTCCAGCTCCGGTTGCCGGCCCTTGTTGACTCTTTCACTGGCAAAGTAACTCAAGCGGAATGCTCCTTTCCCTGGGTCAAATCCCGAGGTAATCGTTCCAGATCGTGGCATATTCCGTGATCCTGGGGTAAGCATAGGCAAAGATGGCAATGGTCGCGATCCAGACCACCGCGAACGCCACCGCTTTCCAGGGCATCTTCAGCTTCGTGATGCTGTTTGGAAGCCCTTTCCGATCCTGCCACTCGATGACCAGATAGCAGACCGCCAGCGTGACCAGGCCGCCCATCAGCGGAAGCAGCGTGCCGGGCAGCAGCTCGCCACGGGTCGCCAGCAGCAGCACGCTTGTCGGCGTCAGCAGCACATAGCTGTAGCAGTAGTACTGGTTGATGTGGCCGGACAGGTGGTTGACCAGCTTCGGCGCGTTCCTGTGGCGAAGCAGCTTGTGGAACAGCGCCAGCAGGGCCAGGGACATCAATACATTCAGGGAGACGCTGGCCTTATCCAGCTCCCGCATCATGCCGGCCAATTCCTCGGTTTGGAAGGACGCGCCCGTCATGGGGGTCAGGTCTCCCCGACCCAGGCGGGCGATGCCCGCCTTCAGGGCGTTTATGCTGCGCATGAAGCGGTTCAGCCAGAACAGATAAAATCCCAGGCCCGCGGCGAGGATGGACATGGCCATCGCCCACACCGTCGTCTGCATCCGCCGGATGGTCTGCTCATATTCCCCCATGAGCACCTCGCGGGCCAGCGTCCAGCCGGACGAGGCCAGCGGCATGGTGAACACGCACCAGGATTCGTTTCGGTCGTTTTTGAAGATGCGGCCGCTGCTCTCTTCGGAAATAAGGACGCCCGCGTCCAGCCCACTGTCGCCGCCCTGGCGGAAAAACTCCGCGCCGTCCGCCGTAAACAGGTGCAGCGCGCTGTTCCCGTCGTCCAGCAGACTGAACATATCCCTGAAAACCGCATCGTCCATCAGCATCAGCGCATAGCATTCTCCCGCCTCAACACTGACAAACTTCCACGTCGCCGCCATGACAGAATCGGGCAGCTTGCCGCTTTCATACCCATAAAGCTCCGAGCCGGTCAGCGGGCCGACCCACGCCGTTTCGCCCAGGGGCACCTCCAGGATCCGATCGATCACCCCGTCCGTCAGCGCCACATCCTTCCGGTCGTCCCTGAAGACGTTGCTTTCGGGCAGCGTACCGAACAGGCTGCCGTCCGGGCGCATGAACAAGAGGCCGTAGATAGCGCTGTCGCGATTGATCTGGGCGCGCAGGTAATCCCGGCACTCCATGCGCGCGCGCACGAGCTCCGCGTCCGTTGCAAATTGGTGGCAGGCATAGGCGGTGACCCTGGGGTCGATCATAATCTGATGCACATCGGCAATGGACGCGCTCACCGTCTTGTTCAGCTCGTGGGCAATGGCCTCAAAGCTGGCGGCGTTCTTCCTGCTCTCCTGCCGGACGCTCATGCTGATATAGATACGGGAAATCAGCACCGTCAGCAGCACGACGAGAACCAGCGTCATCACCAGAACCGGCAGCAGGATGTGCAGTCGCAGGGATCTAAGCCGTCGTTTCACCGTGGTCATCCCTCCATTCGCGCGGGGTCATGCCGCAGATCTGGCGAAAGCGCCCGCTGAAATAAGAAGAATCGAAAAAGCCGTACCGGGCCGCGATGTCGCTGATGGGCATATCTGTGCCGCGCAGCAGCTCCTGGGCGCGCAGTATCCGCGCCTGGAGCAGGTAATCCGTACAGCTCATGCCCACCTCTGCCTTAAAGAGCTTGGAAAAATAGGCGCTGTCATAGTTGGCAAGGTCGCTCAACAGCTCCCGGGGCAGGTTTTCAGCCAGGTGCGCCTGGATGTGAGCCATGACCCTGTGGATCTCCGGGCGCACCCTGGCGATCACCCGGTTCACCCGCTCCTCCATTGCGGCGCAGATGCAGCCGGTCATCTCCCACAGCCCCGGCTGCGACACGGGCAGGTTCAGCGCCTTCAGCAGGTCCGCCGCATTGCCCAGCACCCGCCCGAAGCCCTCGTCCAGCGCGCCAGGATAACGATCCAGCCGAGACTTCAGGGTCCTGAGCTCGTCCTGCTCCGCGCACATCGGCAGGCAGATCGCCAGCTCGCTTCTCAGGGCGTCCAGGCGCGCGTCGCGGTATTCGCCGTTCGCGTCCAGCCGCAGCACCGGATAGTCGAACAGCCGCGGCTCATGCAAGAGCGCCGCGAGACGCCTGGCCATGCGGGGCAGCTGCGCGCCTTCTATCGCGCCAAACGCGCTCACGACCCCCATATTGACGTGGAGATTTTCCCGGACATAGTGCGCGAAATCCAACAATGCGCCTTCGGCGATATTCCCCTGCGGCATTTCCTTCCACACCAACAGCTGTCCGCCCTCATGGGAAAGGAGGACATAGGCGTTCGCGTCGCCCAGCTTCTGCAGAGCCAGCGTGGAGAGCGAGCGTTTCAGCGCCGGCGTCAGATATTCTTCCGGGAACAGCTGGATCCCGGTCATTCCCCGCACTTCAAAGGGCGCGCCCTGACCGCCGCTTCCAAACATCAGCTTCTCCAGGGCCCTCTTTTCATCCGTCGCCTGAGCGGCTGCGTCGCCCGTCTCGGACGCGATCGCTTCGCAGGCCATGCGGACGGCAGCGCTGATATCGTCCCGCTTCATGGACAGCTTGGTCAGCACCCGGGTGACGCCCAGCCGCCGTACCTCCTCAAGTATATCCTCCTTGTCCACATTGGTCACGACGATCGCGGCGCACCGCCGGTCAACGGCCCGGATCCGCCGAAGCAGTTCAATGCCGTTGAGTCCCGGCATGAGCAGGTCGAGAATGACAATGTCCGGGCGGTATTTCTGAAACAGCTTCCAGGCCTCCATGCCGTCCTCCACCTCTCCGACAACGGCGATGTCCAGCTCCGCCCAGGGCACGCAGCTGCTGATCCCCAATTTGACGAGCAGTTCATCCTCGGCTATCAACGCGGTCAACATCGTTTCCTCTCCTATCCCCTATTTCACATACGGAAGCTTTTCGTATTCCTCCGGAGCGTAAGGCTCGATCCCGTTGGCCCTCTGCGCCGCTATGACGAGGGGCACAATGATCCCCGCGGCCGCGTCCCACTTCTTCTGATACGCCCGGAACACCTCCGGCTCGCCCAGGTCGATGATCCTTTGGATGGTATCGGAGCGGACGGCCTCAAACGCCTCGTCCGATTCGGCAAACACGGCTTCGACCAGCGCGGCATCCAGCAGCGCGTCCGCGGCGGAAATGATACCCAGCTGCTCCGCGTTCAGGTCAGTGATACAAGCCGAGATGGCCTCGCCGCAGTCGTTGCGGAAGTCCAGTCCTCCCGCCTCGTAAAAGGCGTCGCTGGGCAGCTGGACCCCGTAGACCTCGCACATGTCCCTGGAGACGTTGCTGGTCATCGTGGATCGCGCGTATTCCCGGTTCAGGGTGTAGAAATCCAGCGGCCAGCCGTCCGGGTGGAGTGTGTTTTCTTCCAATATGGGCCAGTTGTTGGGCAGCGAGTTGGGGCCGCCCCACCGATAAAAATAATTGTCGTTCGTGCGATCGCCCGTCAGGAAGGCGTCCATCTGGGCCTTACCGTATTCGTTCATCTGCGGCTCGCCGTTATTGTTGTAATCCCAGGTCACGCCCCGCTGCCCCACCGCGCATTCCCGCACGAACGTAGGATCGCACATATAGTTCATCAGCTTCAGCGCCTCCTTCCAGTGGGGGCTGTTCGCGGAGATGAACCACATGTACTTCGATCCGTTGCCCAACAGCTTGTACAGGTTGGTGTGGTAATTCATGGCCGCGGTCGGAACCGTACAGTAACCCGATATCGTTTCCGAATCCTCCGCGACCGCGGTATTGTACAACAGCTCCTTTGAACTGGGAAGCCCCATATACTGGCCCCGCTTGCGCTTCATGTCGTATTCCTCGCGGGTCTGGGTGAATATTTCCATGTCGTAAGCGCCGTTGTCCCTGCCCGCGAGATACAGCTTTCGCTGCCAGTCCGCGGCGGCCCACCAGATGGAATGATCGACATCCACATAGCCGTCGTAGATCTCATTGGTAAAGATATTATTGTGGTAATGATAGGCCGTCCAGTAATCCTGGCTGTATTCCGTCCTGAACGCGACAACATACCCCATGAAATTATCCGTGCCGTACAGATAGGTCGGCCAGCCCTCCTCTGTATAAGGATGGGTCGCCTGCATTCGGATCAGCACGTCCAGATAATCGTCCGCGTTGTTGATCGGCGGGCAACCCAACTCCTTGTAGTAGTCCCAGCGGACGCAGTAGCCGCGGGTGAAAAAGGTGTTGCTGTAGCCGAGACCTGTGTAGCCAATGTTGCTGGGAAAGAAATAAAAGCCTTTGTCGTCGGACATCAACTGTTTGACCACGTCGTAGGAAAGGCGCGGCGTGCCCGTGACGAAGTTGGGCACGTATTCCTCCAGGTAAGGCTCGACATTCATCACCGCCCCTGCCGCAAGGATTTCTGAGAGATTGTTGTTGGTGGCCACGATGTCCGGGAGCTCTCCGGTGGCGATCGCTGTCTCATACTGGCCCTCAGAAAGAGGGACATATCTGATCTCGATACCCAGCTGTTCCTCCAGGTACCGCCATATGCCCAGCTGTTTTTCGCCGTCATAGCGGCTGGTTGAACGATCGTCCCAGTCGCCGATGGTCAGCACAATGCGCTTCTGAGCATCATCCTGGGCAACGGCTGTATTCCAGCAGACGGTAAGCAGCGTCATACACAGACACATGGCCAATATCAGGGATAGAAATCGCGCCATCTTATCCGCCACCCTTCTATACAAATCTCCAATTTTATTATATCAGAAACCACATCAAATCCAATGCAAGGATTGTGCCATAAATTATGAGAATTATGTCATCTTGCCCCGGCGCTCGGTTTTTTCTCCGCAAACTCTGCATAATGCGTCGTTGGTACTATTCACTTATAATCAACATTGGGAAAGACCTGGACGAGCTACCGCAAAATCCCGATGGTGGACAACATCATCCCGATTCTGAGGAACCACATGCAGAGCCAGCGCGTACACATGATGGACCCGAAATGGAACCCCAACGATCTGGTCTTTTGTTCGTCGAAGGGCACGATCATCGAGGCCAACACGGTGAACCGATACCTGAATCAGATCATCAAGCGGGCGGAGCTGGAGAAGTTCAGTATGCACGCCCTGCGGCACACCTTCGCCACGCGAATGATGGAAGCGGGTGTACCCGCGAAGGTCGTTCAGGAGATGCTGGGGCACAAGGATGTAGCCCTTACATTGAACACCTACACCCACGTCACTTTGGATACTGCGCATCGTGAAATTGCAAAAATCAATAATCTGATTGACGTGCAGGAGCCTCAAAATCCCGGCGACAGACAGCCTGATCGCGGCATTTTTCCTCACGGATTTGGCCGATGACGGCTCAATGTTAAGGAATCTTAAAAGGGTACTTTCAAGGGTACTAAGGGTTTTGGCATCCTTATAAGGGTACTAAACAGGCATAAGAAAAGCCCCAGAGCCGTTGCGGCACAGGGCTTTTCAATGGAGCTGATGGCCGGATTCGAACCGGCGACCTCATCCTTACCAATGATGTAGGAAAAGTACAAAGTAACCAATTTACAAACCCCATTGTTTTCTGTGCAGGATCAGGGCGAGCCTGTTTTGAGCCCGTAATTGCTGCAGTTTTTTGTCACGCCGAATTGGAGTTATTTCAGGAAATCTCCCCAATCCCGCCAGCTGATAAACTGCGTCTCGCCAACCTTCATGCTCAAATCACCCAGGTAGAACACCGCACTGCGAACATCTTCCTTGCTGCGCTCGGCGGCGTACTTCCGTACTTTGGACGCCTTCCCGGTCTCCGGGTCGGTGCTGCTCTTGATCTCCACGGCAAAGGTGTGCCGCCAGTCGGCAATCATATCCACCTCAATCTCGCCCTTGGAGGTGCGATAGTAGGTCAAATTGGCCTTCTTGCCCTGATTCATGCGGTGCTTCAGGAACTCCGATACGGCGAAGGTCTCGACGACAGCGCCCTTCTGCCTGCTCAGGATCAGCTCATCCTTCCCCTCCAGCCGCAGCAGATGGCACAACAGGCCCGTATCTACAAAGTACAGCTTCGGCGTCTTGATGATGCTCTTACCCAGATTATTGGAATCCGGCTCCAGGAAATGAACGATAAACGACGCCTCCAGCACGGAGAGCCAATTTTTGATCGTCGGACCTGAGACGCCCACCTCACGCCCGATCTTCTCCATCGAGAATATCTCTCCACTGTGCACGGCGCACACCTGGATGAACCGCCGGAAGGTGGACAGGTTCGTGGCGTTGATCTGATCCCGCACGTCCAGGTCCAGATAGGTGTCGATGTAGCTTTCGTACCAGTCCTCCGGAATAAAGTGCTTGTCCGGATCATACAGAGGCGGATATTGCCCATTGTAGATCATATCGTAAGCGGTCTGGGGCATAATCCCCGCGGTCTTCAATTCTGAGACAGAAAAGGGAAGCAGCTTGAGAAACGCCGCCCGCCCCGCGAGGCTGTCCGTCATGTTCGATTGCAGCCGGAACTGGCTGGACCCGGTCAGGATATATTTCCCCGGCTCCGTGGGCTTGCCGTCCACCTCCATCTTCAAGGCATCAAATATACCGGGAACCTTCTGTGCTTCGTCGATGATCACGCCATCGGGAAAGGCCATTAGGAAGTCCCGTGGATTGGAAGACGCCAGTTCGCGCATGGGACGGTCGTCGAACGTCACATACTTCTTGTCGGGGAATACCGCCTTCGCCAGCGTGGTCTTGCCGCTCTGACGCGGCCCCGTGACGCCGACCACAGGAAACTGCGACGCCAGCCTCTTCAGCGCATCCTCCGCTATGCGATGAATCATTCGCCCACCTCCTTCGGAATTATATAAAGTTTAGCATGGGAATAATCCAAAGTCAAGTGGTAGAATAATCCAAAGTTTATTGTGATCAGACAGGCGCAAGCTGTTGTTTGTTGAAGGCTTCATGCTTCCTCCTTCCACTCTTCACATTTGAACAGTGAAAAACAGAAGGAATTTGGCTGGATATTTAATTACCCGCAAGTCTGGCATACTTGACCTTTCCAAAGTTGATTCCCGGATACTCGGCAATCTCCGCCTGGCTCAGTCCATCCTCAATCATGGCAAAGACGCCCTCTTGATGCGCTGGCCGAAGCCGGCCTCTGAAAACCACATCCATATGTAATATTACCTCTTATTGCATAGAAAATATAGACAGGAAAAACATTTTTATTCCTATAGAAGTAAAAACCATTGATATTTGAATTCTTTTTTGATATACTATAGATGGAAATGTGCGAATGAGGAGTGATGAGAATGATCCGTCGGCCCGATTATGTGGACGCGATACTGCCCTTTGTGGACGCGCCGCTGGTCAAAATCCTCTCCGGCGTTCGCCGCTGTGGGAAGTCCACCATACTGGAAATGATGAAGGAAGAGTTCCTGAACAGAGGCATCAAGGCAGAGAACATCATTGGCAGAAACTACGCCTCCGTCGAATATGGCGAGGACTTTCTGTCAAAGGATATGTATGCCGATCTCCTGTCCGCGATAGACGGGAAGGGGCGCTGTTATCTCTTTTTGGATGAGCTTCAGGAGATCGAGGGCTGGGAAAAGGTGGTCAATACCCTGATGGAGAGCGCCGACGTGGACATCTACGTCACCGGCTCCAATTCCAAGCTGATGTCGAGCGAAATCTCCACCTACCTGTCGGGCCGCTATGTGTCCATCCCGGTCTACACGCTGTCCCTGCGCGAATACATGGCGTTCAAG
>OMZP01000002.1 GCA_900315585.1 uncultured Eubacteriales bacterium | reverse complement strand
GCTGAGCGGAGGGAGGCGATGCAGCGCATCGTTGACCGAAGCGAAGCACAGCCAGAGCGGAAAAGGCGCCCGCAGTTGTGCATGGATTAGATGGAATTTAGTATTAGTTGAGAATAGTATGAACCATCTTTTCTGTTGAGAATACTATGAAAAGAGCGGCGGTTCCCGTGATGGGAAACCGCCGCTCGTCCATGCGGGCGTCATTCCGGCTGCTCGATCAGCTCCGCGGACTTCACCATGTAGCGCATCATGCTCTCCATGGCGCCGTAGTCCTCGTAGGTGGCGCAGAAGTGGAATACGTACATCGTCTTGCCCACCGCCGTGCCGATGATGTAGCCCTTCACCTCGTGGTCGCCGGAGTAGGCGAGGTAGGTGTTGGACAGGGCGGGCTTGCCCAGGAAGGTCTCCTGGTTGTTGGGCGTGCCGGCCTGGAAGGTCTTGGCCTCGTACTGCTTGTGCACCAGCCGCAGGTAGCTGGTCAGCTGCTCGGTGATGGCCAGCTCGTCGGGCGTGTGCACCAGCTTCTTCACCGTGATGGCCACGCGGGCGGGGAAGTCGCCCTGCTCCACCTTCTCCCGGAAACAGATCGTGTACACGCCGGGGAGGTTCTCCCAGTGGGAGGGATAGTTGAAGGTGAAGCCCAGGGAGGTGTCCGTCAGCGCCGAATACTGGTAGGTGCTGGTGTCCACCGCCTTCTGGACCGGCGCACTCGCCTCGCCCTCGCCCTCGGCGGGCGCGGGCGAGGCTTCCGGAGTGGGGTCGGGGGCCGTGTCCGGCGCGTCGTTCAGCAGCGCGTCGATGCTGTAGTAGTCGCCCACGGCGTCCACCTCCGGCTCGTCCGCGCCGCCGCCCTCCAGGGGCACCACCGGCTCCAGCGTGGGCATCGCTTGCAGGGCCGCGCTCTGGTCCTCCTCGCCGTGGTAGCCCTCCTCCGGCACTGCGGTCACATCCGGGGCGGAGGGGGCGAAATCGGCCTCCGTGGGCGCGCTGGGAGCCTCCGCCTTCTTTCCGCAGCCCGCCAGGACGGCGGCGCAGAGCGTCAGGGCGAGGGCCAGGCACAATAGCTTCTTCAAGGGTTTTTCCTCCGTATCATCGCTTCGTGTCGCCGTGGTTCGCGATCTGCTCATTCAGCAGGTCGATGTCGCCGCAGCCGTGGCTCACCATGATGTCTCCCGGCTGCCAGTGTGCGCGCAGGTAGGCCTCCGCGTCGTCGAAGGCGGGGGTCACCACCGCGTCCACGCCCCGCGCCCGGATGGGCTCGAGCAGCATCTCGGACTTGATGTCGCCGGGGTCCGCCTCGCGGGCTCCCATGATGTCCGTGATCAGCAGCCGGTCGGCCGCGTCGAAGGTCTCCACGAACTGGTCAAACAGCGTCTTGGTTCGGGAATAGGTGTGGGGCTGCCAGACGCTCCACAGCGTCCTGTGGGGCTGCATGGAGGCGATCTTCAGCGCGTTCCTGATTTCTGCGGGGTTGTGGCCGTAATCGGTGTAGCACTTCACGCCGTCGGTGACGCTGGTGAGCTCGAACCGCCGGTGGGCGCCGACAAAGTTGGCAAGCGCCTCGGCGACCTTCGCCATGTCCAGGCCCCGGATGTGCGCCGCGCAGATCACCGCCAGGGCGTCCAGCATGTTGGCCTCGCTGGGCACGTTCAGGCGGAAATCGCCCAGCACTTCGCCGTTCAGCACCGCCGTGAAGGAAGCGCGGCCCTGTTCGTCGTAGGTCAGGTTCTCCGGCCGGAGCATGCAGTTTTTGCCCAGGCCGTAGGTCATGGAATGGCAGCTCGCGTTCAGGCACACCCTCTCGGCGCGCTCATCGTCGCCCCAGGCGATCACCCAGCCGTCCTTCGGCACCAGCGCGGCGTACTTCACGAAGGCCGCTTCGATGTCGTCAATGTCCCTGTAGAAGTCCAGATGGTCCTCGTCGATGTTCAGGATGATGGCCACGGTGGGCTTGAAGCGCAGGAAGCTGGCGTTGTACTCGCAGGCCTCGCAGATGAAGTCGTGATCGCCGCCCACATGGGTGGAGCCGCCGATGAAATCCAGCTCGCCGCCGATGTGGATGGTGGGGTCCGCGCCCGCCTGCATGAAGGCCTGAGCCAGCATGGAGGTGGTGGTGGTCTTTCCGTGGGTGCCGCTGACGCCCACTGCGAAGGGGTAGCCCTCCATCAGCTGACCGATCAGGTCGCATCGCTCGATCTGGGGAATGCCCAGCCGGGCCGCCTCCGCCCGCTCCGGGTTGCTCTGGGGGATGGCGGCGGAGTAGACGATCACGTCCGCGCCGTGGACGTTCTCCGCGGCGTGGCCGATGTGCACGGTGATGCCCTTTTCCATGAGATGATCTGTCTTGTGGGACCGGGTGCGATCCGAGCCGGTGACGGTGTAGCCGGTTTCCTGAAGATACCCGGCAAGGCCGGACATGGAGCTGCCGCCGATGCCGATGAAGTGGGCTCGCTTGCCCTTGAAGTCAAATATGCTTACAGCCATAGCCGTTTCCTCCCATTTCCGGGGCATACGCAAAGCCCCAATTTGTATTATAAAACAAATTGCCGTTTCCTGCAAGCGCCATGGGACGTCCTCGGAGAAATGAAGGTTAAATGTTCTTTCCCCGGGGAAGATTTGCCTCAAATCCGGTGAAAAGCTAACATATCCGAATTATAATGGAAGAAATCAAAAAATAATTCGGAATTGAGGGCCGCACATGGACAAGATCAAGCGCAACGAGCGCCTGGGCGCACTGACGAAGATACTGACGGACACCCCTAACCGCATCCACACGCTGAGCGAGTTCTGCGAGCTGTTCGGCTCGGCCAAGTCCACCATCAGCGAGGACATCGACCTGATCAGCGCCTCCTTTGAGCGATTCGACCTGGGCCGGGTGGAGACGGTGGCCGGGGCGGCGGGCGGCGTGCGCTATCGCGCCATCCCCAGCCCGAAGAAGGTGAATCGGGTGCTGACGGAGCTGTCCGAGCGCCTGTCGGAGCCGGGCCGAATGCTGCCGGGCGGCTTCCTCTACACCTCGGACATCGCCGCCGACAGCGGCATCGCCCAGCAGATGGGCGAGATCCTGGCCTCCCAGTACTATGACCGCCAGCCCCATTTCGTGCTCACCATGGAGACCAAGGGCATTCCCATCGCGCTGATGACGGCGCGGATGCTGGACGTGCCGCTGGTGATTGCCCGCCGCGACAGCCGCGCCTACGAGGGCAGCGCCGTCAAGATCAACTACATTGCCGGCGGCGGCAGCGAGCGCATCGAGACCATGGCCCTGACTCGCCGTGCCGTGCGGCCGGGCCAGCGAGCGCTGATCATCGACGACTTTATGAAGGGCGGCGGCACGCTGCAAGGCATGGTGGACCTGATGAAGGAGTTCCTGGCGGAGGTCGTGGGCGTGGGCGTGATGATCGCCACCGCCAAGCCCCAGGCGAAGCGGGTGACGGGGGCAAAGTCCCTGCTGGTGCTGGAGGGCTTCGACGAAAAGACCGGGCGTGCCATCGTGCACCCCTCCCAGGAATACACAGAAATGTGACAAATCTGTTATTGCATTGCGACGCGAAATCATATATAATGGTTTGAGAAAAATCGTGGGAGGGACATTACATGAGCAAAGTCGTTGTGGTCGATCATCCCCTGGTTCAGCACAAACTCACGCTGATGCGCGACAAGGATTGCGGCAATAAGGATTTCCGCGAGCTGCTGGAGGAGATCTCCATGCTGATGGCCTATGAGGTCACCCGCAACCTGCCCCTGGAGGAGGTCGAGATCGAGACCCCCGTGGCCAAGTGCAAGAGCAAGATCATCGCCGGCAAGAAGCTGGGCATCGTGCCGATTCTGCGCGCGGGCCTGGGCATGGTGGACGGCGTGATGAACCTGGTGCCCACGGCAAAGGTGGGGCACATCGGCCTGTATCGCGACCCGGAGACCCACATGCCCGTGGAATATTACTGCAAGCTGCCCTATGACGTGGACGAACGCGACCTGATCGTGGTGGACCCGATGCTGGCCACCGGCGGCTCCGCCATCGCCGCCATCGACTTCATCAAGAAGCGCGGCTGCAAGTCCGTCACGCTGATGTGCCTGGTGGGCTGCCCCGAGGGCGTGAAGGCCGTGCAGGAAGCCCATCCGGACGTGGACCTGTACATCGCCGCCATCGACGACCACCTGAACGAACACAAGTACATCGTTCCCGGCCTGGGCGACGCGGGCGACCGTCTGTTCGGGACGAAATAAAAAACCGCGAAGGTCCGCGCGTTTGTGGGCATGAGCCTCACGACGCGCGGTTTTTTTGAGAGTTAAGCGTGTAGAGTTTAGAGTTCAGATTGAATGGCCGGAATATCAATACAGCCCGAGGCGCTTTTAAACTAAACTCTAAACTCTTTGAGAGATAGGGAGATTTCATGTCTCAAGATACGTTTGTTTCATTAGAGCTCCGCGCCCGCGTGGCGCTGGAGAAGCACCGCTTCAAAACCACGCACAGCCTGGGGCAGAATTTCCTGCTGTCCGAGAGCCTGATTGCGCTGCTGCTGGACGACGCTGAGGTCTGCCCGGAGGACAACGTGCTGGAGATCGGCCCCGGCGCGGGCGTGATGACGGCGCTGCTGGCGAGGCGCGCGAAGCGGGTACTGGCCGTGGAGGTGGACAAGGGCCTGGAGCCGGTGCTTGACGACGTGCTGGCCGGGGAGGACAACGCCCGCGTGGTGTTCAGCGACATCATGAAGGCGGACATCCGCGCCCTGGTGGACGAGTATTTTGTAGGCGAGCCCTACCGGGTCGTGGCCAACCTGCCGTACTACATTACCGCCGACATCCTGCTGCGGCTCACGTCCTCGGACTGTCCGCCGGAGAGCATCGCCATCATGGTGCAGAAGGAGGCGGCGGAGCGGGTGATGTCCGTTCCGGGGAAGAAGCAGTGGTGCGCCCTGGCGGCGGAGCTGCAATTCTACGGCAGCGCACGGGTGCTGACGGAGGTGGCCCCGGAGGCCTTCGACCCGCCGCCCCATGTGACCAGCGCCTTCATCCGCATCGACCGCTGGTCGAATCCGCCGGTGGCGCCGAAGGACGAAAAGGCCTTCCGCAAGCTGATCCGCGCCGCCTTTGCCATGCGCCGAAAGACCCTCGTGAACAACTTAAAGCCCGCCTTCGGCCTGAGCCAGGAAGCGGCCCGGGAGGTCGTGCTGGCCGCGGGCCTGGACGAGCGCGTCCGCGGGGAGGCGCTGACGCTGGAGGAGTTGAACCGCGTGCTGGACGCGTTCCTCGAATCCAGTTGCATTTTATAGGGATATATGTTATGATATGATTAAAGGAGGGGTTCGGGTTGGAGCAGCGGGCGGAGCGGTTTCTGACGCTCTTTCGGAAGCTGGAGGGCTTGCTGGAAAAGCGGTACGACGGCAAGCGCATGTCCTCCGGCAGCGTGGTGATGGAATACCTTCACGACCCGGACAGCGCCCCCTGTCGCACGGACCTGGACCTGTGCCGCGAGATCCGCAACATCCTCTCCCACAACACCGACGAGGCGGGGGAGGCCGTGGTGGAGCCCTCCCAGTCCGTGGTGGACATGCTGGAGGGCATCGTGGCCTATGTCCAGCGGCCGCGCTTCGCCCGGGACTACGGCACTCCCGGCGACCGGATCCTGTTCGCCCACCCCAACGACGAGGCCATCGGCGTGATGCGCCACATGATGCGCATGGGCTATTCCCACGTGCCCGTGCGGGACAGGACCGGCCTGGTGGGCGTGTTCAGCGCCGCCAGCCTGATGCGCTACGTGGGCGACACCGGCTTTGAGAAGCTGCACGACAACCTTCGGATCGGGGAACTCAAGAACGCGCTGGACTTTGACGACGAGCGCAGCGAAAAGTATGCCTTCTTTGACGCGAACGCGACGCTGACCACGGTGCGCGAGGCCTTTGAGAAGCGCCGGGAGCGCAACAGCCGCTTGGCGGTGGCCTTCATCACCGAGGACGGCGAGCAGCACTCCCAGGTGCTGGCGATGCTCACCAGCTGGGACGTGCTCCGGGACGACCAATGATCCCACATGGAGGCCCTATGGAACGGAACAACCTTGAAAACAACCGGGTTCGGGAGGATTACCAGCCCATGGATATAAAGGCCAGCATGGCCATGGAGGAGCTGCGAAGAGAGTACGCCCAGATCCACGGGGTGTACGAGGCGGCCATCCGGGAGATCAACGCCCGGCTCCAGACCCTGGACAGCGATTTCTCCTTCAAGCACATGCACAACCCGATCCACCACATCGAGAGCCGGGTGAAGAGCCTGAACAGCATCATCATGAAGCTGCACGACCTGGGCTATCCCATCACCATTTCCTGCGCGAAGAAGACCCTGCACGACATCGCCGGCGTGCGGGTGGTGTGCCGGTATGTGGACGACATCTACAAGATCGCGGACCTGCTGCTGGCCCAGGACGACATCAACCTGATCCTGCAAAAGAACTACATCGCCCATCCCAAGCCCAACGGCTACCGAAGCCTGCACATCGTGGTGGACGTGCCGGTGTACATCTCCCGGGGCAAGCTGTACATCCCCGTGGAGATCCAGATTCGCACCGTCGCCATGGACTTTTGGGCCACGCTGGAGCACGGCATCCGCTACAAGAGCAAGGACGCGGTGCCCCAGAGGATCGTGGACGAGCTGCGCTCCTGCGCCGACGTGATCACCGAGACCGACTACAAGATGCAGGAGATCTTCAAGGCCCTGCAGATGGTGGGCGACCGGGTGGACGAATCCCCGGAGGCCCTGGTGCAGGGGGAACAGGAGAACAAATAAGAGACATGACCACCGAAAAGCCGGTGGTCATGTCTTTAGTAAAACCGGGTGTGAGATCGCTCTCACACCCGGTTCGCTTTGCTTGATCCGCCTCTTACAGCTGCGGGCCAGCGGCGACCAGCGCCTTGCCGGCTTCGTTGGACTCGTACTTGACGAAGTTCTTGATGAAGCGGCCGGCCAGGTCCTTGGCCTTGGCGTCCCACTCGGAAGCGTCCGCGTAGGTGTCGCGGGGATCCAGAATGCCGGTGTCCACGCCTTCCAGCTCGGTGGGAACCTCGAAGTTGAAGTAGGGGATCTTCTTGGTGGGAGCCTTCAGGATGGCGCCGCCCAGGATCGCGTCGATGATGCCGCGGGTGTCCTTGATGGAGATGCGCTTGCCGGTGCCGTTCCAGCCGGTGTTCACCAGGTAGGCCTTCGCGCCGCTCTTCTCCATCTTCTTCACGAGCTCCTCAGCATACTTGGTGGGATGCAGCTCCAGGAAGGCCTGGCCGAAGCAGGCGGAGAAGGTGGGGGTGGGCTCGGTGATGCCGCGCTCGGTGCCGGCCAGCTTGGCGGTGAAGCCGGACAGGAAGTAGTACTTGGTCTGCTCGGGGGTCAGGATGGACACCGGGGGCAGCACGCCGAAAGCGTCCGCGCTCAGGAAGATCACGTTCTGGGCGTCGGGGCCGGCGGACACGGGATTGACGTTCTTGACGATCTTCTCGATGTGCTCGATGGGATAGGACACGCGGGTGTTCTCGGTGACGGACTTGTCGGCGAAGTCGATCTTGCCGTCCTTGTCCACGGTCACGTTCTCCAGCAGCGCGTCGCGCTTGATGGCGTTGTAGATGTCAGGCTCGGACTCCTTGTCCAGGTTGATGACCTTCGCGTAGCAGCCGCCCTCGAAGTTGAACACGCCGTTGTCGTCCCAGCCATGCTCGTCGTCGCCGATCAGCAGGCGCTTGGGGTCGGTGGACAGGGTGGTCTTGCCGGTGCCGGACAGGCCGAAGAAGATGGCGGTGTTCTTGCCTTCCATGTCGGTGTTGGCGGAGCAGTGCATGGCGGCAATGCCCTTCAGCGGCAGGTAGTAGTTCATCATGGAGAACATGCCCTTCTTCATTTCGCCGCCGTACCAGGTGTTGATGATGACCTGCTCGCGGGAGGTGACGTTGAAGGCCACGACGGTCTCGGAATTGAGGCCCAGCTCCTTGTAGTTCTCGCACTTGGCCTTGGAGGCGGTGTACACCACGAAGTCCGGCTCGAAGGCGGCCAGCTCAGCCTCGGTGGGCTTGATGAACATGTTGCGCACGAAATGGGCCTGCCAGGCGACCTCCATCACGAAGCGGATGGCCATGCGGGTGTCCTTGTTGGCGCCGCAGAAGGCGTCCACGACGTACAGCTTCTTGTTGCCGCTCAGCTGCTTCTTGGCCAGGTCCTTCACGACCTCCCAGGTCTCCTGGGTCATGGGATGGTTGTCGTTCTTGTAGCCCTCGGTGGTCCACCAAACGGTGTCCTTGGAGTTCTCGTCCATGACGATGTACTTGTCCTTGGGGGAACGGCCGGTGTAGATGCCGGTCATCACGTTCACGGCGCCCAGCTCGGTCTCAACGCCCACGTCATAGCCGGTCAGGGACGGATCCATCTCCGCCTTGTACAGCTCTTCGTAAGAGGGGTTGTAGACGATTTCGGTCGTGCCGGTAATGCCATATTTGGTCAGATCAATGTTAGCCATATTGCATCATACCTCTTTCGCTAAGATTTGGCATTAGTATAGCACAACCATGTTAAGGCTTCTATCACTTGTCCCCGCCTAACAAAAAAATATGAATCGAATAGACCGCATTATAATATCAGAAACTTAACGCCCGCGGGTTGACAGTATGGCCAAGGTTCGCTATAATATGAAAACGAAATTGAAATCAGTTTTCAAATAGAGGTTTGCATGAAGAAATTGATTGTGTGGATCGCGGCGCTGCTGGCCCTGGGCATGGCGGCGAGCGCGGAGCTGAACATCGTGGCCACGGACTTTCCCTGCTACGACCTGGCCCGGCAGGTGGCGGGAGAGAACGGAACAGTGACCCTGCTGATCCATCCCGGCGTAGAGGTCCACTCCTACGAGCCCTCCCCGGCGGACATCCTCGCCATCTCCGGCGCGGACCTGTTCGTCTACATCGGCGGCGAGGGCGACGCATGGGCGGACAGCATCCTCGCAGGCTTTGACGGCGACGGCCCGAAGGCCCTTCGGATGATGGACGCCGTGTCCCTTCTGGAAGAGGAGGGGGAGGAGGGCCACCTCCACGACGCGCCGGAATATGACGAGCACATCTGGACCAGCCCGGTGAACGCGGTGAAGATGGTGGAGGCCATCCGGGACGAGCTGGCAGAAATCGACCCCGGCCGCGCCGACATCTACGCCGACAAGGCCGCATCGTATATCGAACAGATCAGCGCCATCGACGCATCCATCCGGGAAATCGTGGACGCCAGCGAGACGAAGACGCTGGTGTTTGCGGACCGCTTCCCGTTTTTGTATTTCGTCAGGGAATACGGCCTTGACTACGTGGCGGCGTTCCCGTCCTGCACGGCGGACACCGAGCCCACGCCCCAGACCATCCTCGCGCTGATCCAGGCGGTGGCGGAGAAGCAGCTCCCGGCGGTGTACACCATCGAGATGAGCACCCAGGCGGTCGCCCGCACCGTGGCGGAGGAGACCGGCGCGATGATCCTCACGCTCCACTCCCTGCAAACCGTCACCCAGTACGAATTCGACGCGGGGGAGACCTACGTGTCCCTGATGCAAAAGAATGTGGAAGCACTGCGGGAGGGCCTGAAATGACGCGGGGAGAGTACAGCACACGCCAGAAGCGTGAGCTGTTGAAATTTTTGAAGGAACAGAGCCTCAAGCACTTTTCGGTGGACGAGGTCGTGTTCGAGATGCAGGACCGGGGAGAGAAGATCGGGCGCTCCACGGTCTATCGCTATCTGGAGCTGCTGGCCGAGCAGGGCAGCGTGCGCAAGTACCAGAGCGTGCAGGGCATCACCCAGTACCAGCACGTGGCGGACGCCGCTGCATGCGACGACCACTTCCACATGATGTGCAGCCGCTGTGGCGATTTGATGCACGTGGACTGCGCGGTGATGCGGGAGATGTCCGAGCATTTGATGAAGAGCCACGGGTTCCGGCTGGACCCGCGGGAGACCATACTGGTGGGCGTCTGCGAGAAGTGCCGGAAGGCCGGAGGGGAGGCGGTGGAGCATGGCGCTGATTGCCATGAAGGATGTCACGATTGCCTTTGAGGGCACCGTGGCGGTGGACCGCGTCTCCTTCGAAGTGAACCCCGGGGACTACCTGGTGGTCGTGGGGGAGAACGGCTCCGGCAAGAGCACGCTGATGCGGGCCATGCTGGGGCTGGTAAAGCCCCGGGCCGGGAAGATCACCTACGGGGACGGGCTGGTGAAGAACCGCATCGGCTACCTGCCCCAGCAGACCGCCGCCCAGCGGGACTTTCCCGCCAGCGTGGAGGAGGTCGTGCTGTCCGGCTGCGTGAACCGGATGGGACGCCGCTTCTTCTTTGGAAAAGCCGACCGGGAGAAAGCGGAAAAGAACATGGCGCTGCTGGACGTGACGCGGCTGCGTAAGGCATCCTACCGCACCCTCTCCGGCGGGCAGCAGCAGCGGGCGCTTCTGGCCCGGGCCCTCTGCGCCACCGATGCGATGCTGCTGCTGGACGAGCCGGTGACGGGCCTGGACCCCGCCGCCGCCGCGGAGTTCTACGACGTGATCCGCAACCTGAACCGGAAGCACGGCGTAGCCGTGGTGATGGTGTCCCACGACCTGGGCGGGGCCATGCGGGACGCGGGCAAGGTGCTGGTGATGAACCGGGAAATGGATTTCTTCGGCCCCGTCGCGGACTATCGCGCCAGGATTGCGGAAGGGACGGTGAGCGCGCGTGGGTGATCTGCTGCAGCGGGCGCTGACGAAGCGGCCCAACCCGGACGGCAAGCCCCGCCGGGCCAGCGCCGTCGCCCTGTGGGCGCTGCTGGTGCTGATGCTGGTGTGGGGCGCGTTCCACCTGAAGGACATCGGCGGGGCGTTTTCCCAGTTCGCCACGTACCTTCAATACAAATTCATCCAGCGGGCGCTGGTGGTGGGCGCGCTGGTGTCGCTGTGCGCGTCGCTGCTGGGCGTGACGCTGGTGCTGAAGCGGTATTCGATGATCGGCGACGGCCTGAGCCACGTGGGCTTCGGCGCACTGACCATCGCCATGTCCCTGGGCTTTGTCACCGCCGCGGACCTGCCGGCCTTTTTGCCGGAGGGCATGCGCGGCGGCATCGCCGCCCTCTGCGGCTCCATCGCCGAAAGCCCGCTGCCCTTCACGCTGGTGATCGTGGTGCTGTGCGCGTTCCTGCTCCTTCGGGTCAGCGAGCGCAGCCGGATGCGGGGGGACTCCGCCATCGCGCTGATCTCCACCAGCGCCCTGGCCACCGGCGTCATCGTCACCAGCATGACCAGCGGCATGAACGTGGACGTGTACAACTACATGTTCGGCTCCATCCTCGCCATGAGCGCGTCGGACGTGTGGCTGTCGGCGATCCTGTCCGCGGTGGTGCTGGTGCTGTTCGTGCTGTTCTATCCGCGGATCTTCGCGGTGACCTTCGACGAGCCCTTCGCCCGCGCCACCGGCGTGAAGGCGGGGACCTACAACCTGCTGATCGCGCTGCTCACGGCGCTGACCGTGGTGGTGGGGATGCGGATGATGGGCACGCTGCTCATCTCCAGCCTCATCATCTTCCCGGCACTTTCCTCCATGCGGGTGTTCTCCCGGTTCCGCTCCGTCACCATCTCCTCCGCCATCATCTCGGTCTCCTGCTTCTTCGTGGGCATGATGCTCTCCTGCGTCTACTCGCTGCCCACCGGCGCGGGCATCGTGGCGGTGAACCTGTTCGTGTTCATTGTGTTCAGCGCCATCGGGGCGGTGAAGCAATAGAGTTGAGAGTTGAGAGTTGAGAGTTGAGAGTTAAGAGTTTAGATACAGTCAGTGTTGTGGGATTCTTCATTATTATCTCAACTCTCAACTCTGAACTCTCGATTCCCACATGGGAATCGCACAAGATTTAACCTCAACTTATCTTGCAAACCCCTTGGTGGCCTGCTATAATAGTTTGGTAAGCAGAAGCGCCGACTTCTCACCCTGCGGCTCACGCTGTAGCGGTTGCTGTGAATACAGAGAGCTCCGGATGGGGCTTGAAAGGGCGGCGCGCATGCGCTGCTCTTTTTCATGTGGCAAACGATATTAGGAGGTGTTTCGGTATTAACGATCTCATGATTAACGAGGAGATTCGCGACCGCGAAGTGCGCGTTGTGGATCAGAACGGCGAGCAGCTGGGCGTCATGTCGAGCCGTGACGCGCTGGCCTTGGCTGAGGAGCGCCAGCTTGACCTGGTCAAGATCGCCCCGCAGGCCCGTCCGCCGGTTTGCAAGCTCATGGACTACGGAAAGTATCGCTTCGAGCAGTCCAAGAAAGAGCGCGAGTTCCGCAAGAATCAGAAGGTCATTACCGTCAAGGAAGTTCGCCTGTCCGCCACCATCGAGGATCATGACATCGACGTGAAGTTCAAGAACGCCGTGAAGTTCCTGAAGGATGGCAACAAGGTGAAGGTGACGATCCGCTTCCGCGGACGCCAGATTACCCACTCCGAAATTGGCCGCCAGGTTATGAATGAGTTTGCCGAAAGAATCAAGGAGTATGGCACGGTGGACAAGGCTCCGCAGATCGAGGGCCGCAACATGTCCATGTTCATCTCTCCGAGAGCAACCGACTGATCTTACCGAATGACGAGAGGAGGAAAATCCCATGCCCAAACAGAAGACGCACAAGGGCGCCGCAAAGCGTTTTAACCTCACCAAGAGCGGCAAAGTGAAGCGCGCTCAGGCCTTCAAGCGTCACATCCTGACCAAGAAGCCCACCAAGCGTACCCGCAACCTGCGCAAGGCCGCCTATCTGACCACCACAGAAGGCAAGACCATGAAGAAACTGATTCCGTACAAGTAAGGAGGCGAATCAAAAATGGCAAGGATCAAGCGTGCTGTCAACGCACAGAAGAAAAAGCGTAAGGTAATGAAGCTCGCCAAGGGTTACTTTGGCGCCAAGAGCAAGCAGTATCGCGCGGCCAGCGAACAGGTTCGCCGTTCTCTGCGCTATGCCTACATCGGCCGCAAGCTGAAGAAGCGCGACTTCCGCCGCCTGTGGATCGCCCGCATCAACGCGGCGGCCCGCATCAACGGCATGAGCTACTCCAAGCTGATCAACGGCCTGAAGGTGGCCGGCATCGACATCAACCGCAAGATGCTGTCCGAGCTGGCGATCTCCGATCCCGCCGCGTTCGCGGTGCTGGCGGAGAAGGCCAAGGCCGCTATCGAAAAGTAAACAAAAAACGCGCCCGCAAGGGCGCTTTTTTGTGGGCTTATCACGGAAAGTTGAGGGATGAAAAGAAGCGATTCGCAAGTGTTCTTTTTAATGCAGTTAGCTAATGAAACGAACAGATCCTTCGCTCCGCTCAGGATGACAACGAATCGAGATCCTGTCATCCTGAGCAAAGCGAAGGATCTGTACGCAACGTCAACGGACTACGTTATACCAATCCCTCAACTTTCCGTGAAGAACCTTTTTGTTAGAGTTGAGAGTTAAGATAGAATAGCGTATAAACACTGGAAACACCTTCAACGCATTCTTCTATAAACTCCAAACTCTTAACTCTAAACTCTCAACTGTTATCTCTGCGAATCGCCTTCGCTGGAAGGCGATTCGTACCCCTCCGGCAGCTCCGCCACCACGTTCACAATGAACTTCGCCTGGGCGCCGCTGCGGGCGGTGGCGGTGATGGTGGCGGTGCCGTAGCCGCCGGTCAGATCCACCCGGCCCCGCTGGGTAACGTTGGCCACCAGATCGTTGTCGCTGGCCCAGGTGAGGCGGGTGTCGTCTGCGTCGGCGGGGGTGATCGTCGCCTCCAGCTGGATGGGGATGACCGTATCCTCCCGGAGCACGTAGAGCTTGTCCAGGTTCAGCTGTACGTCCTCCACCAGCGTCTGCACGTCGATCAGGCAGCTGGCGATCTTGCCGTCGGCGGAGGCGCTGATGCGGCACTCGCCGCTGTTCACGCCCGTCACCACGCCGTTTTCCACGGTGCACACCCCGGGGTTGGAGCTGGTCCAGGTGATGTAGTGCTCGCTGGAGCTCTCGTCCACGTTGCCGTTGGCGTCCAGGAAGCGGGGTTCCAGGGTGATGGAGCGGCCCCGGTCGATGGTGGCGGCGGTGGGGGAGATGTTGAAGTCCGCGGCGGGGGCCTCCACGGTGATCAGCGTGCTGGAGCTCAGGCCGTCCCGGGAGAAGGCACTCAGGATCGTCTGGCCCACGCCCACGGCGTACAGCGCGTCGTCCTGCACCTGCAATATGCTCTCGTCGCTGCTGGCCCAGGAGACCACCTCATCGGTGGTGTCGGCGGGCAGGTAGTAGGTGTTCAGGCGCACGTAGGTGCCCGTGCCCACAGTCACGTCCTCCGGCGTGATGCGCAGGGCGTTGCCGGATACGTGCACGTTCACGTCGGCCGTGGCGGTGAGTCCGTTGGCGGCCACGGCGGTCACCTTCGTGCTGCCGCCGCCCACGCCCACCACGCGCCCGATGGCGTCCACCTGGGCGACGGCCTCGTTGGCGGAGGTCCAGGTGACGGAGGTGTCCACGGCATCCTCGTTGAAGATGGCCCGCAGGCCGGTGATCTGGCCCTTCTCCATGTTCAGCGTGTCGGTGTTCAGCGCCAGCGTGTCCACCTTCGCGCCCTTGACGGTGATCTTCACCTCGGCCTTCGCGCCGTTCTCCGCGTCCAGGCGGATCTTCGCGCTGCCGCCGTCCACGGCAGTCACCACGCCGTTGCGGTCCACGGTGGCCACCGCCTCGTTGGTGGAGCTGTAGCTCACGGACTGGGGCGCGTCGGCCTCCAGCCGGTAGGACAGGGCATAGCTGTCGCCGGGATACATGCGCACCGAGCGGGGATGGGGATAGAGGTAGTCCTCGTTCCCAAAGCGCATCGGCGCGAAAAGCAGCGTCCCAATGACCAGGACGGCGATCATGGCGGTCAGCTTGCCGTAGGCGGTTTTCATAGGTCGTGCCTCGCAGTCACATTATTTCACATTATATATTATAAGTGACAATCTGAACCCGGTCAACTGAATTTTTGTTAGGGATCGCCCGAAACCCTTGCAAATGGACGGCGATTGATATAAACTAAGGATAACTGATACCGATAAGGAGCGTTTTGCTATGAGAATCAAGCTGAACGAGGCACAGCAGGCGCAGCTGAAGGCGTTCCTGGAGGCCTCCGAGGACGCGGAGCAGCTGTCCGCAAGGGAATACGTGGTGGACCTCTACGACAACGCCCGGCCTGTCTCCCTGGACATCGTGTTCGTCAAGGGCGGCATCGGCGTGGACGGCGCGGCGGAGCTCAAGTACGACGAGGCCGAGGACGGCTGGTATATGGGCGAGCGCCTGGAGGACGCGGAGGAAATCCGCGCGGCCCTGGCGGAGGCCGGCGCCCTGGAAGCATGAAGTTCAAGCTGATCGAGCATCGGCCCATATTGAAGGAGGACCCGGTGGAGGCGCTGCTGGACGCGCCGCCTCTGAAGCCCTCTCAAGCGCCCCTGGACGACAAGCGGGAGCGCCTGTTTTGCGCGGTGGAGCGCACCCAGGCCTTCATGCACAAGAAGGGCGGCACGGAGGACGTGATGGCGAACATCCGCCGCCACTATCCCGCGCCGAAGTTCTTCATCGAGGGCAGTCGCCAGACCCTGACCCGCACGGGCCTTTCGGACCTGGACGCCTTCTACTACGCGATGATCCCATCCCTGACACGCACGGCCCTGTCCCAGCAGTGGGGCATGAACCCGAAGCTGGACAGCCTGACGCGCATGGCGGACTTCCTGCGCACGCTGTACGTGGGCGTGCATGAGGAGCGATTCTACCTGATCCTGCTGAACCGGCAGGGCAGGCTGATCCGGGCGGCGATGCTGCAAAAGGGCGCGGTGGACAGCGCGCCTTTCTACCTGGGCCAGCTGCTGGAGACGGCGCTTCGGGAGAACGCCCAGTACATGGTGCTGGCCCACAACCATCCCCGCGGCACCCGCCGGCCCTCCAAGGAGGACCTGGTGTGCACCCTGCGGACGCTGAATGCGGTGGCGCCCCTGAAGATCCCGCTGCTGGACCACATCATCGTGGTGCGGGACGGCGCGGTGAGCATCCGGGAGAGCGGGCTGATCCCGGCGATCCTCTGGACGGCCCCAGCCCCGAACACCGCCATCGTCAAAAACTGGCTGGACGGGGAGACGCTGCTCGACGAAACTTAATAATTCGTGCAAACTCCACAGAAATTCCGATAATTAACGCGAAGTTTACGACTTTGCGCGGAAATTACGCCGCAACTCAACATTGGCCCGGTATACTGAATGCAGTATAACGCGCTGCCGGAAGGAGGCACCCAAATGTATCTGGATCATCGCGTGACGGTGAAGATTGCCCGCGTTCTGAATATGATCGACCTCTCGGCCCTGCTGCTGGACAGCAGCGGCAACGTCATCCTGCCGGAGGGGGATATGCGCACCTTCACCATGCCGGACGAGGTGCTTCAAAACCCGACGATCCCCTTCGTCTACGGGGCCATGACCCTGATCGGCACCGCCGAGGAGCAGCCCGTGTTCGTGTGCCTGCACGGCGACAGCGAGGATGTGAAGAAGTGCGCGGTGCTGTGCGCGGAGCTCATCAACATGATGATGCGCGAGGACATGAGCCAGACCAACCGGGAGCAGTCCCTGCGGCTGATGCTGCGCGGCGAGGTGGAGGGGGCGGAGTTCGAGTCCCTTGCCGCCGAGCACGACATCCCCATGCAGAAGAACCGCTGTGTACTGTACTTCTACTTCCAGGACATGGAGGTGGAGACCGCCATCCAGATGATGGGCGACGCCATGGACAGCGAGCACGACCTGATCACCGAGGTCGGCCACCACTCCGTGGCCATGCTGAAGGCCGTGGAGGAGGAGAACTACGCGGAGATGGAGGAGTACGCCAATGCCTTTGAGAGCAGCTTCCTCACCGAGACCGGCACCACCGTCTACATCGGCATTTCCGATCCCCGGGAGGATCTGGTCGCCATTCCGGAGGCCTATGCCGAGGCCCGTGCCGCCATCAACGTCGGCCGCATCTACCACGCCGGCAAGCGCGTGTTCGTCTATCGGAACCTGCTGCTGGAGCGATTCCTCAGCGACGTGTCCCCGGACCTGGGCGCCAGCTACAACGCCCGCATCTTCAACCGCAAGACGGCCCGGCTGTTCAATGACGAAATGATCCACACCATCGAGACCTTCTTCGACAACAGCTTGAACCTGTCGGAGACGGCCCGCAAGCTGTACATCCACCGCAACACGCTGGTGTATCGCCTGGAGAAGGTGCAGCACGCCATCGGCCTGGACCTGCGCAACTTCGACGACGCCGTCACCTTCAAGATGATGATGCTGCTGGGCAAGGGCGAGAACAGCCGCAAGCTGCGCCTGTAATGGGGAAAGCGGCCCGGACATACATTCAATAGCAGCCCGGATGCGCCGGCAAACTTGCCGGCGCATCCTGTTGACAACAGGAGGTCCCATGAAAAACAGTTCCCTGCGCACTGTCGCGCTCATCTGGGCGGCCGTGATGATCGCCGTCGTGTCCTCAACGGTCACGCTGCTCGTCTCCGGCCGGGCAGCCCAGCAGGTTCCCGACGAGGAGCGGCGCTGGGTCAGCCAGGCGGAGTATGAAGCCCTCCAGCGGTACAGCCGCCTGGAGCAGGTGCGCAAAACGCTTCTGAACGAGTACTATCAGGAGCTGGACGACGAGCAGCTGATACTGGGTGCGATCCGCGGCATGACTGCCTCCGTGGGCGACCGATTCACGTTCTACTATACCCCGGAGGAAATGACCCGTGCTAACGAGAACAACGCCGGAGCCTACCGGGGCATCGGCGTGTTGCTGCAAAACAACGCGCTGGATCAGATCGAGATCGTCACGGTCTTTCCCGATTCGCCCGCCGAAGCCGCTGGGCTTCGGGTAGGGGACGTCCTCCTGGCCGTGGACGAAATCAAGGTAAGCGGCCTGGACGGGCGCGCCTACAACGACGCGGTGAACCGCATTCGCGGTGAGGAGGGCACCAGCGTGGCGCTCACCCTGCTGAGGAACGGCGAGACGATTGACGTGACCGTGAACCGGGGCGACGTGAAGGTGGATTACGCCAGCTATCAGGTGCTTCCCGGAAACATCGGCTACATCGCCATCTCCCAGTTCACCGGCAACGCCTCCGCCATCTTCCATGAGGCCATCGAGAGCTTCAAGGCCCAGAAAATCGACGGCATGGTGATCGACCTGCGCAACAACCCCGGCGGCCTGCTGGACCAGGTGGTGGCCATCGCGGACGAGCTGCTGCCCACGGGCGTGATCGTCTACGTGAAGGAGCGGGACGGCACCCGGCAGGACTTCTATTCAGACGAAAATATGTACGACGTTCCGCTGACCGTGCTGGTGAACGATATGTCCGCCAGCGCCTCCGAGATCCTGGCCCTGGCGGTGCAGGCCTTCGACCGGGGCACCGTCATCGGCCTGAACACCTACGGAAAGGGCATCGTCCAGTCCATGAAGACCTTCCCGGAGGACGGCGCGGGCATCCAGTACACCACCTCCAGCTACTTCGACGCTCTGGATCGCTGTCCTCAGGGAGTGGGCGTCAAGCCGGATATCGAGGTGGCCCTGGATGGCGAGCAGATCCCCCTGGAGCCCGACCCTGCGAGCGACAGCCAGCTCGCCGCTGCCTTCGAGGAGCTGAACCGGCTGATTGCGGAGCGAGAATAGGACAAAGCAAAAAGGATGGACTGAATGGAGTCCATCCTTTTACGTTAAAGAAAAATGACCGGCCTTGCGGTCGGTCATTGGCAGGGGCAGTAAGATTCGAACTCACAACAAAGGTTTTGGAGACCCACGTGTTACCATTACACCATGCCCCTATGTTCTCGCGAACGACTGTTATTATACCGCAAATTCGACCGCTTGTCAATAGCTTTCGTCGTAAAAAACAATGTCAGGATGATTGGTTACATGAAGAAGGGTGGCGGCGGCAACTGTTAACAAAATATATTATTCCAGTTCCTTGACTAATTCCGCAATAGGTTGTATAGTTGTAAACGCATGGCGCGGAGATTGAGTTTTAACTCGCGTCAAATTGGAATGGAGTGGAACACTTGTATAAAAGACTTTCGGGCGGCGGCGGACGGCATCGGGTTGCGAATCCCTATGTGAGCCAGGGCGTGAGCAACATCCTCAAGGCCCTCGAGGCGGAGCTGAAGGATCCCGCGCTGGCCCAGAGCATCTACTTTGGCCCCACGGCGCTGACCCACATCAAGCGCATCCTTGAGACGGGCGGATCGATCATCACCGACACGACCCTGATCGCCAACGACATCGACGCGAGGTTGCTGGGGGAGTCCGGCGCACAGATCCTCTGCTTCATCGACGATCCCCAGGTGGTGTCCCTGGCCGAGCAGCGCCACGTGACCCGCGCCGAGGTGGCCGTGGACTGCGGCCTGGCGGTGGAGGGACCGAAGCTCATGGTGGTGGGCAGTGCCCCGGCAGCCATCAACCGCATGATCAACCGCCGCCAGCACGAGCCGATGAGCGATGTCTGCGTCCTGGCCGCGCCCACGGGCTTCGCCAGCGTGATCCAGCTGAAGGAGCGGCTGATGGACAGCGATCTGAACGCCATCGTCGTTCGCGGCAAGAAGGGCGGCGTCTCCACCACGGCGGCCCTGCTGAACGCCATCCTGCGGGAGATCTCGGAGAACCCGAACCCAACGGAGGATAAATGAGAGAAGCGACTTCCCATCGGAAGCCGCTTCTCTTGTTTTCAGTCGCCCAGGACGAACGCCCGGATGGCCTCGGCGGTGTCGAACCGGTTCTGGGGCACGAGGCCGTTCAGTTCCTCGTACTTGCGGTAGCCCCAGCTCACCCAGCCGCCGTCGGTGCCGGCGTTTTTCGCGGTGAGGATGTCGGAATCGCCGTCGCCGATGTAGAGCACCTTCTCCGGCTTGACATTCAGCGCCGCCATGATCTCGTTGGCGCTGTCCGGCGCGGGCTTCCTCGGAACGCCCTCCCGGTCGCCGATGGCCATGTCCACCAGCTCTCCAAAGTGGGCCTTCACCAGCACGCGGCTGTCCTCGTCCAGCTTGTTGGAGTTCACGGCAACCTTCATCCCCGCCGCCTTCAGGGCCTTCAGCAGATCCACGATGCCGGGGAATGGCAGGGTGGTGTCGTTGCAGTGGGCGTTGTAGTGGTTCTTGAAGGCCTCGAAGATGCGGTCGATCACGTCCTCCGGCGTGCCCTCCGGCACGGCGTTCTTCACGTGGTTGCGCACACCGCCGCCGATGATCAGCTTCATTTCCGCCTTGCTCTTGGGCGGAAAGCCCTCGGTGGCCAGGCCGTAGTTCAGCGCGGCGCGCAGGTCCTCCACGGTGTCCAGCAGCGTGCCGTCCAGGTCGAATATCACAAGCTCGTATTTCATACCCTATCTCTCCCATTCAATCTGTCCCCATCATATCAGGTTTTGTTGAATATCGCGGCGCACTTCCGGTTAGATTTGCGTTATACCTGTCGAATCCGCCGCCTCGCCGCAACGGTGGAATTGAAATCGCGCCCCGAATATGCTATAATTATCTTGGTAATTTATTGGAGTTGCGGTTTGCCCGGCGACGGGCTGTGCCGGGAAGGGAGACGCCATGGACGCCTATGAAGGGCTTGCGGGCCTCTACGACGCGCTGATGGATGACGTGGACTACGACGCCTGGTCGGAGTACTATCTTGCGCTGATCAGGCGGCTGGGCGCTGCGCCGAAAACGCTTTGCGACTGCGCCTGCGGCACCGGCTCCATGAGCGTGCGCTTCGCCGAGCGCGGCCTGCGGGTGACCGGCGTGGACCTGTCCGAGGAGATGCTCGCCCGGGCCCAGGTCAAGGCGCGCAAAACCGGCGTCATGGCCATGTTCGTCCGGCAGGATATGTGCGAGCTCGCCCTGCCGAGGCCGGTGGACGCGCTGGTGTGCGCCTGCGACGGCGTGAACTACCTGACGGACGACGACCGCGTGAGGGCCTTCTTTGAACGTGCCCACGCCGCCGTCAAGCCCGGCGGCGCGCTGGCCTTCGACGTTTCCTCGCCCTACAAGCTGGAGAAGATATTGGGGAACAGCTTCTTCGGCGAGGAGCGGGACGACGTGGCCTACCTGTGGAGCAATCGCTTCGACAGGGCGTCGCGGACCGTCGCCATGGACCTGACCTTCTTCGCCAGGACCGACGGCGACCTCTACCGCCGCTTTTCGGAGGTGCACGTCCAGAAGGCCCACGAGCCGGAGCATTTGAAGGAAATGCTGCTGGAAACCGGCTTTGCGGACGTTCAGATCTACGGCGACAAGACCTTTGACCCGCCCAGGGCGGACGAATCCCGCGTGCACATCGCGGCGCGTCGGGAATAGACTTTAAGGAGCAAACGGCATGAATGTGATGAATCGGGACGGCATACTGCACATATCGCTTTTAAACGGCCAGGCGCGGGCCATACTCACGGAGAGCACCCAGATGGTGCAGCGCGCCAAGGACATCCACGGCCTGTCCAAAATCGCCTCCGCGGCCCTGGGCCGCACCCTCACCGCCACGGCCATGATGGGCACCATGCTCAAGGGCACCGGCGAGAGCGTCACCGCCTCCATCCGCGGCGGCGGCCCCATCGGCACGGTGCTGGCCGTGTCCGACGAAAAGGGCAACGTGAAGGGCTATGTGGACAACCCCGCCATCGACCTGCCCCGCACCGGAAAGAAGCTGCCCGTGGGCGCGGCGGTGGGCAAGGACGGACGGCTGACCGTCATCAAGGACATGCACCTGCGGGAGCCTTATGTGGGCCAGGTGAACCTGGTGTCCGGCGAGATCGCCGAGGACTTCGCCATGTACTTCACCGCCTCCGAGCAGACGCCGTCGCTGGTGTCCCTGGGCGTGCTGGTGAGCGATGAGAAGGTGGAGGCCGCCGGCGGGCTGATCGTGCAGATGATGCCCGGGGCCAGCGAGGCCGCCATACAGTCCATCGAGATGAGCGCGGGCATGTTTATGGACATTTCGGGCACCATGAAGGAATACCACCTGGAGGGCGCGGTGAACCAGCTGCTGCTGCATTTGCAGCCGGAGGTGCTGGAGCGCCGGGACGTGCAGTACGCCTGCGATTGCAGCCGCGAGCGGGTGGAGCGGGCGCTGATCACGCTGGGCGCGAAGGAGCTCAACGACATGATCGACGAGCAGCACGGTGCCCAGGTGGACTGCCACTTCTGCAACAAACGCTATGAGTTTACCGAAGACGACCTGAAGGCGCTGCTGGCCGCGGCCACGGCGAAGACCGATAAGTAAATCCATGGAGGTTCCATGAACAGAAACCTGAAAGTGGTCTCCTTTGCCAGGTCCCCGGCCTATGTGCACCACCGGGCGATGATGAACCGGCGCGACAACCACATCGTGGACGCGCTGGAGCTGCTGCGCCGGGCGGTGGAGGAATCGCCCCAGAACCGGGAGTACCGACTGGACCTGGCGGAGCTCTACTGCGAGATCGGCTGCCACGAGCAATCCTCCCGGCTGCTGCTGGACATGCTGGCCGAGGGGGACGGGCCCTCCGAGTGCTACTACGGCCTTGCCCTCAACCAGCTGGGCATGAACGACGTGGCCGGGGCCATGCGCTCCCTGCGCCTGTACAGGCGGCAGGACCCGGAGGGCGCGCATCTGGAGGAGGTGCGCCAGCTGGCGGCGGAGATCGACTTCTTCTCCGAGCTGGGCCACAACGCCAGCCGGAAGGTGAACCGGGCCGCCCGAATCGCCTCCCGCGCCTGCGACGCCATGAAGGCCGACGAGCCGGAGAAGGCCTGCCGCCTGTTTGAGCAGTCGCTGGCGCTGGCCTCGGAGCAGTATGAAATGCGGGCGCTGTACGCCATGGCGCTTTTGATCCGGGGGGAGAGCGAGCTTGCCCGGGAGCAGGCCGAGCGCGCCGCCGCGGGCTATCCGCCCTCGCCCCGGGCGCTGTGCGTGTGCGCCCAGGTGTACGCCCTGATGGGCGACGTCACCACGGCCCGCAGCCTCATCGACCGGGCGGCCAATGAGAAGCCCCAGGGCCAGGACCTGCGATTGATGATCTACGCCATGGGCGAGCTTCGGATGGACGACAGGGTGGCGGAATACGCACGCCTGGCCCTCCAGGAGACCCCCTTTGACCGGGATCTCCTGCACATGCGGGCCGTGGCGCTGCTGCGCGGCGGGGCGAGCGAAAAGCGTGTCTCCCGGTTCTGGGCGCGCATCCTGCGCATCGACCCGGAGGACACCGTGGCCCAGTTCTACCAGGCCGCCGCCATCCGGGGCGAGCTTCGCCGCCTGGCACCGGAATATGCCTACCAGGTGCCGCCCCGGGAGTTCTCCCGGCGGCTCGAGGCACTGGTGGACGAGCTGAGCCAGGGCTATGAGCACATCGAGCGCCTGTGGGGCGATGACCCGGCCTTTCGCCAGCTGGTGAAGTGGGCGGTGGCCTCGGAGGACCCGCGGCTCAGTCGCGCGGCCATGACAGCGCTGACCACCATCGACACCGAGGAATCCCGTAGCCTGCTGCGCGCGCTGATCTTCGGCGGGGACCTGCCGGATGAACTCAAGATCCACGCGGCGCTGGCGCTGAAACTCCAGGGCATCGAACAGGAGAAGCTAATGCCCCAGAGCACGGGCCTGGGCGACGGCTTCCTGCCGGACGCGGAGACCATGCTCTCCCGATTGGGCGTGGGCGAGCGCCAGCTGGTGCGCTATGCCGACGAGGTGCTGAAGCGGGAGTACGACGTGTCCGCGCAGACGCAGCTTCTGCTCATGTGGACGGCCTACCGCCAGCTGCGGGGCACCCGTACGGATCCGCTGCTACGCATCGACAGCGCCGCGGCAGCACTGGCTTACAATTATATGCTGATCTACGGCCTGGAGCCGGACCTGAGCAAGCTGGCCAGGGATTTCGGCTGCGTGGAGCGGCAGATGGTGTTCTGCGCCCGGCGCATCGCGGGGTGCCTGGAGAAAATTGGAGGGTTTACGAGCGATGAAGATCTATGACTTTGACGAGAAGTTTTACGATTACGTGCGCACCTGGATGGCCATGCACCCGAACATGACCGAGAAGCAGGTGGAGGACAGCTACAACGAGATCATGCTGAACTGGCTGAACGCCCCGGCCAAGTGGCTGAACGGCGAGAAGCCCGGCGAGTACTTCCTGCGCTACAGCGAGCCCAGGGACCTGATGAAGCTGCTGGAGGAATACGACAAGCGGGACATCGGCCTGCCGGAGCCGCTGTACAGCCGGGTGGTGAGCGTGGGCGAGAGCTGTGTGGAGCCGCTGATGCGCATGGTGAGAAACGGCGACAACCCGGAGTCCCTGCGGGCGACGGCGCTGGCCATGCTGCGGGACATCGGCAGCGACAAGGCTGTGCCGCTGCTGATCGACCTGGTTCTTCACAGCAAGGATGACGACGAGCTGGGCGCCATGGCCACGGACGAGTTTGCCGAGGGCGACGGCTCTGTAGTGGGCGAGCTGCTGGAGCGGTATGACAGCGCCTCGGAGCTGGGCCAGACGCGCATCCTGGAGATCTGCACCAACTTCCCCGGCGACGAGCGCGTGTACAAGTACCTGGTGGACAAGCTGCGCAACCGGCCGGAGCAGCGGGCGCTGTACGCCTCGTTCCTGGGCAAGCTGGGCGACGCCCGGGCCATCGATGAATTGAAGCCGCTGCTCAACCTCACAGACCTGAGCTACCTGGATTACATCGAGCTGCGCAACGCCGTGGAGGAGCTGGGCGGCGATCCCGGCGAGGACCGCACCTTCTACGGCGACCCGGACTACGAAGCCATGCGGAACATGTAAGCTGATTTCAACTGTACGAGGGAGGGAATCCGATGTACTGCTCACATTGCGGGAAAAAGGTGAACGACAACATGCTGTTCTGCCCGTTCTGCGGCGAGCCGATTGTGATCCCGGAGCAGGACGCGCCCGTCGAAATTGAAACGGCGGCGGATTCCGCGCCCGTGGAGGAGCCGGAGATCATCGAGGAAGCGGCGAAGGAGCCTGAAATCATTGAGATCCCGGAGCCGGAAGCGCCCCGTGAGACGCCGAAGCCGCCCCGAGAGATGGGTGAGGCCGAGGCGGAGCTGCTGGACTGGGAGAGCTCCCGGCGTGAATACGCCTCCGACGACGTGTGGAGCGACCGGGGCGAGCGCGCAGCGTCCGCCTTTGCGCCGCTGAGCCTTGAGGCGGAAGAACCTGCGCAGACCCTCGACTGGCGGGAGGAGATCGCCCGCAAGAAGGAGGAGGCCGCGCCCCAGAAGAAGGCCCCGGACATCAGCGAAGGGGACGTGCCGCGGCTGGACGGCGTCGCGCCGAAGCTGGAGAGCGACATCGAGGGCGCGAAGCCCCAGCGGGAGAAGCCTCGCAAGGCCGCCAGCACTCTGGTGCCGCCGAAGGTCATGGACCCCAACGACATCTTCATGGACGGCTCCGACAAGGACGACTACGACGAATTCGACGCGCCTTCCGGCAAGGATTTGAAGGAAGAGGAATACGTGTTCGAGGACGCCGACGAGGGCAGCTTCTTCATGCGCCACATCCGCGGCCTCGTGGGGCTGGCGCTGCTGGTGATCCTGCTTTTGATGTTCGTGATCTTCGCCTTCTCCCGGGCCGGTCAGCAGAGCCTGGCGCGGGTGAACCTGGCCTGGAGCACCGAGGCCTACAGCCAGCTGGGTTATGAGAGCTATCAGGCCCAGCAGTTCGAGCAGGCGGGCCTCTACTACGAGCGGGCCCTGCAGCGCGACCCGGACAACTACAGCTACGCCTCCTCCGCAGCCATGGCCTATGTGGAGGCCAAGAACACGGAGAAAGCCGCCGCGATGCTGAAGCGGTGCGCGGAGATCAGCCCGATGCTGCTGGAGCCCTACATCTACCTGCTGAACCTCTATCCGGACGCGGCCCAGCGGCCCTGGGACATCACCCAGCTTTTACAGCAGGGCTATGAGCGCACCGGAGACATCCGGCTGAACGTGACGGGCTGACATGGCGCAGTACACACAGGAGCCGACCTTCGTCCTCGCCCCGATGGACGGCATGACCCGCGCCTCCTTCCGCAGCATCTGCTTTGACTACGGCGCGGACGGCGCGACCACCGAGATGATCCAGTCCCTGGCCCTGGGCCGGGCGAAAAAGCGCCTGAGCGAGACCTTCGCGGAGACGATGGTGCGCTATCCCGACGAGCGAAACCTGGCGGCGCAGCTGATCGGCAGCGTTCCGGCCATGATGGCGGAATCGGCCCGGCGGCTCACGGCCATGAATCGCTTTGACGCCATCGACATCAACATGGGCTGCCCCGCGCGGACGGTGGTGGGCAGCGGCAACGGCTCGGCGCTTTTGAAGACGCCGGAGCGGGCGCTGGAGGTCATGCGGGCCGTGCGGGAGGCTACGGACCTGCCGGTGCAGCTGAAGCTGCGGCTGGGCTGGGACGAGGAACACATCGTCGCCCCGGAGCTGATCCGCGCCGCCCAGGCGCTGGGCTTTCGCTCGGTCACGCTCCACGGACGCACCCGGTCCCAGATGTACAAGGGACCGGTGAACACCGCCGCGATCCGGGAAATCTGCGCGTCGGCGGAGATTCCCGTCTATGCCAACGGAGGCGTCACCTGCGCCGGGGACGCGCTGCGGTTTCTCCGAGAGACCGGGGCGTCCGGCGTCGCCATCGGGCGTGCCGCGCTGCGCCAGCCCTGGATCTTCGACGACATCCGGCGTTTGAGGGTGGGCGAACCCGTCCCGGAGCGGCTCGCGCCGGAGCGCGTCGGGCTGCTTAAGAAGCTGGCGGCGCTGGCCTGCGGGCACCGACCGGAGAAGGTGGCCGTCAGCGAGATGCGCAAGTTCGCGCTCTTCTGGCTGCCGGGGCTGACCGGGTATGGGGAAGTGCTCGCCGCGCTGAACGGGATCACGACCCTGGACGGCTTCAACCGCCTGCTGGACGGGTACCTGGACGGGCTTTCCCGGGACAACGACCTGGCGATCCACCCGGAGCTTCTGCCCCCGCCGACCCTGGATACGGTATAAAACGGTTTCTTCTCGAAAGGCTGAGGGATTGGTATAACGAGGTTTGTTGACGTTGCATACAGATCCTTCGCTTCGCTCAGGATGACAACGAATTGAAACCTTGTCATCCTGAGCGAAGCGAAGGATCTGTACGTTTCATTCACTAACGGTATTTAATAAATCACCTGCAAATCGTTTATTTTCATCTCTCAGCATTCCGAGAAGAGTCCAAAATGGGAGGCTGCCAAATTGGCAGCCTCCCGTACGTTTTGGGATCAGCCCTCAGGCTCTCCCTCGTATGCGCCTTCGTCCGCGTATTCCTCGACATTCTCCGCGGGCTCCTCCACAGGCGCTTCCACGGGTTCCTCCGCGGGCGCTTCCGGGGCGCTCTCCGCGACGATGGGGTTCGGGTTCACATAGACGTCGCCGTTCACGCTCATCAGGTTGTTCAGCGTCGCCACGTCGATATAGGGCTCCTGGGTCACGTCCGAGCCGATCAGGGTCAGGGGCGTGCCGTAGTTGTTGATCAGATAACTCTGGAAGTTGTACACGGCGCTGACGGTGTCGGCGTTCAGCGTGCCGTCGGACATGTAGCCCGCCGGCAGCCAGCCCAGCTGCTTCAGGCGCTCCTGGACCTGCACCAGGCGATCGTAGTCGGTGTAGGCGTTCACCGGCTCGGTCCAAGTGTAGCCCATGAAGACCTCCGGTTCCGGCTCGGGCTCGACGTACTCAGGTTCGGGCTCGACGTACTCGGGTTCGGGTTCGACGTACTCAGGTTCGGGCTCGACGTACTCAGGTTCGGGCTCAACGTACTCGGGCTCGGGCTCAACGTACTCGGGTTCAGGCTCGACGTACTCCGGCTCGGGCTCGACGTATTCCGGCTGGGGCTCCTCGTAGACGGGTTCCTCGGCGGGAATCGGCTCGGGCTCGGGCTCCGGTGCGGGCGCGTTCTGCACCATGAACAGCGCGCTGGTGGTCTGGCCGTTTTCGGCGGTGCCGTTCACGGGAATCGCGGTGACGTTCAGGGTGTAGGGGAGACCGGGCTGCAGGCTGCCGGCGGGCACGGAGCGGGTGTGGGCGTCGGCCTCGACGGGCAGCGTGCCCAGCTCAGCGCCGTTGGGATCGTAGACCGTCAACACATATCCGGCCACGTCGCCCTCGGCGGCCCAGTTCATGGTGACGTATTCTTCGGTGTAGGGGATGACCGCCACGCCGGTCTCGTCGTACTCGGCGAGATCGAAGGTGACCGTCGGCGGCGTCACGGTGCCGATGACCGGCTCCTGCACTTCGGGTTCCGGTTCGGGCTCCGGTTCAGGCATGGGTTCGGGCTCCGTCACGACCTCCGGCACCGGCTCGGCAGCGGGCTCTTCGACGGGCTGTTCCACAGGCTGCTCGGGAACGGGTTCCTCAACAGGCTGCTCGACGGGCTGCTCGGGAACGGGCTCCTCGACGGGCTGCTCGGGAACGGGTTCCTCGACGGGCTGCTCCACGGGCTGCTCGGGGATGGGTTCCTCGACGGGCTGCTCCTCAGGCTGATCAGGAACGGTCTCCTCGGCGGGCTGCTCCACAGGCTGCTCGGGGATGGGCTCCTCTGCGGGTGTTTCCACAGTGGGCGCTTCGTCGCTCTCGATGGCGAACTGGGCGGTGGCAAGCTGGCCGTCCTCAATCGTGCCGCCCTCGGGAATGGCCATGACGTTCAACGTGTAGACCTCGCCCTCGGCCAGGTTGCTCATGCGCACGTTCAGGGATTCTGTGCTGCTGTCGACGGTGGTGGAGGCCAGGGTATTGGCGTTGCTGTCCAGCACCTCCACCGCGTAGCTCGCCACTTCACCCTCGGCGGGGAAGCTCATGGTGAGCGTCTCAGCGGACTTGTCCACGATGTTCACTTCATCTTCCACGGCCACCGTGGGGGAGAAGGCCAGCATCGGCGCGGAAACCTTCTGCTCCTCCGCCGGCGGCTGGTCCGCAGGCTGTTCCACAGGCAGCTCGGCCGGTTGCTCCGCGGGCTGTTCGGCAGGCTGCTCTACCGGCTGTTCCGCGGGCTGTTCCAACTGCTGCTCCACCGGCTGCTCCACAGGCTGTTCCGCGGGCTGCTCCACAGGCTGTTCAGCGGGCTGTTCGGCCTGCTCGTTCGAGGCGGGCGCGTTGTCCGTCTGGGGCTCCTGAGGCGCGGGATCAGCGGGCTGCTCGGCGGGCGCTTCGGTGTTCTCCGCGCCGGGAGCCGCGGTCTCAGTGGGTGCGGGCTCGGGCGTGGGTTCCGCCGTCGGCTCCGGTGTGGGCTCCAGGGTGGGTTCGGGCGTGGGGGTGGGCGTCGGCTCCGGCGTCGGGTCGGGGCTCGGCAGCTCCACCACGGGCAGCGCGAACCGCAGGAACTTCACGCGGGCGTTGTCGATGGTGCCGTTCTTCGGGATCGCGTACACGAAGATGGTGTACTGCTCGCCCTGGTTGATGGTGCTGGTGGCGACGGTGGTGCCCTCGTCGGTGGTGTTGGTCTTGAGAATCACGTTGTCGCTCTCGTCGCGGATCTCCCAGTAGTAACCGGACACGTCGCCCTCGGCCTTCCAATGGAAGACGATGTTGCCGGGCTGCACATAGTGGATGCCGCCCTCGACGCGGGCCACGTCGTCGATGCTGATTTCGGGATTGCCGATGGTGCCGATCTCGGGCGTCACGGGGATCACCACGCGCCGGAAGGTGGCCGCGTTGGCGGTGATGTGGCTCACGTCGCCGTCCGCCGGATAGGCGGTGATCTCGATGGTGTAGGTCAGACCCTCCGCCAGGGTGGACACGGACACGCCGGTCTGGTTCAGCATGGTGCGGTTGTTCAGGTACACGTTGCCGTTGGCGTCGATGATCAGCACGTTGTACTCCGCCACCTGGCCCTCGGCGAACCAGTTGAAGGTGATGTAGCCGTTGGCGGAGCTGGTGTCGGTCACGCAGTAGGTGCTGCCGTCCATGTGGTCGAAGTAGTCCAGCGTGATCACGGGCGCGCCGATCACCGTCGGCGGCACGTAGATGGGCGCGTCGGAGGCAAACAGCAGCTGCTGGGTTTTCACGGTGGCCACGCCGGTGGGCTTCAGGCCGACCTTGTTCTGGAACAGCTGCACGGCTTCCTTGGTGGACTTGCCGAAGTAGCCGGTGATCTTGCCGTCATAGTAGCCCAGCTCAGCCAGGCGGCGCTGCAGGCGCTCCACGCGGCTGTTCTCGTCGCCGCGGCGCAGGCTGATGAAGCCGGGCACCTCCGGCGCGCCGTCGGCAAACAGGGCCTTCAGCACTGGCACGGTGGCCTGGCCGGTCTCCCGCAGGCCCGCCGTGCGCTGGAAAACGCGCACCGCCGAGGTGGTCTCGGAGGTGTAGCGGCTGCCCACGCTGCTCTCCAGATAGTAGAGGTCGCGCAGCCGGTTGTTCAGCTCGCGCACGCGATAGCCAGTGTCGCCGGGATACAGGTCGATGAAGCTGGAGCAGCGGTTCGCACGATCGGAATACAGGAGACGCAGCGTCTCGGCGGTGGCCCGGTCGTTCACGGCGATGCCGTTCTCCTTCTGGAACAGCTGCACGGCCTTCTGGGTGCGGGGCCCGAAGATGCCGTCGGCGGCGTCGGCCAGGTAGCCCAGGTCGCGCAGGTGCTCCTGCATCTTGGTGACGCGCATGCCGCGCTTGCCCCGAGCCAGCTCCCTGTAGGGATCGTAGGCGGAGATGCCGGAGAGGATGGTGCGCTGCAGGTTCGCGTCGGCCACGCCGTTCACGGTGAGGCCCAGGTCGTCCTGCAGCATCTGCACCGCCAGCTCCGTGCGCCAGCCGTAGATGCCGTCCACGTGGTAGTCGTAGTAGCCCTTGTCGTACAGCGGCTGCTGGATGGCACGCACGGCGTCGCCGCGGGAGCCGCGGGCGAGGGTGGTGTACTGCTCCACGGGCTTGAGCTCGTCCCAGGCCGTGGTCTCGCCGGCGAGGGTCAGCTTCTCCACCAGGCGAAGCCGCTCGTCGGCCACCTCGGTCTCGGTGCCGAACTCGATGAAGGAGAAGTCCGGCTTGGCGGCCTTTTCCTCCACCTTCGCGTAGACGTTCAGCTGGCCGCTCATGGCCTCGATGCGAAGGCCGGTGGCGACCAGTCCGCTGGGCATGGCGTAGCTCTTCACGTCGATCTTCTTGTAGAGGGCCATCGTGCCCTTGGCAATGTCTACGGTGTAGATGCTGCCGTCGCTGCCCAGCATGAACAGCGTGTTCGCGCTGGCGGTCAGCTGGCTCTCCACGGGCACCTCCGGGGTCAGGATCACGTCGCCCTGCTGGGCTGCGGTGTCATACTCCATCAGGCGCACGGCAGTGCCGGAATGGGAGAGGTAATAGATGTTGTTCTTCAGCACGGCGTAGGCCAGAACGTCGCCGTCCAGGAACTCCGAGGAATAGTTGAAGTCGTTGCGCAGGTAGAGGTCGCCCTCGTCAGTGAGGTAGACCTCATAGCCATAGGCGATCTCCCCAGAGCGGGGGATGGCGGCGGTATAGGGCTCAAAGGCGCCGGTCTCCTGCACCTGCAAAAGCCGACCGGCCTGATCCACCAGCTCGATCACCAGGCCCTCAGCGGACACGTACAGCCGGTCGATGGGCTCCACGGCGGTGGTCGCGACGGAGGATGCCTTGGTATTCAGATCCAGCCGCATCAGGTTTTCGCGGCTTGCGTTGGCGACGAAATAGGCGGTGTCCTCGTCGAACAGCGCGGCGTCGTGAACATCCTTCGCCAGAAGCGTCTCCTTGAAGCTGGCCAGATCGATCATGTAAAGGTCCTTGACGCCGGTGGCGGCATCGGCGCTGAAATACAGCACCCGATAGGCGTCCGCCGAAACGACGCTGTCGGCGCGGGCCGTGTTGATGGCCGAGGCCCGGCCGGTGAGGTAGAGATGCCCGTCGCCGTCCACATAGGCGGCGATGGTGCCGCTCTTCCCGACGGGGCCGGCCTCTGCCGAGGCGACGCCCAGGAGGAGCAGGCACAGCGCGAGCATCAGCAGAAGCGCACCTGTTCTCTTCATAACGATACCCTCCTAAAGTTGGTTATGGTTTAGACGTGAGCCGGTATCGGTTGGTTCCCGGCATTGAGTGAAAGCGGGAATCCTCCGGCTGAAAACTTACATATATTTTGACACATTTCGAAGGGAATGTCAATTCAACGGCCCAAGATTGGGAAATTTCGCCAGCGCGGTCATGGAGTGGGTGGTTCTGCCATAGGATTATTCCCTGAGAGGGGGCGAGGGGATGGACACGGTGGACCGCCTGATGAAGCTGCTCCCGGAGGAGGCCGCTGCGGCGCTGGCCACGCGCCGGGAAGAAGTAACGGAGATACGCCTGCGCGTAAACCGCCCCACCCAGATCGTCTTTGACGGCACGGATACGCTGGCAGGGGCACCCATCGAAGCCCGTCGGCTCCGGGAGATCACCTCCGCGCTGATGGACCACAGCTTCTACGCCCGGGAAACGGAGCTGGCCCGGGGCTTCTTCACGATGGCGGACGGCAGCCGGGTGGGCGTGTGCGGGCGATTCGCCGGAGACGGGACCCGGCTTACGGACGTGGGCTCGGTGTGCGTGCGCATCGCCCGCGCCGTTCCCGGCTGCGTCGACGGGCTGATGGGGTTGATCGCGTCGAAGGACGGGCTGCACTCGCTGCTGATCGTGTCCCCGCCGGGGCTGGGCAAGACCACGCTGCTTCGGGACGCGGCCAGGCAGCTGTCCGAAGGGGGCTTGAGGGTGGGGATTGCCGACGAGCGGCACGAGCTGGCCGCCTGTCACATGGGCGTGCCGACGCTGGACGTGGGCCCCCGGACCGACGTGGCCGACGGCTGTCCACGACCCCGTGCCATCCGGCAGCTGATAAGAACCATGGCCCCGGACGTGATCGTGGCCGACGAGATCGGCGGCGAGGCGGACGCCGAAGCCCTGGCCGACGCGGCGCGATGCGGGGTGGCGGTGGTCGCCTCGGCCCACGGCAGAAGCCTCGGGGAGGCGGCGCAGCGGCGATGGATCCGGGAGATCGTCACCACAAGGGTTTTGGAGACCCTCGTGCTGCTGGGCGAGCGCCCCGGACACATCGTCGAGATCCGATCCCTGAACGAGAGGAGCGCCGAATGGAGACGCGCATAGTCCTGGCGCTGTGCCTGGTGCTGTTCAGCGCCCTCTGCGGAAAGACCCTGGCGGACGGCGTGCGCCGGCGGGCCGCGACCCTTCGCCAGCTCTCAGAGGGCGTGCGGCGGCTGCGCGTGCACATGACGAGCATGTTCGAGCCGGTCCAGGCGGCCCTGGAGCACGCGGACGACCCGCTCCTGACGCTGATCGCCGGGGGCATGTCGGGCGGCGTGAGTGCCGGGGAGGCCTGGCGCAGCCTCGAAAAGAAATCGACCCGGCGTGGCGGACCCGCGGACAGCCTCATCGAGGCCGACAGGCAGATTTTGACCCGGCTTTTCGACGGCCTCGGCCAGACAGGACGGGAAGAACAGGACCTTCTCTTATCCGAAGTCGTCGAAGCCCTGGACCGTCAGCAGCAGGCCGCCCAGGTGAAGGCCGGCGAGGCGGACCGCCTCTACCTGTCCCTGGGGCTGCTCATCGGGCTGATGCTGGCATTGATCGTGATATGAGGAAGCAATATGGACGTGGATTTCATCTTCCGGATCGCCGGGATCGGCGTGATCGTGACGATCATCGGCCAGCTGCTCACCCGGGCGGGCCGGGACGACATCGCCATGCTGGCGACGCTCTCCGGGCTGCTGGTAGTGCTGATGATGGTGGCGGGGCAGATCTCCAGCTTCTTCTCCAGCATCCGAAGCCTCTTTTCGCTGTAGCGGGGAGGTCTGAGGGTGATATTGAAGGTGACGGCGCTGTGCGTGGCGGTCTCGATGATCTGCTCGGCCATTCGTGTCCAGCGCCCGGAGCTGGCCACGGCGATCTCCCTGGCGGCGGGGTTGACGGCCCTGGCCCTGGCTTTCGGCGCGGCGGGCGACGCGTCGGGCTGGATGGAGGCGTTGAAGCGGCTGCTGGCGACGGAGGGAGACCTGACCTCGACGGTCGTCAAGGGCGCGGGCATCGCCATCGTCGCGGAGCTGGGCTCCCAACTCTGTATGGACGCCGGGGAGAGCGCGCTGGCAGGGCGGGTGTCGCTGGCCTCGCGGGTGGCCATGCTGGGCCTGTGCGCGCCGATGCTCGCGGAGCTCGCCAGCTTGCTTGGCGTGTCGCTGCCCTGGTGATGCTGATACTGCTCGCTTGCTCAGCTTCGGCGGTGGAGGCAGCAGACCTGGACCTAACCTCCCTCTCCCAGCAGGCGGGCTTCGACGTGCGCTCCGTCGCGGAGGGATTGATGTCAGGACAGTTTACCCTGGACGCGGACGCGATCCGCCAGGCCGTTCAGCACCTGGGCATTTCCGTGAAGGACGGCCTGCTGGAGGTGCTGAAGGCCATGGCCGCGCCGGTGCTGGCGGGACTTTTGCTGAAGACCGTGCTGGGGGACACGGGCGGGATGATGGTGCTGCTCTGCCGGGTGAGCTGCGCGGTTCTGCTGATGGGGCGGTACCTCCAGGCGCAGAGCGTCTGTCAAAGCGCGCTTCAAGCCACGGTGAAGCTGGTGAACGCGGCCTCGCCGGTGCTGGTCACCGCGCTGACGCTGACCGGCGCGGCGGAGCGGGCGACTGTGCTCACGCCCTCCACGGCGCTGTGCGCGAACCTGATCGAAGGGCTGCTGCTGGACGGGGCGCTTCCGATGTGCGGCGTGGCCGCGGCGTTGGCGGCCTCGGCCAACCTGTCCGATCGGTTTCAACTGAACCGCCTGTTTTCCACAGTGACGCGGTGGCTGGGCTGGGGCCTGGGCCTGCTGCTCTCCGGCTTCGTCGGCCTGATGGCGCTGCAGGGGCTTCTGGTGCGCGGGCAGGACGCCGTGTCAGTCCGGGCGATCCAGCGGGCCCTGCGCTCGATGATACCCATCGTGGGCGGCGAGGTCTCCGACTCCGCCGGGGCGCTCCTCGCCAGCGCGCTGTCGGTGCGGAACCTGGCGGGCGTGGCGGGCATGGTGGCCGCGGTTGGCTCCACCCTCGCGCCCATCCTCAGGCTCGCGGTCTCCACGCTCTCATTAAAACTGGCCGCGGCGGTGCTGGAGCCGGTGGCGGACGCGGGCGTTGCCCGGATCATCGCGAGCTACGGCGCGCTCCACAAGCTGCTGCTGGCGATCTGCGTCTCCGGGACGCTGCTGGCGGTGCTGCTGCTGGGCGCGTGCCTGTCGCTGACGGGAGGCTGAAATGAACGCATTTTCCGAGGCCGCGCAAAGCCTCTTTGCCGTGTGCGCCGCCGCCGCGGCCATGGACCTTCTGCTGGGCGACCAGCGCGGGGCCTTCGCCTTTCGTTCGCTCTGCGCCGTGGCCGTGGCCACCGGGGCGGTGAAGCTGATAATGAGGCTCATGGGGATGTAATGCAAGAAAACGAAGGAACGGACCGCCATGGCAAGAGCTCTGTGGGAACGATTGCGCGCCGCGAAGGGGGCGGAGGTGCTGGCGCTGCTGGCCCTGGCGGCGCTGCTGGCCCTGCTTTTGCTGGGGAACGGGACGAAGCAGGCATCCGGACACACGGAGCTGGAAGCGCGGCTGGCCCGCATCCTCTCCCGGGTGGACGGCGCGGGAGAAGTCGAGGTCATGGTGAACGAGGACGGGGAGGGCGGCGTCACCGGCGCGGTGATCGTCTCTTCGGGGAAGGAGAATGTCTTGACCTTTCTGAACCTGGAAAACGCGGTCACCACGCTGCTGGAGATTGACGCGGCGCGGGTGGAGATCATCTTTGCCGGCGGAAGGGGAGGGTGAGGGATGAGCAAGTCAAAGAAATGGACCGTCCTCTGCCTTGCGCTTGTGATGCTGCTGGCACTGGACGCGGCGATCACCTGGAAGCTCGCGATGCATCATGTCGAAAGCACTGTCCAAGCCGAGCCTGCGGCCCGGATGGAGGCCGTGGACCCCCTCGACCAATTCCGTCTGGAGCGGGAGCAGCTGCGCGCCCGCCAGGAGGCCCAGCTGAACGACATCGTCCACGGCGACAAAACCGACGCACAGACCGTCCGCCAGGCCCAGGCCCAGCTTATGAGCCTCATCGAACGCGCCGAGCAGGAGCTGACCCTTGAGGGCATCCTCCAGGGGCGGGGATTTGCGGACGCGGTGGTGAGCGTGGGCGAGCGGTCCTGCAACGTCCTGCTGCGCCAGGAGAGCGTCACCCAGCAGGAATCGGCGGTGATTTTGGAGCTTGTGATGCGCGAAACGGGCCTTACCGGCGGAAATGTGAAAATCATTCCGGTAAAATAACGGAAAGTGTTTGCGCAATCGCGCTTTTTCTGCTATAATAGATTCTGTATAAGGAGGTATGCACCATGAGCGATAATTATCCTTCCGATGTCAAGCTGAACGATAACCCCAACGGCACGGTCTCCTTCGCCACGGAAGTTGTCGCGACCATCGCAGGGCTTGCGGCCACCGAGGTGGACGGCGTGGCCAGCATGATCTCGCCCTCCGCCGGAATCGCCGATATGTTTTCCCGCAAGAGCAACCGCAACCTCACCAAAGGCGTGCGCATAGATTTGGAGGACAACCGCGTCTCCGTGGACATCACCATCACGGTGGACTACGGCTCTCCCGTGCCGGACGTGGCCCGGAACATCCAGGAGAACGTGAAGAAGGCCATCGAGACCATGAGCGGCCTGGACGTGAAGAACGTGGACGTGCACGTGACCGGCATCAGCTTCGAGCGCGAGCAGCGCGCCAACGCCGAGTTGGACGAGCAGCACCGCAAGATGCTGGAGAAGACCGAGGAGGAAGAGGCCGAGGCCGTCGCCTCGCAGGATAACACCGTGATCGAGGTGGAGGAAGTCGTGACGGAGGACGCGCCGGACGCCTTTGAGGAAGAGGCTAAGGAAGCGCCCGCCGAGGAGGACGCCGAGGAAGCAAGCGACGAGGAAGATTTCGATGCAGACGACTTCGACGCGGACGACCCCGAGGACGACGAAGAACAGGAAACCGACGAGGAAACCGAAACGTACGAATAACGCAAGAATCGTCGATCAAACCACACAGGAATGGTGATTGCTATGAAAATGACTGTTGGCAAGCGCATACTGATGTTCTTTCACTGGCTGCTGTCCCTGCTGATCGTGGCGGCCTTCGCCGTGTACCTGATCGCGCCGGACTTCATCCTGAATTACTACAACCGGCTGGTGGATGCCATCGGCTTTAATAAGGTGAAGATCATCGGCATCGCCCTGCTGGCGATCTATGCCGTCATTGCCATTGCGCATCTGGTGAACATCTTCAAGCGCGCCAAGCGGCAGGACCGCGGCTTCATTACCGTGGATTCCAGCGACAGCGGCAAGGTGCGCATTGCCATCGCCGCCATTGAGCAGATGGTGCGCCAGTCGGTGGGCAATATCGACGGCATCACGGAGATGAAGATCGGCATCGAGAACCTGGACGACGCCATCGGCATCAACGTCAACGCCACCATCGTGAACGGAAGCCACGTGCCCACCATCACGATGAACATGCAGCGGGCCATTCGCCAGTTCGTGGAGACGAATTGCGGCGTGGCCGTGCGGGCAGTGTCCATCACGATCAACGCCGTGACCGCCCAGCCGGAGCCGAAGCTGCGCCGCCGTCGCGGCAAGGGCCAGGACGCGCTGCCCACCGCCGCGCCCGTCGCCGTGGAGCCGGAGCCCAGCTATGCCAGACACGAGCCCGTTACTGAGCCGGAACCGCAGCCCGCGCCGGAACCGCAAACCATGCCGGAGCCCGTCTTTGAACCCACCTATACCCCTGAACCAGAGCCTGCGAGCGAGCAGGAGCCGGAGTTCGTGGAAGTGCCCACGCCCGTGTTTGAAGCGCCCGCCAGCGAGCCCAGGGAGGATGCAGCCGAGGAATACGACTTCGAAAAGCCCTATGAGTCCCAGTTCGCCAAGGACCTTGCGGACCTTAAGGCCCGGGAAGCCGAGGAAGCCGGGGAATACGGGGCGGATGCGGAGTAACCGCAGCATAAATTCAGTGACTATTGCGGCGGCGTGTATGCGCCACCGCAATAGTTGCGTTTTGAAATTATAGAAAGTTGGTACATTGAATGGACAGAAGTGTTGCGCGCGCCCAGGCGATGAAGCTGATCTACGAATGGGAGATGGGCGGCGACGGCGGCGAGGAGACGCGGCTGAACCTGCTGGAGGTGCAGCCCAACGAGCGCGAGGCGGACTACATGAACCGCATGGCCGAGGGCGTGCAGAAGAACGCCGAGGCCCTGGACGCGCGGCTTGCGCCCTTCCTCCGGGGCTGGACCGTCGAGCGCCTCACCCGCGTGGATTTGGCGATCCTGCGCCTGGCGGTGTATGAGCTGACGCTGAAGGAAGCGCCCGCGGGCGTCATCATCAACGAGGCCGTGGAGCTGGCGAACCAGTATTCCACCGACAAGGCCGGCGCGTTTGTGAACGGCGTGCTGGGCAACCTGGCCCGCGCCATGGAAGATGAACAGGCCGACGGGGAATAGTATGCTGGAAGCGAACCATGCGGCGCTGTCAGTGTCAGAGCTGAACGAATACGCACGAAGGCTGCTGGCCGGGGACCCGCTGCTTCGCGCAGTGGAGGTCACCGGCGAGATCTCCGGCTACAAGCATCACTACAGCGGCCACCGGTACTTCTCCCTCAAGGACGAGGCCTCCCGGGTACAGTGCGTGATGTTCCGCCAGAACGCCATGGGGCTGGACTTCACGCCTGCCGACGGCATGCGGGTGACGGTGCGGGCCTCCGCCTCCATCTTTCCCAGGGACGGCAGCTTCCAGCTCTACGTCAATTCCATGCGCCAGGCCGGACAGGGCGACCTCTACCTGCGCTTTGAGAAGCTGAAGCAGAAGCTGATGGCGGAGGGGCTATTCGATCCTGCCAGAAAGCGGGAGATTCCCCGGATGCCCCGGGTGATTGGCGTGGCCACCTCCAAGACTGGCGCGGCCATCCGCGACATCATCCACGTGGCCCGGCGCAGGAACCCCGGCGTGGGCATCCTGATCGCGCCCTGCGCTGTGCAGGGGGCCGGCGCGGCGGAGGAGATCGTTCGCGCCATCGAGCGGCTGAACGAACACGGGGGCTGCGACGTGATCCTGGCGGGTCGCGGCGGCGGCTCCATCGAGGACCTCTGGGCCTTCAACGAGGAGATCGTGGCCCGGGCCATCGCCGCATCGAGAATCCCGGTCATCAGCTGCGTGGGGCATGAGGTGGACTTCACCATCGCGGACTTCGTGGCGGACCTGCGCGCTCCAACCCCTTCCGCCGCGGCGGAGCTGGCGGTGCCGGAGATCGCCCAGCTGCGACAGGACTTAAACGCCGTGCTGCTGCGCCTGGGCGGCGCGCTTCAAAGCGCCCAGAGGATCCGGCGGCTGTCCCTGCAGCGGCTCACGGATTCGGCGGTGTTGAAAACGCCTCGACAGGCGTTGATCGCGCCGAGGAAAACGGCCCTCGACCAGCTGGAGGGGCGGTTCAAAGCCGCCATGCCGGTGGTGATGGAGCGGTCCCGCCACCGGCTGAACGCGCTGGAAGCGTCGCTGCGGGCGCTGAACCCGGAGGCAGTGCTGGAGCGGGGCTATGCCGTCGTCCGGCAGAATGGAAAAGTACTTGAAAGCGCCATCGGCGCGGATGTGAACGCGCCCATCGTTGTGCAACTGAAAGACGGCGAACTGACGGCGAATATCGCGTCGGTTGCGCCAAAGGACGGAAACGGATGAAGAAGAAGATCACCTTTGAAGAGGGAATGCAGGAGTTGGAGGAGCTGGTGCGCTCCCTGGAATCCGGCCAGCTGCCCCTGGAGGATTCCTTCAAGGCCTATGAGAAGGCCATGGCCCTCAAGGGCACGCTCAGCGGCATGCTGGACGAGAGCGACAAGCGCATCCGCGTGCTGACGGAGGCGGGGGAGACGGAGCTCGATCCCCCGGCGGAAGCATGAGAACGCTTGCGGAATACGCGGCGCTGGTAAACGCGCGGCTGGAAGCCATTCCGGCGGTCATCGGCAAGGGCCGGTATGCAATCGGCGAAATGCCCTGGCTGCTCAGTGAGAGCATGCGCTACAGCCTCTGCGCGGGCGGCAAGCGCCTGCGCCCCAGCATGCTGCTGGCGGCGGTGGAGATGCTGGGCGGGGACGTGCAGAGCGCGCTGGACTTCGCCTGCGCGGTGGAGATGATCCACACCTATTCCCTGATCCACGACGACCTGCCCGGCATGGACAACGACACGCTGCGCCGGGGCCGTCCCACCAACCACGTGGTGTTCGGCGAGGGCCAGGCGATCCTGGCGGGGGACGGCCTTTTGAACTGCGCCTTTGAGACGATGCTGGCGGCGGCCTGCCAGCGCCCCGATCGGGCCGCGCAATCCCTGCTGGCCATCCGGGAGATCGCCACCGGCGCGGGCGTCACCGGCATGATTGCGGGCCAGGTGATGGACCTGTACTGCGAGAAGGAGAACGCCGACGACGAAACCGCGCTGCGCTACATCCAGCACGGCAAGACGGCCTGCATGTTCATCTATCCCCTCCGCGCCGCAGTCAGGCTTTCCGGGGCGGGGGAGGCCGACCTGAAAGCCCTGACCGATTACGGCGAGGCCTTCGGGCTGCTGTTCCAGGCCACGGACGACCTTCTGGACGTGGTGGGCACCGCCGAGAACATGGGCAAGACCCTGGGCAAGGACGCCGAGAGCGGCAAGCTGACCTGCGTGTCGGCCTATGGCGTGGAGGGCACCCGCGCGCTGGTGGACCGGCTGCACGGCGAGGCCACCCAAGCCATCGAACGCTACGGCGAAAAGGCCGCGTTCTTCCGCGACCTGGTGGACGCCATGGTGAACCGCACAAAATAACACCGGAGAAGAAAACGACAGATGCTGATCGAGCAGATACATGAACCCGCGGATCTGAAAAAGCTGAATCAGCGCCAGCTCAAGCAGCTGGCCGGGGAGCTGCGCGAGGAGATCGTCAAGGTGGTCTCCAACCGCGGCGGACACCTCGCCTCCAACCTGGGCGTGGTGGAGCTCACCATCGCCCTGCACACCGTGTTCGACGCGCCCCGGGACAAGATCGTGATGGACGTGGGCCACCAGTCCTACGCCCACAAGCTGCTCACCGGGCGCTACGAGCTGTTCCAGCGCCTGCGGCAAAAGGGCGGAGCCAGCGGGTTTCCCCAGATGGATGAGAGCGAATACGATGCCTTCACGGCGGGACACGCTTCCACGGCGATCTCCGCCGCCCTTGGCATGGCCCGCACGCGAGACATCATGCACGGCGACTACAGTGTGGTAGCCGTGCTGGGCGACGGCGCGCTCACCGGCGGCATGTGCTACGAGGCGCTGAACGACGCCGGTCAGTCCGGCACCCGCATGATCGTCATCCTCAACGACAACGACATGTCCATCGCCCACAACGTGGGCGCCCTCAGCAAGTACCTCACCTTCATGCGCCAGAGCAAGGGCTACCTGGCCGTGAAGCAGGGCGTGCGCACCCGCCTGTCCTCCGGGCGGGAGGCGGCTCACGCGGTGCTTCACTTTTTGGAAAAGTGTCGCAATCGCGTGCGCTCCCTGTTCATCGACGACAAGTTCTTCGACGCCCTGGGCTTCAAGTACATCGGCCCGGTGAACGGCCACGACATCAAGCAGCTGACCCGGGTGCTGCTCCGGGCGAAGAACGACGACAAGCCGCTGCTGATCCACGTGGTGACCCAGAAGGGCAAGGGCTATACCCCCGCCGAGGATCATCCGGACACCTTCCACGGCATTGCGCCCTTCTACATCGAATCCGGCGAGCAGAAGGGCGAGCATCGGCTGTCCTCCGGCGAGATCGCCGCCCGGCAGCTGATCGAGCTGGCCGAAAACGACATCCGCATCTGCGCGGTGGTGGCCGCCATGCCCAACGGCACCGGCATGGACGCCTTCCAGCAGGCCCACCCGGAGCGATTCTTCGACGTGGGCATCGCCGAGGAACACGCCGTCACCATGGCGGCGGGCATGGCCAGCCAGGGCATGAAGCCCTATGTGGCCGTGTATTCCACGTTCCTCCAGCGGGCCTACGACCAGATCATGCTGGACGTGTGCCGCAACAGCCTCCCGGTGACCTTCCTGATCGACCGGGCGGGCCTGGTCGGACCCGACGGCGCGACCCACCAGGGCGTGTTCGATCTGAGCTACCTGCGCAGCATCCCCGGCATGATCGTCGCCGCGCCCCGGGACGTGCGGGATCTTAAAAAGCTGGTGTGCCTGAGCCAGGACGTGAACGCGCCCATGGCCATCCGCTATCCCCGGGAGTGCGAGGACCTGGGCCCCGGCATCCAGAGCCAGCGGGAGTTTCAAGTGGGCGAGTGGGAGCTTTTGAGCAGCGGCAAGGACGTGACCATCTTCGCCGTGGGCCGCATGGTGCAGCTGGCCATGCAGGCCACCATCGAGCTGATGGGTAAGGGCATCTCCGCCGGCGTGGTGGACGCGAGGTTCGTCGCGCCCATGGACCGGAAGCTGCTGCTGGAGCAGAGCTGGGGCAAGAAGCTGGTGGTCACGGCGGAGGACAACGTGTTCTCCGGCGGCTTCGGCGAGGGCGTTCTGGAGATGCTCAATAAGGAGAACTTCCACACGCCGGTGTTGACCCTGGCCGTGCCGGATGAGTATATCGAACACGCCACCATTGCCGAGCAGCTAAAGGCATGCGGGCTCACCGCCATGGACATTTCAAACCGCATCCAGAGGAAGCTGAAGGAGCTTTCGGAGGCCCGCGTATGAAGAAACGCCGGGCGGACGAGGCCCTGTACGAGGATCTGAACCTGGAGTCCATCGAACTGGCGCGGGCGCTGATCATGGAGGGCCGGGTGATGGCCGGGGACCGGAAGATCCTCCGGGCCAGCGAGACGTTGAAGCCGGGCGACGCGCTCCGTGTGAAGGGCGAGCTGAACGCCTATGTCAGCCGCGGGGCCCATAAGCTGAAAAAGGCCGTCGAGGTGTTTGGCATCGACCTGAACGGCGCGGTGTGCGTGGACGTGGGCGCTTCCACCGGCGGCTTCACGGACGTGATGCTCAGAAACGGCGCCAGCCGGGTCTATTCCGTGGACGTGGGCTACAACCTGCTGGACTACCGGCTGAGGAGCGATCCGCGGGTGACGTGCATGGAGCGCACCAACGCCCGCTTCCTGAAGCCGGAGGACTTCGACCCGCGCCCGACCTTCGGCGCGACGGATGTCTCCTTCATCTCCCTGAAGGCGGTGCTCCCCGCCGCGCTGGGCGTGCTGGAGGGACAAAACGCGCGATTTGTCGCCCTGGTGAAGCCCCAGTTCGAGGCCGAAAAGGACGAGGTGGGGGAGAAGGGCGTGGTCCGGGACCGGGCCGTGCACGAGAAGGTGCTCCGGGAGATCACGGGCTTGATTCCCTCCCTGGGATGGCGCGTGAACGGCCTGGATTACTCGCCGATCCGCGGCCCTGAGGGTAACATAGAATTTCTATTGGACCTTGTCAGCTTCAACAATCTGACGATAAAACAGGGTCAAACTTCAATAGATATTACAATTAGCCAAGCATATGACAATTTTTTTAAATCCTTCTCAGAGGGCTTGTAACGCGGGCCCTCTTTGGTATATTGTATATATGAGGAGTGGTTGCGTTGTCCGTTCGCTGCGTCGGGATTCATTGGAACCCGTCCAAGTCCACGGGACTTGACGTTGCCCGGAAGCTGATCAAATTGCTCGTTCGCAGGGGAGTCGAAATCTGCTTGAATTTCGACTTGAACTCGGAGCTGAAGGCGTCCGGGTTTTTCGTGGATGAATTTGAACGCTGTCAACTGCTGATCGTGCTGGGAGGAGATGGCACCATACTCTCCGGCCTCGACAAGGCGATCCCTTATGACCTGCCCATCCTGGGCATCAACCTCGGCCGCCTCGGCTTCCTGTCTGAGGTGGAGACGGCGGAGCTGGACGAGGGAATGATCGACAGGCTTCTTGCCGAGGATTACGCCATCGACGCGCGCACCACCATGATGATCGAAGGGCAGGACCCATTCAGGACCTTCGCCCTCAACGACATCGTCATCACCCGCGCCACTCCCAGCGTCAAAATTCTCTCTCTTGAATATGAGGCAAACGGCACCCTGGTGGATTGCGTCTCCGGCGATGGGCTGATTGTCGCGACCGCGACCGGCTCGACCGCCTATTCGCTGTCTGCCGGCGGGCCCGTGGTGCTGCCGGGGCTGGACTGCTTCGTGCTGACGCCCGTCTGTCCCCACACGCTGAACGCAAGGCCGGTGGTGGTTTCCGCCGACGAGCGCATCACCGTTCGAGCCAAGGACGCCGACGGCGACGCCCACGCGGTGCTGGACGGCAGGCGCGTGCTGCGTATGGACCATCAGCAGCCGGAGATCACCATCTGCCGCTCGCCCAGGCAGGCGCGATTCGTGCGCTTCCATGAGAAGAATTACTTCGGACTGCTGAGAAGCAAGCTGTCCGAGTGGACGCATTAAGTGCTTCCTACTACGAAAGATCCCGGAGCGCCTGTCGCCGCGTTTCGTCCGGCGATAGCCGCGCTCGATGAATCCCCACAATCAAAGGACTGGGAGGCTTCACAGGAAATGAAGAGCGCGCGTCATAACCTGATATTGGAAATCATAGAGACGAAGGATATCGAGACCCAGGAGGAACTGGCGGAGGAGCTGTTGAATCGCGGCGTGAAGGTGACCCAGGCCACCGTGTCCCGCGACATCAAGGAGCTGCGCCTGTTGAAGGTGCTGTCCGAGCACGGCGGCTACAAGTATGCCACCGTGGAGCGGGCCGAGAAGGGCATGAACGATCGCTTTGCCCGCATCCTGGCCGAGTCCATTGTGAATATCGAGTCCGTCAACAACCTGATCGTGGTGAACACCCTCACCGCCAGCGCCAACGCCGCGGGCGAAGCCATCGACTCCATGAAGTGGAGCGAGGTCATGGGCACCATCGCCGGCGACAACACACTGCTCATCATCACCCGCTCCAACGAGGCCGCTGAGGCGCTGGTGGGAAAATTCAATGTTCTGCTGAACGATTGATCGGAGCCAACCATGCTGCTTGAACTGACAATTAAAAACATCGCCCTCATTGAATCGCTGCGCGTTGAATTTGCGCAGGGATTCAATGTGCTTACGGGCGAAACCGGCGCGGGCAAGTCCATCGTGGTGGACAGCATCAACCTGGCCCTGGGCAGCCGCGCGGACAAGGACCTGATCCGCACCGGTGCGGAGAAGGCCTCCGTGCAGGCGCTGTTTGACGTGTCCAGGAACCCGAAGGCCCAGGACATTTTAAGGGAACTGGACATCGACGCCGAGGACGGCGTGATCGCCATCCGACGGGAGCTGAGCCGGGAGGGCCGGAACATCTGCCGGGTGCAGGACGTGGTCGTGCCCCTGCAGACGCTGAAAAAGCTCACGACCCAGCTGATGGACATCCACGGCCAGCATGAGCACCAAGCCCTGATGAACCCGGCGAAGCACTTGGACTTCCTGGACGCCTTCGGCGGCGAGAAGCACCGCCAGGCCCGTGAGGAGGTGGCCAGGCTCCACGCCGAGCGGGGCAAGATCGCCTCCGAGCTCAAGCGGCTGATGAACGATGTGTCCGAGAAGGAGCGACTCTTCGACATGCTGTCCTTCCAGGCGCAGGAGATCGCCGCGGCAAAGCTGAAGCCCGGCGAGGAGGAGAAGCTGGAGAAGAAGCTGTCCGTCCTTGAAAACAGCGAGAAGATCCGCCAGGGCGTGGAGGCGGCCTACACCCTCGTCTACCAGGGCGACGGGCGCTCGCCCAGCGCCCAGGAGGGACTGCTGCGCTCGGCGGAGGCCATGGACAGGATCGCGGCCCTGGACGAACGCTACGGCGCGCTGGCGGGGCGTCTGCGGGAGCTTTACTACGGGGCCCAGGACGTGGGCTATGAGCTGCAGGCGCTGATGGACGATCTGGACTTCGAACCCCAGCTGCTGGACAAGATCGCCGGGCGGCTGGACGCGATCAAGCGCCTGGAGCGCAAGTACGGCGCGACGGTGGAGGAAGTGATCGCCTTCGGCCAGTCTGCGGAGAGCCGCCTGAACGAGCTCAAGCGCGGGGACGAGTCCATCGCGGCGCTGAAAAAGCAATACAAGGAGGCCGACGGCAGGCTGCGGGAGGCCTGCGGGGTGCTGACGGCCCTGCGCAGCGATTCCGCTAAACAGCTGGCGGCGGAGATCTGCAAGCAGCTCAAGGACCTGGGCATGGGCAAGACCCGCTTTGAGGTGCGCCTGGAGCCGGAGCCGAAGCCGACGGTGAGCGGCATGGACAAGGTGGAGTTCATGATCTCCCCGAACCCCGGCGAGCCGATGAAGCCCCTGGCGAACATCGCCTCCGGCGGCGAGATCTCCCGCGTGATGCTGGCGCTGAAGGCCATCTCCGTGGACGCGGAGGGCGTGGACGCCATGGTGTTCGACGAGATCGACACCGGCGTGTCCGGGCGCATGGCCCAGGTAGTGGGGGAAAAGATGTGTCTGATCGCCCGCAACCGGCAGGTGCTCAGCATCACCCATCTGCCGCAGATCGCGGCCCTGGGCGACGCCCACTTCCTGGTGGAGAAGATCGCCGGGGAAGACCGCACGGACACCCACGTGCGCCTGCTGGACGACGAGGGCCGGGCTCACGAGCTGGCGAGGCTGGTGGGCGGCGCGTCAGAGAATGAGAGCAGCCTGTCCCACGCACGGAACATGCTCAAGGATGCCGAAGTGCGCAAGGGAGAACTATAATATAAGTGTAGGGGCGGCGTTGCGCCGCCCATTCCCATGATACCGAAGATCCTTCGCTTCGCTCAGGACGACATTGTTGCGTTGTCATCCTGAGCGAAGCGAAGGATCTGTGCATTGCTGTGCCTGACACGCTTCTATATATCCCAGCTTGCCGTGAATTGTGCCTGCATGTTATTCAATCCATCGTGTCGATCATCCCGGAGTTGATGTAGTGGGCGAGGATGTCCACGATCCGGGCGTTCTTGCCGCCCCGGGCGACGATCAGATCCGCGTACTCCACGTAGTTCCGGATGTGCTTTTCATACATGGGCTTAACCGTATCCAGATACTGCCGGTACACGCTCTCGATGGTGCGCCCGCGGTCCCGCAGATCCCGCTTCACGCGCCGGAGCAGGCACACGTCCGGGTCCACCTGGATGTAGATCTTGAAGTCCAGCAGGTCCCGCACCTGGGGATCGTAGAAAACGTGGATGCCCTCCAGCAGCACCACGTCCGCCGGCTCGATCAGCACGCCGGGGTCGCAGCGGCGGTGCTGGGTGTAGTCGTATTCCTTGGCGGTGATGGCCTGGCCGCTGCGCAACTTCATCAGGTCCTCCCGCAGCACGTCGTGCTCGAAGATCTCCGGCTCGTCGTAGTTGATGAGGCAGCGTTCCTCATAGGTCATGTCGGGGTGATCCTTGTAGTAGGAATCCTGCTTGATGTACACGCAGGGCTTCTCCAGCCTGGACGCCAGCGCCTTGGCCAGCGTGGACTTTCCGCTGCCGCTGGCTCCGCAGATACCGATGATCAGCATAGTGCAATCCTCCCGCGACGTTATTCTATAAATAGTTTAACACACTCGCGGGGCAATTACAATATCAGTGTAGGAAAGTTTATTCGGTTTCACGGAGCAGGTATTCGATGAACTGACGGTTGGTGGGCTTGCCAGGAAAGCGGTCCTTCAGGGAGCCGCGCTCGTAGCCCACGCCGATGGCGTTGCGCAGGGAACGCTCCACCCGGGAGACGGTGGTGTTCATGCGGCTGGCCAGCTCCCGATACAGCCCGTGGGAGAGATTCTTCATCAGCAAACCGTTCTCCCGGGCAAAGAGCACGGAATTGACCAGGTAGGCGCTGCCGTTCAGCCGGGAGGAGATGCCCATGTCGGAAAGCAGAGCCCGGATGCTCTCGGCACTGTCGTCTTCGGCGGACGCTTCTTCGGGTTGAGGGACGCGCTCCGCCGCGCAATCCAGGATCAGCTCCGGGAGCCTGTCGTAGTCGATGGGCTTGCACAGGAAGTAGGACGCGCCGTAGCGAAAGCACCAGTCCATGCAGCTTGCGGGATAGAAGCGGGTGCAGATGATCACCGAAGGCGAACGGCGCAGGCGGCGGGTCTCCCGCAGCAGGGCAAGGCCGTCCATCCCCGGCAGCTGGATGTCCGTGAGCAGCACGTCCGGCTGGAAACGGCGCACGTCCTCCAGGGCCTTCCTGCCGTCGCCGGACTGTCCCACCACCTCGATGGAACGGTTCCGGGACACCGCCTTGCGCACGCTCCGCATAAACTGTGCGTCCAGGTCCGCCAGATACAGCTTCGCCATGTCGCCACATCCTCTCATTTGTAGATACACTATTGGTAGTATATTATATCTAAAAGTATATTCTTGCAAGGAATATTGGTTGACAAATCGAAAACAATAGTATTACACTTTTATGTAGCGGGAGGGATAGCCATGTGCGGACGCTACTTCATCGCGGATGAGGCCATTCGCGGATTCGACCTCGAAGCATTGAACCGGACTTGCGTCAGCGGCGGAGAGATTCAGCCCGGCATGGAAGCGCCTGTGGTGGTGTCGGAGGATGAAAGCGTCCAGGCCATGCGCTGGGGCTTTTCCAGGGAGCAGGGCGGCCTCGTCATCAACGCCCGGGTGGAGACCCTGCACGAAAAGCCGCTGTTTCGAGGCATCGCCGACAGCCAACGCTGCGCCATGCCCGCCTCCCGGTACTATGAATGGCGGCGGACGGACAAGCAGAAGTTTGCCGTGAACCTGCGGGATGTGGGCCTGTTCTACCTGGCGGGGCTCTATCGCATGGGGGAGGCGGGCCGGGAGTTCGTCGTGCTCACCCAGCCGCCGGTCAAGGCCATCCAGCCCGTGCACAACCGCATGCCTCTGATCCTGCCGGACAGGCCTTCCCTTCTTCGCTGGCTGGCGGGGGAGACGCCGCTGTTTTCGGACAACGTCAGTGTGCTGGTTCGTGCGGTGGGCCCGGAGCAGCTGCAAATGGCGTTCTGACAGGCTACTTTCCGTTGAGGGCGGCCGCCCGCATTTCCAGCAGCCTCCTGTCAGGCTCCCGGATGAGCAGGGTTTCGATGGCCTCCGCCAGCGGGGGCACGGCGTTCAGCGCCTCCCGGAGGGTATTCTGGTTGTGGCCCACCTCTACCAGCACCGAAAACACGCCGATGTGCTGGTTGTAGCGCCCGTCCTTCACCAGCGTCGGCTTGCACAGCCCAGGCTCGATGGCGTTGATCCGGCTCTCCAGAGCCCGGGCGAAGGCCAGGTTTTCTTCGTAATAGGGCTTCTCCTCAAAGCCATTGCCGTTGCCGATCAGCAGCATCAGCGGCGCGAGGCGCTCCCCGGAGGCACTTTCCACCGCCTCGATCTCGCCCTCGCTCCAGGCGTCCCGGTGCAGGTCGATGTAGAGGTCAAAGGGCTGCGCATAGCCCTTGAGGGTCGCCAGCGAGCGGGTGTAGGCCGTGGAGAGCTCCGCGCCCTCGTGATCGGTGGTGTCGTGGGTCACGTCGAACCCGCAGGCCCTCAGCCGCTTCGCCAGCTCCTCGCCCACGCGAACGACGCTGTGATCGGCGTCAGCGGTGCGCCAGGCCTCCAGCGCCTGGTAGGGGTCGTCCTTGACCTGTTCATAGGCCTCGTGGGTGTGGGTGTGGTAGATCAGCACACGCAGGGGCACGGGCTCGGGAGTGGGCTGTGCCACGACTTCCACCTGGATTGCCGGATTGCCGGGATCCAGCGGCAGCTCACCCTTGACGCCGGACGAGGCAAAGACCAGTTGGGTCTTTGCCTCGTTTTCGCGTCCGGCGTCCACCAGGTTGGCCGATCCGCTGTGCGCGGGGGCCGCGTCCCGCCGAAGCAGCTGCGCGCCCACCAGCGCCAGAACCGCCGCAAGCACGATGATGGCGGCCACCAGCAGCAGCCGGGACGCCCGGACGACCTTGAATCGAACCATGCGCTCACCTCCCCAAGCATTGCAGGATTAACATATGACGCCACGCCAGCGCTCATGCCGCGCCGCGCCTGCCCGCGCCCGTCGTTTTGCATATCCAAACGGGGGAAAATGCAGGAATGAAGCTCTCAAACCGGCGAATGAATCATAGCGCGTCAGTATAAAAATGCCATAAAACAACGTAAATAATGCATAAATTTGCAGGGATGTCTTGCAAATCCGCGATGTATGGGATATAATTGCAGCACATGGCTTATCATTGAATCGGATTCAGGAGGAAATGCCCTCATGGATAACGCACAGGAACTGATTCAGCGTTTGAATCACAGCGGCAAAAAACTTTCAAAAAGCCACCGGCGCATCGCCGAGTGCATCGTCACCCACTACGACAAGGTGGTGTTCATGACCGCCTCGAAGCTGGGGGAATACGTGGGCGTGTCCGAGTCCACCGTCGTGCGCTTCGCCTCCGCCCTGGGCTACAGCGGCTATCCGCACCTTCAAAAGGCGCTGCAGGAGCTGATCCGGCACCGCCTGACGGCCTCCCAGCGATTTGAAATGACCTCCGACATGGACCACGCCCAGGTGCTCAACAAGGTGCTCAAGGCGGACATCCAGAACATCCGCTCCACGCTGGACGAAATGGACATCAACGCCTTCGAGGACGCCATCGAGAAGATCATCGCCGCCCGCAGCATCTACGTGCTGGGTCTGCGCGCCTCCGCGCCCATCGCCGAGTTCTTCGGCCACTACCTGCGCTTCATCTTCCCGAACGTGACCGTGGTCACCAGCGGCGTCAGCGACGTGTTTGAGCAGCTGGCCCGCATCGGCGACGGAGACCTGCTCATCGGCATCTCCTTCCCGCGCTACACGGCCCGTTCCATCGAGGCGATGGAGTTCGCCCGGGGCCGCGGGGCCTCCCTGATCGCCATCACCGACGGGCCGCTTTCGCCGCTGCACGCCACGGCGGATACCTGTCTGATGGCCAAGAGCGACATGTCTTCCTTTGTGGACTCCTTCGCCGCGCCGCTGTCCCTGATCAACGCGCTGATCGTGGCGCTGGGCCAGCGCCGCCGCCACGAGGTCACCCAGTACTTCGAGGACATGGAGGACATCTGGGGCAAGTACGACGTGTATCTGGCGAAGACCACCGAATGAACGGAGCAACCATGAATCAGAAGCAAATCATCGTCACAGGCGGAGGCGCGGCCGGAATGATGGCCGCGCTCTTTGCGGCCAAAGGCGGCGCCAGGGTGATCCTCCTGGAGCGCAACGAGAAGCTGGGCAAGAAGGTGTACATCACCGGCAAGGGCCGCTGCAACCTCACCAACGCCGCCGACATGGAGGCCTTCCAGCGCAACATCTTCCGCAACCCCCGCTTCATGTACGCCGCCTTCGCGACCCTGGACAACCGCGGCGTGATGGACCTGATCGAAGGCCAGGGCGTTCCTCTGAAGGTGGAGCGCGGCGAGCGGGTGTTCCCTCAGTCCGACAAGGCCAGCGACATCATCGCGGCCCTACGCCGGGCCCTGGAGCGTGAAAACGTGGACGTGCGGCTGAACGCCCGCGTCCGGGAACTGGTCGGCGAAGGCGGGCGCTGCGCCGGAGTCCTCATGGAGGATGGAACGCGATTGTCCGCGGACGCCGTGATCCTCGCCACCGGCGGCCTCAGCTATCCCTCCACCGGCTCCACCGGCGACGGCCATACCTTTGCCGAAGTCACAGGCCACGGAGTGACGAAGACCCTTCCGGCCCTGGTGCCCATCGAGACGGTGGAGAGCTGGCCGGGGATGCTCGCGGGCCTGTCGCTCAAAAACGTGCGCCTGTCCGCCTTCCAGACGGGCGGCAAGAAGGAAAAGAAGCTCTATTCCGAGATGGGGGAGATGCTCTTTACCCACTTCGGCATCTCCGGCCCCCTGGCGCTGACCCTCTCCAGCCTTCTCCCGGAGGATCTTTCACAGGTCAGGCTGGAGATCGACCTGAAGCCCGCGCTGGACGAACAGACGCTGGACGCCCGCCTGCTACGGGATTTTAAGTCCATGTCCCGCAAACAGCTGATCACCGTGGCGGACGGTCTCGCACCCCACAGCCTGGCGGAGCAGGTGCTCAAGCTGGCGGGGCTTTCGCCCACGATGCCGACGAACAGCGTGACCGCCCCCCAGCGCGCCGCGCTCCTTCACACCCTCAAGGCCATCCCGCTGCACCCCAAAGCCCTGCGCGGCTATAATGAGGCGATCGTCACCCGCGGCGGCGTGAGCGTGAAGGACATCAACCCCTCCACCATGGAGAGCAGGCGACTGCCCGGTCTCTACTTTGCGGGGGAGCTGATCGACGTGGACGCGGCCACCGGCGGCTTCAACCTGCAAATCGCCTGGTCCACCGGCGCCCTGGCGGGCAAGAGCGCGGCGGAGGTCTGAGGACGCGAAAAGATCCTTCACTTCGTTCAGGATGACAGACAATGGTCTGAACTAAAATGTTGTCATCCTGAGCGGAGCGAAGGATCTTTCTATATCCTATTCGTGGGACTGATCGCTACTTCAGCTTCTCAAAATCTGCCGCGCCGTGCTTGCACAGGGGACAGATGAAGTCCGCGGGCAGGTCCTCGCCCTCGTAGACGTAGCCGCAGATTTTGCAGACCCAGCCGACCTTCTTCTCGACGGGCTTTGCGGGCTTGGGCTTGATGTGGTCAAAGTAATAGGCGTAGGTGACGGACGGGGCGCTGGAGAGCACCTGGGCCTCGGTCACCTCGGCCACGAACAGGGTGTGGGTGCCGTAGTCGTGGGCTTCGATCACCTTGCCGGAGATGAAGGCGTTCACGCAGCCGGTGATGAAGATCAGGCCGTTCTTGCTGCGGGGGAAGCCGCTGCCTGGGAACTTGTTCACCTCTCGGCCCGACTGGAAGCCGTAATACTTGAAGATGTCGAAGGGCGCGTCGGTGGTGAGCACGGACACGTTGAACAGCCCCGTCTTCAGGATCATGTCGTGGGTGTAGTTGGCCTTGTTCACGGCGATGGTGATGCGTTTCGGGTTGTCCGTCAGCTGGGCGGCGGTGTTGATGATGCAGCCGTTGTCCTTGTCGCCGTCCTTCGCCGTCAGCACGAACAGGCCGTAGCTGAACTTGAACAGGGCGTTGGGCTCCACAGCCTCGCTGCTCTTGTGCTCGATGACCTCGGCCTTGGGCAGCGTGTCAACGATGGCGGCCACCAGCTCGTCCAGCTCCGCCATCTGCCCGCCCTTCAGGGAGGACTTGATGGTCAGCGTGTTCTCCAGGATCGTGGTGTTCTTGAGCCTGCCCAGCAGCTCCCGCATCTGCCCGCCGGCGGTGGGCGCCCAGCTGCCGTTTTCCACGATGGCGATGGTGCGGTTCTGGATGTTGTGGGCCACCAGGTCGTGCAGCGCGTTCTCCATGTTCACGAAGATGCCCGCGTTGTAGGTGGTGGAGGCGAACACGATGTGGCTCACCCGGAAGGCCTCGGAGACGATATAGGAGGGATGGGTAACGGACACGTCGTACATCTTCACGTTCCGAACGCCCGCGTCCGCCAGCTTGGAGGCGATGATGTTGGCCACGTTCTCGGTGCGGCCGTAGACGGAGGCATAGGCCACGATCACGCCGTCCTCCTCCGGGGTGTAGCTGCTCCACAGCTGGTACTTCTCGATGAACCAGCCGATGTCCTTGCGCCAGACGGGGCCGTGCAGCGGGCAGATGTATTGGATCTCCAGGTCCGCGGCCTTCTTCAAAAGCGCCTGCACCTGGGTGCCGTACTTGCCGACGATGTTGGTGTAATACCGGCGGGCGTCGTCCAGGCATTCGGTCTCGAAATTCACCTCGTCGGCGAAGATATTGCCGTTCAGCGCGCCGAAGGTGCCGAAGGCGTCCGCGGAAAAGAGCACCTTGTCGGTTAAGTCGTAGGAGACCATGACCTCCGGCCAGTGGACCATCGGGGCCATCACGAAGGCGAAGGTGTGGCGGCCCGTGGTGAGGGTGTCCTTTTCCTTCACGACGGTCACGCGGCTGTCGATGTCGAAGGTGAAGTAGTTTTTGATCATGTTCAGCGCCTTGGCGTTGGTGACGATCTTCACCTCCGGGTGGCGCAGAACCAGCTCGCTCATGGTGGCGCAGTGGTCCGGCTCCATGTGGTTCACCACCAGGTAGTCCAGCTTCCTTCCGTTCAGCAGGTGCTCGATGTTCTCAAAGAACACTTCGCTGACGCTCCGGTCCACGGTGTCAAACAGCACCGTCTGTTCGTCCAGCACCAGATAGGCGTTGTAGGACACGCCGCCGGGGATGGGGTAGACGTTCTCAAACAGGGCGAGGCGACGGTCGCTGCCGCCCACCCAGTACATATCCTGTGTGATCTGCTTCACGCAATACATGTTGCGTCCTCCTTTTACGCGGGCTTCCCCGCAAAATCATGCTATGATTATAACATACATTCCAGCTTCTGGCAATCGCGCCTTGTATGATTTGTCGCCCGCGGGGAAGAATAAGGTTGCGCGACGCGCAAATTGAAAGATGGGGGAATGAACCATGTCTCAGACGAAGCCGAACACCAGCATCCACTGTCGGGTCAACAGCTGCGAGTATCACTGCGGCGACGAGGAGTACTGCTCCCTGAAGGCCATCCGCGTAGAGCCCTGCAAGGACTGCGCCAGCGGCCTGCCCGCCGACGAAAGCATGTGCGGCAGCTACTCCAGGAAGTAATCGACGCGGAACCAACGCTTATGGACGGCAACGCCGGTCAGCCGACATCCACATTCACGCGGATGTCGGCTGATTTATAGTGTTCCCGCCAGTCGAAAATCAGCCAGCTTCGGACCGTCGAAAAGCGCGCCGCCGCGGCCTCTGCGAAGCCGAAGGGATCGCTGGAAAGGCTCTGACAGGCTTGTATGACTTCGACGAGCTTCTGTTCGATCTCCGCTTCAAGCCTCTCCTTGTCCTCGTCGCAGATGTCGTCCAGAGTGGTAAACCGTTGGTTGACGACCAGGATTGTTTGCTTGTTATCATGGGTCACCTGCTTGCCTGCGCCGCCCTTGGGGGTCAGGGTATAGTGCCTGCCCTCGCACTCAAAGGGAAGGTCGGACTTCTCGCCCCGGAGCAGGTTCAGCAGCATCACCCGGTCCGCGCCCAGCGTTCCAACCATCCTCCCCTCGCTGAACAGCGCCGCGCCCCCGTACCGCTGTTTCATCGGCGAGGCTTCATCCGACAACTCCCCGGGGTCCGTCAAGGAGACCGCGGCCCGGGTGTCCTCAGCCACCGTTCCGAGGATGGCCACCCCGTCGCCGTAGATGGAATTGAAGGCGAAGCAGGCGTCCGCGAGGCTGGATCTTGGGATGTAGCCCCGCTGGGCGTAGTGGTCCAGCATGGCGTCGATCTCCGAGGACAGGCGGGTTCCGATGACCGTATCGAGCTCTTGTAGAAACACCCGGGCGCGGCCCTCGCAGACCACGAAGCGGGCTGTGGTGTACAGGTGGGGCGTCTCCGCGATCCGGTTGAGGAGCGCGGCAAAATCCACCTCCCGCGCCAGATCCTCCGAAACCACCAGCATCTCGATGTGGCTCAGGTTGACGGGCCGGGGCGTGGCCTGCTCCAGCGCCTCCAGGGCCCGGGGCCAGTCCACGCCGGAGGCGGAGAAGGTCAGGTAGCTACCGCCGGATTCTTCGGAATCGCCGGAGCCCTTGCCGATCTGGGGCACGCGGGCGGTCAGCTCCAGCTCGCCGCCGTTCACGCGGTCCACGCCCAGCACCAGCACGTAGGCCTGGTTCTCCACCTCGCCGGTGACGCTGCAGCCGGAGAGGGTCAGCACGACCAACAGCATAAGGATCAGTCCCCGGATGCGCATTTTCGATCGCCTCCTCCCAATAGAGCCGTTGCCGCCACGGGGATGGCCGCGGCCAGAAATCCCCATCGGGCGATCCACAGCGCCGCTTCATTCAGCGCGGGCAGCCGCGAGACCATAAGAATCGCCGCGACGACGGCGGCTCCGATCCACTTCCCATTCAAGTTCGCCGTCCGCTGCACAAGCGCCGCGCAGGCGAAGCACTGGGCCGCCAGCAGGTGCAGGAGCCCCGCGAACCAGACGACGATCATCGGCAGCTGCGTATACAGCGGCGCGCGCCCGTTGCAAAGCAGGTCGTCCAGACGGTTCAGCCAGCCGCCGCCCAGCCGGGTGGGCGTGATCATACCGGAGAGGAGCAGGAGGAGCGCCGCCGCCAGCGCGCCGCCCGCCAGCGGAATCAGGCGGGACAAGGGAGAATCGTCCCCGTCCGCCACGGCCAGGGTGCTGGAAGACACAGCGATCCAGCCCGCTGCCCGAACGCCGCCCTCCAGGATGGACGGCCAGCCGCTGCCCAGCACCGGCGCGAGCCACGCCGGGCGAAAAGCCCGGGCCTGCAGCAAACCGACGATCACCAGCAACAGCAGCGCGAGCCTCGCCCCGATGGAAGCGGCATAACCGATGGCGTCCCCGTTCCGCCACACGCTCCACAGCGCCGCGGCGGCCACCGGCACCGTCAGCACCCACGGCAACGCCCGGTCCAGCGCCAGGTAGCCCGTGGAGCGGGTAATGGAGGCGAGCACCGAGGCGGCGTCCAGCGCGGTCAGGGCAATCAGAACCAACCCTGATGACCTGCCATAACGCACGCAGACCACCCACGGCGCGGCCAGCAGCGCCCCGATCAACGCGGAGATCCACGCGCCGTTGTGGGTGGTGGGCAGCTCCACCGCCAGACCCAGGAACAGCCGGACCGTCACGGCGACGAACATGGCGGCGCGGGCGGCCCTTGTTGAAATCGACAGCTTCACCCGGCCGCCTTCCTTTCCGTCCGCGCCCTTTGGCTGGCGAAGAACATCGGCCTGCGCTGGAGCCACACCGGAAGCCTGAGCAGGATGTCCGGGTTGTGGGGGCGCTTGGGGGCAATGGGCGCGAGGTAGGGAATGCCCAGGGAACGCATGCCGCACAGACCCACCAGCAGCGCAAAGGCCGCCAGGCACACCCCGTAGAGCCCCAGTGCCGCCCCGCAGAGGATCACGAACAGGCGGCCGATCACGAGGCCGATGCCAAAGCCGTAATCGGGGATGGCGTAGTTGCCCAGGCCCGTGATGGCCACGATGATGATCAGGATCGGACTGATGATGGAAGCCGACACCGCTGCCTGCCCCAGGATCAGCGCCCCCACGATGCCCAGCGCCGAGCCGATCTGGTTCGGCAGCCGCGTCCCCGCCTCGTTGATCAGGTAGAAGGAGAACTCCATAATCAGTATCTCCGCGAGGATGGGGAAGGGCACGTTGGCCCGCGCCTCCGCGATGGAGCCCAGCAGGCTCAGGGGCAGAAGGTGCATGTGGTAGTCCGTCAGGGCCACGTAGAGCCCCGGCAGGAACACCGAGACGACCATGCCCATCACCCGGATCAAGCGCAGGAAGGTGCCGTACTGCCAGCGGGCAAAGGAGTCGTCCGAGGCGTGCAGCTGGTGAAACAGCGTGATGGGCGCGGCCAGGGCATAGGGGGAGTTGTCCGCCAGCAGCACCACCTGTCCCTCCATCACGCAGGAGGCGGCCCGGTCCGGACGTTCGGTTTGCAGCATCTGCGGCAGCAGCGCCCAGGGGCTGTCCTCGATGTGCTGCTGGATCGCCCCCAGGCCCTGCACCGTTGAAGCGTCGATGGACATGACCCGCCGGCGCAGGCGGTCCACCACGTCTGCGTCCGCCACGCCTTCAAGGTAGGCCAGCGTCACGTGGCAGGGCACCTCCCGGCCCACGGACAGGCATTCGGTGATCAGCTGCCGGGAGGGCACGTAGCGACGAAGCAGCGTCATGTTGGTGCGCAGGCTCTCCACAAAGCCCTCTTGGGCCCCGATCACCACGGATTCGTTGGTGGTCTTGTCCACGGGCCGGGAGGGATAGCCCCGGGTCTCCATCAGCACGGCCTCGCCGCAGCCGTCGATCAGCACCGCAGACATGCCGGTGACGACCTTGTCCAGGATGTCCTCGACGATCTCCGCCTTTTCGCACTGGGCGATCTCAAGGACCTTCTCCATGAGGGTGTCCGCGTCCACGGTCAAATACTCCGGCTCCTGCCGCTCCACGCAGGCCCGGAGGGCGAAGTCGCTCAGCTTCTTGTCGTCGGCCATGCCCTCGATGTACACGGCGCAGAGCCGTCTCCCGCGCATCTGAAGCGGCCGGAACTGGGCGTCGCTGTTGATGTCCGCGTGCAGCAGCGCCTTGAATCGCTCGACGTTCTCCTCCAAAGACGTAGACAGCTCCGACCGCAGCAGCGCCTCGTCGTTTCCGCTCATGGGCCCACCTCCCTCCAGGGTATTTTGTACGGCAGGCCAAAGGAAAATACGGACGGGAGAAAAGAACAAAAGAGTAGGGGCGGCGTTGCGCCGCCCGCCTTTACCCTCATGTGCCGCGCGATTCCGCGCGGCAGCAATTGGGGTCCGGAGCAATGCCCCGGGGCGGGCGCCGCAACGGCGCCCCTACGCTCAAGTATGGATGCGTTGTTTGAATTGAAAACTGTATAAATCAGCCGCCCGCCTCCAGCATGTTCTCCGGCAGCGTGGAGGTCAGCGTCAGCACGGACACCTCCGGCTCGTTGAACAAGCGGAAGGGCAAAAGCTTCACCTTGCCGTTGGTGGAGAGCCCCCGGGTGACGTATTTCTGGGTCTCGCCCACCACGGACAGCCCGGCCACGTCCGCCTGGTCCGGGAACCAACCGCCCCGGGGCAGCGTGGCATCCGGCACGAAGAACGCGCCCACGCCCGGCAGCCGCCAGACGCCGCCGCAGTAGTGCCCGGCCACCACCAGCTCCGGCGCGGCCAAAAAGCGATCCACAGACGGGTCATGGTCCTCGCTGGTGTAGATGAACTCGTCCGAGGGCGGCTCGTGGGCCAGGGCGATGTGGATGTCCGCGGCGCTCATCTCCCGCTGGGCTTCGTAGAGGGTCTGGGCCAGCTTGGTGCGGTAGGTGGTGAGGGGGAGGGTGGTGTAGTCGTCGTTGATGCCGCTGCGCACGCCGTCCACCTCCTGGTCGGTCTGGTCCTGCCAGGTCTCCAGGGTGGAGGTGGTCTCCAGATTCAGCATCGTGGCCGGGGACACCCAAAGCTTCGCGTCCTTCACCTGGATCAGCTTCGGCGCGTCCACATAGTTCGCGCCCCGCTCGATGGCGCCCAGGATCCAGTCCTCCAGGATCAGCTGGGAGAGGATGCCCTCGGTGCTCCGCGCGCCCTTGATGTAGGGGCCGGGGTCGGAGTCGCCGCAGATGAAGTAGACCTTCTCAGGGCTTCGCAGGCCCTCGATGAACTCCCAGAAGGGCTCGGCGTTGCCGGAGGCTCCCACCATGTCGCCCACACAGAATATGGCGTCGTATTTCAGGCCGTTCAGCGTCCTTAAAAGCAGGCTTTGCTCGTCGCCGAATCGCTTGCCATTCATGTCGGAGAGCACCACGATGCGATAGCCCTCCAGCTCGTTGGGCAGGCCCACCACGGTCACGGTCTGCTCGGTGATGGTCAGGTTGCTGTTGTTCAGCATCACGCCGCCCGCCAGGATCGCCACCGCCGCCAGGATGATCAGCGGCCAGAAGCGGATCTCCCGCCCGAACACGCGAATGGGCTTGATGGGGCCATTGCTGCCGGAGGCGGTCATCAGGTCGTAGAGCGAGCGATAGATGCGGCGTTTTTTCGGCTTTTTCTTCTTTTTCTGCTTCTTGGCGGGGGCGATCTTCGGAAGGCTCTTGCCGGATGTCTTCTCTTTCTTCTTCGGCTTTTCCTCTGCGTCTTCCTCCGGCGGTTCCGCCGTCTCTTCGGCGGTCTCGCCCCGCTTCTTCATGATCGGAACCCGCGCGTCCGTGCGCTTGCGGCGTCGGGGCGCGATCTCCGCCTCGTCGCCGTACAGGTCGGTTTCGTCGCGCAGAACGTCCTCCGACGCCCCTGTGGTGGGCTTCGGAATGGGAATCTCCCTCTTTCCCGCGCGGGTCTTGTTCTCAACTTCGGGCATTGCAAACTTCCTCAAAATGTACCTTTCCCTTTATTATAGGTTTTTTTGCGCCGCCTGGCAAGTCGAGACCGGCGCAATTTTTGGAAGAACAGGTAAACAAACGCTACACACCCGGGCCATAATGTGATATAATGGATGGGTAAGTGCAAGATCATCATGGAGGTACAGGGCTTTGGCAAAGGCAAAGACGCTGTATGTTTGCTCCGCTTGCGGCTATGAGACGCCCAAGTGGATGGGGAAGTGCCCGGATTGCGGCAGCTGGAACACCCTGGAGGAGCAGGAGAGCGCCCCGGCGTTCAAGGCGGAGGAGAAGAAGCTGAAGCGCGCCCCCGGCAGCGACGCCCGGGCGGTTCGGGTGGACGAGATCCCGGACGAGACCATGGAGCGCCGCTCCAGCGGCATCGGGGAACTGGATCGGGTGCTGGGCGGCGGCGTGGTGGACGGCTCGCTGGTCCTGGTGGGCGGCGATCCCGGCATCGGAAAGTCCACGCTGCTGACCCAGCTCTGCGCCAACATGGCCTCGGACGGCGCGACGGCCCTCTATGTGTCCGGCGAGGAATCCGCCCGGCAGATCAAGATGCGGGCCCGCCGTCTGGGCGCGAACCAGGCCGGGTTCTACGTGCTGTCCGAAAACGACATGAACACCGTGGAGAAGCGGATGCAGGAGCTTTCGCCCACGGTGATGATCGTGGACTCCATCCAGACCATGTACCTGCCGGAGATGGCCAGCGCCCCCGGCAGCGTGTCCCAGGTGCGGGAGTGCGCGTCCATGCTGATGCGGCTGGCAAAGGTCAGCGGGTGCAGCGTGTTCCTGGTGGGCCACGTCACCAAGGAGGGCTCCATCGCGGGGCCCCGCATCCTGGAGCACATGGTGGACGCCGTGCTGTACTTCGAGGGCGACCGCCAGCACCAGTACCGCCTGCTCCGGGCGGTGAAGAACCGCTTCGGCTCCGTGAACGAGCTGGGCATGTTCGAGATGACCGAGCAGGGCATGCGCGAGGTGGAAAACGCCAGCGAGGCGCTGCTCTCCGAGCGGGCCCATGACGCCAGCGGCTCGGTGGTGATGTGCGCCATGGAGGGCTCCCGGCCCCTGCTCACCGACGTGCAGGCGCTGGTGTCCACCACGGTATTTGGCAATCCCCGGCGCATGGCCAGCGGCGTGGACCAGGGCCGACTGGCGCTGCTGCTGGCGGTGCTGGAGAAGCGGGTGGGCCTTCGGATGTACGACCAGGACGTGTACATCAACATCGCCGGCGGCATGTCCCTGACGGAGCCCGCGGCGGACCTGGCCCTCTGCGCCGCCATCGCCTCCTCCCACAGGAACCGCCCCATCAGCGGCGGCTGGTCGGTGATGGGCGAGGTGGGCCTGGCCGGGGAGGTGCGGGCCATCTCCCAGGCGGAGCGCCGCATCGGCGAGTGCGCCCGGCTGGGGTTCGACCACCTGATCCTGCCCAAGTACAATCTGCGCAACCTCCGCGTCCCGGAGGGCATCCAGGTGCTGGGCGTGGAGACCGTGGCCCAGGCCATCGCGGCGCTGGGGCTCCACGGCAGCGGAAGATAAATTGCTTTTTGTTGATGCTCCGTTTACATTGGCGGGGTATAATGGTCGCCATCGAGGGGAGGTGAGGGCGTGTTCGGATACATCGTCGCCAACCCCGAGAAGCTGCCCAAGGAGCGGATGCAGCGATTCCGGGCGGTCTACTGCGGCCTGTGTGCCACCCTGAGAAGGCGGCACGGGCTGGCGGGCAGCGCCACGCTGAGCTACGATCTCACGTTCCTGGCGCTGCTGCTGAACGCCCTCTACGAGCCTGGGGAAGAGCGGGGGAAGGAGCGATGCCCCGCGCACCCCGCCAGGCCCCACGACTACGCCATTTCCCCGGTGATGGACTATGTGGCCGACATGAACGTGGCCCTGGCCTATCACAAGTGCCTGGACAACTGGCGGGACGACAAGAGCCTGCTGTCCGCCGGGGAGGGCGCGCTGCTCAAGAAGGCCTACCGAAAGGTGGAGGCCGATTGGCCCGACCAGTGCGCGGCCATCGAGGCGTGGCTGAGGGAGATCCACGACATCGAGGACAGGCAGCTCAACGAGATCGACCCGCCGGTGAACGCCACCGGACGGCTGCTGGGCGAGCTGTTCGCCTATCCGGGGGACGACACCTGGTCGGAAACCCTGCGGGCCGTGGGCGACGGCCTGGGCAGGTTTATCTACTTCATGGACGCCTACGACGACCTGCCCCAGGACCTGAAAAAGGGCCGCTACAACCCGCTGAAGGGGCTCAGAGACCGGGAGGATTACGAGGATCTTTGCCGCTCGGCGCTGACAATGATGGTTGCCGGAGCCACCGAGGCATTTGAGACGCTCCCCATCGTGCTGGACTACGACATCCTCGAAAACGTGCTGTATTCCGGCATTTGGAGCAAATATGCGTTTCTGCAGAACAAGCGGAAGCCGCGTGGAAAAGGAGCAGAGTGATGCAGGACCCCTATCGCGTGCTGGGCGTTTCACCCCAGTCCACGGACGAGGAGATCAAGAAAGCCTACCGATCCCTCGCAAAAAAATACCATCCCGACGTGAACAACGGCTCCGCCGAGGCGGAGGCGCGGATGAAGGAGGTCAACGAGGCCTACTCGCTGGTCATGAAGATGCGCCGGGAGGGGAATGCGGGCGGCTACGGCAGCACCGGCAGCTACGGCAATGCCGGATATGGTGGCTACGGCGGCTATGGCGCGGCCAACGGCGGCTACAGCGCCAATCCCCGGATGCAGGCCGCCCGGAACTACATCCAGTCCGGCCGCTTTCAGGAGGCCATGAACGTGCTGGAGGACATCATGGAGCGCGGCGCGGAGTGGTACTACCTGTGCGGCGAGGCCAACCTGGGCATGGGCAACCGTGTGGCGGCGCTGAACTACGCCCGGCAGGCCGTGAGCATGGACCCGAACCGCTTTGAATACCGGGCGCTATTGAGCCGGCTGGAGGGCGGCGCGCAGTACTACCAGCGAAACGGTGCCAGCCGCGGGTTCTCCGTGCCGACGGTGCTCTGCGGCAACCCGCTCATCAGCTGCTGCGCCATCAACCTGCTGTGCAACTGCCTCTGCAACCTGTGCGGGGGCGGGGGCTACTACGGCGGCTGGCGATACTAGATCACCGAGGAGGTTTGCAATATGTCGTTTCTTCAAAAGGTGCGGGCGAGCCTTGCCAAGTTCATGACCGGCCGCCGGGGCGCGGACGAGCTGTCCCTGGCGCTGCTGATCGCGGGCGTGATCCTGTCGTTTCTGTCCAGCATCACGCGCATCGGGCTTTTCTACCTGATCGGGCTGGTGGCCTACGGCCTGTCCATCTTCCGCATGTTCTCCCGGAACATCGAAAAGCGATACGGGGAGAACGTGAAGTTCCTGACCTTCTGGCGCGGCTGGCGCTCCAATTTGAAGCAGTTCATCAACCGCGTGAAGAACATGAAGAAGTACAAGTACTTCAAGTGTCCTCAGTGCAACGCCCGTCTGCGCCTGCCCCGGAAGGTGGGTGAGGTGACCGTCACCTGCGGCAAGTGCCACCACGCCTTCAAGCAGAAGGCATAAATCGACGCAAGCGAGCCGATGGAACGCGGCTCTCTTGTATTTTTGGGCAAAACCTGTTACAATGGACAAAAGGAAGTGATTTTGTGAAGCAGCACATCGATACCGCTCCCATCTGGGAGGTCTACCGCCAGGACTGCGAATGCCCGCTGTGCCTGTTGAACGCCAAGGTGGAGGCCCAGAATGTGGACTACTTCCTGGGCGAATCCGTGATGGAGCCCAGCCAGCGCGTGGAGGTCAACAAGAAGGGCTTTTGCGCCGATCACTTCAAGATGATGTACGACGCGGGCAACCGCCTGGGCCTGGCGCTGATGACCCACACCTACATGAAGGAGAGCATGAAAGCCCTGAAGGAGAGCGCCCGGCGCGCCCGGGACGCCGCCGCGGCGGAGGCCGGAAAGCCCATCTTCAAGCGCCTGGGCGGCAGCAAGGGCGCAGGCCTTGCCGAAGTGGCGGGCGAGATCCGCGCCTTTGAGAACACCTGTTTGATGTGCGAGCGCATCGCCGAGAGCATGGACCGGTATATGTACACGGTGCTCTACATGTACAAGCACGAGGCGGAATTCCCGAAGCTGTTCGCCGAATCCAAGGGCATGTGCCTGCGCCACTACGCCCAGGCCATCGAAATGGCGCCCAAGCATTTGTCCGGTGACCTGCTTAAAAACTTCGTGGACACGCTGACGGATATCGAAATGAAAAGCTTTGAGCGCCTGGAGGGCGAGATCGAGTGGTTCACCAACAAGTTTGACTATCGTAACCAGGACAAGCCCTGGGGCAACAGCAAGGACGCCGTGAAGCGGTCCGTGAACAAGCTGGGCCACCAGGTGGTCGTGGATGACTGACCGGGGGAGATCATGGAACGGAAGTATTGCGTGCTGGACGAGACGAAGCTCTGCGACGATTGCGGCGAGTGCACCGTCTGCGACCTGGACCCGAACAAGATCTGTGACAACTGCATGAAGTGCGTGAAGACCGGCGCGGATTACAACGCCATCGAGATCGACGAAATCATCGACGACGGCACCGGCATGGCGGTGTTCGAGCAGCTGCGCAGGGACATGGAAAAGGCCGACGGCGTGACGCCGCCGGAGGAAAAGCCCTGAAAAACCGACGAGGGACGATGCCGGGGGACGTTTTCCGGCGGGGTCCCTTTCATCTGTATCTCTGCGCAAAAGACAGCTTTTGCGAAAAGATATGCCCAAAATAAGAGAATTATGAATAGGATATCTTCATAAGATGCTATGTCGACCGAAAACGCCGGGCATATCTATTTCGCAAAAGCTGTACACATCGATTATATCCATTCCGCAGAGACTGTGTACAACTATTATTTTCTATCCCGCGAAAGCTATGTTCAATTCATAAACCATCGGAGGTTTGCCCAGTCATGCCCACCTATGCCGAAGAACGCGCCAAGGAGCTTCAAATGTTGACCCGCGCCGCGCTGCGCGAGCTTCCTGACGTCTGCTTCGATTTTATCAACGCCATCGACTCCACGACCCAGCCGTTGACCCGTTACGCCTACGTTTCCGATTTGAAGCTGTTCTTCGGATTCCTGGTCAGCGAGCTTCCCAAATTCGCGGACAAAACGATCCAGTCTCTGGACGTTCAGGACCTTTCCAGGGTCTCCTCCCGGGACATCTACATGTATCTGGACTTCCTGGGACTCTACATCAAGAACGACGTTGAGTTTTCCAACCAGGACCTGGGCAAAATGCGAAAATTGTCATCTTTACGCAGTTTTTACAAATTTCTGTATAAAAATGGCTATATTGAGTCCGATCCTGCGGCTCTGGTGGACATGCCGAAGCGCCACAACAAGCCGATCATCCGCCTGGAGATCGACGAGGTGGCCCACATGCTGGACCTGGTGGAGTCCGGCGACATGCTCTCCGAGCGCCAAAAAAAATACAACGACCACACGAGGAAGCGCGATCTGGCCATTCTGACGCTGTTTTTGGGCACCGGCATCCGCGTGAGCGAGCTGGTGGGCATCAACATCGACGATCTGGACTTCTCCATCAACGGCTTCCTGGTCACCCGCAAGGGCGGCAGCCAGGCCATCCTCTACTTCCCGGACGAGGTCGCCCAGGTATTGAAGGACTATCTGAAGCTGCGCAAGGAGATCACGCCCCAGCCCGGCCACGAGGACGCGCTGTTCCTGTCGCTGCAAAACAAGCGCATCTCGGTGCGCGCAGTGCAGCTGATGGTGAAGAAATACGCCTCCCTGGCCGCGCCGCTGAAAAAGCATCTAAGCCCCCACAAGCTGCGCAGCACCTTCGGCACGAACCTCTACCACGAGACCGGCGACATCTACCTGGTGGCCGACGTGCTGGGCCACAGCGACGTGAACACCACCCGGCGGCACTACGCCGCCATGTCCGACGATCGCCGCCGCATGGCCGCCCGGAAGGTGCACCTGCGCACCGATCCGGAGGAAGAAAGCGATCAGGAATAGAAGCCAATCACATCAGCAAAGATTTTTCGCTACACTCAGGATGGCAGCGCCGTACTTGTCATCCTGAGCGGAGCGAAGGATCTTTTCTGTTTCTTATTTGAGAATAATACTATAGCTGTATTCTATGCTGCTTGATCTCGCCGGTGGCCAATTCGTCACACCGGTTGTTGTAGGGGTTGTCCGCGTGGCCCTTCACCTTGTGCCACTCAATGCTGTGAATGCCCGTGAATTTCAGGATTTCCTGCCACAAATCCTGGTTTTCCACGGGTTTTTTGTCGCTCTTGATCCAATTTCGGCGCTGCCAGTTTTCCAGCCAACCCTTTTTGAAGGCGTTCACCAGGTAGGCGCTGTCGGAATACACCGCCACCTCGCAGGGCTCCTTGAGCCTGGAAAGCGCCTGGATCGGCGCCATCAGCTCCATGCGGTTGTTGGTGGTGTGGGCCTCATAGCCGGAGATCTCCAGCTTCTTATCCTTATACATCAGTATCGCGCCCCAGCCGCCGGGGCCTGGATTGCCGGAGCAGGCGCCGTCGGTGTAGATGATGACCTGTTTCAACCCTCAGCCTCCCCAAAGGCCCGCGCGATGGCCCGCGCGTTGGCGCTCTGTATGCTCAAATAGTCGTTAAAATCGGCGCTTTCGCCGTGGTCGGACAACACGTCCAGCCTGGCCACGGCGTAGCCCGCGCCCTCCAGCGCCTCCACGAGCCGCCGCGGGGCCTGCTTTTCGATCAGTATGACCCGCGCATCCGCCGCCTTCAGGCGCTCCAGGCAGGCCGTCAGCTCGCTGTCCACCAGGTTGTCGCCGCTTTCTCGGTCGATCCACTCGGCCACGTTCAGGCCGTAGTCCAAGGCCGGATAGATCAGCGTCTCGTTCATCAATATGACGCTCTGACCGGCCCATTTCGCGAGCAATTTCCGGCTTTCGGAAAGCTGCGCATCCAGTCGTTCCACGGCTTTTTGGGTGTTTTCGACGTACTTTTCGGCGTATTTCGGGTCCAGGGACTGCATCGACGCGGCAATGCTCTCGATCATGTGCTGAGCTCCGTCCAGGGACAGGTACAGGTGCGGGTTCGCGCCCCTCAGATGGGATTCCGTCTCGCCGTCCGCATGGTCTTCCTGGTTGTATAACTCCAGATTGTAGAGCACCGCCGTGACCGCCGGGCCGCTGTCGCCCCAGCCAAACATCGTGCTCTCGAAGCTCTCCAGGCCTCGCCCGCCCAGGATAACCGCATCCGCGCTTCTGGACAGCAGCGCCGTGTCCCAGTCGGAGAGTTGGTAATTCCGCAGACATCCGTCCTGGGGCTGGACGAGCAGCCTGAGCGTCGCGTCCGGCACCTCCGCCATGACCGCGTCCGTCAGCGCGTAGACCGGCCAGAAGGTCACATAGACGGAAATAGACTGTTTTTCCGGCTCTACGAGCCTTTGACAGCCTGTTAGAGCGACTGCAAGCACAAAAAATAGCGTGGCAACGCTCCGCTTCCACTTACGCCTTGAACCGTTCATCGATCCTATCCTTCATCCTGTTTACCAGGGCTTCGGGGCTTTCCCCCTCCGCCTTCAACCAGATCACGCGCTCGTCCCGCCGGAACCAGGTCAGCTGCCGCTTGGCCAGGTTTCGGCTTGCCTGCTTCGTCCAGTACACCGCCTTCTCCATGGAGGCCTCGCCCCGCAGGGCCTTGGCGATCTCCTTGTAGCCGATGGCCTGCATGGCCGTCGGGTGGCGGCGCTCGTCGGCCATCAGGGCGCGCACCTCGTCCACAAGGCCAGCTTCCAGCATGGCGTCCACCCGCGCGTCGATGCGCTGATACAGTGCCTCCCGGGGCCAGTCCAAACCGAATATGATTTCCCGGAAATCCCCCTGGCGAAGCCTGTCCCGACGGGTGTGCTCGGTCTGGGTAATGCCGGTGAGCCGGTAGATTTCGATGGCCCGCGACACCCGGCGCACATCGTTTTCGTGGAGCCGCTTGGCCGATTCCGGGTCCACGGCCTCCAGCATTGCGTGCAGTCGCCCTTTTCCGCCCGGCTCCTCCGCCATGGCCAGAAGCTCCGCGTGCAGGGCTTCGTCGCTCTTATGGGAGAAGCTCATGGGGCGGGTCACGGCGTCGATATACAGCCCCGTGCCGCCGCAGAGCACCGGCGTCCTGCCCCGTTCGATCACGTCCCGGATGCAGGCCTTGGCGGCCTCCCGGTAGGCGTCGGCGGTGTACTTCTCGCCAGGATCGACGCAGCCGATCATGTGGTGCGGCACGTCGCCGCGCTCTTCTTCCGTGGGCATGGCCGTGAGCACGCCCATGCCGGAATAGATCTGCATGGAGTCCGCCGAGACGACTTCCCCGCCGATCAATCGGCACAGCGCCACGGCGCAGGCGGTCTTGCCGGAGGCCGTCGGGCCGGCGATCACCGGCAGGATGGGCTTGTTATCGCGCTCCATCACTGTATCCGCTTGAACATCTTCTCAAGCTCGCGCCGGGAGATGACCTTCATCACGGGCCGCCCGTGGGGGCAGGTCGGCGGCGCGCCGGTGGTGAGCAGCTGGCGGATCAGGGATTCGATCTCCCCCTCGCTCAGCGGGTCCCCGCCCTTGACGGCGGCCTTGCAGGACATCTGGGCCACCTCCGCCCGGCGCAGATCGATGGTGGCGTTGCGCAGCCGGTACAGCGCGTTGATGGTGTCCATGAAGGCGGGCTTCAAATCCGCCCGGCCCAGTATGAACGGCACGGCGCGCACCTGGATGTCCAACTCCCCAAAGGGCTCCACGTCGTAACCGGAATCCTTCAATACCTCCATGTTCTCCTGGATCAGCGCCATTTCCCGGGATGTGACCCGCAGCACCAGCGGCGTGAGCAGCTGCTGGGAGCCCCTGCCCGCCTCCAGCTGGGCCATGAACTTTTCGTAGTTCAGGCGCTCGTGGGCGGCGTGCTGGTCGATCATCACCAGCGAATCGTCCGCCTCGATGAGGATATACGTCTTGAGCACCACGCCGATGACCCGATACAGGGGCTTGTCGAACGTATTTTCGACCGGCGTCGGTTCCGGATTGTTTGCGGCCTCGGTCTGTACGGTACCGACGTCGGTTTGTTTGCTGCTGGGAATCCGAATCTCCGACAGCCGATCCTCCCGCAGTGCGCTCCCGGTGGCGCTGCCCAGCTTCTCCAGCTCCTGTCGCATGACCTTCTGGAACACGTCCAGCTGCACGGGCTTTTCCCGCTTCACCGGCACCGGCTCCGCGGGACGATTGGCGACCGTCGGATGGACCGGCTCCACGGGTTTTGGCACGGCGCCGTTGACCGTCTGTATGGGCTGGCTTACAGGTTCAGCCGATTCGACAGAGGGCTTGACCGGCTCTGTCTTTTCAGAAACCGGCGCGGCATCCGGCGTCACCGGCGTCGGCACGATCTCCCGCACGGTGGCCACGCGCTCGATGGACTTGTTCACCGGGCGCTCCGACCCCAGCTGGAGCACGTGTTCCCCCTCAAAGGCTGTGTTCAGCAGCCGTTCGCAGGCGGTGCGCATGGTGATCTCGTCCTTGAAGCGCACCTCCAGCTTGTTCGGGTGCACGTTGACGTTCACGCTGGTGGGCGGGATCACCAGATTCAGCGCGCACATCGGATACATGCCGATGGTCACGCGGCTGCGGCAGACCTCCTCCAGAGCCCGGGACAGCATCGGACAGCGCACGGCCCGTCCGTTGATGAAGAACGCCTGGTGGGCGCGGGTGGACTTGGCCAGCTCGCCCACGCCGATGAGGCCCCAGATGCGGGTGCCGCCCTCGGAGGCGTCCACCTCCACCATCTGCTCGGCGGTGGCCTTGCCGTATACGGCGAACACCGCATGGCGCAGCTTGCCGTCGCCGAAGCTGTGGTAGACGTTTGCGCCGCCGTTGATGTAGCGCACGGCCACGCCGGGGTTTCCCAGGATCATCCGCGCCACGACATCGCCCACGAGGCCGCCCTCATAGGCGGGCTTCTTCAAAAACGCCTGCCGCACGGGGATGTTGTAGAACAGGTCCTTCATCACGAAGGTGGTGCCCTCCGGGCAGCCGGTCTCCTTCACGCGCAGGTCCGCGCCGCCGTCGATGTTCAGCTTCACGCCGGTGTCCGCGCCGCGGGCACGGGTGGTCATCTCCACGTGGGAGACGGAGGCGATGGAGGGCAGCGCCTCGCCGCGGAAGCCCAGCGTGCGGATGTCGTCCAGCTGTTCGGCAGTCTGCAGCTTGCTGGTGGCGTGGTTTTCAAAGGCCAGGCGCACCTGGTTCGGCTCGATGCCGCAGCCGTTGTCCGTCACGCGCATGTATTCGATGCCGCCGCCCTTGATCTCCACGGTGATGGCCGTGGCCCCGGCGTCGATGGCGTTCTCCATCAGCTCCTTCACCACGGAACTGGGGCGCTCCACCACCTCGCCGGCGGCGATCCGCCCGACGGTGGCGGCGTCCAGTATGCGAATGGGCATGGTCTACCTCCATTTGAGCGGGCGGCGCAACGCCGCCCCTACACTTCCTATTGCCTGTTCCCTATTGCCTATATCCTCTTGGCCTTCTCGTTCAATTCAAACAGCTTGTTCAGCGCGTCGATGGGCGTCATGCTCACCACGTCCAGCTGGGCGATCTCCTGAGCCAGCTCCATGGGCTTGAAGTCCAGAAGCCCCACCTGGCGGTCCTTGGTCTTGTGTTCGTCCAGGATGTTCTTGCCCAGGTTTCCCCGCTCCTCGTCGTCCACCTCCAGCCGCGCCATGATCTGCCGCGCCCGGGCGATCAGCGACTTCGGCAGCCCCGCCAGCCGCGCCACGGACACGCCGTAGCTGCGGTCCGCGCCGCCGCGGACGATCTTGCGCAGGAAGATCACGTCCTCCCCCTGCTCCTTGGCGGTGATGCGGAAGTTCACCACGCCGGGCAACTGGCCCTCCAGTTCGGACAGCTCGTGGTAGTGGGTGGCGAACAGCGTCCGTGCGCCGCACTTCTCCCCGGCGATGTACTCCACCGCCGCCCAGGCGATGGACAGACCGTCGAAGGTGGAGGTGCCGCGCCCCACCTCGTCCAGGATCAACAGGCTTCGGGGCGTGGCGAATTTCAGGATGGTGGCCATTTCGCTCATCTCCACCATGAAGGTGGACTGGCCGCCGTAGAGGTCGTCAGAAGCGCCGATGCGGGTGAAGATGCGGTCGGTGATGGCGATGTCCGCCGCCGTGGCGGGAACGAAGGAGCCCATGTGGGCCATCAGCACGATCAATGCCACCTGGCGCATGTAGGTGGACTTGCCCGCCATGTTCGGGCCGGTGATGATCATCACGCGCTCGCTCTCGGTCAGGTCCGTGTCGTTGGGCACGAACCGCTCCCGGCCGATGGATTCTTCCACCACCGGATGGCGGCCGTTCTCGATGTGATAGCGGCCCTCGTCGTTGATGGCCGGGCGCACGTAGCCGTATTCCGAGGCCGCGGCGGCCAGGGACAGCAGCGCGTCCATGGTCTTGAGGCCGGTGACCGTGCCCTGCAGCCGGGTCAGGTTTTCCTTCAAAAGCTCCCGCAGCTCGCAGAAAAGCTGGTATTCCAGGCGCATGGCGTTCTCCTCCGCGCCCAGGATCTTGCTTTCCAGCGTCTTGAGCTCGTCGGTGATGAACCGCTCGGCGTTGGCCAGAGTCTGCTTGCGCACGTAGTCGTAGGGCACCTGGTCGTAAAAGGACTTGGTGACCTCGATGTAATAGCCGAAGACCCGGTTGTAGCCCACCTTCAGCGTCTTGATGCCGGTGCGCTCCCGCTCCCGGGCTTCCAGGCCCGTCAGATACTCCTTGCCGTGGCTGCCGATCTGACGAAGCTCGTCCAGCTCATCATTATAGCCCTGGGCGATCATGCCGCCGTCCCGCACGGAGATGGGCGCGTCCGGCGATATGGCGCGGCGCAACGTGTTGGTCAGCTCCGTCATCGGGTCCAGCATGTCCAGGGTCTGCAAGATCAGCGGCGCGGTGAGGCGGCTCGCGTAGTCCTTGATCAGCGGAATGGTCTCAAGCGTCGCCACCATCGCCAGGCAGTCCCGGGCGTTCACGCTGTCGTAGGCGATCTTGCTCAGAAGGCGTTCCACGTCGTAGACGCTGTCGAACACCTCCCGCAGGCTCCCGGCGGTCATCGGGTCATTCACCAGCTGCTCCACCGCGTCCAGGCGCTGCTCGATCATCGGCTTTTCCTTCAGCGGGCGCTCGATCCAGGCGCGGAGCAGGCGGCTGCCCATGGTGGTGCGGGTCTTGTCCAGGATCCAGAGCAGGGAGCCCCGGCGGGTCTTGCCCCGAGCGGTCTCCACCAGCTCCAGGTTCCTCAGGGCCACCCGGTCCAGCGCCATGTAGCGGGCGCTCTCATAGGGCTTGGCGGTTAGGATGTGGCCCAGGGCGTTCTTCTGAGTCTGGGTCAAATAGCCCAGCAGGGCTCCCGCCGCGCTGACGGCCAGCCGCTGCCCCTCGAAGCCCATGTCCCCCACCTTCTTGGAGAAGTGGGCCTGCATAACCTTCGCGGCCACGGCGTACTGGAAGGCCTCCTCGTCCAGCACCTCCGCCTTTTGGGCGCGCTCCGGCTCGTACTCGGAAAGGGCCTGCCGGTCGTTGACGATGATCTCGCTGGGGTCCAGCCGGGCCAGCTCGTCGGAGAGGCTCGCGCGAACATCCGCGATCTGATAGAGGTAGAACTCGCCGGTGGACACGTCACAAAAGGCGCAGCCCGCCTGGTTCTTGCGCAGGCACAGGGAGGCGATGTAGTTGGCCTTGCGGTCCTGGAGCATGTTGCTCTCGATCACCGTGCCGGGGGTCACCACGCGGATGACCTCCCGCTCCACCAGCCCCTTGGTGGTGGCCGGGTCCGTCATCTGCTCGCAGATGGCCACCTTGTAACCCTTCTCGATCAGCTTTTGAAGGTACGTGTCCACCGCGTGGAAGGGCACGCCGCACATGGGCGCGCGCTCGGAGAGGCCGCAGTCCTTGCCCGTCAGCGTCAGCTCCAGCTCGCGGGACACCAGCTTGGCGTCGTCAAAGAACATCTCGTAGAAGTCGCCCAGGCGATAGAAGAGTATCGTGCCGGGGTACTGCTCCTTGATGTTCAGGTATTGCTGCATCATCGGCGTCACGGGCATGGGGATTCACCTCTCTTGTGTTTCGCGGGGGTTATAACTGTCGGCGGCTTCGGCTTCGCCGCGCTCACCTTCCCAGAGGGGAAGGCGAGGAATGAAGATACAGGCAGCTTCAATTCCTCATTCCTCATTCCTAATTCCTAATTCCACATTGTTTCAATGGCAGCCGGAGCAGGTGGCGCAGCTGCCGGTGCAGCCGCCCGCGGGCTCCTCCATGTTGCCGGTGACGATGAACTGCAGCACCTGGTTCACCTGGCCGATCAGGCCGTTGAACTCGTTGCGGGCCTCGTTCAGCGCCACGATGTCGTCCATCATCTGAAGGCGCTGCTGGGCCTCGTCCATCTCGTCGGACAGGCGCTTCAGCGCGCCGGGGTCCGGGTTCTCGCCCTGCACCATGGCCTGCAGCTCCGTGCGCTTTTCCAGATATTCCGTCATGGCCGCGGCGGCCTCGGCGTTGCCCATGGCCCTGTCCTCGGCTTCCTTCAGGCGCAGGTAGGTCTCGCACTCCAGCAACGCCTGGCCCAGCTCGCGGGTCTTCTCAAATACCTTGTCCATAGTTTATTCCTCCGTGATCCGCCTGCCGCGCAGGGTATTCCGCCCGGCGGAGGTGATTTCTACGTCCACAAACTTCCCGATCAGCGAGGCGGGGCCTGCGAAGTTCACCATGTGGCCCCGCGGGGTCTTGCCGCCGACGCTGGCGGCGTCCCGGGTGGAGACGGCCTCCACCAGCACGCGCTCCGCCTTCCCCACCTGCTGCTCCAATACCTCCAGGGCGATGGCCTGCTGACGGTCGATGAGCCGCTGGATGCGCTCGCTCTTGACCTCATAGGGCGTGTCGTCCGGGTAGGTGGCGGCGCGGGTGCCCTTGCGGGGCGAATAGATGAAGGTGTAGGCGGCGTCAAAGCGCACTTCCTCGACCAGGCTCATGGTCTCCTCGAATTGCTCCAGCGTCTCGCCGGGGAAGCCGACGATGATGTCGCTGGTGAGGCCGATCTCCGGGCACACCCTGCGAAGCTTCTTCACCAGCTCCAGGTAGTGTTCCCGGGTATAGCTGCGGTTCATGCGGCGCAGCACCTCGTTGCTCCCGGCCTGCACCGGCAGGTGCAGCTGGGGCATCAGGTGCTCCAGTTCCCCGAAGGCCGCGATCAACTCGTCGGACAGGTCCTTCGGGTGGGAGGTCATGAACCGGATCCGGGAAATGCCCAGGTCGTTCACCCGGCGCAGCAGCTCCGCGAACTCGGCCCCGCCGCCCCGGTAGGAGTTGACGTTCTGCCCCAGCAGCATGATCTCCTTGGCACCCTCGTCCCGAAGCCGCGCGCACTCCTCCAGCACCGCCTCCGGCGTGCGGGAACGCTCCCGCCCGCGCACATAGGGCACGATGCAGTAGGTGCAGAAGTTGTCGCAGCCGTACATGATGTTCACGAAGGCGTTGAAGCGGTTCTTCCGCGCCTCGGGCATCCCCTCCACCACCTCGCCGTCGATGTCCATGACCTCGATGACGGGCTGGCGCTGGGAGAGGGCGCGATAGATGTACTCCGGCAGCTTGTAGAGGTTGTGGGTGCCGTAGATCAGGTCGATGAAGGGATAGCGTTTCTTCATCATCTCGGCCATGCCCTTCTCCTGGGTCATGCAGCCGCCCACGCAGATCATCAGATCCGGCTTGTCCTTCTTGAGCTCCTTCAGCCAGATCACGTTGCCCAGCGCCTTGTTTTCGGCGTTCTCCCGCACGCAGCAGGTGTTGTACAGGATCAGATCCGCCTGTTCGCGCACTGCCTCCTGCTCCATGCCCATGGCGTTCAGCATGCCCGCGATGGACTCCGAATCCCGCTCGTTCATCTGGCAGCCCATGGACACGATATGGTAGCGGCGGGGGCGCTCCCCCATCGCCTTCACCAGCTCCATGAACTCCCGCTGGCGCTGCATCTCCTGCTCGGAGACGATCGGCCGTTCCTTCATAGATTTACTCCATTCTGTTGGTCGTTGAGACGGCGTTTATGCCATCCACGGACGCCATAAATGGCGTCCCTACGGAATCCCCTATTTCACGCGCTTGGCGTTCTCCGGCAAATGGCCTTCGTCCACCGGGCTGACGCGGTACTCTCCCGCCTTGAAAGTCTCATCGGCCAGAAGGTAGGCCACGCCGCCCTCCGGCAGGCCGATGGTCCTGATCCAGCCCGTGACCTTGCCACTGGCCTCGATCAGCTTCGCGCCCGCATCCCCTGCGCGGCGGCTGCGGGCGATCTCCCGCACGATCCGCCGGGCCGTGGTCTCGTGGGAGGGTACCGCGCCGTTGCCGTCGCAGTCGGAGCAGGTGTGCAAAAGCTGCCGGGACAGGCTCTGGCGCTCCTTCTTGCGGGTCAGCTCCACCAGCCCCAAGCCGGTCATGCCCACGACGTTCACCCGGGTGGCGTCCTCTTTGGCCAGCTCCCGCAGCAGTTCCAGCAGGGCCTGATTGTGCTCCTCGCGCTTCATGTCGATGAAGTCCGCCACGACGATGCCGCCGATGTCCCGCAGGCGGAGCTGCCGCATCATTTCCTTCGCCGCCTCGCAGTTGGCTTTGAAGATCGTATCCTCGGCGTCCCGCTTGCCCACGTTCTTGCCGGTGTTCACATCCACGACGGTCAGCGCCTCGGTCTCCTCGATCACCAGCGAACCGCCGCTTTTGAGCCACACGTACTTTTGAAGGGCCTTGTCCGCCTGGGCATCCACCTTATACAGATCGAACAGGGGCGTCGGACTGTCGTGCCTTCGGACGCGCTCCGTCCATGCCGGGGCCAGCGCCTTCGCCAGTTCAAGCACTTCGCCATACAGGCTTTCGCCGTCCGCCCAGAGGGCTTCCGTGCGCTCCCCCAGCCTGTCCCGCACCGCCCGCATGGGCAGCGCATTGTCATCGTGGAGCAGCTTCGGCGGGATGACATGCTCTGCGCGGGTTCTGAGGCCTTCCCACCAACGGCACAGCCGCTCATATTCGGCCCGCAGGGCTTCCTCGGAAGCGCCCTCGGCAGCCGTGCGCAGGATCATCCCGGGGCCGCCTTCCCCCATCAGCCGCTTTCCGAGGCCGTGCAGGCGCTCGCGTTCCTCTTTATCCGCGATCTTCCGGGACACGCCCACATATTGAACGTCCGTCAGAAGCGCCATCAGCCGCCCCGGCAGGGTTACATGGCCGGAGAGCCGCGGGCCCTTGCCGCCGGGCTGGGACTTCACCACCTGGGTGAGCATCGCCTGTCCGGGCCTGGCCTGCTTCAAGGGATCGGCGTCCCGAAGCGCCGACGCGAGGGCGGCGTCTCCGGCGGGCGCGGCAATGTCCCCGGCGGCCAGGTAGCCGTTCTTTTCCATGCCCAGCTCGACGAACGCGGCGTTCATGCCGGGGAGCACGCGCTCCACCCGGCCCAGGTAGATGCTGCCGGTGAAGTTTTCCATGCCGGGGCGCTGGACGTACAGCTCCATGAGCCGGCCGTCCTCGATCACCGCCAGCCGCGTCTCGTCTCGCACGCGCTCGATCAACAAAGTCTGAGCCTTCATCAAAGCTCCATCAGCGGCCTGAGCCGCCCCTCCGCGTCCTCTCCCAGCAGCATGAGCCGGTGGATTCGCGCCTCCGGCGGTTCCACACCCGCCATCTCGGCCAGCAGCGCCACCAGAAGATCCGGCTTGATGGACTCCCGCTCCGTAAGCATCAGCCGGGCGTTGAAGCCAGTGTCATCTGGGGTCAGCTCGATCACCATCGGCCGGGCGTTGATCTCCTTCTCGCCGGACTTGGTCTTCTTCATGGCCGTAACGGTCTCCCGCGCCATGAAGGCCGGGATCTGCTCCAGCACCGCCGGGGCGCTCTCCCCCTCCAGGTCCACGCGGTAGTCCGCCATTTTCACCAGCGCCATCGGCGCGGCGTGGCGGTCGTCCACCATGCGCACCTCCAGCACCGGCAGATCCTCAGGCAGGGCGGCGCGAATGGCGTCCTCGGTGCGCTTTCGGCCCATGGGCGCGGAGAGCTTGATGTCGATGATCTCATATTCGCTGGTCCAGCCCAGCGCCAGCGCCGAGCCGAAGGACATCACCGGATGGGGGTTGAAGCCCTGGGACCAGGCAATGGGCAGCCCCGTGCGGTTCACGGCCCGCTGGAAGAAACGCTGCAAATCCAGATGGGAGATGAAGCGCAGCCGGGGCTGCTTGCCAAAGCGGATCATGGCCCTCATACGCACGCCCCCTCATATCGCTTCATGCCGCAGCCGGTGCAGCCCTTGCGGCAGTCGTGGGTGCACTCCGCCCGCTGGGCCTTGGCCCACTCCCGCAGGAAATACTGCTTCGTCACGCCGCAGTCCAGGTGGTCCCAGGGGAACACCTCGTCCAGCGGACGTTCGCGGGTGGCGTAGAAGTCCGGGTCCAGGCCCTCGTCTGCGAAGGCCTGGAGCCACATGTCGTATTTGAACTGGTCGCTCCACCCGTCGAAGCGGCACCCGAGCCGCCAGGCCCGCTCCAGCGCCTCGCCCAGCCGGCGATCCCCCCGGGCGAACACGGCCTCGATGTAGCTGATGTCCGGCGCGTGGTACTTGAAGTCCACGCCCTTGAGCCTGCTCAGCGCCTGCCGGAGCAGCTGCTGGCGATGGACCACCGTATCGTAGTCCAGCTGGGGCGACCACTGGAAGGGCGTGTCGTTCTTCGGCACGAACACCGACGCGCTCACCGTGATGCGCAGTCCGGGCGCGCGGCGCTCCTTGGGGATGGAGAAATAGCACTTGCGCACCTTCTCTGCCAGGTCCGCGATGCCCAGCACGTCCTCGTCAGTCTCGGTGGGCAGGCCCAGCATGAAGTAGAGCTTCACAGCGGACCAGCCCTGGTCGAAGGCGTCGGTGACGGAGCGCATCAGGTCCGCCTCGGTGACACCCTTGTTGATCACGTCCCGAAGCCGCTGGGTGCCCGCCTCCGGGGCCAGGGTCAGGGCCGTCTTCTTGACTTTCTGGGTCTCCTTCAGGGTGTCCGTCAGCACGTTGTCGATGCGCTGGGAGGGCAGCGCAATGCGCACCCGCTTGGCCGCAAACTTTTCCACCATCCTGTGGGCCAGTTCCGGCAGGCACGAATAATCGCCGCTGGAAAGGCTCATCAGGGATATTTCGTCGTAGCCGGTGGAGGACACCAGCTTCTCCGCCAGCGCCATCAGCCGCTCGATGCTCCGCTCCCGGACGGGCCGGTAGATCATGCCCGCCTGGCAGAAGCGGCAGCCGCGGGTGCAGCCCCGGAAGATCTCCAGCATGATGCGGTTGTGCACGATCTCCCCGTAGGGCACGATCAGCTTCTCCGGGTACACGGCACTGTCCAAATCCTTCACCATGGCCTTCATCACCACCTCCGGCGCGCCGCTGCCGGGCTTGGGGGTGACGGATCGCACGGTGCCGTCGTCGTTGTAGGCCACGTCGTAGAGGGAGGGCACGTAGATGCCGGGGATCTTCGCCGCCATCTTCAAATACTCGCTCCTCGGCAGGCCGCTGACCTTCCACTGCTGGTACACGTCGATGGTCTGCAGGGTCTCCTCCTCCCCGTCGCCCAGGGCCACCAAGTCCACGAAGGGCACCAGCGGCTCCGGGTTGAAGGCGCAGGGGCCGCCGACGATCACGAACGGGCCCTCGGTCCTCTCCGCGCTCCTGAGCGGAATCCCCGCCAGATCCAGTGCCTCCAGGATGTTGGTGAAGCTCATCTCATATTGAAGCGTGATGCCCAGCAGGTCAAATTCCTTCACCGGCGTCCGGGATTCCAGGGAAAACAGCGGGATATTGTCCCGACGCATCAGCTCCGCCATGTCCACCCACGGAGAAAACGCCCGCTCGCACCAGCAGTCGTCGCGGGCGTTGATGGCGTGATAGAGTATCTTCATGCCCAGGTGGCTCATGCCCACCTCGTAGGTGTCCGGGAACAAAAAGGCATAGCGCACGTCCACCGCGTCCGCGTCCTTCATCACGGCGTTGAACTCGCCGCCCATGTACCGAACCGGCTTCTGCACGCTCATCAGCAGCTTTTCTATGCGATCAGAAAGGGACAAAACCTCATCCTCCTGTTGTGCAAACCTATCCGAATAAATTCTATCACGGATCATTGGTTTCTTCAACGTTTGGATGTTAAATATGTCTACTGTGCTCTCCTGTCCAGATGCGATATAACAGGCTATCGAAAAAAGCTATCGAAGCGCACGATTTCAACCGTAGGGACGCCATTTATGGCGTCCGCGGGCGGCAAGAATGCCGCCCCTACGGCGAGATGTGATGGGATGAAGTGTTCTGGACAACTCATTCTGTGGCGGAGAAGGAGGAATGGCATCGCTGGCGCGCCGCGGCTTCGCCGAACCCGTTGCCTTTCACAAGAGGACTCGATTATCCCTCCTTCCCACCACAAGAAAACGGACCCTTTGGGGTCCGTTCCTATGGCGGAGAAGGAGGGATTCGAACCCTCGAGACGCTTTTGACGCCTACACGATTTCCAGTCGTGCGCCCTCGACCAAGCTAGGCGACTTCTCCATGATATTCAGTTGTGCGGTCCGGAAGGGTCAGTTCCGAATCAGTCAACAGCTGGTATTATAGCACAAGGAGCCGTCAAATGCAATACCCTTTCAGGGAAAATTAACGTGAATTGACCACGGGTCGAGCGCGGGAGCATCCGGACATTAAAAAAATTTTAAATCCCGCGGAATCCGGCGACAGCGGTCGGTTTCCATGTTATAATATATTGAGCGCAGCTGATATGCGACGCGAAATCCCGAAGGAGGGACGAAACATGAGCGATTTTGTCATTATGACGGATTCTTCCTGCGATCTGCCGGCCGCCCTGGCCGAGGAGATGGAGCTGACTGTCCTGCCGCTGTACGTGGACGTGGACGGCCAGAAATATACCAATTATCTGGACGAGCGGGAGATCTCCTTCGCAGAAATCTATGCCAAGCTGCGCACCAAGTGCCCGGCGAAGACCTCCGCGGTGAACATGAACGACTTCATGGAGCCCATGGAGAGCCTGCTTGCCGCCGGGAAGGACGTGCTCTACATCGGTTTCTCCTCCGGGCTCAGCGGTACCTACAACGCCGGCGTGCTGGCGGCGCGGGAGCTTTCCGAAAAGTATCCGGAGCGCAAGATCTACACGGTGGATTCCCTCTGCGCCTCCATGGGCCAAGGCCTGCTGGTCTGGCACGCATGGAATGAGAAGCGGAAGGGCGCGACCATCGAGCAGGTGCGCGACTTCACCGAGCAGACGAAGCTGCACCTGTGCCACTGGTTCACCATCGACGATCTGATGTTCCTCAAGCGCGGCGGGCGCGTGTCCGGCGCGACGGCGGTGGTGGGCAGCATGCTCAGCATCAAGCCCGTCATGCACGTGGACAACGACGGACACCTGATCAAGGTGGACACCGCCCGCGGCCGCAAGGCCTCCATCAAGGCCCTGGCAGACAAGGCCGGGAAGCTGGGCTACAACCTGAGTGATCAGACCGTGTTCATCTCCCACGGGGACTGCATCGACGACGCCAACTACCTGGCGGACATTATGCGCACCCGCTTCGGCGTGAAGGACGTGGTGATCTCCTACGTCGGCCCGGTCATCGGCGCCCACTCCGGCCCCGGCACGGTGGCGCTGTTCTTCCTGGGCAGCGAGCGTTAAGCGGCCATGCAGACGCTGGACGTGATCGCCCACATCCGCACGGATTTCTCCTCGAAGTTCGGCATCCCCCGGCAGAGCGGGCTGATCGACGCGCTGAAGGGCGAGATCGTGTTCACCGAAAAGTACCGGGACGCCAGCGCCCTGCGGGGCATCGAGGGCTACAGCCACCTGTGGCTGATCTGGCAGTTCTCCGAGAGCGTCACGGAGCGATTCTCCCCCACGGTCAAGCCGCCAAGGCTGGGCGGCAACCGCCGGATGGGCGTGTTCGCCACCCGCTCCCCCTTCCGGCCCAACCCGCTGGGGCTGTCCTGTGTGAAGCTGGAGGGCGTGGAGCTGAGCACCCCCAACGGCCCGGTGCTGCATGTGGCGGGCGCGGACCTGCTCAACGGCACGCCCATCTACGACATCAAGCCCTACCTGCCCTATGTGGACAGCCATCCGGACGCCCGTGGCGGCTTCACCGACGGGATCGACTACGCTCGCCTGAGGGTGGACTTCCCGGAGACACTTCTGAACCGGATCCCCCCGGAGAAGCGGGAGGCGCTGATCGAGGTGCTCGCCCAGGACCCGCGCCCCGGCTATCGCCATGACGGGGACGAGAGGCGCTATGGCGTGGAGTTCGCCGGATACGACGTGCGGTTCACGGTGGACGGCGACACGCTGAGCGTGGTTGAAATCGAGAGTTTACATCAAAAATGAGCGGCATGTTCGCCGCTCATTTTGATTTGGCTTACGCGATCTCCAGCGCGATCTCCATCATCTTCGTGAAGGTGTTCTGCCGGTCCTCGGCGGGCAGGCTCTCGCCGGTCACCAGGCTGTCGGAGATCGTCAGCAGCGCCAGGGCGTTCTTCCCCGCCGCCGCTGCGTTCAGGTAGAGGGCGTAGGCCTCCATCTCCACGCACATCACGCCCAGCTGTTGCAGGATCGGCGTGGCGCTGTAGCTGCCCTGGCCATAGAAGGTGTCGCTGGAGTAGATCGGGCCGGGCACCAGCCGCTGGCCCAGCTTCTCCGCCGCGTCGCAGGCCGCCTTGAGCAGCTCATAGGAGCAGCAGGGCGCGAGGGTCCCGTGGAAGCTGAACTGCTCGCCGTAGTTGGAATCGGTGTAGGCGCTCATGCCGGCCACCACGTCCCGCAGCTTCAGCTTGTCGGTCAGGGCTCCGGCGGAGCCGATGCGGATGATGTTCTCCACGCCGTAATAGTTGAACAGCTCATAGGAATAGATGCCGATGGCGGGCATGCCCATGCCGGAGGCCATCACCGACACCTTCTTGCCCTTGTACTCGCCGGTGTAGCCCTGCACGCCGCGCACGTTGTTCACCAGCACGGGATTCTCCAGATAGGTTTCGGCGATGAACTTCGAGCGAAGCGGGTCGCCGGGCATCAGCACCGTGCGGGCGAACGCGCCCTCCGGGGCGTTGATGTGAGGGGTGGGAATGTTGCTCATAGTCGTACCTCCGCTATGTTAATATCAGTCCAGGAGTACCTGCATGCCGTTGTCCGAGAACACCCGCAGCAGCTTTGCCGCGTAGGCGCCGTCCGCCTCCAGCAGGGTTCCGGCGTCCTCGATCACCACCAGCTCCCGCTCCGATCTCTCGCCCAGGCAGTCGTTCAGGGCGTCCAGGTTGCTGCCGTAGTAGTCCGGCAAATCCAGCTTTTCCTTCAGCTCCGCGTGGATCTCCCCGCGGCTCTCCATGCGCTTTCCATTCAATACAATCATTCAATAATCCCCCGGAAACATTTCGGTAAAGGTCTGGTAGTGGTCGTCGGTGTAGTAGTAGAGGCCGTCGCTGCTGTAGAGCACGCGCTCCGTGCCCCGCTTCCTGCCCCGGTAGTTGGCGTCGCACTCATACCAGGTGCGCCCCTTCTTTTCGGGCAGCTGGCCCTCGTAGTTGCCGAAGCGGTCGCCGCCGATGCTCTTGCCCGGGGCCACCTCGCCCACGTAGTTGTACCGGCTGTCCCAGCCCAGCTTCCTGGCCTCGTTCTTCGTGATGAAGTTCTCCGGCAGCTCGCCGAAGTATTCCAGGTAGTCGACGATCTGCTGCGGGTCCGTGACCGGAAGCTCAAAGTCCTCCTTCGAGGGCAGCTCCTCGCCCTCGGTCTGGGGCTCCTCTTCCTGGGACTCCTCGACCTCGTAGTCCTCCGTCAGCCCATAGAGGCCCCGGAGCAGGTCCCGCCAGTCCTCCGCGACGGCGCAGGTCGACGCCGACAGCGCGATCAGCAGCGCCAGCAGCAGCGCCGCGAGCCGCCTGATGTGCCTTTGCATTGGTATAATCCCCTCCTGTCCGGGCCGTCGGCCCGTCATTTCCTGCGGTATCGCTTGGCTCGGGAGCCCTTGGCGGCGTGGATGACGTAGAGAGCGGCGCTGGCTGCGTCCGCCTCGTCGTTCACGGGCAGCGCAGGCATCAGTCCGGTGCACTCCGTGGCCGAGGCGACCTCCTCCACGCCCTCAAAGGGCTTATCTTCCCGGTTCATACAACCACCTCCCATGGCCAGTTTGCCCGGAAGGCGGTGCTCGTATAACTCTATTTTAACTGAAACGCACGCTTCCGTCAAGGCGCTGGCAGGGGTTTTCGGGGTGGTTTGGACGACTTTTGAGCATTCAGAGGGCGGTTTTTGATCGCCGCGCCCTTGAATGCGGCGTTTGTATATGCTATAATCTAGCCATGAGGTGTGAATAAATGGCGAAGAATAAGTTCGGCACGATCCGCGTTCCCCGCGACCCGGAGCAGAAGCCCTCGCTTTTGGCGATCGGCATTCTGCTGGTCGTCGCGCCGCCGGTCACCACGTTCATCGGCCTGTACCTGGGCTTCAAGCGCCTGCGGGCGGAGTACACGCGCAAACGCTACCAGCTGTACCGGCGCTATGCCAACGCCATCGGCAGCCGCGCCACGGTGAGCATCCGGGGCCTGGCGGCGGAAATGGGCATGTCCACCGGCGTGGTGGCTACCGATCTGCAGACCATGATCGACGAGGGCATGATCAGCGGCAACGCCTACATCGATCGCAGCCACATGACCCTGCACCTGGACGATTCGGCCCATGAGACGGTCGAGACCGAGTTCGTGAGCCCCGTAGTGAACGTGTTCGTGAACCAGGAGGACCGCGCCCGCACGGTGGAGGTCGCCAAAGCGACCCAGACGCAGGAAGCCGCCAGGGACGAGGCCCCGAAGGCCGCTCCGGCGAAGAAGACCGGCCTGGAGGACGAAAACTTCGAAGCCAAGCTGCGGGAGATCCGCCAGATCAACGACGAGATCGAAGACACGGCCGTTTCCGACCGCATCGACCGCATCGGCGAGCTCACCGCCAGCATCTTCCGGGTGGTCCGGGAGAAGCCGGAACACGCCGAAGAGGTGCGCAAGTTCATGAATTACTACCTGCCCACCACCCTCAAGCTGCTGAAATCCTACAGTCTGATGGAGAAGCAGAGCTATCAGGGCGAGAACATCCAGGCCTCCCGCAAGAAGATCGAGGACGTGCTGGATACCCTGATCCACGCCTTCGAGCAGCAGCAGGACCGCCTGTTCCGGACCGAGGCCCTGGACGTGGAGGCCGACATCAGCGTGCTGGAGACCATGATGGCCAGCGACGGCCTGATCCAGCAGGAGGGCGAACTGAGGACAGGCGGCGGACATTAAACATACCGACGTCGGTTTATAAAGGCGCATGGAAATCCTTCCATGCGCCTTTTATCATGCCCAAACCCCTATTCAAACCAGTCGATCATCTGATTGGCGTAGTCGCCCACATTGAACACCCAGTCGGTGAGGAAGGCCTCCCAGTCGCCGCCGTCCGCGGCGTTCAGGGCCTCCACCAGCTCCATCTCCGTGAGGGTGTGGCTATCTGCACCCATGTCGTAGAAGTTTTTGAGGCCCGCAAGCAGGTTTTCAAGCCCCATGGCCTCCCGCAGCTCGTGGAACACCACCGCCCCGCGCTTCAACACCACCAGGTCGTAGGTCCTGCCGTCGAACAGCGAGGCATCGCTGGTGATCCGCAGGCCTCCGGGCACCGTCTGCTGCAGGGCACTCACCCAGTCCCGGTTGACCGCCTTCAGAAAGGCATCGTGCCCTTCATCGGCCTCCAGGAGCAGGTAGGACACGTATTCGCAAAGGGAATCGCTGAGCCATGCGTCCGCCGACGGCTCCACCCAGGCGGCGAGTCCGAAGTACTGCTGGGCCGCGACAAAGCGCAGGCGATGGGCCAGTTCGCCGGCATGCTTCCCTTCAAACAGATCGGAGGACAGCCACACCGCGCCTGGAAAGGCCATCGCGCCCAGCGGGTAGTCACTCTGGGCAATGTCCAGCTGCTTCACCGGGAACGGGCCGAACCAACTCTCGCAGAGGTTGACCGCGGCCTCCGCCACATCCAGCGCCCGCTTCGCGCCGCTTCGCGCATTGGAAAGCACCCGGAGGGTCACCCCGGAGGCCGTCACCCGCTCATTTACGCGCCAACGCTTGGAGAAGGACAGCGCCAGCTCCCGGACGTTTTCCGCCTGTATGCGCCACGTCTCCCCCTCCCGCACGGTCTCCCCCGTCCCGGCGGGCATCCAGCCCTCCGGCAGGGTCAGGGCCACGTCGAAGTCCGCCGCGGCGGTGTCCAGCCAGCGGGTGTGGGCGACGGGCCGCTTCATGGCGAACTCGCCGTACTGATCATGATACCGGCCCGGAGCGAAATAGAAGGCGCTGAGGCGCACGTCGGTGTCGGAGGCGCCCTGGAAGGCCCCGCAGTTCATCAGCAGCAGGTAATAGTCGAACTCAAAGGCGCCCTGGCCCCTCGCCGGAAGGTCGCAGTCCACCCGAAGATAGATTTCCTCCTCGTCCTGAAAGCCGAATCCGGTCGGTTCTCCATTGAAGGTCACCGATTGCAGGTCGATCCCCGCCGGGGCGTAGCCGTTGAAGAACACGGCCGCCAGGTCGTCGTTGTCGTACATCAGGGCGTGCTCCCGGCGAAACTGGTTCCCCGCGGCGTAGAACACTACGGCGCTCAGGGGCTCGTCGGAGGGATTGATATAGATGAGGCGCTGCGTGATGTGCAGCGCCTGTTCATCGGCCAGGTATTCCATTGAGATCGCGTATCGATCCCGCGGCATTGCACCGACTTCGGTCGGTTCCTCCGCCAGCGCGCTCACCAGCGCGCCGACCACCACGCCGCCGGCCAGCAGGATCGCCAGCACGATGGCCACGATGCGAATGAGCTTCTTGTTTCTCATGGGCTCAACCTCAATTCACGCCGCGGATCTTGCCCAGCGGCCAGATGACCTCGCGGACGCGGCCCACGATCATGCTCTTGGAGATCGGGCCGACGTTGTTGGCGGTGTTGCCATCGTTGCCGCCCTCGCCCTCCACGCCCGGTCCGTTCCAGTCGCGGGAGTCGTGGCTGTTGTAGCGGTTGTCGCCCACCACGAAGTACTCATCCTCGCTCAGCGTGTAGGCCTCGTAGTCAAAGGGGCTGCCGTAGCCGTAGAACTCGCTGAACCGCTGATCCAGCACCTCGTCCACCTGCTCCCCGTCCTTCTCGTAGAGCACGTGTGTCGCGCCGTTTTCGCAGTAGATGGTGTCGCCGGGAACAGCCACCACGCGCTTGACGAAGTATTCCTTGGTCTTAAGTATCCCCAGGTTGAACCAGTCGTGGTAGCGCCCCGGATAATGGCAGATCACCACGGTATCCCGCGCCACGTCACCGAACTTCACGTCCGTGACCGTCACGAACAGCCGTTCGCCGTCCGCCAGGGTGTCGTTCATGCTGGTGCCGTCCACGCGGATGATGCGGAACAGGAAGGCCTGGATCACCGTGACGATCAGGATCGCGCAAACCAGCGCCACGATCCACTCCCGCACTTCCTTCTTGACCTTGGCCTTGCGGGCCTTCACCTTGTCCTCGACCTCGGTGATTTTCTTCTCGACTTCGGTCTGTTTCACTTCGGCTTTATCGACTGTGGTCTGTTCTTCCGTATTCTCCAGCGGCTTGCTGTTGTTCTCGTCCATTTTGCCTCTCCTCGCCTTGAATATCTATTGGATCGGGCCGAACCGGTTCAGCGGATAGAGTATCCAGCGAACCCGGCCCAGTATGTCCTCCCGGACAATGGGGCCCATGTCCTCCATGCGGCTGTCGTAGCTCTCCTGTCGGTTGTCGCCCAGGGCCAAATACTCGTTTTCGCCCAGTTGGACGGCGTAATCCTCCGTCGCAGATGAAGCGTAGGGCTCGTCCACGGCTTCCCCGTTGATCGACAGCTGCCCGCCTGAAAACACTACGGAATCCCCCGGCAGGGCCACGATGCGCTTGACATAGGTGCCCGTGCGCCCGGGAAAGCGGCATTCCACCACGTCTCCCCGGCCGGGGCTCCCCGTTTCGCGGGTCACCAGCGCCAGGTCCCCGCCCATGAGAGTCGCCTCCATGGAGGACCCCGCCACGCGGACCGTGCCGACGGCATAGTGCCGAAGCAGCAGCCCCGCCGCCGCGGCCAGCGCAATGGTCAGCAGCGCGATGGTAAGACGGCGTCTCACGCCTCCGCCTCGTCGGCGCTCTCCACCAGCTTCTTCATGCGCTTTTCAAACACCGGGCGCTCCAGCATCACGATGCGCTCGCACTTTTCGCACCGCATCTTGATGTCCGCGCCCACGTAGGTGATGCGCCACAGGTCGTTGCCGCAGGGATGCGCCTTGCGCATCTTCACGAGATCGCCCACGTGCAGAAGCATCCTCTCGCCTCCCATGCCGTATTATAGGGGATAAATATTGCCTCAGTGTGAATTTTACAATAATTTCGGCTATCTCGGCAGGGCGAAGAAATGGCTGCCGCCGGTGATGTCGCCGATGCACAGGGCCAGCTCCCCTGCATAGGCTGGAACTGCCAGCTCCGTTTGAAGCGCGCCCTCCCGGCGGCTGCGGGCAAATTCCGCCATCACCCGGTAGCCCTCCGGGCGCAGGTAGCCCACGGACCAGTTATCCACGATGTCCAGGGGCTGTACACCCTCCGGCGGATTCGGGATCTCCGCCTCGAAGTTCTCAAGAAACACGTGATAGAACCCGACCCCGGTCTGTATTTCAGCATTACATACCGACGCCGGTTTGTTATTAAGACTATCGCATGTCAAAATCCGGTAATCCGCGCCCTTGAGACGCCGACGGACGATGTTCAGCGTCAGCGGGCTGCGGTCGATGCCGATGAAGTTGCGCCCGTTCAGCTTCGCCGCCTCCAGCGTGGTGCCGCTGCCTGCGAAGGGGTCCAGCACCCAGTCGCCCGGGCGGGAGGCGCACTTCACGATGCGATCCAGCAGCGAAAGCGGCTTTTGCACGTCGTAGCCGGTGCGCTCCGGGTCCTTTTGTTGCAGATGCGCCAGGTCCTGCCACACGTCCGTGGGAGCGACGGGATCGTCGTCGTAGTAGGTGTACACCCGCCCGTTGGAGCGGATGGAGCGGTAGATGCGTCCGTCCGGGTCCACGTGGCGGCGCATGTGGCTGCTGCGGGGCTTTTCCCGCGGGGCCTTCACCGCGTCGATGTTGAAGTCGTAGGCCTCTGTCTTGCGGTAGAAAAGGATCACGTCGTGCTTGCGGCTGAAATGGTGGATGCTGCGCCCGCCGCTCTGGTAGACCCAGACGATCTCGTTGAGCAGGTTGTCCTCGCCGAAGATCTCGTCCATCAGCAGGCGCACGTGGGGATGGGCGCGGTAGTCCAGGTGTACGAAGATCATGCCGTCGTCGGAGAGCAGCCGCCTGGACAGATCCAGAACGCGGCGCATCATGGCCAGGTATTCCTCCCTGCTCAGCTTATCGGAGAAGCTCTCCAGGGCATAGTCGCCCTTGCCCCGCCGCCACTGCTCTTCGCCCACGCGCACGCGCATGAAGAACCTGTCGCCGGTCATAAAGGGCGGGTCCATGTAGATCAGCTTGATCTTTCCCTCCCATTCGCCCAGCAGAGATTCCATCCGTTCGATGGCGTCGCCCAGCAGGAACATGCCCTTCACGCCGCCGTTGGCCGGGTGCCATTCCGTGGTGACCCGAATCTGCTCCAGCGCCATACCTACCACCCTTTGTCCGTTCGCTGTCTCCTATTATAACAGCTTTTGGGCGGGGTTACAAGGGCGGATTCGAAGCGGGCGGCGGCACAATGCTGTCCCAACGGTAAAGTGAGGCTTATCTGCGGCGACTGGTCCTTGTGCTTGTTTCAGATCAGCCTCCCGTACTTCCCGGACACCCAGCCCTCGCGGCCCTCGTAATCCACCTTCAGCCAGCGGGTGGCCTCGTCGATCTCGCCGAGCCAGGTAAGCCGGTCTCCGGCGTGGGCGACACCCAGCTTCTCCGCGTCCCTGTTTGGAGCGGTGCGCACGTAGCAGTTCCCGCCCACGATCTCAACCAGCTTTGGTTTACTGACTGGCGCGTCCGCCTTCGCCAAGGCCTTTTCCAGGGCCGCGAGGGTCTTTGGCCCGGCGATGCCGTCGGCGGACAGGCCGTGGTCCCGCTGGAAGGCCTTCACCGCCAGCTCCGTACCGTCGCCGAAATCCCCGTCAGCGCCCCATTTCCCGCAGTCGTAGCTCAGGCGGATGAGGTCCGTTTGCAGCTGCTTCACGTCCTCGCCCTCGCAGCCGTTCCTGAGCAATCTGTCGCCCAACTGGTCGCCCTGTGCCTCGATGCCCGGATAGTCGAAGTACTTCGTCATCAGGCCCCAGAAGTCCGGCTTGCGGCTGAGAAGCCGGGTCTCCACCACGCCGCTCATCACGCCTCGCGCCTCGATCAGGTACCAGTCCCCGCGGGGCTTGCTTGCATCCACCGGCCGGTACAGGAAGGCCACGTGGGTGATGTCCGAGGCGCTGTCGCCCCAGAAAACCGCCGCGCCCGCCGTCCTGTACTTCGGCGGGATCACCCCCGCACCCTTGGGCGAGCACCACTGGGCGTAGTTGTAGCGGGCCTTGCTGTCGATGTTCACGCCCGTGTAATCCTTGTACAGTCCCTCGGCCAGGCCGTTGCAGTCCCAAACCCTCTGGGCATGGTCCCGCCACCACAGGGCCTTCGTGCGCTGGGCGCCGGTGTACTGGGTAAACCAATGGCTGTTCACCGCCCACTTCTTCGGGTCCTGCCCCGTCGCGCCCATGATATAGCCGTCACGCCGTTCATACGCCTTGCCCAGCTCCTCGGCGAACAGCGCCGCAGGCATCCTCTTGATCGCCATACCGATCCCTCCTTCTGTGCACACTATGCCGGGAATGCGCACGCCGTGCGGAGGTTATCGAACACATGTTTAAATCTTTGGTTTGCCTGTTTTCAATTAAAAACAGTGGTGCTATAATGGAATACAACGACTTAACGCAGAGGTTTTCACCATGTTCCAGCTTCATTCCGACTACCAGCCCACCGGCGACCAGCCCCAGGCCATCCAAAAGCTGACCGAGGGCCTGGAAAAGGGCTACAGGCACCAGGTGCTGCTGGGCGTCACCGGCTCCGGCAAGACCTTCACCATGGCGAACATCATCAAAAACGCGGGCCGTCCCGCGCTGGTGATCGCCCACAACAAGACCCTGGCGGCCCAGCTGGCGGCGGAGTTCCGGGAGTTCTTCCCGGAAAACGCCGTGGGCTACTTCGTGTCATACTACGACTACTACCAGCCGGAGGCCTACATTCCCTCCACGGACACCTTCATCGAGAAGGACGCCTCCATCAACGACGAGATCGACCGCATGCGCCACAGCGCCACGAGCTGGCTGTCCGAGCGGCGGGACGTGGTGATCGTCGCCTCCGTCAGCTGCATCTACGGCCTGGGCGACCCGGAGGAATACGAGGGGCTGTCCGTTTCCCTGCGGGAGGGCCAGGAGATCGACCGGGACGATTTGCTGCGTCAGCTGGTGGACATCCAGTTTACCCGCAACGATTTTGAGCCCGAGCGCGGCACCTTCCGGGTGCGGGGCGAGGTCATCGAGATCATCCCTGCCGCGTCGGAGAAGCGGGGCGTGCGGGTGGAGTTCTTCGGGGACGAGATCGAGCGCATCAGCGAGATCGACATGGTGACGGGCAAGGTGCTTCGGCTGATGAACCACGTGCTCATCTTCCCCGCCAGCCACTACGCCACCAGCAAGGACAAGCTGGACCGCTGCATCGTGAACATCGAAAACGACCTGGAGCAGCGGCTGAACGACTTCCGACAGTCCGGGCGGCTGCTGGAGGCCCAGAGGCTGGAGCAGCGGGTGCACTACGACATCGAGATGATGCGCGAGATCGGCTATTGCAGCGGCATCGAGAACTACTCCCGCTACTTTGACGGCCGCCAGCCCGGCCAGGCCCCCTTTACCCTGCTGGACTACTTCCCAAAGGATTTCCTGATCTTCATTGACGAGGCCCACGTGACCGTGCCCCAGATCCGCGCCATGTACAACGGCGACTTCGCCAGAAAGCGCACGCTGGTGGACTACGGCTTTCGCCTGCCCGCCGCCTACGACAACCGGCCGCTGAAATTCCACGAGTTTGAGGAGCGGGCCGGGCAGACCATCTACGTCTCCGCCACCCCGGGGCCCTATGAATTGGAACGGGCGGACCAGGTGGTGGAGCAGATCATCCGTCCCACGGGCCTGATCGACCCGGAGATCGTCGTGCGCCCCGCCACCGGCCAGGTGGACGATTTGATCGGCGAGATCAACAAGGTGACTGGCGATGGCGGGCGTGTGCTGGTGACGACCCTCACCAAGCGCATGGCCGAGAGCCTGACTCAGTACCTGAAGGAACTGGACGTGCGGGTGGAGTACCTGCACTCAGACATCGAGACGCTGGAGCGCATCAAGCTGATCCACGGCCTGCGCAGCGGCGAATTTGACGTGCTGGTGGGCATCAACCTGCTTCGCGAGGGTCTGGACATGCCGGAGGTCTCCCTCGTCTGCATCCTGGACGCGGACAAGGAGGGCTTCCTGCGCAGCGAGACCAGCCTGATCCAGACCATCGGGCGCGCGGCGCGGAACGTGGACGGGCGGGTCATCATGTACGCGGATGAAATCACTGACTCCATGCAGCGCGCCATCACCGAGACCAACCGCCGCCGGGAGATCCAGCAGAAGTACAACGAGGAGCACCACATCGAGCCGCAGACCATCCGCACCGCCATCCGCGAGCTGATGGAGGTCACCCGCAAGCCCGACGACGCGGACGCCGCCGCGGGCCTCGACGAGGAAGAGAAGCGCATGGCCATCGAGCGGCTGGAGGAGCTGATGCTCCAGGCCGCCAACAATCTGGACTTCGAGAAGGCCGCCAGGTACCGCGACGAGATGCTGGCATTGAAGGGCGAAAAGGTCATGGCGAACAACGAACAGTCGAGACAGAGAAGACGGCGCAGGGAGAAGATGACGCACCGGAATCCGGGTTAGGCCCCGGAGGAAGGCGCATCGCGCCGACTGGCGGCGTGCACACCGGCTGTGCCGCCGCGTAGCTGCGACGACTTCTTGCGGGTCGGCGCAGCCGTAGGGAGAAGATGACGCACCGGAATCCGGGTTGATTTCAAATACGCTTGCCCGGCAGGCATATTTGAAAATGAATTGCGCCTGACGGCGCGTGAATAGACCTGTCGGTCGTGAATTGCGCCGCGGCGCATGTGGCGCAATTCAAATCATGGAGGAAAGAGAGAATTCATGCGCAAAGCGCAAATCATGGCGCAATGCGCCAATTCATTGATCATGGAGGCGACCATGAAAAAGGTCAAGATCACCGTCGTGCGCATGGCGCACTATGACGACCTGATGGAGCGGTACGAAAACCCTATCGAGCACGCCTGTTCGATGCGGCTGGGGCAGACCTTCCTCTGCAACGGCTGGGCACGGCCCGAGGACATGTGCGACAGCGCCTGGGAGACCCTCTCCCCCTTCGTAATGACCCTGGCCCACGGCGGGGAGAACCTCTACGACGGCTGGATGAAGGACCCGAAATCCGCCATGATCTCCTGCAACGACGGCTTCCGTCCGGTGAGCTTTTTGATCGAAACCATGGAGGAGGACTCGACATGAGCGATATCGAGCGTTACGACGTGAACGAGGAGTGGGCCCATTCCGGCGTCATCAGGGCCGGGAACCTGGTCTTCCTCAATTACTGCGCGGGCAACGTGGGCCAGCCCATTGAAGCCCAGGTCAACGGCGCCATCGACGAGATGGAGAAGCGGCTTGCCATGGTAGGCTTGGGGCTGGAGCATGTGGTGCAGATGGACTGCCTGTTTCGGGATGTCTGGAACATCCCCGTCATGGAGAAGGTCATCAAGGAACGCTTCCACGGGAAATACCCGGTGCGCAAGTCCATCCAGACTGAGTTCGCCCACGTGGGCGGTGAGGACGGGCTGCTGTTCCAGCTGGACGGCATCGCGTATGACGGAAAATAAAAGGCTCTTCACGGAAAGTTGTGGGATTTCCCCCTCATCAGTCACCTACGGTGACAGCTTAGGGGGAAGCCTTTCTGCGCTAAGCCTTCCCCTTGAGGGGAAGGTGCCCCGAAGGGGCGGATGAGGTGTTTGTCATCCCCCAACTTTCCGTGAAGAACCAAATAAAAAGAGAACGACCTCTTCCGACCTCGCTTCGCTCGGCCACCTTCCCCTGAAGGGGAAGGCTCTGTCGTGCGACACTGCACCGCCCCTGTCGGACTGCGCGGCAGCCACTTATCCTATTGCCTATTCCCTATTGACTATTGCCTAAAAAGAGGTACAAGCTTTGAACATCAACGAAATCATCATCAAAGGTGCGCGGGAGCACAACCTGAAAAACGTGAACCTGGTCATCCCCCGGAACAAGCTGATCGTGATGACCGGCCTGTCCGGCAGCGGCAAGAGCAGCCTGGCCTTCGACACCATCTATGCCGAGGGCCAGCGGCGCTACGTGGAGAGCCTGTCCAGCTATGCCCGGCAGTTCCTCGGCCAGATGGAGAAGCCGGACGTGGACTACATCGAAGGCCTGTCCCCCGCCATCTCCATCGACCAGAAGACCACCAGCCGCAACCCCCGCTCCACGGTGGGCACGGTGACGGAGATCCACGACTACCTGCGTCTGATGTACGCCCGCATCGGCACGCCCCACTGCCCCAAGTGCGGCAAGCCCATTCGCCAGCAGACGGTGGACCAGATCGTGGACCAGATCCTGGCCCTGCCGGAGCGCACGAAGCTGATGATCCTGGCTCCGGTGGTGCGGGGCCGCAAGGGCGAGTTCGTGAAGATGCTGGAGGACATGGGCAAGCAGGGCTACGTCCGCGCCCGCATCGACGGCGAGCTCTACGAGCTCTCGGAGCTGCCCAGGCTGGACAAGAACAAGAAGCACACCGTGGAGATCGTCATCGACCGCCTGGTGGTGCGCCCAGACATCCAGCAGCGCCTGACCGACTCCCTGGAGACGGCCATGAAGCTGGCGGAGGGACTGGTGATCGCCTCCGTCATCGACGGCGAGGACATGCTCTTCTCCCAGAACTACGCCTGCCCGGACTGCGGCATCTCCATCGGCGAGCTGACGCCCCGGATGTTCTCCTTCAACAACCCCTACGGCGCCTGCCCCACCTGCACAGGCCTGGGCGTGCTGATGAAGATCGACCCGGCCATTGTCATCCCGGACCCCAGCAAGTCCCTCAACGAGGGGGCCATCCAGGTGATGGGCTGGAACAGCGCCGAGATGGACTCCATGGCCCATCTGTACCTTCAGTCCCTGGCGGACCACTACGGCTTCTCCCTGGACACGCCCGTTTCCGAGCTGCCGGAGAACGTGGTGGACATGCTGCTCTACGGCACCAAGGGAGAAAAGATCAAGATCAGCTACACCCGCGGCGACGGCGGCGGCACCTTCTCCGCGCCCTTCGAGGGCATCGTCACCAACCTTGAGCGCCGCTACCGCGAGACCAACAGCGACGCCATGAAGGCCACCTACGAGGGTTACATGGCCGAAACGCCCTGCCCGGACTGCAAGGGCAAGCGTCTGAAAAAAGAGAGCCTGGCCGTCACCATCCAGGAGAGGTCCATCGCCGAGATCTCCGACCTGTCCGTGCGGGACTGCCGGGATTTCTTCGAGACGCTGAGCCTCTCCGAGAAGGAGCGGATCATCGCCCATCAGATTTTAAAGGAAATCCGCTCCCGCCTGGGCTTCCTCAGCGACGTGGGCCTGGGCTACCTCACCCTGTCCCGAAGCGCGGGCACCCTCTCCGGCGGCGAAGCCCAGCGCATCCGCCTGGCCACCCAGATCGGCAGCGGCCTGGTGGGCGTGCTGTACATCCTTGACGAGCCCAGTATCGGCCTGCACCAGCGGGACAACCGGAGGCTCCTGAACAGCCTCAAGGGGCTGCGGGACCTGGGCAACACGCTGATCGTCGTGGAGCACGACGAGGAGACCATGCTGGACGCGGACTGGATCGTGGACGTGGGCCCCGGCGCGGGCATCCACGGCGGCGAGATCGTGGCCGAGGGCACGCCCGAACAGATCATGGCCAACCCGAATTCCCTCACCGGCGAATACCTGTCCGGTCGGAAGTTCGTGCCCATCCCCGCGGCGCGCCGCTCCCCCGCGGGCTGGCTCACCGTAAAGGGAGCCCGGGCCAACAACCTGAAAAACATCGACGTGCCGTTCCCGCTGGGCGTGATCACCTGCGTCACCGGCGTGTCCGGCAGCGGCAAGAGCAGCCTGGTGAACGAGATCCTGTACAAGTCCCTGTCCCGCACGCTGAACCGCAGCCGCCAGAGGGCCGGGGCCCACGGGAGCATCGAGGGCGTGGAGCAGCTGAACAAGATCATCGCCATCGACCAGAGCCCCATCGGGCGCACCCCACGGAGCAACCCCGCCACTTACACGGGCCTGTTCGACATGATCCGGGACGTGTTCGCCCAGACGCCCGACGCCAAGGCCCGGGGCTACAAGCCGAACCGTTTCAGTTTCAACGTGAAGGGCGGGCGCTGCGAGGCCTGCTCCGGCGACGGCATCATCAAGATCGAGATGCACTTCCTGAGCGACGTGTACGTGCCCTGCGAGGTGTGCAAGGGCCACCGCTACAACCGGGAGACGCTGGAGGTGCGCTACAAGGGCAAGAACATCTACGACGTGCTGGAGATGACTGTGGACGAGGCGCTGGAGTTCTTCCGGCCCATCCAGAAGATCGCCCGGAAGCTGGAGACCATGCGGGACGTGGGCCTGGGCTACGTGAAGCTGGGCCAGCCCGCCACCACCCTCTCCGGCGGCGAGGCCCAGCGGGTGAAGCTGGCCACGGAGCTGTCCCGGCAGGCCACGGGCCGCACGATCTATGTGCTGGACGAGCCCACCACGGGCCTGCACGTGGCGGACGTGGAGCGGCTGATCCAGGTGCTGGACCGGCTGGCCGAGGCGGGCAACACCGTGGTGGTCATCGAGCACAACCTGGACATGATCAAGACCGCCGACTGGATCATCGACTTGGGCCCCGAAGGCGGCGACGGCGGCGGCACCGTGGTCACCACCGGCACCCCGGAGGCTGTGGCCGAGTGCGCTGAGAGCTTCACCGGGCAGTATTTGAAGCGGGCGCTGGACAACTGGGGACGAAACAAATAAACGACACAAAGGGCCGACGGCAACGCCGTCGGCCCTCGATCTATCATTCCACGGTGCCCGCAAACACGTATTCGCCGTCGGTCAGCGTCCAGGCAAGCGTCACTGTGACATCGCTGTCAGCATCGACGTAGTACACCTCCAGTTCCTTGATCACGCCGTCCGAACCGATGGCAACCCAGACGTTGCCTTCTTCCAGGTTCAACGGCCCGGCATAGTTCAACTTTTCAATCATATCCTCCACAGCTTCGTCCTTTTCGGCAAGGGCAAGCGCGCCTGCCTCCGACCCGGAGAGGAAGGGCCACAGGTTGTCCAGCTTTTCCGAGAAGAAGCTGATGCAAAGCACGTCCTCAAACACCGTGCTGCCCATGCGGGTGCGGTATTCGCCGCCGTCCGCCTTTAGAAAGCTGGAGGCCTGGCAGATTGGGAAAACCTCCTCGCCGTCGGTGACGTGCCAGTTACCCTCGTCAAAGAATCTGGTTGCATCGCCGCAGTATGCGTAGGCATAGCCCGGTATCAGCGCCTCTAGCCCCTGCCCGAAGGCCTGCTTGAACAGATCGTAGTGATCCGGCTCCACCGGCTGGCAGGTCGGGCAGCGAAGCTTGCCGTCGGCCTCCGCTTCGGCGAGGGTGTGCTCCTGCGCGTTCAACATGCCGGAGCACTGATCGTTGCCGTGGTAGTACACGCCGCCCGCCGTGTAGTAAACCGGCGCTTCGCAGGGTTCGTCCGATTCCGGCGCGCGGGTGTTCGGAGCCGTGATTGTAACCTCGCCGGTGACGCACACCGGGCAGGGCTGCTTGCCCACGGAGATGGCCGAGGCCTTCGTCCACTCGATCGCGCCCACCATGCCGGAGCAGTCCTGCACGCTGTGGTAATAGTTGCTTTCGGGCTGGGTGTAGACGATCTCCAGTTCCCCGGCCAGCTCCGGGGTCGGGGTCGGCTCCGGAGTGACCTCCGGCGTGGGGGTCGGCTCCGGCGTAACCTCCGGGGTTGCCGTCGGTATCGGGGTGACTTCCGGCGTGGGCGTGGGCTCCGGCGTGATCTCCGGCAGGATGTTCTCGTCCGCTTCCGGCGCGCCGTGGCCGCCCTGCTCCGTCACTACGCGGTCGGGCTTTGGCTTTGTCATCCGGCCCGTGGCAAAGGCCAACCCCGCCATCAGGATCGCGCAGGCCGCCACCGCCGTCAGGGCCGTATACAGTTTATGTCTTCTCTTCATTTCCGCCTCTCCTCTCTTGAAGGTCCGTTCGATCTCCATTGAAAGATAAGAGGGCGCTTCCGTGAACGCACGCTCCAGGCGCGGGAAGTCCTTTTTCATACTTCATCACCTCCGTCCAACAGGCTTCTCAGGGCTTTCCGGGCCTGATGCAGCCTCGACGCGACCAGCTTTCCTGGCAGGCGCAGCATCTGGGCCACCTCCGAGACCCGGTAGCCCTCCATGTGGTGCAGCACCAGCGGCAGGCGATACTTCTCCGGCAGCTGCTTCATCGCCAGCCGAAGCTGCAGATCCTCGCAGAGCCGGTCGTCTTCCGTGATGGCCTCGACCAGCTCCGCCGGTTCCCGCTTCCGCCTTCGCAGGGCGTCCCGGCACTCGTTCACCAGGATGCGCACCAGCCAGGGCTCCAGGCGATCGTCGTCCGACAGGCTGTCCTTTTTCAGCCAGCCCCGGAAGACCGCCTCCTGCACCGCGTCCACGCTGTCGGCCTCTCGCCACAGCATGGCCTGGGCGATGCGGTAGAGCCGGTCCTCCATTAGCCGGACCCGCCGCATGTACTCGTTGTCGTTCATGGAAACACGCTCCTGACGGCCGTCATTCTGTAATTACACTATAGAGACGATTTGACAGCGCGGCATATTGCTTCATTTCACAAATTTAACAAATAATGATATTTCAAACAACTACAGATCCTTCGCTCCGCTCAGGATGACATGGAATCGACCGTAGTCATCCTGAGCGAAGCGAAGGATCTGTACATGGCGTATATGTGATCTATCCCGATTCTAGTAGATCTCCTTGATCTCCTCCGCGCCCGTGTCCTTCTTGAACTGCTCCAGGCCCGCCTGGCCGTCCAGGCGCATCAGGTCGGTGAACTTCCCGGTCTGCCTGTCGATGAAGCCCGCCGTCATCTCCCCGGTGCAGATGCTCTTGCGCACCGCGGGCTGCTGGGTCTCGGGGTCGTATGGAAGGGCCGGTTTCCGGTTCTTGCGATGGAAGATGGACATACTCTCAACTCCTGTCTAAGCGTCTTTGCGATTGGGCAGCGGGATCTGCACCAGTATGATGGCCAGGAACATCACCGCGCAGCCGATCAGCTCACGGCTGGTCATGCGCTCCCCCAGGATCAGCGCCCCGGCCAGGGCTGCGAACACCGCCTCCAGGCTCATCAGCAGCGAGGCCACGGTGGGGTCGGTCCATCGCTGGGCCACGATTTGCAGCGTGTAGCCCACGCCGCCGGACATCAGCCCGCAGTAGAGGATCGGCACGGCCGCGGAGGCCACCTTGTCCCAGCTGGGCTGCTCGGCGATGAAGGCCGCGACGGTGGAGATCACCGCGGCCACCAGGAACTGGATCGCCGACATGCGCACCGGGTTGGCCCTGGGCGCGAAGTGGTCGCAGCAGAGGATGTGTCCGCTGAACAGCACCGCGCAGGCGCACACCAGCGCGTCGCCGGTGGTGAGGCTGAAGCCCTCCGTGATGCACAGCAGGTACATGCCCGCCACGCCGATCAATACCGCCAGCCACACCAGCCAGGTGTTCTTCTGCCTGAACAGCACGAAGCCGATGATGGGCACCAGCAGCATGTACATGGCCGTGATGAACCCGGCCTTGCCCGCCGAGGTGGTGACGAGGCCCATCTGCTGGAAGATGGTGGCCGTGGCCAGGAAGAAGCCGCAGCCCAGGCCGCCCAGCAGGGTGTTCCGGTTCCGCTCGGCCCTCGCCCCGGCAGTCAGGGCCTTCTCCCCCCGCCCCGTCAGCCAGGCCACCAGGCCCACCGCCGCCGCGGACAGCCACATCCGCGAGGCGCAGAAGGTGATGGGCTCGATGGAATCCATGCCCGCCCGCTGGCCCACGAAGGCGGTGCCCCAGATCAGGGCCGTCAGCGTCAGCAGCAGGTTGCCCAGCATCCTGCCGCCGGATTTTTGCGTCTTTTCAGTGTCGTTCATCCGCATATCCTCGTATCCTTGGTTTGTATGCAGTATACACCCCATGAAACGCCTTTGTAAACCGATGGGAACATTAACTTTTGTGGTTTGACAGGCATGTTACACTATAGATGGATTCCATCAAACGGAGCGCATCATGAAACGATTGTTGATCACAACCCTGCTTTTACTGGTGCTGGCCATCCCGGCGGTGTCGGAGGAGATTGCCCCGGAGGCGGAGCTCGCGCCGGAGACGACGGAGTTCGCCCTGGCGGTGGAGCCGGAGCCCGCGCAGACGCCGGTGGAGGAGCTCCAGCCCACCCCGACGCCCACGCTGGAGCCAGGCTCCATGAACTACCCGGCGGACAAGGTGAACTTCGAGGGGGAGATCTGGTCGATCCTGACCCGGCGTTGGGGCCTGAACGACTTCCAGGCGTCGGGACTGATAAGCAGCCTGTACCTGGAGAGTTCCTTCTGCCCCTACAACGCCCAGAACCACACCGGCATCGACGACCGCGGCCACTACACCTTCCGCACCGGCGACGGCGTGGGCTTCGGCCTCTGCCAGTGGACCACGAAGGCCCGGAAGTCCGGCCTACAAAAATACGCCGTGGAGCACGGCGACGCCAACCTGGTGTGGGACTTCGACATCCAGATGGGCTACATGGCCCAGGACATCAACCTGCCCGGGCTCAAGGCCACCGAGAGCCTGTATGACGCCACGGAGTGGGCCGTGCTGCACTTCGAGCGCCCGAGCCAGAAGTACGCCAACTCCTGGCCGGGCAGCCGGTATGAGATCGCCTTGCAGATCTACGAGGCCCACGTGGGCAGGCCCTATGAGGAGCCGGAGCTGTCCTTCGAGGTCAGCGCGGACGCACTGAGCCTGGACGAGGGCTGCGCATTTTCCGTCACAAGCAACTACTACTGGCGGATCCGGCTGCCGGAATGGCTTAAGGTCGAGTGCACGAGCCCCTACGACCCGGAGACCTGGGAAAGCTATCCCTGCGGCTATGCTGGGGAGACCTCCGTGCGGCTGCACCGGAAGGCCCTGCCCTGGGTCCGGGACTGGGAGGCGCGCTTTGAGATCTACAACGCGGACAAGGTCGTGCGCACCGTTCCCCTCGCCTACACCGGCAAGACCGCACCGGAGGTCGCCTTCGAGCTGGTTTTGTGGATTTTGCGGGTCACAAAGATCATCTGAAAAACGCATATCTATGGACAAACGCGCCGTTCTATGTTAAAATATGGTTGTCAATCGTTACAGAGCGTCGAGGAGGGCATCATGAAGAAGAAGATCATCATCGCCATCGTCATCATACTGGTGCTGTGCCTGGCGGGCTTCCTGGTCTACTGGGAGCTGTCCCACGGCAACCGCCGCCTGGTGGACACCAAGAACCGCTTTGACCGCGCCATTCTGCGCCTGCCCAACGACGAGGTCGTGGAGGGCAAGGTCTCCTCCTGGCTGGACTACCCGGACAGTGACGCCGTGATGGTGACCATCGCCGGGAAGACCTACATGACCCACTATGAAAACGTCTGCCTGATCGACGACTGATACAGGCTCTGATACGAGGAACCCCGCCGGAACGTTCCGGTTTGTATAAATGATAAGGATAAGGAGCGATAACCATGTCTGAAAATGCGCAGCGGAAGATCGCCTTCGTCGGCTCGGAGTGCTATCCCTTCGTGAAGACCGGCGGCCTGGGCGACGTGATGTACGCCCTGCCCAGGGCCCTGACCCGCCAGGGCGCCGACGTGCGGGTGATCATGCCCTACTACGCCTGCATCCCGGAGAAGTTCAAGAGCCAGATGAAGTTCCTGGGCTCCTTCATGATGGACCTGTGCCAGGACGGCCACACCTACTTCGTGGGCATCATGGAGACGGAGCTGGACGGCGTCACCTACAACTTCATCGAGAACCGGGAGTTCTTCGATTGGGGCAATCCCTACACCGGCCTGTGGGAGGATATTCCCAAGTACTGCTACTTCTCCAAGGCGGTGCTGGCGGCGCTGAACTTCCTGGAGTGGATCCCGGATGTCATCCACTGCCACGACTGGCAGGCCGCGCTGACGCCGGTCTACCTGCGCACCCGCTTCGCCCCCACCCCCGTGGGCCAGGCCAAGAGCGTGCTCACCATCCACAACCTGCGCTTCCAGGGCATCTGCTCCATCGATCATCTGAAGTACTGGTCGGGCCTGCCGGACTATCTGTTCAACTATCCGGTGTTCAAGGTGAACGACACCGAGGCCAACATGTTCAAGGGCGGCCTGGCCTTCGCCGACCGCATCACCACCGTGTCCGCCACCTACGCCGAGGAGATTCAGACCGGCTTCTACGGCGAAGGCCTGGACGCCCACCTGCGCTATCACAGCCCGAAGCTGAAGGGCATTGTCAACGGCATCGACGTGGACATCTGGAACAGCGCCGCCGATTCCCTGCTGGCCGCGCCCTACGACATGTTCAACGTCATTGAAAAGAAAAAGGAGAACAAGCGGGCGCTGCAGGAAGCCCTGGGCCTGGACGTGGACGAGAACAAGTTCGTCATCGGCCTGGTGTCCCGCCTGACGGACCAGAAGGGCCTGGACCTTGTGAACGCCATCTTCCAGCAGATCATGGACGAGAACACCCAGTTCGCGCTGCTGGGCACCGGCGATCCCCGCTATGAGGGCGCGTTCCGCTACTACGAGAGCGTGAACAAGGGCAGCGTTTGCAGCTACATCCAGTACAACGAGGGCCTGGCCCACAAGATCTACGCGGGCAGCGACGCCCTGCTGGTGCCCAGCCTGTTCGAGCCCTGCGGCCTGACCCAGCTGATCGCCATGCGCTACGGTACCGTGCCCATCGTGCGCGAGACCGGCGGCCTGAAGGACACCGTCGCGCCCTACAACGCCGAGGAAAACAGCGGCAACGGCTTCACCTTCGACTACTACGAGGCGGGCCTGCTGCTCAAGGCCATCCAGAGTGCCAAGGAGCTGTACTTCGAGGACCGCGGCCGCTGGGACGAGATGGTCCGCCGCGACATGGACAAGGACGTTTCCTGGGAAAAGTCCGCCAGCGAGTACATGGCGCTGTACGAGGAACTGGCGGAGTAATCCCGCCGGGTACGCCAAAGGAAAAGCCACCCAAATTGGGTGGCTTTTCCTTTGGCGTACCTGATTTGCCCTTATACAAACCCCTTCCTATCAGGTCGGGGTTTGTATAGGGTGAGTGTGGCGTACCCGGCGGGATTCGAACCCACGGTCTTCAGAGTCGGAGTCTGACGCGATATCCAGCTTCGCTACGGGTACACGAGCAGCATGGACTATTATAGCCCATCTTTCCCAAAATGGCAAGGGCTGATGAGGAAAATGACACCGATTTTTCAAAATATTATTAATTCTGAGCACATTTGGGGCGGCATTCGGGCGGAGGTGCTTGCGAATTTACATTCCATTTGATACAATATTTTAGGTATTTATTGATTTGGAGGGCCCCTGGCGCTCCAAGCATTGTGGGAGGTCTTGGATGAGCGAGTACATCATTGCCCTGGACGCCATGGGCGGCGACAACGCGCCGGATGCCATCGTCGCGGGAGCCGTGGCCGCGCTGAGGCGCTATGGCGACATTCGCATACTTCTGGCGGGCCCCGAGGCGCGGCTGAACGCCCTGCTTGAGGACGATGGCGACGTGCGCGGCCGGGTGGAGATCCTGCCTGCGGAGGACGTGATCGGCATGGACGAATCGCCGATGCTGGCCGTGCGCAAAAAGGTCAATTCCTCGATGGTGCAGGCCATGATGGCCGTCCGTGAGAAGCGGGCCCAGGCCGTGGTCTCCGCCGGAAACACCGGCGCGGTGCTGGCAGGCGGCATGCTGCGCATCGGGCGCATCCCGGGCATCGAGCGCCCGGCGCTGGCCCCGGTCATCCCCGGCGCGAAGAAGCCCTTCCTGCTCATCGACGCCGGCGCCAATGTGGACTGCCAGCCCAAGTACCTGGAGCAGTTCGGACTGATGGGCTCGGTGTACATGCGCAGCGTCATGGGCGTGCGGGACCCCGCCGTGGGACTGGTGAACATCGGCGCGGAGGCCGAGAAGGGCAACAAGCTGACGAAGGAGACCTATCAGCTGATGTCCAGGCAGACCAGCTATCGCTTCGCCGGCAACGCCGAGGCGCGGGACATCCCCACCGGCGACTTCGACGTGGTGGTGGCCGACGGCTTCGACGGCAACATCATCCTCAAGTACACCGAGGGCATCGTGGGCGCGATGATGGGCATGCTGAAGAGCTACCTGTCCACCTCGAAGGTCAGCAAGGTGGGCGCGACCCTCGCCCGCCCCGCCTTCCGCAAGTTCAAGCGCAGCATGGACTACAACGCCTACGGCGGCGCTCCCCTGCTGGGCGTGGAGGGCGCGGTGGTCAAGGCCCACGGCTCCTCCGGCGAGCAGGCCATCATGAACGCCCTGCGCCAGGCGCGGGAGATGCTCGTGGGCGACGTAACCGGCAAGATCCGGGAAGGACTTTCAGGGCTTTCCGACTAATTAGGAATCAGGATTGAGGAATCAGGATTTGACAGTGCGACCACTTTTCATTCCTCATTCCTCACTCCTCATTCCTCATTATATTACGAACACACTATGATTCCAGGAGGTAGATGGAAGTGGATCGCAACGCTATTTTCGACAAGGTGAAGGAGTACATTCTGATGCAGCTGCCCGTGGACGACAGCAAGGTCACCGAGAACGCCAACATGGTGGAGGACCTGGGCGCCGACAGCGCGAACCTGATGATGCTGATCATGGATCTGGAGACCGAGTTCAACATGACCGTCGAGGACGACGCCCTGGGCACCATCCGCACCGTGGGCGACATCGTGGACTACATCCAGAAGAAGGGCTAATAGTGAAGGCACTTTGCAGTAAGCTGGGCTATACCTTCCACGACATGAAGCTGCTGGAGACGGCACTGACGCATCCCTCCTACGGGGGGGATCATCATGTGCCGCACTACCAGCGGCTCGAATTTCTGGGCGACGCGGTGCTGGAGCTGGCCATCAGCCGGTATCTGTACTTTGAGTTCCCGGAGGTAGACGAGGGCAAGCTGACGCGCATCCGGGCGGGTCTGGTGCGGGAGGAAACCCTGTGCCGGGCCGCCAGACGGCTGGAGCTGGGCCGGTTCATGCGGCTGTCCGTGGGCGAGGATCGCTCCGGCGGCCGGGACAAGCCCTCCATCCTCTGCGATGTGATGGAAGCGGTGCTTGCCGCCGTGTACCTCGACGGGGGCTTTGATTCCGCCGTGGACGTGATCCGTCGCGCCCTGGCGGAGGACCTGCGCCCACAGATGCTGGAAGACCATCTGGACGCCAAGAGCCGCCTGCAGGAGATCCTCCAGCGGGACGGCGACATGCCCATCTATGAGTTCATCTCCATGGAGGGACCGCCCCACGCCCCGCTGTTCCGCTACAGTGTGACCGTGAACGGGCAGACCCTGGGCATCGGCGACGGCACCAGCAAGCAGAACGCCCAGCAGGAGGCGGCGCGAAGCGCCCTGCGGGCCATGAGGAATGAAAAGTGAGGCATGAGGAATGGATTGCGACCGGCATGCCGCATTCCCCCATTCCTCATGCCTCATTCAAATGATCGGAGCGAATCGATAAATTGCGACTAAAGAAACTCATCCTCCACGGCTTCAAGTCCTTTGCGGACCACGTGGAGATCACCTTTGAGGACGGCATCACCGGCGTGGTGGGCCCCAACGGCTGCGGCAAGAGCAACATCTCCGACGCGGTGCGCTGGGTGCTGGGCGAACAGAGTGCCAAGAGCCTGCGCGGTTCGAAGATGGAGGACGTCATATTCAACGGCACCGAGAGCCGCCGCCGCCTCTCCTACTGCGAGGTGACGCTGGTCTTTGAAAACGAGGACCACGCCCTCGCCATTGACTTTGCCGAGGTTTCCGTCACCCGCCGGGTGTACCGCAACGGCGACGGCGAATACAAGATCAACGGCGCGGCCTGCCGCCTGCGGGACATCGTGGACCTGTTCCGGGACACCGGTATCGGCAAGGACGGCTATTCCCTGATCGGACAGGGCCGCATCGACGAGATCCTGTCCGCCAAATCCGAGGATCGCCGCCAGGTGTTCGAGGAGGCAGCGGGCATCGTCAAGTACAAGGCCCGCAAGCTGGATGCCGAGAAGCGCATCCAGCGCACCCAGGAGAACCTGAACCGCGTGGAGGACATCCTGTCCGAATTGGAGGACCGTGTGGGTCCCCTGAAGGAACAGAGCGAGCAGGCCCGGGAATACCTGGCCCTTCGGGACGAGCTGAAGGGGCTGGATTTGAACGTCTTTTTGGTGCGCACCGAGCGATATGAGGCCCGCATCAAGGAGCTCAAGGAATCCGTGGAGACCCTGGGCGAGTCCATCCTCCAGGCCAACCAGCAGCTGGAGGAGCAGGGCGCCCTGCGGGACGAGGCCCAGGAGCAGCTGGACCAGCTGGAATACGCCAGCAGCGAAAAGCGCGAGGCCGTGCAGCAGCTGATCCGTGAGGTGGAAGCCTCCGAGGGCGCGGTGCAGGTCATGCGGGAGCGCATCGCCGCGGGCGAAAAGGAGCGGGACCGCATCCAGGCCCAGCAGGCCTCCGCCCAGGAGGGCGGCGAGGGCATCCGCAGGCAGATCGAGCGCATGAGCGTGGAGATCGAACAGGAGACCGCCGCGCTGTTTGAGGCCAAGACGGCGCTGACCGCCCGGGAGGGCGAATTGGAGGCGGCGGAGACCAGCCTCGCCAATTTGGAGGAGGCCTCCGAGAACGCCAAGCAGCAGATCATCCAGGCCATGAACCGCCTGGGCGACGTGCGCTCTCAGCGGGCCCGCCTCAGCGCCATGCAGACGGCGCTGGAGAACCAGCTGAACAACATGGAGGCCGACCGGGAGCGGGAGCAGTCCGGCTCCGAGGCCCTGAACGCCCACGTGCAATCCGCCCAGGAGATCCTGGACGCTGAGAACGCCCGCAAGGGCGAGCTGGATCAGCAGGCGGCCCAGATGCAGGCCCGGGTGCAGGCGCTGGGCGACGAGGCCTCCGCCCTGCAGGACCGCGTGATGCGGATGCAGAACGAGAAGCAGCAGCGGGATTCCCGGCTGAAGCTCCTTCGGGAGATGCAGCGGGACTACGAGGGCTACAACAACTCCGTCAAGCAGGTGCTGATGCAGGCCCGCAGGCAGGGCGACAGCGCCGGCGTGCACGGCGTGGTGGCCGATCTGATCCACGTGCCCGCCCGCCTGGAGCGCGCCATGGACATGGTGCTGGGCGGAGCCCTTCAAAACATCGTGGTGAACCGGGACGAGGACGCCAAGCGCATGATTGAGTATCTGCGCGCGAACCGCTTCGGCCGGGCCACCTTCCTCCCAATCTCCTCTGTGCGCGGCCGCACCCTCTCCCAGCAGGAGCGGAACGTGCTGGCCATGCCGGGCTGCGTGGGACTGGCGTCGGAGCTGGTGGAGTTTGATCCGAAGTATCAGGGCGTGATCGACAATCTACTGGGGCGCACCGTGGTGGCCGAAGACCTGACCGCGGGCATCGCCATCCAGCGGGCCGGACGGTATCAGTTCCGCCTGGTGACGCTGGAGGGCGACGTGATGCACTCCGGCGGCTCCATGACCGGTGGCAGCGTGCAGAGCCGCGTCACCAGCCTCCTCTCCCGCACCCGCGAGATCGAGGAAAGCGAGCAGGCGCTGAAAAAGCTGGAGGAGCAGTTCGAGGAGGCGCGGCAGAAGTACGCCGCCATCGAGGATGAGCGATCCAGCCTGAAAAAGGAGCGCGGCGAGCTCTACGACGAGCTGCACAAGCAGGAGGTCGTGGTGGCCCGCGCCGAGGCCCAGTTGAACGCCGCCCTGGACGAGCAGGACAGCAACAACCAGCGCGTGGCCCGTGCCGAGGCCGAGCGGGAGCGCCTGCGCGTACAGCTTGAGGACGTGACCCAGAGCCTCACCGCCCTGGATGAGCAGCAGCAGAGCGCGGAGAGCTCCACCGACGACCGCCAGGCCGAGGTGAAGCGCCTCAGCGATGAGATCTATAAAAAGCGCGGCGAAACCGAAGCCCTGCGGGACGAGGTGTCCGCCCAGCGCGTCCAGCTGGCCTCCCGCCAGCGCGGCCTGGAGGCCACCGTGGCCGACCGGGACCGCCTGTCCAGCCAGGCCGAGGACGCCGAGAAGCTGCTGGCCGAATCGGAAGGCCTTTTGAAGAACTGCCTCTCCGAACTGGAGCAGAACGCGGCCATTTTGGAGCACGACATCGAGACCCTCTCTGCCAACAAGACCGCCCTGGACGCCGCCCGCGCCGCCTTCGACGAGGCCGACGCCAGGCGCACCGGCGTACAGAAGCAGCTGCAAACCCTGGGCGAGCAGATCGACCAGCTGCGCGCCAACCTGGACGAGTTCAGCGACAAGCACCACCGCAGCGAATTGCAGCTGGCCCGCGTGGAGGCCGAGTTCAAGCAGATTCAGGATCGGATCTGGGAGGACTACGAGCTGACCTACGCCGGGGCCGAACCCTTCCGCCAGCCGGACTTCAAGCTGACGGAGTCGGAAAAGCGCATCACGGCCATCCGCCAGCGCATCCGCGCCATGGGCACCGTCAACGTGGCGGCCCTGGACGAGTATCGCCGCACGGTGGAGCGCGTGGAGGAAATGACCAGCCAGCGGGACGACCTGCTAAAGGCCCAGGCGGACCTGGAGGGCATCGTCGCCGAGCTGGAGACGAAGATGGAGAAGCAGTTCAAGGAGCAGTTTGCTCTGATGAACGACAATTTCCAGCGCACCTTCGTGAAGCTGTTCGGCGGCGGCAAGGCGGAGCTGCGGCTGGCCGACCCGAAGGACGCGCTGAACTGCGGCATCGACATCGTGGCCCAGCCCCCCGGAAAGAAGCTGCAAATGCTGTCGCTGCTCTCCGGCGGCGAGCGCGCGCTGACGGCCATCGCGATCCTGTTCGCGATCCTGGATTTGAAGCCGACCCCGTTCTGCATCCTGGACGAGGTGGAAGCCGCGCTGGACGAGACGAATATCGACAGTTTCGCCCGTTATCTGAGAAAGTTTACCGAAACCCAATTTGCGTTGATCACACATCAGAAGGCAACGATGGAATACGCCGACGTGCTGTACGGCGTTACGATGCCCGAGCAGGGCATCACCCGCGTGCTCTCTCTGAAGTTAGGAGACCGTTTTGATATCGATTAAGAAAAAATCCTTTTTCGGCCGCATGACCGAGCGCAGGGAGGAAGGAACCTCAAAGACGGTATTGCGGATCGCGTCAAAGTCCTCCGCAAGCTGCTGGAAGTGCTCGTCTCTTGTGCGCACCAGCCGCTCGTGGGTGTGCATCATGGCACTGACAAACGCGGCGCGGGACTTAGGCATGGAGGCTGTCCGCTGAATGACTTCCTCAGCCGAC
>OMZP01000037.1 GCA_900315585.1 uncultured Eubacteriales bacterium | reverse complement strand
TTCGAGCGCCCGGAAAACAGCACAGTGTGCTGTTTTCAGCGAGAACGGGCCCGTTCGTGCGCGATGGGACCCGATGCGTCAGCATTGGGCGCGCGCGTTCGGCAGGCCCCAGTGGATTTGGCGGAAAATGCTTGCATTTTTCGTCAAAGACGGATGAGGTCTCCCGCCGCTGAGCCTGCGTCTGCTATGGCGTAGGCGCGTGGCCGTCGGTAAAGACCTCATCCGACCTCGCTCCGCTCGGCCACCTTCCCCATAGGGGAAGGCTTTTGGCATTGCGCCCGGCGCTCTGCGGACGCCACGAATGGCGTCCCTACGGGGTTATGGCAGGTGCGGACGCCATGAATGGCGTCCCTACGGGATCGCGGCAGCCGCTATTCCTGTTCCCTGTTCCCTGTTCCCTGTTCCCTGTTCCCTGTTCCCTGTTCCCTGCTCCCTGTTCCCTGTTCCCTGTTCCCTGCTCCCTATTCCCTAATCCCTAACCCTAATCCCTAATCCCTCTTCCCCAACCTCCGGCAGCGCCATCCTCAGCACCTCGTTCATCCTGTCCCCCTGGCCGGTGACGTAGAGCCAGCCGATGAGGGCTTCCAGGGCGGTGGCGTGGTGGTACTCGCCGGGGTCGGCGTTCTTGGGCGGGTTCTGGTGGGCGTTGCGGGCGCGGCGCACCACGTCGGCCTCGGCCTCGGTGAGGCTGTCCTGCACCCGGTGAAGGGCCTCGGCCTGGGCGTGGGCGCAGACCAGGGAGATCGCCTCCCGGTGCATCGCCCGCACCCTGCCGCCCTTGGCGATCAGGTGCTCCCGCACGTACAGGTCATACAGCGCGTCCCCCAGGTACGCCAGCTCCAGCGAACCCGGCAGGGCGTTGTGCTCGAAGTTGAAAATCATTGAAACCCTCGCATGCGCATTCTTCCACATATAAATCCATTGTTATTATACCAGAACTTCCCCGGAATCACAATACCTTCAACTTTTCATAATAGGATTCCCTTGCAGGAAAATGGGATTTTGGGTATAATACTTCCAATAAATGACGACGAGGTGCATCAACATGGATTTCAAGACTGCCGTCGCAAACGAGATACTCACCGCCATGCGGCAGGCCTTCTCGGAGGCGGAGCTTCCGGAAATTGCCACCGTCGCCGGGGCGCTGGAGGTGCCGCCGGACACGGCCATGGGCGACTACGCCTTCCCCTGCTTCAAGCTGTCCAAGGCCCTTAAAAAGAGCCCTGTGATGATCGCGGACGCCCTGGCCGGGGCCATTCACGCGGACTTCCTCAGCAAGGCGGAGGCGGTGAAGGGCTACCTCAACTTCTTCATCGACCGGGCCACCTATGCCGAGAAGGTGCTGGGCCTGGCGCTTAATGAGGGCGAGGCCTACGGCGCGGACAACTCCGGCGCGGGCAAGACCGTGGTGCTGGACTATTCCTCCATCAACATCGCCAAGCGTTTCCACATCGGCCACCTGTCCACCACGATGATCGGAAACTCCCTCTATCGCCTGCACAAATTCTTCGGCTGGCGGGCCGTGGGCGTGAATCACCTGGGCGACTGGGGCACCCAGTTCGGCAAGATGATCGCCGCCTACAAGCGTTGGGGCGACCACGACACCGTGGCGGCCAGCGGCGTGGACGAGATGGTGAAGCTGTACGTGCGCTTCAACGAGGAGGCCAAGGAAAACCCCGCCCTGAACGACGAGGGCCGCGCCTGGTTCAAGAAGATCGAGGACGGCGACCCGGAGGCGCTCGAAATCTTCAACTGGTTCAAGTCCGTGACGCTGAAGGACGCGGAGCGGGTGTACGAGATGCTGGGCGTGACCTTCGACAGCTACGCCGGGGAGAGCTTCTACAACGACAAGATGGAGCCGGTGATCGAGGCGCTGCGGGAAAAGGGCCTTTTGAAGGAGGACGCGGGCGCGCAGATCGTGGACCTGACCGATTGGGGCATGCCCCCGGCGCTGATCCTGCGCTCCGACGGCGCGACCCTCTACATGACCCGGGACCTGGCCGCGGCCAAGTACCGCAAGGACACCTACGACTTCGACAAGAGCCTGTACGTGGTGGCCTACCAGCAGGATCTGCACTTCCGGCAGCTGTTCAAGGTGCTGGAGCTGATGGGCTATGACTGGGCGAAACAGTGCGAGCACGTGGCCTTCGGCATGGTGTCCTTCGAGGGGGGCGCGCTGTCCACCCGCGAGGGCCATGTGGTGTACCTGGACGACCTTCTGCACCAGGCCATCGACAAGGCCCGGGCCATCATCGACGAGAAGAGCCCGGACCTTGAAAACAAGGACGAGGTGGCCCGGCAGGTGGGCATCGGCGCGGTGGTGTTCTTCGACCTGTACAACAACCGCATCAAGGACATCGACTTCACCTGGGAGCGCGCCCTGAACTTCGACGGCGAGACCGGGCCCTACGTGCAGTACACCCACGCCCGGGCCTGCTCGGTGCTGCGCAAGGCCGAGGGCGTGGATACCGCCAATCCCGACTTCGCCGCCCTGTCCGACCCCTTCAGCCAGGACGTGGTGCGCCTGATCGAGCAGTTCCCGGACATCCTGAAATCCGCCGTGAACCGCTCCGAGCCCAGCATGGTCACCCGCTTCTGCGTGGACCTGGCCCAGGCCTTCAACAAGTTCTACTATGAAAACAAGGTCATGGTGGACGAGCCCGGCACCCGCGCCGCCCGCCTGCTCCTCACCCGCGCCGTGAAGCAGGTGCTCAGGCAGGCGCTGTACCTGATCGGGGTGGAAGCGCCGGAGCGGATGTAAACATCAGGAGTGCCCTATCGGCGCTCCGCGCCACTTCCCCACTGCGGCGGGGAAACCTTTCTACCCGCCGCCAGTCCAAAGCCTCCCCATCGCAAGCGCAATGGGGACAGGCGTTTTCAAAAATATGAAGGAGGAATATCCTGTGAAGAAGATGGTTTTCCTGGCCCTTGCGCTGCTGCTAGCGCTGACCGTCTTTGGAGGCCCTTCCCTCGCTGTCGCCGAGACTGCGGATGCGGGAAAAGCCGAGCCAAACAGATTTGGAATCATCGGAGCAATGGATGAGGAAATTGCCTCTCTGACGGAGGCGATGACAGAATTGCAGATCAGGGGCGTCGCAGGAATGGACTTTTACGAAGGCACGCTCGACGGAGTGGACGTGGTCATTGTGAAGTGCGGCGTCGGCAAGGTGAACGCCGCCGCATGCGCTCAAGCACTGATCGATGTGTTTGGGGTTGACCGGATCATCAATACCGGCGTTGCCGGGTCCCTGGACGCTCGCATCGATATTGGGGATATCGTCGTATCCACGGAAGCCGTACAGCATGATATGGATGCGACGGCGCTGGGATATGCCCGCGGCGAAATACCGTACAGCGACACGTCGGTCTTTCCCGCGGACGAGGCCATGAGAAAGAGCGCGGTGGAGGCCGTCGGCGCTGTCGCGCCGGAGATCCGGGTCTTTGAAGGCCGCGTTTGCAGCGGCGATCAGTTTATCGCTTCACGAGAACAAAAGGAAGCCATCATTGCCGCAACCGGAGGCATGTGCTGCGAGATGGAAGGGGCCGCGATCGCGCAGGTCTGTCATCTGAACGGGCTCCCCTTTGTGATCATCCGCGCGATTTCCGACAAGGCCGACGACTCTGAGGAAATGTCCTACATGGAATTTGTGCAGGCTGCCGCCGAACGATGCGCCGCGGTTACAAGGTATATGATTGCGCATTAGTCACCGGAGGTGTTCTCATGCTCCGTCTCGTTCCCGTCACCCCCGACCGGCGGGGGCTGCTGTACAACCTGAACCAGAAGTACCTGTACGAGATGACGAACTACTACCCCGACCCGCTGGACGGGGAGGGCAACCTCCACTACGGCCACTTCGACGAGTACTTCACCGACCCGAAGCGGGAGGCCCTGTTCCTCTACGACGATGACGCGCTGGTGGGCTTTGCGATGGTGAACCCCTATTCCTGTTTCGGCGGCGAGACCGGCCACGTGATGGCGGAGTTCACCGTGTTTCCCATGTACCGCCGCCGCGGCCTGGCCGCCCGGGCTGCGCGGAAAATCTTCGAGGGCCGCCCGGGGCGCTGGGAGGTCAAGTTCAACGAACAGAACGCCGCCGCCAGGGCCCTGTGGACCCGGGCGACGGCGCGGTACAGGCCCGAAGCGCGTCGGTTGTCGGAGGACGAGACGGTGCTGTGCTTTGAGGTAAAATAAAAGAACCAGAATCAATCGAACCGATACCCGGCTTCCTTCAACACCTCGACCGCCCGGTCGAGGCGCTCTTTTTTCACCAGGATGTAATCGGTGTCGTAGGTGGACACGGCGAAGATGCCGATCTTCGCCCCGGCCAGCGCGCCCGCCAGCCCCGACAGGATGCCCGTCAGGGCGAAGTCCAGCGTCCCGGCCACCCGCAGCGCCCGCCAGCCGTCCTCCCGGGCGAGGGTTTGCGCCGGGGCCCTCTCCGTCTCGCAGACCAGGGACAGCTCCGCGTCGGTGTTGCCGATGAAGTACAGGCCCGATGGGACGAAGGCCGACAAATCACCGATCTTGCAGACCGTCAGCGCCTGGGGCAGGATTTGAAGTTTCAACACGTTCATTCCTCCCAAATCAAGTAGGGGCGCCGTTGCGGCGCCCGCCCTTTTCCTGGTCGCGAACCGCCGTTCCGCGCGGCAGCGATTGGAACCCGGCCCTGCCGGGGGGGCGGGCGGCGCAACGCCGCCCCTACAGAACGATAGTCGTCGTTATGCGTCCACCGGCTTGCTGAACACTTCCCCGAAGATCTCCAGCGCCTCGTCCAGCAGCTTTTCGTTCAGGGACGCCATGTAGCTGGTGCGCAGCAGGCACAGGTCCGGCGGAGTGGCCGGGGGCAGCACCGGGTTCACGTACACGCCCGCGTCATACAGCTGGCGCGCCCTGAGCAGGGTGGCCTCCGGGGCGTAGGTGTAGATGGGGATGATGGGCGTCTCGGCCTCGATGATCGGGATGCCCCGCTCCTTCAGGCCCTTGCGCATGTAGGCGGACAGGTCGGCCAGGCGCTTGACCAGCTCCGGGTGCGCCTCGATGTGGCGCAGGGAGGCCAGCGCGATGGCGGCGTTGGACGGCGGGATGGAGGCGGAGAAGATGAACGGGCGGGAGTTGTGGCGCACGAAGTCCACCACGGTGGCGTTGGCCACCAGGTAGCCGCCCAGGGAGGCCAGGGACTTGGAGAAGGTGCCCATGATCAGGTCCACCTCGTCCTCCAGGCCGAAGTAGCTGGCCGTGCCGCGGCCGCCCTCGCCGATCACGCCCAGGCCGTGGGCGTCGTCCACCATGACCCGCGCGCCGTACTTCCTGGCCAGCTTCACGATCTCCGGGAGCTTGGCGATGTCGCCGCCCATGCTGAACACGCCGTCGGTGACGATCAGGCAGCCGGCACTCTCCGGCACCTTCTTCAGCTGGATCTCCAGCTCCTCCATGTTGGCGTGGGCGTAGGTCAGCATCCTGCCGTAGCTCAGCTTGCAGCCGTCGTAGATGGAGGCGTGGTTCTCCTTGTCGCAGATCACGTAGTCGCCGTGGCCCACGATGGCGGAGATGATGCCCAGGTTGCTCTGGAAGCCGGTGGACCAGGTGCAGCAGGCCTCCTTGTGCAGGAACTTCGCCAGCTCGTCCTCCAGCTCCAGGTGCAGCTTCAGCGTGCCGTTCAGAAAGCGGGAGCCGCTGCAGCCCGTGCCGTACTGCTCCAGGGCCTTCAAACCGGCCTCCTGGACCTCCGGGCACACCGTCAGCCCCAGGTAGTTGTTGCTGCCCAGCATGATGCGACGCTTGCCCTCCATGACCACCTCGGCATCCTGCCGGGTCTCCAGGGCGTGAAAGTAGGGATAGATGCCCTTCCGGCGCAGGCTGTTCGCCACGTCGTAGGTATAGCACTTGTTGAAGATATCCATAGGTGTCTCCCCCTCAGTGTTGTTGTTCGTGGTGCTTAAAATCGATTTCTCCCATAAACCGATAGAATATACACATTCTACTTCATCATTATAGCACAATGAAGCGCCTTAGGGGACACTTTTTTGTTTTATGAACGTAAAATTGCGATTGAGAGGGGCGCAAACCCATTTACAAATCCGGGAAATCGGGTATAATGGAAGCAGTTGAAGAAACTGCCAAGATGGGAACCGCCCACAGACGCGCGGCGCGAAGCGAGCCGGAGACTGGTGCAAGTCCGGAGGCCGGGGCTGTGGGGCATCCTCCCGGAGCAGCGGGCTGAACCTCTCTGGAGCATTAGGCCTCGCCGGGCGCGCCCGATACAGCGCACGCAAGCGGGCATATTTTCACATATGCCAATTTGGGTGGTACCACGAAAAAACTTCGTCCCAATCCGGGACGAAGTTTTTTGAATTAGGAATTGGGAATTATGGAACAAATCCTTGCGGGTTTGTTTTGATTCAAGAAACCCGCAGGGTTTCAACCGCCATTCCTCATTTCTCATTCCTAATTCCTCATTATAAACAGACCTGCAATACAAGAACAGGAGGTTGTAAAATGATAGAAAAGGTCTCCTCGGCGCTGGATTTTCTGGCGCGGGAAAAGGAAGTCATCCGGTTTTGGAATGAAAACGACATCTTTAAGAAGAGCATGACCAACCGCGAGGGCGGCGACGTGTGGACATTCTTCGACGGCCCGCCCACCGCCAACGGCAAGCCCCACATCGGCCACATCGAGACCCGCGCCATCAAGGACCTGCTGCCCCGCTACCACACCATGAAGGGCCAGCTGGTCACCCGCAAGGCGGGCTGGGACACCCATGGCCTGCCGGTGGAGCTGGAGGTGGAGAAGCTGCTGGGCCTGGATGGCAAGGAGCAGATCGAGGCCTACGGCATCGAGCCCTTCATCCAGAAGTGCAAGGAGAGCGTCTGGAAGTACAAGGGCGAGTGGGAGCGCATGTCCGAGCGCGTGGGCTACTGGGCGGACATGGAGAACCCCTACATCACCTATGACAACAACTACATCGAGTCCGTGTGGTGGAGCCTCAGGCAGATCGCGGACAAGGGCCTTCTGTACAAGGGCCACAAGGTGGTGCCCTACTGCCCCCGCTGCGGCACCGCCCTGTCCAGCCATGAGGTTTCCCAGGGCTACAAGGAGGTCAAGGAGCGTTCCGCCGTGGTGCGCTTCAAGCTCCTGGATCAGGACAACACCTATGTCTACGCCTGGACCACCACCCCCTGGACCCTGCCCAGCAACGTGGCGCTGTGCGTGAACCCCAATGAGACCTACGCCCGCTTCGACTACGACGGCCGCACCGTCATCATGGGCGACGCGCTGATCGAGAAGGTGCTGGGCGAGGGTGCCCAGATCGCCAACAAGATCACCTTCCCCGGCATCGAGCTCAAGGGCCTGCGCTACGAGCCGCTGTTCGACTTCCAGAAGGCCGCCATCAAGGGCGCGGAAAACGAGCAGAACGCCTGGACCATCGTGGCCGACGACTACGTGACCATGACGGACGGCACCGGCGTGGTGCACCAGGCCCCCGCCTTCGGCGAGGACGACGCCCGCGTGGGCCGGGAAAACCACATCCCCTTCCTGCAGCTGGTGGACGCCAAGGGCCAGATGTCCAAGGAGACCTATTGGCCCGGCGTGTTCGTGAAGAAGGCCGACCCGATGATCCTCCAGTGGCTGGAGGACGAGGGCAAGCTGGTGGACGCGCCCTACTTCACCCACGACTATCCCTTCTGCTGGCGCTGCGACACCCCGCTGATCTACTACGCCCGCAGCACCTGGTTCATCCGCATGACCGCCGTGCGGGACCGGCTGGTGGCCAACAACCGCACCGTGAACTGGTATCCGGACAACATCCAGGAGGGCCGCTTCGGCAACTTCCTGGAGAACGTGATCGACTGGGGCCTGAGCCGCGAACGCTATTGGGGCACGCCCCTGCCGGTGTGGGTGTGCAAGGACTGCGGCAGGATCCACGTGATCGGCAGCCGCCAGGAGCTGAACGCGCTGGGCAAGGTCGACGGAAAGCCCGTGCCCGCGGATTTGGAGCTGCACCGGCCCTACATCGACAACGTGACCCTCACCTGCCCGGACTGCGGCCATGAGATGCGCCGCACGCCGGAGGTCATCGACTGCTGGTACGATTCCGGCTCCATGCCCTTCGCCCAGTGGCACTATCCCTTTGAGAACAAGGAGATCTTCGAGGCCAACTTCCCGGCCAACTTCATCTCCGAGGCCATCGACCAGACCCGCGGCTGGTTCTACACCCTGATGGCGATCAGCACGCTGCTGTTCGACAAGAGCCCCTTTGAGAACTGCGTGGTCATGGGCCACGTGCAGGACGCCGAGGGCAAGAAGATGTCCAAGCACCTGGGCAACGTCGTCGATCCCTGGGACGTGCTGGACAAGCAGGGCGCGGATGCCGTGCGCTGGTACTTCTACGCCAACGGCGCGCCCTGGCTGCCCACCCGCTTCTCCGGCGAGCTGGTCAGCGAGATGCAGAGCAAGTTCATGGGCACCCTGTGGAACACCTACGCCTTCTTCTGCATGTACGCCGCCATCGACGGCTTCGACCCGGCGGTGCACACAGCTCAGGAGCAGGACCTGACCCTGATGGACAAGTGGGTGCTGAGCAAGCTGAACAGCCTGGTGAAGTTCGTGGACGAGGGCCTTTCCGAGTACAAAATCACCGAGACCGCCCGCGCCATCCAGGGCTTCGTGGACGAGCTTTCCAACTGGTACGTCCGCCTTTCCAAGAGCCGCTTCTGGGGCAAGGAGTGGACCGGCGACAAGAAGGCCGCCTACCAGACGCTGTACACGGTGCTCACCACGCTGGCCAAGACAGCCGCGCCCTACATCCCCTTCATGACCGAGAGCATGTACCGCAACCTGGTGGCCGGCACCGTGGCGGGCGCGCCGGAGAGCGTGCACCTGTGCGACTTCCCGGCCTGTGACGAAAGCCGCATCGACAAGCGGCTGGAGGCGGAGATGGAGGAGGTCGCCCAGGCCGTGCAGCTGGGCCGCGCCGCCCGCAGCACCGCCAACATCAAGGTGCGCCAGGCCCTCTCCACGCTGTACGTGAAGGGCGCCGCCCTGTCCGACGCCTGCGCCGCGCTGATCAGGGATGAGCTGAACGTGGAGGACGTGCAGTTCATCGAGGATGCCCGCGCCTTCACCACCTACCAGATCAAGCCCCAGATGCGCACCCTGGGCCCGAAGTACGGAAAGCTGCTGGGCAAGATCGGCGCGCATCTGAAGGACGTGGACGGCAGCGCCTTCGTGGACGCCCTGGAGAAGGACGGCGTCGTGAAGTTTGACATCGACGGCACCGAGGTCGCCCTCACCCAGGACGACTGCCTGATCTCCCCCGCCCAGAAGGAGGGCTTCGTGGCCGAGAGCGACGGCGGCATGACCGTGGTCATCGACACCAACCTCACCCCCGCCCTGATCGAAAAGGGCTTCGTGCGCGAGGTGATCTCCAAGCTGCAAACCATGCGCAAGGAGGCCGGGTTCGACGTGGTGGACCGCATCACCGTCACCTATAAAACCACCGACACCCTCCGTAAGGCCATCGCAAACAACGCGGACGCCATCGCCTCCGCCGTGCTGGCCACGGAGATCGCCGAGGCCGACGCCCCCGCGGACGCCTACGCCAAGGAGTGGAACATCAACGGCGAAAAGGCCGCCCTGAGCGTGCAGAAGAACTGAACTTCGGAGCTATAGTTGAAGGGGCTGTTTCAAAACATATGTTTTGAAACAGCTCCAATGAATTGGTTCTTCACGGAAACTTGTGGGATGCATGGAAATATATGGCAGAACACTAATGGCAGAACACTACCTTCAATGCCGCAGGACAACGCAACGTACAGATCCTTCGCTTCGCTCAGGATGACAAACGACGCAATTCCTGTCATCCTGAGCGGAGCGAAGGATCTGTACGCAATGTCAACAGACTACCTTATACCAATCCCACAACATTCCGAGAAGAACCTATTTTTGATGCGCTTCCAAAAGCTTCCCCACCGCAGTGGAGGATCGAGCGCCCGGAAAACAGTCCTGTGGACTGTTTTCCGGGTGCTCAATGTCCCTGTTCCCTATTCCCTGTCCCCTGGCATTTCCTATTGCCTATTCCCTATTGCCTATTGCCTATTCCCTATTGCCTACTCCCTATTGCCTACTCCCTAATCCCTAACCACAACGCTCTCATGTCCGGTCAGCTCCGCCGTCCTCGCGTCCGGCTGGCCGAGGCCGACGTAGAACACGAGCGTGCCCTCGTCCACGAACCGGCCGTTTTCATCCACGACCTTGAGCCGCTCGGCGGGGATATTCAGCGTCACGGTCACGGTCTTCCCGGCGGGCACGTGGATGCGCTCGAAGGCAGTAAGGCGCGGGTTGCGGGGGGCATTCCCGGAGCCCTCGTTCTGCACGTACACCTGCACGACCTCGTCGGTGTCCATTTTCCCGGCGTTTTCGATCACGGCCTCGACGCCCTCCGCCGTGCGCTTCGCCCCGGTCACCCGGCAGTCGCCGTAGGTAAGGCCGTAGCCGAAGGGATACAGCGGCGCTTCCTCGATGTAGCGATAGGTGCGGCCAGCCATGGCGTAGTCGGTGAACTCCGGCATCTCGGCCAGCTGCTCGTTGCGGTAGAAGGTCACGGGCAGCTTGCCGGAGGGAGAGGTCTTCCCCAGCAGGATGTCCGCCACGGCCCGGCCGCCCCGGGCGCCGGGATACCAGGCGAGCAGCACGGCGTCGGCATCCGCGCCCTTTTGCAGGTCGATGGCGCTGCCGGCCATCAGCACGATGGCGGTGGGCTTGCCCACGGAAAGCACCGCGTCCATCAGCTTGCGCTGGCTCTCCGGCAGCAGCAGGTCCGCCTTGTCGCCGGAGGCGGCGGCGTTGCCGGTGTCGCCCTCCTCGCCCTCCAGGGTCTCGTCCAGGCCCAGCACCAGCACCACCGCGTCGGAGCACTCCGCCACGGTCAGCGCCTCGGAAAGGCGGTCGTCCGGCTGGGCCAGGTTCTCGTCCCGGTTCCTGAACAGGTGGCAGCCCTGGCTGTACAGCACCCGCGCCTGCTCGCCCACCGCGTCCTGGATGCCCTCCAGCACGGTGACGTAGCGGGAGGAGGTGCCGTGGTAGTTGCCGATCAGGGCGGCGCGGCTGTTGGCGTTGGGGCCGATGACGCCCAGGGTATTGATCTTCTCCAGGTTAAGCGGCAAAAGCCCGTCGTTCTTCAACAGCACGCAGGCCTTGCGGCTGGCCTCGTCGGCCTTTTGAAGGTGCGCTTTGCACTCCACCGTCTCATAGGGAATCGCGTCAAATTCGCTGCCGTCCAGAAGGCCCAGCAGGTAGCGGCAGGTGAACAGGCGCACGGCGCTCCTCCGGATCTGCGCTTCCGTCACCAGGCCCTTCTCATAGGCCTTCATCATGTAGACGTAGGTGTTGCCGCAGTTCACGTCGCAGCCCTCCTTCAGGGCCAGCGCCGCGGATTCCTCCGGCGTGTCGGTCACCATGTGGCCGGTGTGGAAGTCCCGAATGGCCCAGCAGTCGGACACGAAGTGGCCCTCAAAGCCCCACTCCTCCCGCAGAATCCTCTGCAATTCGTGGCTGCCGCAGCAGGGCTCGCCGTTGGTGCGGTTGTAGGCGCCCATCACCGCCTCCACCCCGGCGTCCACCAGGGCGTGGAAGGCGGGCAGGTAGGTCTCGGCCATGTCCTTTTGGCTGGCCACGGCGTCAAAGTGGTGCCGCAGCGCCTCCGGGCCGGAGTGCACCGCGAAGTGCTTGGCGCAGGCGGCGGACTTCATGGTCTCGCCCTCGCCCTGCAGGCCCTTCACATAGGCCACGCCCAGCTGGCTGGTCAGCAGCGGGTCCTCGCCGTAGGTCTCGTGGCCGCGGCCCCAGCGGGGATCCCGGAAGATGTTCACGTTGGGAGACCAGAAGGTGAGCCCCTTGTAGATGTCCCGGTCGCCGTGTTTGGAGGCGGCGTTGTACTTCGCGCGGCCCTCGGTGGCGGCCACGTCGCCCAGGGCCTTCACCAGCGCCGGGTCGAAGGACGCGGCGATGCCGATGGCCTGGGGGAAGGAAGTGGCCGTGCCGGCGCGAGCCACGCCGTGCAGGGCCTCGTTCCACCAGTTGTAGGCGGGAACGCCCAGCCGATCGATGGCGGGCGCGTCGTAGCGCAGCTGTTCGGCGGCCTCCTCCAGGGTCATCCGGGCCACCAGCGCCCGGGCCTTTTCCTGAGCCTCTTTCCGATTCATCGCCCCATCCTCCTCATATTCATATCCGTATACCAATAACATACCCGACGGCCCTTGTCCCTGTCAAGGGCGCGGGCGGTCATTTTGAATTGGAGCGCAAGAAGTGACTAAAAAGAGTTTAGATTGGATTGCCCGGGAACGGCGCTTCGCGGGAACGCATTCCCCCGACAGCCGCCACCGTTCGCGCGGCCAACTCTGTCTAAACTCTAAACTCTCAAATGATCGCTTTCGACCCCACCGCCATCAGCACCATGATCAGGCAGGCGGTGACGTTGCCCAGCAGGATGGCCGCGGTGGCCTTGCCCCGGGGCATCTTGAACAGCGCGGCGATGGCGCTGCCGGTCCATACGCCGGTGCCCGGCAGGGGAAGGGCCACGAACACATACAGCGCGAAGAGCTCCGCCGTCTCGGCGGACAGCTTGCCCCGCAGGCCCTTGCCGTTCTTCTCGTTCATCGAGGCCCGCTTCTTCTCGGCGTGCTTCTCCAGCCACTCCGCGAACTTCCGCACGGGCTTGATGGGCAGGGTGTAGAACCAGTCCAGCACCGGCCTCAGCAGCCACAGTATGAAGGGCACCGGCAGGCTGGAGCAGATCAGCGCCAGCAGGTAGGAGAACACCGCCGGCATGCCCATGCGCACCGCCACCGCCACGGCGTAGCGGCCCTCGAAGGTGGGCACCATGCTCAAAAGCGCCGCGGTGATGATCTCGCGGGTGTGCTCCTGCCAGACAAAGGCGTTCGCCGCCGCCAGCAGCGCGGGAGAAATCAATCCGTTGAACATTCTTCTTTCCTCCGGAGGTTGAATTGGTTCAATTATACACTATCCGCCGCGGAACGTCAGATGTTGTTTTGGGAAGATAGGGTTAAATGGGAGGGAGAGGGATTAGGAGTGAGGAATGAGGAATGAGGAATGAGGAATGAGGAATGGCGGTGCAAATCCTGACGGATTTGATTGATTAAAACAGCATCCCGATGGCCGGTCCACCTCCCTTTACACAAGGGAGGCTTTGGACACAAAAAGCGAAAGGCTCCCCTGTGTAAGGGGAGCTGTCTGCGAAGCAGACTGAGGGGTTGTCTTTGCCGAGAGGCTTTATCTAAATGACATAGCCGCGACCACCGGCCTTTTCCATTCCTCATTCCTCATTCAACACTCCTCATTCCTCCTCGCTCCTCACTCCAAATTCATACTCCCTTCAACCAACCCCTGAACAAAAGTCACATTCATCTGCTACAATAATATGGAATACATATTGGGTGAAAAAGGAAGGCATGGACATGGCTTTGAAATACAGGTACTATCTGTTTGACTTTGACGGCACGGTGGCGGACACCGGCGAGGGCATCCGAAGGAGCGTGGCCTACAGCCTGGAGAAGCTGGGCTTCCCGGCGCTTCCCGAGGCGACGCTGAGCCGGTTCATCGGCCCGCCGCTGCACGACAGCTACATGGAATACTGCGGCATGACGGATGAGCAGGCCGAGGCGGCCATCGCAGCCTACCGGGAGCGGTACGTGGACATCGGCCTGTACGAATCCCGGCTCTACCCCGGCATGGCGGCACTGCTGCGCAGCCTGCACCGGGCGGGGGCCTGGGTGGGCATCGCCTCGGCCAAGCCCGCCTTTATGCTCCAGCGGCTGGCGAAGCACTTCGGCATCGACGGCTACCTCAACGCCATCTCCGGCACCGGCCTGGGCCGCCACTCCGCCGACAAGCGGGACCTGATCCTCGCGGCACTGCCGGAGGGGGCCGACCCGAAGCAGGCCTGCATGTGCGGGGACCGGCGCTTTGACATCGAGGCGGCCAAGGCCCTGGGCATGGTTGGCATCGGCGCGGACTACGGCTACAGCGTGCCCGGCGAGCTGCGCGCGGCCGGGGCGGACGCCGTGTTCGCCGATCTTCCCGCCATGGCGGAGCACCTGCTGGGGGAGAGGCCCCGGGGGCTATTCATCTCGCTGGAGGGCAGCGACGGCTGCGGCAAGTCCACCCAGATCGCCCTGCTGAAGGAATACCTGGAGAAGCGGGGCTTTGAGACCGTGCTCACCCGGGAGCCCGGCGGCTGCCCCATCTCCGAGCGCATCCGCGAGGTGATCCTCAGCCTGGACAGCCGGGGCATGTCCGCCGAGTGCGAGGCGCTGCTCTACGCCGCCAGCCGCATCGAGCACGTGCGGGAGGTCATCGAGCCCGCCCTGGATTGCGGCAAAATTGTGATCTGCGATCGATTTTTGGATTCCAGCATCGCCTATCAGGCCTACGGGCGTGAACTCGGCGAGGATTTCATACGTCAAATAAACGCGAAGACCCTGGAGCGCGTCCGGCCGGACCGGACGATCCTTTTGACGGTGGACCTGGCGGTGTCCCGCAAGCGGATGTCCCAGGGCGCGCCGCTGGACCGGCTGGAGCTGGAGAAGGACGACTTCTTCCACCGGGTGCAGGCGGGCTATACCAGGCTCGCCCAGGCCGAGCCCGACCGCGTCGCCGTGGTCGACGCCTCGAGGAGCATCGAGGAAGTGTTCGAGAGCGTCAGGGCCGCGGTTGACGAAGCTTTATAATTTTGAGTGTGGAGAGTGGAGAGTGGAGTGAGGCGTTGAAGAATGCCTGGGACCCGGATTGCCACGGCCTGCGGCCTCGCAATGACGTGGACCTGGTTTCGTCGAATCCTTTCTGGAGGAAGCCATCTGTCAGCGGGCATGATTTGAAGCGTTTCTATAGGGAAGCGAGCCTTCAGGCCTGCGCCACGTCATTGCGAGGAGCGAAGCGACGTGGCAATCCGGTTCCCCAAAAACAAACAAATCCCGAAGGGATTTGCACCGCCACTCCTCACTCCTCACTCCACTCTCCACACTCTACGTTCCACTCTTTTGATGAGGTGTTATCATGTCTCACGAAAACCTGTGCATGTATTGCTTTGAGGACCTGCAGGGCCAGACCACCTGCCCCCACTGCGGGCGGGACGCCCGCGCCGCCGTGCCGCAGATCCAGATGCTGCCCGGCTCGCTGGTCTACCACGACCGGTTTCTGATCGGCCGTGCCCTGGGCCAGGACGCCACGGGCATCGTCTATGCGGCCTTCGACACGAAGAAAGAGAACAAGCTGCGCATCCGCGAATACCTGCCCAGGGACTGCGCCGAGCGCCTGAACGACGGCGCGGTGGTGCCCATGGCGGGGAAAGAGGACGAGTTCGAGGCGGGCATCAAGAAGCTGCGCGCCAGCGTGGAGAGCGTGGAGGATCCCCGCAAGCGCCACTTCTTCTTCGAGGAGAACGGCACCGCCTACATCGCCCAGCGCAAGAGCGCCGCGGCCGCCGCCAGCCAGGAGAGCGAGGCGGAGGAGGAGGACGAGGGCAACAACTCCAAGCGCATACTGATGTTCGCGGGCATCGCCGTGGCGGTGCTGGTGGTGGCGGCGATCTTGCTGATCACCGTGTTCAACGGCGCGCTGAACAGCACCCGCGACCTCACCGCCAACCCCACCCTGGACCCCAGCCAGGTTTGGATCCCGGCCACCACGCCCACGGCCACGCCCTACGTGGCCCCCACCTTCGCGGCCCTGGTGGACCCGGAGCTCAGCTGGATGGAGTACACCTATGAGGGCGACGTGGAGCAGGAGTACCAGCAAGCCCAGCGGGCCTCGACCACGCCCACGCCCGTGCCGGTGACCCCCGTCACCCCCGCGCCCACAATCGCCAGCGGGAATACTTCCAAATACAAGTACATCAACGGCAATTCCAAGCGCGCGGACATCACGGCCCTGCAACAGAAGCTGGCCGAGCTGGGCTGGCTGAGCGAAAAGCAGGTGACCGGCAAGTACGACAGCGCCACCTACCAGGCCGTGAAGGACTTCCAGAACTACGTCAACCAGCACTTCAACCCCACGGAGAAGCTGACCGTGGACGGCTCCGCCGGCCCGAAGACCCAGCAGTGGCTCTATGAGGTGGGGGCCGCGAAGCCCTCGCCCACGCCCACCCCGCGGGTCACCCCCGCGCCGGACACCCGGATCGTGGACAGCGCCTCCTCCGCGGACCAGATCCGCGACGTGCAGCAGAAGCTGATCACCCTGGGCCTGATGCCCGAGGGCAGCGCCGATGGCGCTTACGGCGCCACCACCACCCAGGCCGTGCGGAAGTTCCAGCAGCGGGTGAACCAGCTGCAGGGCTACGACGTGCTGACGGTGTCCGGCAAGGTGGACCCCCAGAGCATGGCCTTCCTGAACTACTACGCCGAGGAGTGGGCCAAGCTGCGCAAGGCCACCGCCGTGCCCACGGCCACCCCCGCGCCCACCGCCGTGCCCACCCCCACGCCCACCACCCGGCCCGTGGAGGCCTTCAGCGGCGTGATCGACGCCAATTCCCCCGCCGAGACCGTGCGCAAGGTGCAGCAGCTGCTGGTGGACATCGGCATGATGCCCGCCGGCTCCGCCGACGGCAAGTACGGCAGCGCCACCATCAGCGCCGTGGCGGACTTCCAGCAGTGGGTCAACATGCAGCGGGGCGAGCAGACCCTGCCCGTGAACGGCGAGGTGGACCAGCTGACCCTGGCCTACCTGCAATACTGCAAGGACCACGGCCTGACCCCCTACGGCACGCCCATCCCCCAGACCACCGCCCGGCCCACCGAAGCGCCCTCCGCCGCGCCCACCGAGGTGCCCGTGGAGCCGGAGAACCCGGAGCAGGACGGCGAGATCTCCGTCGGCGCGGATTCCGACCCGGAATCCATCCGCTACGTGCAGCAGATGCTCGCTTCCATCGGCGCGATGAGCGCGGGCGGCGTGGACGGCGTCTACGGCAACGGCACCACCATGGCCGTGCGTCGCTTCCAGGAGTGGGTGAACCGCACCCGGGGCGAGGGCACCCTGCCCGTCACCGGCCAGGTGGACAATGCCACCCGGCTGGCCCTGGAGTACGCCTATGACCACGAGCTGACCCTGACCGAGGCCACCGAGGCGCCCACCGAAGCGCCCGCCGAGCCGGAGGGCGACAACCCGGAGGCGGACAGCGGCATCAGTGTCGGCGAGGGCAGCGACCCCGAATCCATCCGCTTCGTGCAGGAGATGCTGAGCGCCGTGGGCGTGTTCTCCGGCGAGGCAAACGGCGTCTACGACGGAAATACCACCGAGGCCGTGAAGCGTTTCCAGCAGTGGGTGAACCGCGTGCAGGGCGACAACACCCTGCCCGTCACCGGCCAGGTGGACGACCTGACCCGCCAGGCCCTGGAGTACGCCTACGACCACGAATACGCCATCGACGCGGGCTCCGTCCAGCCGGAGGAGCCCCAGGGCGTGGGCGCGGTGGGCGACATCGCCGTGAAGTTCGGCGACACCGTCTCAGATGGCGGCGTCGTCACCGTGCCGGAGGGCAGCTTCACCGTCCAGTGGGCGGTGGACGGCGACGTGGAGGGCTACGCCGTGACCATCCTGGACGGCAGCGGCAGCCCCGTCGCGCCCCAGCAGACCACCGACCAGACCTCCTTCACCATGAACACCAGCCGCATGAACCCCGGCGAGATCTACACCCTGCGCCTGGGCGTGATGCCCCAGCGCGGCACCCAGGACGACGTGGTGTGGAAGGAAGTGCGGTTCACCCTGCCCGCGCCCGAGGCCACCGAGGCCCCGACGCCCGAGCCCACCGCCGAGCCCACCGAGGCGCCGCCGGCGGTCGGCGTCGTCTCCGCCCCCAGCATCACCGTGGCGGGCGTGCCCGCGGGCAACGGCCCCGTGACCATCGAGGGTGACACCTTCGGCGTCAGCTGGGCCGCCGACGGCGACGTGCAGGGCTATCGAGTGCGCCTCACCGACCAGGAGGGCCGGGAGATCACCCGCCAGGACGTGACCGACACCAGCGCCACCCTGCGCTCCGACAACATGGAGCCCGGCGTGGTCTACACCCTCAGCGTGGGCGCGCTGCCCGTGAACGGCACGGAAAACGACTTCCAGTGGGCCAGCGCCCAGTTCACCCGCAACGAGCGGCCCACCCCCGAGCCCACCGAGGCCCCGACTCCGGAGCCCGCGCCCACCGCCGCCACCATCGGCAAGCCGGTCATCACCCTGGGCGGCACCGCCGTGCAGCACGACGGCGTGCCCTACATGACCGACAGCTCCATCATCATCAGCTGGAACGCCGACGGCAATGTGGCGGCCTACCGGGCCTATGTGGAGAACCAGTCCGGCGAGCAGCACGAGCTGAGCACCGGCACCGACACCAGCAGCACCGTGAACGCCGCCAGCCTGCCGGCGGGGGTGTACACCGTGTACGTGGGCGCGCTGCCCGTGAACGGCGGCGAGAGCGACGTGCAGTGGAGCAGCGCCCGCTTCGGCATCCCCTCCCCCACGGCCCAGCCCACCGAGGCGCTGCCCCAGGAGCCCACGCCCCAGCCCACGACCCCCGCGCCCAGCGGCCCCATCAGCGCCGCCAGCGACGCCGAGACCCTGCAGCAGCTGCAAATGCGGCTGTACAGCCTGGGCCTGCTCTCCGCCAGCGCCACGCCCGGCGAACTGGACGAGGCGACCCTTGCGGCCGTGTATGAGTTCCAGACGCGGGTGAACCAGGCCTATGAGCTGGATCTGCCGGTGGTGGACCCCTCCGACCCCGACGCCGTGATCGACGCCGCCACCGTGACGGCCATCTTCACCGACCTGCCCGCGCAGCCGTAAGGAAGAGGACACCTCATACTAAATTCCTTCTAAAACATGTACAAATGCGGAGTGGATTTTTTGTTCTGGCAAAGCTGAGCGGAGGGAAGCGATGCAGCGCATCGTTAACCGAAGCAAAGCACAGCCAGGGCAAAAAAGGCACCCGCAGATGTGCATGGATTAGATGGAATTTAGTATCATCCCACAAAAAAACAAGGGCTGTCTCAAAACCCCCTCTGACGTTTCAATTCACACCGTAGGGACGCCATTTATGGCGTCCGCGGGCGGAGGGTCCGCTCCCAGCGGCAAGAATGCCGCCCCCTACGAGGGAATCGCAACGTCCGAATGCGTTTTGAGGCAGCCCCTTTTCTGTACTCTACGCCTTTCTCCTGGCCATCCAGCGGTTTCGCTCCGCCAGGGCCTCCAGCGCCTTGTTCCACAGCTCCGGATTCTTCTCGGGGTCGATCTCGGGCGAATCGTCATCCTCGACGTAGGGATAACTCTCGGACTTCTCGATTTCCCGAATCTGTTCCTCGGTCAGCGAGGCGTTTTCATTCAGCGTAAAACGAATATCCATTTCATTCACCCGCCCTTCCGGTCGTCAAATCCTTCCAAATATGGTGTCGTTGTACAGACGGCGCTCCGATGGGGTCGCCTGCCTTGCGGAAATCAGCCTGAGATAGTCCTTCCCGTCCTCCGAACGTTCGCAGTAGACCACCGTCAAAACATCCTTGACCAGCCCGATGGTGATCCAGCGGGTCTCGTCGACGGTGCTGTGCCGATCGTCCCTGAAATCAAGCCTCAGGCTGTCCAGAAAGACATATGCCGCCGTTTCAAAACTGATGCCGTGCTTCTGCTTGTTGATGCGCCCTTTTTCCGCGTCATAGACAAACCTCTGCTCTCCCACCGTGAAGTTCATATCCGGCATCGGGTCTTCCCCCCTGCAACGTTCGTCCTGTCTGAACTATAGCATATCTTTTGTGGCGCGTCAATAGAGCAATTCTGGATGCTTCGCTCCTGTACGGAAACAGCCCCCTGCTTTCGCAGGGGGCTTTCCTGTGGGTTGATTTGCTTACGCTCAGTTCTGCGCGAGGCGCTCGTAGGAAGCGAGGCGCTCCTCGGCGTCCTTCTGGGCCTCGGCGAACAGTTCGGGAGCGATGTCCGGGAACTGACGCAGCAGGGAGGCGTAGCGGTTCTCGCCCTTGATGAAGTCCTGATAGGAGGCCTTCGGGGGCTTGGAATCCAGGGTGAACTTCTTCTCAGCGGTGGGATTGAACCGGTAGGTCTGCCAGTAGCCGGCCTCGACCGCGCGGGCAATCTCCTCCTGAGCCTGGTTCATCTTGATGCCGTGGTTGATGCAGGGCGCATAGGCGATGATCAGGGACGGGCCGTGATAGGCTTCCGCCTCGGTCATGGCCTTCAGCACCTGAGCGGGATCGCTCATGGCGACCTGCGCCACGTAGACATAGCCGTAGGACATGGCCATCATGCCCAGGTCCTTCTTCTTGGTGCGCTTGCCGGCAGCGGCGAACTTCGCGACCGCGGCGTGCGGGGAGGACTTGGAAGCCTGTCCGCCGGTGTTGGAGTAAACCTCGGTGTCCAGCACGAGCACGTTGACATCCTCGTTCTGGGCCAGCACGTGGTCCAGTCCGCCGTAGCCGATGTCATAGGCCCAGCCGTCGCCGCCGAAGATCCAGAAGGACTTCTTGGTCAGCAGGTCCTTATCGGCCAGGATGGCCTTGCAGAGGTCGCAGTCGGCGTTCTCGATCAGCCCCACCAGCTTCTCGCCGGCGGCCTTGGAGCCTTCCGCGTCGTCCATCTTCTCCAGCCACTCGTTGGCGGCGGCCTTCACGTCGTCCCCGTGGTCGCTCTCGGCCAGGGCGCGGACGTTGTCGGCCAGCTTGGCGCGGCGCTGCTTCACGCCGATCTGCATGCCGAAGCCGAACTCGGCGTTGTCCTCGAACAGGCTGTTCGCCCAGGCGGGGCCGTGGCCGTCTTCGTTCACGGTGTAGGGGCAGGTCGGGGCGGAGCCGCCGTAGATGGAGGAGCAGCCGGTGGCGTTGGCAACGATCATCCTGTCGCCGAACAGCTGGGTGACCAGCTTGACGTAGGGGGTCTCGCCGCAGCCCGCGCAAGCGCCGGAGAACTCAAACAGCGGCTTCTTGAACTGGCTGTCCTTCACGGTCTTCACATTCAGAGCGCCCTTGAACTCAGGCAGCTTCTGAGCGAACTCCCAGTTCTTCTCCTGGGCGTCCTGGGTGTGCAGGGGCTTCATGACCAGGGCGGGCTCCTTCTTGCCGCCCTTGTTCACGGGGCAAACCTTGGTGCAGTTTTCGCAGCCGGTGCAATCCAGCACGGAAACCTGCATGCGGTACTGATAGCCCTCGAAGGCCTTGCCGATGGCGGGCTTCATCTCGAAGCTCTTGGGGGCCTTCTTGGCGTTCTTCTCGTCCACCAGATAGGGGCGGATGCAGGCGTGCGGGCAAACCATGGCGCAGTTGCCGCACTGGATGCAGCTGTCGATGTTCCACTCGGGGACCATGACGGCGATGCCGCGCTTCTCATACTTGGTGGTGCCGGTGGGCACGCGGCCGGCCGGATCCAGCATGGACACGGGCAGCTTGTCGCCCTGCTGGGCCAGAATGGGCTCGATGAAGGTCTTGAAGTAGGGATCGTCGGTGACCTGCACGGCCACGGCGCCGGTGGTGGCGTTCGCCCACTTCTCGGGCACGGGGATCTCCACCAGGCCGGAGATGGCGATGTCGATGGCGTCCCAGTTCTTCTTGACGACCTCGTCGCCCTTCTTGCCGTAGGTCTTCTTGGCATAGGCCTTCATGTACTCATCCGCCTTGTCATAGGGGATGATGTCGGCCAGCTTGAAGAACGCAGCCTGCATGATGGTGTTGATGCGGCCGCCCATGCCGACTTCCTTGGCCAGCTTGATGGCGTCGATGGTGTAGAACTTGGCGTGCTTCTTCGCCAGGGTCTGCTTCATGGCGGCGGGCAGCTCCTTCTCCATCTCCTTGGCGGTCCAGGGGCTGTTGAGCAGGAAGGTGCCGCCGTCCTTCAGCGCGGACAGCATGTCATACTTGGTGACATAGGCCGGGTTGTGGCAGGCGATGAAGTCGGCGCTGTCGATCAGATAGGTGCTCTGGATCGGGTTGTCGCCGAAGCGCAGGTGGCTGATGGTGATGCCGCCGGACTTCTTGGAGTCATAGGCGAAGTAGGCCTGCACATACTTGTCGGTGTGGTCGCCGATGATCTTGATGCTGTTCTTGTTGGCGCCGACGGTGCCGTCGGAGCCCAGGCCGTAGAACATGCAGGACACGGTGCCCTTCGGGGCCACGTCCAGCGTCTCGCCCAGGGGCAGGGAGGTGTTCGTCACGTCGTCCACGATGCCCACGGTGAAGTGGTTCTTCGGGTTGGCCTTCTTCAGGTTGTCGTACACGGCCTTGACCATGGTGGGGTTGAACTCCTTGGAGCCCAGGCCGTAACGGCCGCCGACCACCTTGATGTCGCCCTTGCCCGCTTCCAGCAGCGCGGAGCAGACGTCCAGGTACAGGGGCTCGCCCAGGGAACCGGATTCCTTGGTGCGGTCCAGCACGGCGATCTTCTTGCAGGTCTCGGGAATGGCCTTCAGGAAGTGCTTGATGGAGAAGGGGCGATAGAGATGCACCTTGATCAGGCCGACCTTCTGGCGATGCTTGTTCAGGTAGTTCACGGTCTCCTCGATGGCGTCGCAGCCGGAGCCCATGCAGATGATGACGCGGTCCGCGTCGGGCGCGCCCACATAGTCGAACAGGTTGTACTTGCGGCCGGTCAGCTTGGCGACCTTCTTCATCACCTTTTCGACGATGGCGGGGGTGGCGTCATAGTACTTGTTGGCAGCCTCGCGGCCCTGGAAGTAGATGTCCGGGTTCTGGGCGGTGCCGCGCTGATGCGGATGCTCGGGGTTCAGGCCGCCCTCGCGGAAGGCCTTCACCTTGTCCCAGTTCACCAGGCCCTTGATCTCGGCATAGCCGTCCTTGGGATCGATGGCGTCGATCTTCTGGATCTCGTGGCTGGTGCGGAAGCCGTCGAAGAAGTGCAGGAAGGGCACGGAAGCCTCGATGGCGGACAGGTGCGCCACCAGGGCCAGGTCGGTGGCTTCCTGGACGGAGTTGGAGGCCAGCATGGCGAAGCCGGTCTGACGGCAGGCCATGACGTCGGAGTGATCGCCGAAGATGTTCAGGGCGTGATAGGCCAGCGCGCGGGCGGAGACGTGGAACACGGTCGGCATCAGCTCGCCGGAGATCTTGTACATGTTCGGGATCATCAGCAGCAGGCCCTGGGAAGCGGTGAAGGTGGTGGTCATCGCGCCGGCGGCCAGGGAGCCGTGCACGGCGCCCGCCGCGCCCGCCTCAGACTGCATCTCCGCCACGCGGACCTTCTGCCCAAACAGGTTCAGCCTGCCATGGGCGGCCCACTCGTCGGCCACTTCGGCCATGGGGGAAGACGGGGTGATCGGATAGATAGCGGCCACGTCGCTGAATGCATAGGCGACATGGCTGACGGCGGTATTGCCGTCAACGGTAAGTTTGATGCTCAACGGAATTACCCTCCTTATTTCGTTTTCTGTTGAGGCCTAAACCATCATTATTATTATATGTATTTGCGGGTATAAAGTCAAGGAAAAATCGCGGCCGGTAACCCTTTGGGTCACCGATCGCGAACGCGTCAGAGAAGCTGAAATATGATATCCCGCTTATATCGCAAAGTAAACTCGGACGGCGTATTGGATATACTGCTGCAATCCGTTCTGTTTACAATAGTCGATGATGAGCTCAATCGCTTTCTTTTGTTGCATGGCGGCAATTGTGGGCAGCAAACCGGCAGCCTTTAAATGATCGTAGAGTGCTTGCATATCATCGGACGCACCCCCGCCGCTGACCTTCTCCATCTCGTCCGGGCTCAGCTCCCGCAGGTTCTTCTCTTCCATGATGATTCTCCTCTCCATTTCGCCTCAAAGCAAACAAAGAAAACTATATACGGCATTCGCATACACGCTATATTGAGCCAGGCCGTTTTGATTGCAATAATTCAGAATGAGCAACACGGCTTGCTTTGGGGGGAGGGAAGCTATCCTGGGCAACAAACCGGCACTTTCTAACGCAGTATATACTGTTTCAATGGGACCGGCTCCTCCGCTGACCTTCTCCAACTCGTTCATGTTCAGTTCCCGCAGGTTCTTCTCTTCCATCTTCATGCCCTCCTTCCGTTGCCTTGAGATAAGGAACCGTCCCCCTTAGTGGAGGTATATACTGGGAATATGATCATATACAGCATTCGCATAACATCTAAGGGCTCCAGAAATGCCGTTTTTGTCAATGTAGTCCAACATGAATTGTACAGCTTGTTTGCGTGTCATTTTAGCGATCGTGGGGAACAGCCCGGCATTCTCTATATAAGTATAGAGTGTTTCAAATGGGCCGGCCCCGCCGCTGACCTTCTCCATCTCGTCCATGTTCAGTTCCCGCAGGTTCTTCTCTTCCATCTTCACGGCCTCCTTCCGTTGCAATAATCAGAGTGTTCGTCATAAAGGAATGCGCATCAGGGTGCGCCATCGACAGTTGAGCGGGAAACTCAGTAACAATCATACACAGCCTGTGCATATCTATAGTATTCCATCAGATCGTTTTTTTCGCAGTATTCCTTTATGGCTAGTATAGCTTGCTTTCTTGGAAGGGCAAGGATCGCAGGTAATACGCCGGCCTTATCCAGAATCGTATGCAGTGTCTCAAAATCACTGACTCCCCCGCTGACCTTCTCCATCTCGTCCATGTTCAGTTCCCGCAGGTTCTTCTCTTCCATCTTCATGGCCTCCTTCCGTTGCAATAATCAGTGCTCGCGGATTTCCCCATTCCGCTGCAAGAGTGGAATAGGGAACCGTCCCCATATTTCATTTCTGTCGGCTTATCCGTTTTCCGCGCAGGCAGCATAATACACAGCTACTACTTTTTGTCCATCAAACGGAAGCCCGTTTTCCTTGCAAAATTCCTGTATCTTTCGTGTAGCTTGTATAAGGCTCATACTGGCCAGTTCAGGCAGCAAACCTGCTTGCTTCACACGATCGTACAACACGTCCACATTAATATAGCCCGCTCCGCCGCTGACCTTCTCCAACTCGTCCATGTTCAGTTCCCGCAGGTTCTTCTCTTCCATGGTCACGATCTCCTTTCGTTATTAAAATGAGCGCGTCCGTCGTTGAGGTATGCGTCCCTGAGCACGCTGCCGGCGGTGAAACCGGAAAACTGAAAGTCAGAACGCTTCTGTTTCAGTCGCCCGGCGACTCGTCCTATTGGATGGGACAAGTGTAGCACAGGCTCTGTCACAGAAGCGTCACACGCGAATCGCGGCTGCGTCCGGCGACTCGCCTTTTCTCATCCCTTCACCCCGCCCGCGGTGAGGCCCGCGGCCAGGTGCTTCTCGATGCACATGAACAGGATCACCACCGGGATGGTGGCCACCAGGGCGGCGGCGAAGAGATACTGCCACTCGATCATGTTGAAGGAGGAGAACTGGGTAATGCCCACGGTGATGGGCTTGTTGGCGGCGGTGGAGATGAGCACGGTGGAGATGGTGTACTCGTTCCAGGCGTTGATGAACACGAAGATCAGCGTGGTGACGATGCCGGGCGCGGCCATGGGCAGCAGCACCCGCAGCATGGCGCTGACGGTGGAGCAGCCGTCGATGCAGGCGGCCTGCTCCATCTCCGAGGAGATGGACACGAAGGTGCCCCGCAGCAGCCAGATGGCGAAGGCCTGGTTGAAGGCGGCGTTGATGAACATCAGCCCCCACACCGTGTCGTTGAGCCCCAGGCTGTTCATCAGCCGGGAGATGCCCACCAGCAGCACCACCGGCGAAAACATCTGGCTCATGATGACGAAGCCCAGGAACGCCTTCTTGCCCGCGAAGTTCATCCGGGCCATGGCGTAAGCGGCGGGAATGCCGCACAGCAGCGCGATGGCCGTGGCGCCCACGGACAGCAGCAGCGAATTCAGCAGGTACCGGGGCACGCCTCGGTTGATGATGTCACTCAAATTGCTCCAGACCCACTTCGTGGGCAGCAGATGCTGGAAGTACATGTCGGTGGTCTCGGCGTTGCTGCGGAAGCCGGTGATCACCATCACGTAATAGGGATAGAGGATCAGCGCGCACAGGGCGATGATGAAGGCATAGAGCAGCGCCCGGGCCATCGTGGCCCCGGGATGGCCGTCCGCCAGCAGCACGCCGCAGAACGTGAACCCCGCCAGCGCCGCCAGCATCCCGTACAGCGCCCAGGTGGGACGGTAGTTGACGCCGCCCATCAGGTTCAGCGTGTTCTCCCCCGCCGTGCCGCCGTAGAGGAAGGCGTCCAGCTTGTGAAGCAGCGCGTCCGTGCCCGGCTTCGGGAAGCCGTCGGCGGCCAGCTTGATGTGGCGGGAGAAGGACAGGTTGCAGCTCATCATGAACACCGGCACCAGGATCAGCGCGATCAGCCCCAGGGCCGCCGCGATCTGCCGGGGCCTGCGCTTGCCGCCGGGGAGCGCCGGCCAGTCCGTCTCAAAGGCCCCGGCCAGCCCCGCGCCCAGCAGGATGAGCGCCAGGACCAGGGCGATGAGCGCCGCCAGCAGCAGCTTCCCGCCGGGGAGCCCGGAGGCGATGAACTGCCAGCCGCTGCGCCGCATGACCTGGCGCACCTCGAAGGCGACCATGCTGGTCTTCTCCCCCTTGGAGTTGGTGCGCTCGGTGACGTTCTCCACGATCTCGGGCAGGGTCCCGGCGGCGTCGGCCCGGGCCCGGGCCTCGGCCTCCACCTCGGCGCGGACCTCCTTATACTTCTCGTCCCCCACGAAGGTATTGCCGGACTTCTTCGCGAACACCGTGGCGGAGAAGCTGTAGAGCGGCAGGCACAGGCACGCGACGACCAGCGCCGCGCAGAGCAGCGCCGCGATCAGCGCCAGCGCGTTGGCGCGGCGCACCACTTCAGGCGTATTCGGCCTCATCAGCCCTCCTCCTTCCGCATGGTGATCATCATGTAGGCCCCGGCGCAGACGCAGAGTATGCCGAAGCCGATCACGGACATGGCCGTGGCCGGACCCTTCTGGTTGTCGTAGAAGGCCCGCATGTACAGAAGCGTCACCATCGTATCCGTCTTGTTGGCGGGCGCGCCCTTGGTGATGGTGTAGATGATGGGGAAGGAGTTGAACACGTAGATGATGTTCAGCACCGTGCACACCGTCAGCGACGGCTTCACCAGCGGGATGGTCACGTTCCACAGCTTGCGCCAGAAGCCCGCGCCGTCCACGGTGGCGGCCTCGTAGTAGGCGTCGTCGATGCTCTGCAAGCCCGCCAGCACCGTGAAGGCCACGAAGGGGATGGTCACGAAGATGCCCACGCCGCACTCCCAGGCGAACTCGATCTGGTAGCTGGCCCGCCAGTTCACGGCGTTCTTGATGACGCCCAGGTTCAACAGCACGTTGTTCAGGTTGCCGTACTCGCCCTTGATGATGTAGTTCCACACGCTGGCCTGGATCACCAGGGACGTGGCCCAGGGGAACACCACGATGCTGCGGGCCACCTTCCGGCCGAAGAACTCGGCGTTGAGGGCCATGGCGGTGATGAAGCCCAGCAGCGTGCTCAGCCCCACCACGGACACCACCCAGACGGCGGTGTTCAGCATCACCGTGCCGAAGGCCGGGTCGCGGAAGGCGGCGCGGAAGTTCTCCAGCCCGATGAAGCCGTGCACCACGCCGGACTTCGAGATCTCGCTCACCGACAGCTTGAACACGATGCCGATGGGAAACACGACGAAGACGCACATCAGCGCCAGGCTGGGCAGCAGCCAGAGATAGGGCTCCCACTTGTGCCGGATCGGGATGGTGTTCATAGGCGTTGCTCCTTTTGTGCGGTGAATGTAAGCCTTCCCTTTGGGGAAGGCCAGGGTTTCCTTTCTTCAATGGAAATTCCGCTCCCGGCCCCAGCGGGTCGGGAGCGGAAGCGGGGTTGCCTCAGTCGGGGGAGATCAGCCGGCGATCTTCGCCTGCAGGTCATCCAGCAGCGTCTTCACGTCGCCGCCGGTCAGGGCCTGCTGCTCCACTTCGATGACGCCCTGCTTGATGGCGTCCCAGTTGCTCAGCGCGGTGGGATAGAACTGGCAGGAATCCAGCACGCCCAGCCAGGCCTCGAAGGAGGGATCGGCCTCGATCAGCGCGGACACGGAGCTGGACACGGCGGGCAGGAAGCCCTCCATGGACACCCAGCCCACGTAGTTCTCCGGCGCGTAGAAGAAGGTGAGGAACTTGCCGATGGCCTCGTTGCGGGCCGCCTGGTCCGGATACGCGTCGTCCTTGAAGGCCATGATGCGATCCATGACGCCGGTGGCGCCGGAGGCCGCGCCCTCGTTGGTGGGCAGGGAGGCGGTGGCGAAGTTCACTTCGTAGCCCTTGTCCGCCAGGTAGCTGGGCAGCTGGTTGGGCGCGATGACCATGGCCAGCTTGCCGGCGCCGAACATATCCTGCAGGTCGTAGCGGGTCTGGGTGGCGGGGTTGGGGTTGGTGAAGCCCTTGTTGTACAGACCGATGGCGAACTCGATGGCCTCGACGTTCTTGTCGCTGTTCAGGGCCACGTTGCCGTCTGCGTCCACGAAGCCGCCGTCGTTGTTCCACACGTAGTAGCTGAACGCGGCCTGGCCTTCGTCGGTGGTCATGTCGATGCCCCAGGGATAGACCTCGCCGTCATAGAAGTCCAGGATGGCCTGGCAGGCATCTTCCAGCTCGGCCCAGGTCTTGGGCACCTCGATGCCGACCTCGTCCAGGATGTCCTGGTTCACATACAGCGCGCGGGCGGAGGCCAGGTCCGGCACGGCCCACACGGTGTCGTCCACCACGGACTGGGCGATGAAGGAGGGGAAGAAGTCGTTGAACAGCTCCTCCGGGCAGTAGTCCTTCACGGGCAACAGCAGGCCGTCGGCCTGGTAGTTGGCGAACACGTCGATGTTCAGGATGTCGGGAGCGTTGTTGTTGGAGATGCGGGTGGAAACCTCGGTGTACACGTCGTTCCAGGACACCACGTCCAGGTTCAGCTTGATGCCGGGGTTCTCCGCCTCGAACTTATCCACGAAGTTCGTGCCGTCCATGCCCGTGCCCAGGAACCAGTCCTGGGTGTTGGGGCCGTACTGGCAGATGATGACGTCCAGGGTGATGTCCTCGCCCTCGGCCAGCGCGGCGCAGCAGCCCAGCGCCAGCAGCATTGCCAGGATCATAGCGACTAACTTTTTCATGGTCAAACCTCCTATTGTGAATTGTTTGCGCATATATTATAACATAGGCGTTGGGCAATGTAAAGTGTAAATTAACGAATTTGCAAACACACCGCCGTCCGATCGTCCGTCGCCCCGGCCCGATCCGCGGCGCGCAGCAGCGCCTCGGCCACCTGCTCCGGGGGCAGGCCCCCGCATGCCAGCAGCCGCGCCTCCACCCCCTCCGTGCCCAGGACGTCGAACACGCCGTCACTGGCCATCACCACCGTGTCCCCGGGGCACAGCCGAAGCCGCGCCATTCCCGGCTCCACCCCGGAAACGATGCCCAGGGGCAGCCCGCCTCCCGGCACCCGCAGCACCTCCCCGCCCCGCAGGATCAGCGTCGGACAGGCCGCCAGCTTGCCGAACGCCGCCTCGCCGGTGTGCGCGTCGATCACCGCCGCGTCCGCCGTGGCGAACATGTCCTCCCCGAAGCGATCCAGCAGCAGGGCGTTGGCCGCCTTCAACGCCAGCTCCAGCGGCGCGCCCGCCCGCAGCAGTCGCCCCACCAGCCGCGCCGCCGTGGCGCTCTCCCGCGCCGCCGGATAGCCGCTGCCCATGCCGTCGGAGATCAGCGCCAGCAGCCGCCCGCCGCCCACGCCGCAGATCAGGTGGCAGTCGCCGCTCACCTCCCCCGCCGCCCGGGATTCGCAGGCCGCCGCCCGTTCCACGCGAAGCCGCGGCCGTCCCCGGCGCAGGGGACGCCGCAATTCCCCGGCGAGCGCCTCCATCGCCCGCCGGGCATAGTCCAGCATTTCCGATTCCGCGATCTCGCCCAGGGCCGCGGCCAGGGCCAGCACCCGGCCCGACGCCTCCCGCCGCACCGCCGCCTCCCGGCGCGCCGGGTCCTCCGAGCGGGATAATAATAGGAAGAAGCGCGCCCACTCCTCCGGCATGGGCAGCAGCGTCACCCCCGGCAGCAGCGCCCCCGCCAGCAGCGCCGGGGACAGGTTCAGATAGATGCCCGCCGCCAGCATCGCCCCGCAGGCCGCGCCGGTCCGGGCCGTTTTGGACCACCTTGCACACAGCTGGGCCGTCGCGCCGCCCGCCGCGACCAGCGCCAGCAGCCGCACGTCCCCCGCCGCCACGGCCAGCGCGCCGCCAAAGGCCGCCCCCGCCAGGGCCCCGTTGGGATACATCATTAACGTCAGCGTTCCGCTTACCCAGCCCGCCGCCGCCGGGGAAAGCCGCGCCAGGCCCATGCCGCCGAAGCCCAGCAGCAGCCACCAGCCCGCCCGCTTGTCCGCGTTCATCTCAAGGGGCAGGCCCGACAGCGCCGCCCGCAGGAACGGAGCCGCGGCCACCGCCGCCACCGAGGCCGCCGTCACCTCCAGGGCGCTTGGCACCGTCAGCGCCTCCCCCAGCAGCGCAAGTCCCGGCAGCAGCACCCCCGCCCCCGCCAGCGCCGAGCAAACCGCCCCGTCGTTCGGAGACCGGGCCAGCCGGTTGGGCGCGAGGGTCCGGGAGGTCCGCCGCCCGGTGAAAAGGGCCGGGAGCCGCCGTCCGCCCTCCGCCGCCAGCCAGCGCGCCACCGCAGGCCGGGCAAAGTCCCAGGCGATGCTGCCGCCCAGCACGAGGGCCGCCCCGATGGGCAGCCGCACATCCCAGGTCTGGATCGGGCCGTTCACCGCCCCGGCGAGGCACCCCGCCAGCAGCGCCCCGGTGGCGCGGCCCGTCATCAGCGCCGCCGAGAGGAAGGCCATGGCGAAGGGCGCCAGCCCCGCCGCGCCGCCCCCGATGCCCGCCCGGCACAGCAGGAACATCGCCCCCGCCAGCGCCGCCCAGCCCAGCGCCCGCCGCGCCAGTCGCGCCGCGCCCTCTCCGTCCAACACGCGCCCCAGCGTGCCCGCGCTCTCCAACCGTCTCAACATCATCCCAGCCTCCCTTCAAGCGTGGGATTATTTATGTTGGCTTGCGGGGCGGTAGCACATCGCGGGCACAAAAAATCGCGCCCTTCACGGAAACTGGATGGATGAGACAAAGCGCATTGAAGGCGTTCTATTTCAATGCTGACAGTCAACGAAACGTACAGATCCTTCGCTGCGCTCAGGATGACAGCGAAACAAAGCCCTGTCATCCTGAGCGCAGCGAAGGATCTGTACATTATGTATGGGAGGGGCATTTCTGCACCGGCATTCTCCTCTGCCGTTTTTCTCTTATACTAAATTCCTTCTAAAACATGTACAAATGCGGAGTGGATTGGAGGCGATGCAGCGCATCGTTGACTGAAGCGAAGCACAGCCAGGGCGGAAAAGACGCACGCAGATGTGCATGGATTAGATGGAATTTAGTATTAATTCCCCATTCCCTCTTCCTACAGCAGCAATATCCCGTGCTCGCTGCAGGCCTTCACGGTCTCGTCGTCCCAGATGCTGCTCTGGACCTCGCCGATGTGGGCGGTGCCCATCATCAGCATGCACAGGCGGCTCTGGCCGATGCCGCCGCCGATGGTCAGGGGCAGCTCGTCGTTGAGGAGCATCTTGTGGAAGGGCAGCTCCCGCCGGTCCTCGCAACCGGCCAGGGTCAGCTGGCGGTCCAGGGACTCGGCGTCCACGCGAATGCCCATGCTGGAGATCTCAAACGCCCGGCCCAGCACCTCGTTCCACACCAGGATGTCGCCGTTCAGCTGCCAGTCGTCGTAGTCGGGCGCGCGGCCGTCGTGGGGGATGCCGGATTTCAGCTTTCCGCCGATCTGCATGATCAGCGCGGTGCCCTTCTCCTTCAGGTAGGCGTCCTCCCGCTCTTTGGGCGTCAGGTTCGGGTATTTGTCCTCCAGCTCCTGGGTGGTGATGCAGCTCATGCCACGGCTGATCTTCACATGGATGCTGGGGAACTCCCGGCGCAGCCGCTCGGACACGTCCACCATGCAGTGCACGATCTCCTGGGCCGTGCGGCGCAGATAGTCCAGGGTGCGGTCCTCCCGGGTGATGATCTTCTCCCAGTCCCACTGGTCCACGTAGATGGAGTGCAGGTTGTCCAGCTCCTCATCCCGGCGGATGGCGTTCATGTCGGTATAGAGGCCGCGGCCCACGTGGAAGTCATAACGCTTCAGGGCCAGCCGCTTCCACTTGGCCAGGGAGTGCACCACCTCGCCCTCCGCACCCACGGCGGGCACATCGAAGCTGACGGGGCGCTCCACGCCGTTCAGGTTGTCGTTCAGGCCGGATTCCCGACGCACGAACAGCGGCGCGGACACCCGGCGCAAATTCAGCGCGTGGGTGAGCTCCACCTGGAAGTTGTGCTTGATGAATTCGATGGCCAGCTGGGTGTCGAAGGTGTTCAGCGGCGGCCTGTAGCCCTCCGGGATCATCACGCGGTTCATGGTTCCGCCCCCTTCATAATCAATATGTTCAAAGTATACTCCACCCGCCCCGCAAACGCAAGTTGAATTTTTATGAAGCTCAAAAATTCATTTGCGCCTCCTGACGCGCCCATGCGCCCCGCGCCTCGGAAGGGCATAATATTGCATTTTTGCCGGATATTCCTGCATAATGCCCGGATAAACCGGCAAATTATGCTTTCTCATCCTGCAAAGCCTCAGGATTGTCATGTTTGAATTTGCAATTTAACATAGAATAATATTGCAAATTCAGCGATTTACCATTATAATATGTTCAACTGGTCGACCGACCGGGCCCCGGCGCTTCGGGGCAAAATCCAATAACCGTTAAGGGGGACGACAAAATGGCGCTAAAGAATGCATACCTGATTGATCTGATGAGCCGCGTCGAGGCGCGCAACCCGAACGACAAGCAGTTCCTGATCACCGTGAAGAGCGTGCTGGAGAGCATCGAGCCCGTGGTGGAGAAGCATCCGGAATACGTGAAGGCCGGCGTGCTGGAGCTGTTCGTGGAGCAGGAGCGCGTGATCAAGTTCCGCGTGCCGTGGGTGGACGACCAAGGCAATGTCCACGTGAACCGCGGCTATCGCGTCCAGGGCAACAGCGCCATCGGCCCCTACAAGGGCGGCCTGCGCCTGCATCCCTCCGTCACCGAGGACACCGTGAAGTTCCTGGCCTTCGAGCAGACCCTCAAGAACAGCCTGACCGGTCTGCCCATCGGCGGCGGCAAGGGCGGCTCGGACTTCGACCCCAAGGGCAAGAGCGACATGGAGGTCATGCGCTTCTGCCAGAGCTTCATGACGGAGCTGTACAAGTATGTGGGTGCCGACACGGACGTGCCCGCCGGCGACATCGGCGTGGGCGCTCGCGAGATCGGCTATCTCTACGGCCAGTACAAGCGCATCACCGGCCTGTACGAAGGCGTGCTCACCGGCAAGGGCCTCAGCTACGGCGGCTCCCTGGTGCGCAAGCAGGCCACCGGCTACGGCCTGTGCTACTTCACCGAGGCCATGCTGAACGCCGCCGGCAAGTCCTTCAAGGGCCAGACGGTGGTGGTCTCCGGCAGCGGCAACGTGGCCATCTACGCCAATGAGAAGGCCACCGAGCTGGGCGCGAAGGTCGTGGCCATGAGCGATTCCAACGGCTACGTCTACGACGCCAACGGCATCGACCTGGATTGCGTGAAGCAGATCAAGGAAGTCAAGCGCGGCCGCATCAAGGAGTATGTGGACACCCACCCGAACGCCGAGTATCACGAGGGCTGCGCCGGCATCTGGACCGTGAAGTGCGACATCGCCCTGCCCTGCGCCACCCAGAACGAGATCAGCCTGGACAGCTGCAAGGCGCTGGTGGCCAACGGCTGCTACTGCGTGTCCGAGGGCGCGAACATGCCCACCGTCATCGAGGGCATCGAGTACCTGCAAAAGAACGGCGTGCTCTTCGGGCCGGCCAAGGCCGCCAACGCCGGCGGCGTGGGCACCTCCGCCCTGGAGATGAGCCAGAACAGCGAGCGCCTGAGCTGGACCGCCGAGGAAGTCGACGCCAAGCTGAAGACCATCATGGTCAACATCTATCACAACGTGGAAGCCGCCGCCAAGGAGTATGGCCTGGAGGGCAACTTCGAGGCCGGCGCCAACATCGCGGGCTTCCTGAAGGTCGCCGACGCCATGTACGCCCAGGGTGTCGTCTAAGCGGACAGCGTCCGCTGGCATTTCGCTGCCGCGACATAGTTCCCGGCCCCTCGCGCCTCTGATTAAAGCGCAAGGGGCCGGTGTTAAACGCGGCGCGTTTAATCGCATTTGCTGCCACGCGGAACGCAGCGCGTTCCATCGCATTTGCTGCCGCGACATAGTTCCCGGCCCCTTGCGCCACTGATTCCAGCGCAAGGGGCCGGTGTTTCTTTCCTGCTAATTAGATAATCCTACCCACGATTTCCCGGCCCACTGATCCCAGGCCGGGAAATCTTCGTTTTACGACAGAGCTTCACCGTAGGGACGCCATTCATGGCGTCCGCAAGCCTTCCCCTTTAGGGGAAGGTGGCACGGCGAAGCCGTGACGGATGAGGTCGTTTCCCATTTCTCGGACGCCATACATGGCTTCCCAGCCTCTGCCTCGCGGTATCCAAAAGCCTTCCCCTCTGGGGAAGGTGGCACGGCGAAGCCGTGACGGATGAGGTCGTTCCCTTACCTCCACTGTGTAAGGGGAGGTGGCGCATTACACCGGAGGGGCGCCTCTTCCCTCACAATCTATTCTCCATCCCATACGCTCTAAAGAGCCGGTTCAAATCCTCA
>OMZP01000027.1:1970-32327 GCA_900315585.1 uncultured Eubacteriales bacterium | reverse complement strand
TTCTTCTTTTGTGATCCGATACGCCATATCCAACACCTCTTGGTTATAGTATACCACTTTTTCTTTAGTTTGGCTATACTAAGCTGAGATTAGTATCAACCCCTTCGGAGGGGTTGACTTTTCATAGTTGGTCTTTCACGCACATTGTGCTCGATTATCAATGCTCTATCAAAATAGGAGCCGAAATAAACTGCCGCGAGGCAGTTTGGATTGGAGCCGAAAGCCATCTGGTCTGGATCAAAGCCAGGATGGCGGGTACCTTCTCCTAGGTGTCGGATCAATCAGAGGCACGCAGATGCTTTTACCCTGGAAGCCAATCAGCTGTCCCGCGTTTTCTTTGCTCTCATATGAACGGGGAGAAATCATATCACCATTGTACCGAGTGGATAGATTGGCCTAAGAAGCAGAAATGCCCTCCGGCACATATCTCCGTGTTTATCTAAATCAGTCATAAATATGCGAACACGACAAAAACTGTCCTACACAACGCCAAAGAATTGTGATATGATGTTTGGTTCATCACGGAAAGTTGTGGGATTGAGGGAAACGAGGTAGACAAAAGGAGCAAGAAAGACTTCTAATTGTAGTTGCGACACGCACAAGAAGGAAGTCAAGCCATGCTCCGAGAAGACACAAGAAGGAAGTCAAGCCATGCTCCGAGAAGAGGATATAACAATCCAGATCAAAAGTCAAGGGTACGAATGCAAAACATACACAGCAAACGTTGAAGGAACCGAGGCAGTGCTGTTGTTTGAGAGTCAGCAGAGAACAGCAGATATGAGATGCCCGGTGTGTGGCAGTACAGTACACATCTATGACAGCGGGAGCATAACGCTGCGTGACATGCCGATATGGGTAGGCTGCAAGCAGGAGCTGTGTTTCATTACACACCGCTATCGGTGTACGAAATGCCGGGCGTGCTTCACGGAGGAAGTTCCCTTCAAGTACCCTGGCACACGGATAACGCGACGGGCGGCAGGCCGGGTACGGGAGCTGCTGCGCGGGCGGTTGCCGATCAAGGCTGTGCAGGAGATCACTGGCATCCATTGGGACACTGTCCATCGAATCCATAATGAGATGATGGAGGAGGCCCTGGAGAGCCGGGCAGAGGAACTGCGCAAGGCGGAATACAAACCCACCCGGCTGGCTGTGGACGAGTTCGCCATCCACAAAGGGCATACCTATGCCACCTGCGTCATGGACCTGGATACGGGCGAAGTGATCTGGGCGGGCAAGGGACGCTCGAAGGAGGACTTCAAGCACTTCTTCGACGACATGCCGAAGGGCTACCTGTCAGAGGTTTGCGCCGTGGCGATGGACATGAATGCCTCCTACAACCTCCTCTTCACCGAGAAGCTGCCGAAGGCAGTCATTGTCTATGACCAATACCATATGCAGGCCCAGTACGGCAAGGACGTCCTCGGCGCTGTCCGCTTACAGGAGGCCCGCAAGCACCAGAGCGAAGCCAAGAGCATCCTCGAAAAGGCCAAATCGCTGGACGATCCGGAACAGAAGCGCCGGTTGAAGGCAGAGGCCAAGGAGGAGAAGCAGCGTTATTCCCAACTAAAGAGACTCCGATGGACATTGCTGACCAACGGAGCCAAGCTCTCGGACGAAAAGGCGCAGCATCTGCAAAGCATCCTTTCAGACCATTCAGACCTGGCGGTCTGCTATGCGATGAAGGAGGAGCTTTGCGCGCTCTTCGAGCTTCGGGATCCTCTTGCCGCCTATGAGGGCTGGAAACGCTGGTTCGACGCAGCCGAAGCCAGCGGCATCCCTGCACTGGTGAAGTTCGCAGGGCTGAAAAGACCGCGTCTGGACGGCCTTGCCGCCCATGCTGTTTTCCCGATCAGCACCGGCAGGCTGGAGGGCTTCAACAACAAAATCAAGGTCGCCAAGCGTATCGGATATGGCTATAGAGACGATGAGTATTTCTTTACACTTGTTCGCTATCTCGCCCTTCCTCTTGCTTGGCTTGAATCCCTCAACTTTCCGTGAAGAGCCTGATGTTTTTATAAAGGAGGCGGGCTAATGGTTAGCAGCGAACGTATCGTCGAGTTTATCAGGGAAGGATTCAAGGAATTTGGACTGAGCTTCGAAGAATTCTTCAGCGACTATGATGAAGATACCAATGAGGTGGTTGACTACAATCTGATTCAAGAAAACGGCTCGATTGATCCGGCAGCTGTTGCAGTCGCCAGCGAAGTGCTTGGCTTTCGCGAGAAAGATGTCTATGCCGCCCGTGAAAAGGCGATAGATCGATGGTTCAAGAAGTTTCCATTCTTCAGTCATTTGGGACATTACCGATACGCATCGTACCCAAGAGGTCTATTCCCGCGTATTTACCGAGGTTCTCCTTGGGTACGATTATCGAGTACGATGAGTTTTCGAGCGTACCCATCGTACCCAGATTAACCTGTTCCCAGATATCCTTGTCTTTACTTCATGCATCTTCTTGCGTAGAGCACATTCCGTTGTATGCTGTTCGCCTTTCTGATAGCCGTAATAGTTGTATTGATTCACAATGTAGAATATTCAATCCTTAGCTTATCAGCGGTTCAAATCCGGTCGGCACGGGTGGCTCTGCACCCTAACTTTGATACAATCGCGGTCAGGGTTCAAAACGGGTGCAGGCAGGTGCATCGGGGTGCAGTTTGTGCTGGTATTTGTAGTGGTAGTGATATGGTTTACCTGTTCATTCCATCTTCCCCCAGGCATCGCCCTGAGGAAAGTTCAGGGCCTCGCCGTCCCACTGGAATTCAATTCGATCCAATAAACGGGTACGCATGAAAGAATCCTGCACCTCATATTCGAGGTAGTAGGTCCCCTCTGGCAATGGGATTTCTTTGACTTCCAATGAACGGTACATCGTCATCTTCTTACCCGGGAGGTAAGCCGCCCCGGAGGAACCGTCAAACGGATACAACAGCCGATACTCCTGGCCGGAGAGCATCGCCAGCGGCTTCACACTGCGGTTCATCAGCATGCTGTTTTCCTCATAACCCTCCCACACGCCGTAGACCTCGTAATCGCTGTAGCGCTTCTCGATCTCGCCGTCGTATGTATAGCTGATGGTCCTTCCGCAGCGCAGGATGCAGGTCTGAGAATTGATCTGCACAGGAATGTTGTACAAGCGGATCATGCTGTTGTCCTCGATCATGTCGATGCAGCACAGCTCGCCGTCAATGGCCGGCCAGTGCAGGGGATCCATGGCGCGATAGACCAGGTCCATGTCGTCGAAATAGAAGCCGCAGACCGTGCGCCCCAACCGCACCAGCTTGCCCGTCTGCTCGTCCAGCCGGTACAGGCGATAGAAGACATCCTCCACACCTTTATCGGTGCCCGCAAAGGTCACGGTGGGCATGCCGTCCTCCGCCCATGTCTCGACCGGGAGAATCTGAAATTCCTCAATGTCGTCCACGCTGGGCAGGCGCTCCGTCTGTTCGTAGACCCAATCCGGCGCAGTCCACGGGGAGATGGCATCGATATAGGCCAGGTACACAGGCATCGGAAAGTTTCTGGCGTAAATGTCCAGCTCCGCTTCGCTGAAATCCGCCGGATAGCAGAAGGACAGTCCCCGCGCCGCGCTGCGCCCTGGGCCCCGTACGATATAGGTTACCGCGTCCGCCAGCGCGTCCATTATCTCGCCCCGCACGCGAAGGCTCACTATGCTCATGGTGACCGTGTTGTAGATCACCGCGCCAAGGTCGCGCATGTTCTGCTGGCCATCCCCATAGGACTCAGCCTCGGTAATAAACCTTGTATACGTCCTTGCCTCAGATGGATAGCGCGCCAGCGCGTCGCCCATAAGATTGAAATACGCGCCACAGGCCGTCAACAGCCGGTCGATCCCGGACAGGTCTATCACCGACCAGGTGAGCAGCGATTTGGCCATTTCGTCCTCACCATTGGCATATTTGATGCCTGTCATATCGCAGACGCAACGTCCCAGCCATTCACCGTCACATTCGGGATAAGCATACAGCGCCTGCAGCCAATCGCCGACCGCGGTTCCCTTGCCGGGAACGATCTCCTCGGAGGCCACCAGCCAGTTGGCATAGTCCTTGACGTTCCACGCCGTTTCGATGTTGGCCATCAGGCAGGCGTCGATGATGAGCGTCTCGAATCGCGCGCCGCCCTCTGCCAGCGCCTCGCGCAGCTCGTAAAGATACAGGATGTCATTGTCGAACAGCTCGTCGACGAACAGGCCGGTCATCGCCCCGCCGCCGTGGTCCCACAGCACCAACGCATATTTCTCTGCCGGGCAGGTCTGAACGCCCCAACGGATGAAGTCCGCCAGCGTTTCAGGGGCCGCCATGCTTTGAAGGGGCAGCGTTTTCTTAAGCTCAAAACCCCACGGCAGGTCGTACACATTCTCCACGTCGCCGGGGTAGATATTGTAGCTCCATCGCTGCAGCGCGCCGGCATCCACATCCATGTCCACGCCGATCTCCCCGTCCTGGGTGTGCCACGCCGCGCTGCCCCCGGTCTCGATCAGCACGTTGACCTTGCCGGGCTTTGTGACTTCTATTGATTCCGGGTCAAGGCCGTAGAAATCCGCAACCATCGGCATCCAGGAATCGGGATAGATGACGCGATTGATGTCCGCCAGGTTTTCCGAGGCATAGCCGTACCTCGATTCCAGATCAGACCCGCAAAAGTAGAACAACACCGTCCATTCGTCCGGATTGTCCTCCGAGTCCTCCGCCAGCGCGTGCGAGCCAACCAGCGCCAGCAGGAGCAGCGCCAGCAATGGCAGCACGATCCAATGCTTCTTTTTCATTCAAAACCTCTTGTCTTCCGGTTGAGTTATCAGCCCAAAAGGGAACCGCGCGAAGCGGTTCCTTTTGGTATGGATGGATTTCCCTGCAGGCTTCCCCGAAGGGGGAAGGCCTTGCATTACGCCACGGCAGCGTCCTCAGGCAGGGGTGCTTCCTCTGCATTATACCACACACCGTCCACCCGTGTATAGTGGTTGCCCGTGATGTCCTCTGCGGTGTTCTCGCCGGTCCATTCCGGCCAGATGCTCTGGCCTTCCTTGATGGTGACGTTCAGGTTGCCGTCCACGATGCCCTCGATGCGGATGTAGTCGCTGTCGAAGGTATCGCCGTCGAAGGTGTTGGTGTAGAAGCCGTCGAACATGCTCACCTGGCCGTCCGTGCCGTCGCACATGGCGAAGAAGTGATCGGTCAGGCTGTAGACCGGCCAGTCAGCGCCCGCGATATCGAAGCCGCGCAGCACGACCTTCAGCGAACGCGGCATCTCCAGCTTGCGATCCATCAGAACGTCGGTCACGACCTTCACCAGGCTCTTTTCGCCCTCAGGAGTATCGAAGAACATGCAGTTGTACTTCTCCACCTCCATGCGGTCAGACTTGCTGTCGCGGTACAGATACAGCGACACATCCACGGGGTCCTCGCCGCTTTCGATCATGCTGATGCTGGTGCGGAAGGCATCGACCTCGTCGGTCTCCGGGCTCACCAGCAGGCCGATCAGCATCTGGTCGGCATCCTTCGCCGTCTCGGGGCTGTCGCCCAGCCAGTAGAGCTGCCAGCCATCCTGCATGCCGCCGTCGATCAGGCCCTCCACGATCACGCCGTCCGGCAGTTCCCTGCCCTTCAGCGTCGCTTCGTTGATGTCGTCCTGGTCGCCGTCCAGCCTGCGAATGAGGCCCTCTTCAATCTTTTCGATCAGCCACTTGCCCGAAACCTCGTGCAGATAGAGCTCGAAGTCAGCCCTGGATGGAATGGTGAGCGTACCGGTACTGAAATCCAGCGAACCGGCGGAGCCGATGGGGATGACCGGGTGGTTGACCGCATAAGCCGTCAGGGCGGTGATGATGTCGATCAGATAGCTGCCGCCGTCGCCTCGCACATCGCCCTTGATCACCTCGGACACGTAATTCAACGCAATTTTGTCACCCAAAGCATTGCCATACAGGCGCGTGCTGTTGGGAAGCAGAATCACATCCTGTCCGGTTTCCGTATTGTTCGAGAGGCGATATTTGAGAATCTGTTCGTTGTCCAGCGTCACGTCCTTCTCCAACAACACAGGCAGCTCCAGCACGAAGATCTTGCCGGCGGCGGCATAATCCTCCTCGCCGTAGCGGGCCTTGGTGATACCGAGCACGCTGTCCACCATGCGCTGGATGTCGTTGAGCGGAGAAAGGGCCTTTTCGAATGGGTTGCCTGTGTTCGTCCGGGCGGCAGGCCGCTTGTTGAGCAGGACCTCCGTTATGATGCCCACGTTCCTGTGGCCGCTGACGCCGCAGAAGTCGCAGCGGTAGGCGCTGCCCAGGCTGCCGATCACCTCGCTGTTGTTGATGGATGTGAAGGCTGCGCGGCTGATGTTCTGAGTCACGCTGAAGCGCACGCCTTTGCCTCCCGTAAGGGATATCGGGTGGAAGATGTCGTGAACGAACTTGCCCAGTGTCTTCACCACGCTCTTGTCATTGGTGCGGATCTGGTTGATGCTCACCCCGCCCCACTCGATGTCGGAGGACACGCTGCCGCCCACCGCGTACAGCTCGCCATAGGGGTGCGCCTCGATCAGCGCGCGGCTGGTGTCGCCGTTGTCAGCCTCAAGCAGCACCTCGCCGTTGGGAGCCTGCAGATCAGCGTCGTCCACCCACACGGTGTTGACCAGGTTCAGGATCGTGATGGTCTTTGCCAGCGACCGGCCGCCCGCAGCCTTGCCGTCGGCGTTGGCCTGGGTCCGCACATGGGTGGCATCGTTGTTCGCCCAGGCATGGATGTCGCCGTTTTCGCTGCGAATGGTCGTCCTGGCCTGGGGCGTACCGTCGTTCGCCCTGCGGTTGATGTCAATATAAGTTGTGACATTCAGCACGGTCTTGGCGATGGCCACCGGATTGATGCCGCCGCCGTGGGCCTTCACCACCGCATTGGTGTCGACACCCGGTGTTTTTGTATCCGTCCCTTCGCTGCCGCCCGTGGCCGTGAGATTGATATTGTTGCGCGCCTGGATGTTCACGCTCTGAGCCAGGTGCAGCTCCGTACTGGAGTTCAGCGTAGTGGTCGCTTCCGCGCTGCCCAGGGCCAGACCGCCGTCGGTTTCCACCTTGGCCAGTGTGGAGATGCTGTCTCCCCGGCCGTTATCGAGGATCATATTGATGCGGCCTGCAGAAATGATGGAGGCGCTTTGTCCAACGTTGATCCTGGCATTCCGCGTGATGGTATTGGTCGCCTTGACATCGGTGCCCTCGATAAAGCCGCCGCCGGTCATATCGGTGTGGGCCTTGGCGCTGGAGGAAGTGTAATTCTCAATCCAGATATCGCCCGTACCGGCAACGTATTTACCCGGCCGCACCGTCCGGATCATGGCGGAGTTGCCAATGTCGATGTTGTTCTCGTCGTTGATGGTGTTCTGGCCCATCATGGTGTTCAGGTTCAATCCGACGCCGACGCTGGTGCCGCTGACGGTCGAGACGGCGCCATGCCTGGCAAGACTCTCGATGATGATTTGGCCCGTCAGCCCCTTGTCCCGGTCCACAGTCGCCGTCAGCTGCGCGCCGTTGCCGATCACCACGCCGGTATCGTACCAGGAATCGGTGGGCTGACTGGATTCGCCCACGCTCTTCAGCGCCACCGCCACGCCCCGGTTCACGATGGCGGAGGCGTCGCCGGTGTTGTCGGCGTTGACATCGATCCTGCCGGCGTTCAGCACGGAGCCTTCGCCGATCAGCGCTTTCACGGTCTGGCGGCTGGACTGGGTGCCGACGCCCGCCTTCATGTTGGAAGCGCCCTTGTTCACCAGCGACAGCGCGCCGGGCATGGTGCCCGTGCCGGAGGCGACGGTGTTGCCCCGGGCGGTAATCTCCGCGACGCCGGCGATGTCGGCGAACGCGCCCGAGAACATGGCGTTGATGGCCTCGCCGGTGCAGGCCTGGCCGTCCAGGTTGCCCACCGTCAGCAGGCCTGCCTGGAACGCGCCCTGAGTATAAGCCTTGGCGGTGGTGGAGGTGTTCGCCTTCGCCATGTCCGCGATGACCTTCAGTCTGTTGGCGGTGATCAGGTTGTCCTCCGCCGTGAAGGGATCCGTCACCACGCGGGTCTTGGTGACCATGTTCGGCACCCAGACCGTTTTGTACAGCGGGATCTCCTCATAGATGATCTTGTACTTCTCCGCGGTGGTCTTGCCCCTGGGATTGTACTCCACGCCGGCCTTGACCTTCTTGACCTTGCCGGTGGGCTGGCTGACCCATTCACCGCCGTCCTCCTCCTGGTACTCCTCCAGGTGGCTGCCCGCGCCGCCGATGATCGCCGCCGTGCTGGCCAGGCTCTCCTTCGCCACAGCGGTGTTGTAGTCCACGGAGATCGCGCCCAGCTTCACGCGGTCCTTGTTCTTCTCGTCCGCGCCGCTGGTGCTGACCGTGGCCTTGGAATCGGCCAGGCTCACCAGGCTCTGCACGTTCACTGCGTTGGCCTGGGTAATCCGGGCATTGTTCAGCCGCAGCACGGCGGCCTGGGTGCCCTTCAGGTTGGATTCCACGTTGTTCACGCCCACATCGATGGCAATGCCCCAGGAGAAGACGGCGGGCTTTACGATGGCCTCCGCCTTCGTGGAGGTCGTGGTCTTCACGTCCACGTCCTTCTCCACCGCCAGCTTCGCACCCTCCAGCGCCAGCTCGGCGCCCGCGTAGGCGGTGCTTGTGGCGGTGGACACGTTCACGCCCACCGACACGCCCGCCAGGTTCACGCCCGAGGACGACGGGGTGACGGTGGACTTGGCGTTGATGTCGGAATCGGTGGTGACCGAGATCTGCGACAGATTGTAATCGCCGTAATTCAGCTTGGCCTTCGCGCTGTACACGTCCTGCGCGTGGGCCGCGCCTACCATCGTCGCCACGCTGATGGCGTTCAGGCCGATCAGGTTGTCGATGTCGGCGATCACGGTGTCCCTGCCGCCCGCCTTCACGGAGATGGCGCTTCCGCCCTTCGGCGCGCCGCCGATGGCCACGTCGGCCACGGCGTTGGTCCGGCCGTAGGCGATAGCCACGTTGGTGTCGATACCCACCAGGCTACCGCCGCCGGTGGTCAGCTTGGCGGTGGTCTCGCCCTCCACGCGGCTCTCGGCCTGCAGGCTGCCGCTCAGGCTACCGCTCAGGTTCATCCGGGCGCGGTTCGTGGTCTCGTTCAGGGCGTCCACCACCGAGGCGGTGATCTTGATGCCGCCCGCGGACACGCCGCTCATGATCGCGTTCGCCGTGCCCTTGCCGTAGCTGCCCAGCGCAACCTCCGCCGCCTTCAGGTTGCGGCCTGTGATAACGGCGTCGTTGACGGCCCGGTTGCGGGCGATGGACACGTTCACGCCCACCGCGATCGCGCCGGCGGTGCCGGTGTTGGACTGGGTGGTGGCGGAGGTGGTCCGTTTGCCCGTGGCGTCGCCCGCGGTGACGGACAGCTTCTTCGCGATGGTCGGGGTGAAGCTCGTCGCGTCCAGCCGGGCGGTATTGGTGGAGTTCACATCCACATAGTTCACGTTCACGCCCACCGCGGCCCCGCCGGCGGCCACGGCCAGCACGTCAGAGCTGCCCGCGGCGTCCAGCTGGCCGTCGATGGCGAAGCTGTCCATGCTGCCGGAGATATTGGCCGCCTGAGCGGTGGCGCTGGTGTCGTTGAATACCGCCAGCACGTTCGCGCCGATGGCGCCCGCACCTGCGGAGACGGACAGCACGCTGGCAGCCGCCTTGCTGGAGGCGTCGTTCAGTACCTTCACGTCTCCCAGCCTTTCGAGCGTCGTCGAGCCTGCGCCGTTCACGCCCACGCTGGTGTTCATGGTCGGTTTCACGTTGACGATGCCCACGGCGACGCCCACGCCCACGGTGCCGACGGACAGGCCCATCAACAGGCCGCTGCCGGTGGTGGCGGACTTGCCCTTCACGGTCAGGCCGCCGCCGTTGGCGGAGGCGGTGTTTACGATGCTCGCGCCACGGTCCACGGAGGTGTGCTGGGTCAGCTCGTTGCGCACGTAGCTCAGGCCCGCCGCCACGCCCGCGCCGCCGCCGATGGCGGCCGCCAGGCCCACGGTGTCCGCGTTGACGACGGAATCGGTGGTCACATTCACATTGGGATTGACGCCGGTGATCTTCGCCTTGCCGTCCAGCTTCGAGGACACGGTGCCGTTGGCGGCGACGCCCGCGATGGACGCCGCGATGCCCGCCTCACCGCCGCCGGCCAGGCCGACGGTGGCCGCCAGCACGTCGCGATACTTGTGGTCGCTGTTCACGGTGACGTTGCCCGCGCCGGTGATCGCGCCGCCCAGCGTGGCGTTGGTGACGTTGTCGGTGCGCACGGCGCCCGCGGCGATGCCCACGCCTGCCTGGCCGCCCACGCCCGCCGCGATACTGATGGCCCGAATGGACCGATTCGACGGATTCAGTTTGTCGCCCAGTGCCTTGACGAGGCTGGCGTTGCGGCTGGCCTCATCGGCGTCATTGCTGACGGACACCGAGCCGGACTGGGAGATGGCATTGACGCGCATGTCCTTGCCGTTGGCGTTGATGTCGCCCAGCGAGGCGGCCACCACGCCGGAGCGCAGCTGCGCGATCGCGAAGCTCAGCCCGCCGGCCAGCTGGCCGCTGGCGGCGACGGACGCGCCGAACAGATCCGCCAGGGTCTCCTGCTTCGCCTCCACGCTCACGCCGCCGGCGGTGTTGACGCTCGCCCCCTCGGCGATGCGCGCCGTTACGAAGTCCTCCGCCTCGCCGCCCTTGGCAGTCGCGCCGATGGTCTTGGCGTTCTGCACGTCCTGGGTCTCCTCGGCCTTGGCCTTCTCACCGCTGCCGCCGCTGTACACGTCATCGCCGGTATAGCCGGAGGCTGCATCGAAGCCACCGTTCGAGCCCACATGGGCGTCCATGTTCTCCCCGTCGCCCTTCAGGTCGTCGACCATGCCGGTGCGGGTCACGTTACCCTTTTCATCCTTCTGTTCCTTCATGAAGGCGGTGTTGACGCCGATGTCCTCCAGTGCTTTTACGATAGAGGAGGAATCGAAGGCCTTGGCGCCGCCCTGCTTGCCGCCGCTGCCGTAGGTCAGCTGGTCCGCGGCGTCCTGGCTGAGCTCGTCGCCCGCCACAAGCGCCATCACGGTGATGCCCGCGGCGTTCTGGCCGGAGGCGGCCACGGTGGCGGCCACGTCGATCACGTCACGCTTCGAATGGGCGTTTACGTTCACCGCGCCTTCGGTGGTCACCGCGTCGCCGCCCAGCTCCGCCAGAGTGGCGGCCTTCATCACGGTCACCATGCCGTTCACGGCGGCAGCGTTCTTACCGGCAGCTGCCACTGCGGCGGAAGCGCCCACCAGCTTGTAGTCACTGCCGGCCTCCAGGTTCAACGTCTTGGCGCCAATGCCGGTGCCAGAAAGCGTCTGGGCGTTGGTCTGGTCCTTCACGGACACGATGGATACCGCGCCGGACAGCGCCGTCTTGCCGGAGAAGGCCGCTCCCACGGTGTACTGGTCGATGTCCTTTTGGGAATTCGCCGTGATCGACGCGCCCTCTTTCGCGGCGACGGTGCCCTTTTCCAGCACGGCGTTGGTCTCGCCGGTGAAGCCGGTATACACAAACACCGGGCTGCCGGCGGTCTTGCCCGCGCCGGCCAGGGCCACGGCCACGTTGGTCAGGTCGGTGGTGTTGTTGGCCTTCAGATTAAAGCTGCCCTCTCGGGCCTTTACCTCGCTGGCCACGACGGTGTTGACCTTGTTGCCCAGGTCGGCCACTGTTATACCCAGCTCCACGGCAGTCTTGCCAGAGCCGCCCGCGTTCACATTCAGCAGCAGGTTCTTCTCGCGGTTGTCCGCGACCACGTTCACGTCCTTCCGGGCGTCGATGTCGTGGGCCTTCGCGGTGACCTCGTTGTTGGCGGTCAGCACCACCGCGGAAGCGCCAATGCCCGCGGACTTGCCAAAGTTCAGGCCGCCGGCGAACACCGCGTTGTACACGTCGTTGTAGGCCTTCACGGTGACGGAGCCGCCGGGATTCTTCCTCAGGTTCGTAAGGCTGAGGTCGCTGCTCTTCGTCAGGGTATAGGTATTGCCATCCAGCTGGTAGCGCACGTAGTTCAGTTCCCCGGCCTTCAGCATTTCGATGTACTGCTGCAGCTTGGCGATGGTCATCCACTGGGAATACTTGTAGGCGGAGCCGACGGCATTGTAGGTGACATAAACCTTGTCCACCTTCCAGCCGGAAGCCAGAGCCTCCAGCTTCGCCTTTGAGGCGTCCGCGGTAACGATGTTCTTGCTGGACAGCCACACGCCGTTCAGGGTGACGCCCTTCTTGCCAGCCAGAGCCACGCCTGCCGCGCCGGTGACGGTGGTGTTGTCCACCGTCGCGCCCACGTACAGGCCGTTGAAACTCGGACTGCCCGCTACCCGCTCGGCGAGACTGCCGTTATTTCCAGAGGTCGAAACGGTACTCTCGCCCAGGTCGGTCTTGACGGTGTTCTCCTTGAAGGCCAGCAGGGCAGTGCCTCCCACGGCATTTTTGCTGTTGGACATCGCAATGCTGCCCGCGATGACGTAGGTGCGATCCTTCAAATGGGAGGAAATCGCCGCCTCACCCTCAGCGGTGATGCTGCCCTTGCCGAGGGTGGTCGTCACGGTGTTTTTGCCGGACACCAGGGGCAGGTTGCCGCCCAAGGTGTTCCCGTCGGTACTTCCTGCCATGGCAAGGCCCGCCATCACGGTGGTGTCGTTGCCGTAGGCCTGGATCAGCACGTCCTTGGCCGCCTTGATCGCGTAGCCCTCGCCGCCCGCGATCTCCACGGTGGATTCCCTGCGGAACAGGTTGGCGTTGATGGACAGGCCGATGGCCTTGCCCTTGCTGCCCGCCGCCGAGGCGGTCACGTTGACTGCCCGGCTGTCGGTCTCGCCGGTGATGCTTACGTGGCCCTGCTCGGAGGTCACGCCGTCGCCCGCGCAGCCCTTGCCCAGGGTCACCTTACCCTTGGCCCGGGACTGCAGCAGGTTGAGCGCGCCGGCGAAGCTGGTCTTGCCCTGCTCCAGCGCGGCACTGGCGCTGGCCAGCACAGACAGCAGATGATCCGTCGTCTTCGCGCTGATGTTGACATCGTCCTGCGCTTTGAGCGTATGATTCGAACCGATATTTACGGTGGATTCGGCCGCGTCGTCGATATAGGCCACGGTGCCGCCCGCGGCCATCGCCTTGCGCGCTCCGGCCACGCCCACGGACACCAGCTTCAGGTCCATGTCCGCGCCTGCGGTCACATCCAGCTTGCCGGAAGCTGTGATCGTCGCGTTATCTCCGATCGTATTCACGGCTCTGTTCCCCAGCAGCAGTATGTTGATCCCGCCGCCAACGGTAAAGTCTGCCTTATCGCTGGCATTCACGCTGGCCGCTGCATTGAAGGCCTGCACGCTGGTATCGCCCTTCGCGGCAATCGCAACGTCGCCCGCGCCGGTGATCGTCACGCCGTTCCCGACAGAGGCAATGGCCTCGTCCTCGTCGGACAGGAACGTCACGGTGACGCCGGCGCTCTTCTTTGCCTTGCCGCCGGACACCGCGCCGCCCAACAGGCGGGCGTTGGTGGCATCGTCGGCGGTAATGCTGACGTCGCCCTCGGAATCCTCACGCTTGGCGACGGTCACATTGTTGCCCAGCGCCGCCTTTACGGTATTGCTGATGCGCACGATGGAGAAGGAGCCCGCGCCGTTGAAGCCATTGGGTTTGTTCTTGTCCTTGCCGGAGCCTGCGCTGCCCGTCACCACCGAGCCCGCGATGGCCTCGGTGTAGTAGTTCACCGCGGACAGGAAGTTCAGCGCGTCAAACGCCTTCATCAGCGCGTAGGTGTCCACGTTCACATCCACGGTATAGCTGGTCTCGCCCGGCTTTTTGTGAATGTCTATGAGGCCGGTATACACGTTCTGTCGCTCTTCGTCGTTCAGCTTCGAGGAATCGGAGAACAGGTCCTGCGCGCTCAGCGGGAATACATAATCCTTCATGGTCACTGCTGCCTTTGTGGCATTCAGATTGAAAGCATCCGCGGTGATGCTCGCACCGTCGGCCACCGTCGCCTCGACGGTGTTGCCGCTCCAGATGGTCGCCGCGGAGATGCCCATGCCCACGTTCGCGCCCTTGGACACGTTCATGCCGCCCGCGCGCACCGCCAGCTTGGACTTGTCGTTGGCGGAAATGGTCACTGCGCCGCCCTCCAGCACCTTGCCGGTGAAGCTTGCGGTGGTGGTGGCGTGGCTGACCACGATGCCCGCGGCGCCGGCGACGGAAGCATCGCTGCCCTTGCCGGACACCGAGCCGCCGATGGCCTGCACGGCCAGCAGGCCGATGTAAGGCTCGTCCATGTTCTGGGTCAGGTCGCTGGCTATTTCCACGTCGCCGTCGGCCTTGATATTGCCGCTCATGTCCACGGTGGCCTTGTTGTTGTTCACGCTGACGCCCACCGCGGCGGCGATGGTCTTGCCCTTCGCCTTCTCGGTGGTCATGGCCGCGGCGGTGCTGCGGGTGCGGAAGTTTCCGTCGTTCACCGCGTTCAGTGCCACGTCGCCCGAAGCTTCGATGTCGCCCTTTACCGTCACCGCCGCATTATGCAGCGCCACAGTCACGCCCACGGTGGCCGCCACCTGCAGCTTCTTGGTCTTGTTTTCATCCTGCAGCGGGTTGATGTCGTCATGGCCCGCTTCCTGGTTCAGCTGCTTGCCCACTTCGCCTGCGGCGTTGTTGGCGTCCTCGCCCGCCTCCAGCTTGGAGCCCAGGGCGCGCAGCACGTTGGTGGAAACGTTCAGGTTCTCGCTGGCGTTGTCGCCGTCCTTGCTCTTCACCCGGTCGTCGTTCAGACGGTTGGTGATGCGCCTGGAGGTGTCGTTGCTCTTTTCCTTATCCTTTTTATCCTCGGACTTCTTGTCGAAATACTTGCCGGTGGTCAGGCTGTTGGCGTTCTCCTCGGTGGCGTCCACCTTGTCAGCAAACTTGTTGAGGCTGCGCTGCACGTCCGCACCCATGGCCGTGGCGATGGACCAGGTTTCATCCTCGCTTTCGCTGTCGGCCTTCACGGCCACCGCGCCGGAGGCGGTCAGCTTGCCGCCCACCTCCGCCTTGATGTCGGAAATCGCCACATTCACGGCCACGCTCGCGCCCACGGCGGTATTGCTGCCGGTGGCGAAGGCGCTGGCCTTGGTCTCGGTAGCGCCGGTCTCGCTGGCCTGCACGACCACCGCGCCGGAAGTCACATCCACGCGCTCGCTGTCGTCATCCTCATCATCTTTATTCACCACAAAAGAGGGCTTCAGCTCCGCGTCTGGCTTCGCCGTTGTGGTCACGTTCGTTCCCTTGGCGATGCTCGCCACCACGTCGTTGTCCACGATGAACACAGACACGGCGGCGTCACCGCCCTCGTCCTTTTCGGAATCCTCGTCGGTGTTCGTGCCCTCGAAGGAGTCGGTGCCGGCGGTGGCGTAGTTCTCCTGCTCGTGCTCCACGCTGGCCCGAACGGCCACCGTGCCTGCGGTGACGCCCGCCTTGCGCTCGCCGATCATGGCCTTCACGTTGGAGCCGCCATAGGCGATGGCGACCGCCGCGCCCACGCCGATGGAACGCCCGTTGGCATCCTCGGATTCGGTATCGGACTGCCGGTCGTCCTCGCCGTCCTCATAGATGACGGTGATACCGGTAATGTCGAAATCGGGCATGGCAAAGCCGTACACGATCTCATCCTTGTTGGCGCTCAGCTTGACGATGCCCGTTTCCAGCGTCACCTTCTTCTGGGTGCCCTTGATATCCTTATAGGTTACCTCAATGCCCTTGACCTTGCTGCCCGCGTTCTTGCTGCGATCCACGGTCAGCTTCACCAGCTCGCCCAGGCGGGCAGTGGTGCCGCCGTTCTCCTCCTCGCGGCCCTCCACGCTCACCGACAGGGCGGAGGCGTCCAGATTCTTGATGCCCGCAGCGTCCCTGATCGTCGGCTTTACGACCTTGTGGAGCACTTCATCGAACTCCACGTCGATGTTGATCAGCAGATCGTCGATGTTGGCGTTCTTATAGGATTCGTCAACGGCCATCATGCCCTCCAGGGGCTTGATGTAGAAGCTGTTGCCGCGCTTGTGGATCACGGCGCTGGCCTCGTCCTCATCATCCGAGCCCTTGTTCTTAAAGGTGAAGGTGATGGTGTTGCCCTCCTTGAGGGTATAGCCGTCCTTGGCATCGAAAAGCACCAGCACATCGTCCTCGGTATTGCCGGTTTCAAACCGTGCGGTTCCGCCCACGCCAGTGGACACCGTCACCTTGTCATGGTAGGTGATGGTGTTTTTCGCGGCGGCTCCGCCACCGGTATCCTCGTCGTCCGCATCGCCGGCACCAACATCGTTGTCGGCCTCGCCGCGCGCGTCCACGGCGGCGGTGGCATGGGTGCGAATGCGGCGCAGCTCCTCCGCCTTCACCGAAAGCATTCCATCGCCGGTGATATTGACGCCCTTGCCACTATCGGCGATCTCGGCGGTGGTGGTCAGGTTTGCCACGCTGATGGCCAGACTGCCCGCACCGCTCTTCATCTTCGCGCCTGCACCGGAGACAGCCTGGGTGGTGATCACATGACGGTCAGTCTTGGGCTCCTTCTCGAAGCGCACATCGAGCGCGCCGGCCAGCTGATCCAGCAGGTCGTTGGTCACGGCCACAGTGGAGGCCTTCAGGCACGCCATCAGCTCCTTCCTGGCGTTGGTCACGAAGTCGCCCTCGGAATACTTGATCAGGTATTTCTCGTAATCGTAGACCTGCTCGCGGAAGGTCCTGGTGATGTCGGTCCACAGATCTCCCCGGATCTGATCCATGGTCTTTTCCTTGAGCGCCTTCTTCAGCTCCTTCACGCGCTCAACATTCGCCTGGGTCAGCAGCGGTATGCGGTCGCCCAGCTTGTTGATGGTGGTGTCGATCAGCTTATCCACAAAGCCGCTCATGGCCTCGGTGGTCGCTTCCTTCAGCTGCTCCTTCAGCTTGCTGGCATCCCAGCCCTGGCCGGAGAGCTTGCCGCCCACCATGTCCAGCGTGCCTGCCAGCAGAGCGCTGCCGTTTTTCTTCAGGATGTCGTTCTTGACCGTCTGCCAGGCATCGCCCCCGTATTCCGCCGTGACCGTTTTGAGGACGTCCTCCAGCAGGGTTTCCCACCATTCGGCGTTCTGCATGGCCTCACCGGTCTCCAGCGTCTCGGAGAACACCGTGGCCATAGGCGCGACCAGCGTCATCGGGAACTGCTTGAGCCGTGCCAGGATCACCTTGCCGGCGTTTACATAGCCCTCGCCGAGGCTTTCGCCCGCGCTGAGGTTGATCAGCTGATCCAGTCCCATATCCTCAAACAGCTTTGAGGCAAAGGTGGCCGCGAAGGTGGCGGTGGCACCGGACAGATCCAGCCCGGCGATCTTGGTATACTCCTCCGGGATCAGCTCGTTGATCGCCTCCGTGATTTCCTTCTGCATTGCGGTGCGCAGGCTGCTGGCATTCTCCACGACGGTCGCCTTGGCCATCCTGGCCGGAGCCTTGGCGATCTCCGCAGCCAGCTCCAGCTCCCTGGCCTCGATGCTGCCGTTGCCGATGCGGGCGATGTTCTCCATCCAAACGATGTTGATGGCGATGCCGATGCCCACGCCGGTATCCGACTTCGTGGCAGAGGCGTCCGCCTTGATCGTGGCGTCCGTGCGGTTCAGAGACTTGACCTCCAGTTTGTCCCTGGTGACCAGGTCCACATTGTCCATGATCTCCGCCACGGATTTGTTCTTCTGCATATTCAGGACGAACGCTCCCGCACCGGTCAGCGTGCTCTCGGCGGTCTCGGCCTGCTGGCGTCCCTTGGCATCGTTCTGGATTTTCGCGCCGTCCAGCTTGCCGTACTTCCCGGCGATATTGCCCGCGCCGCCCAGCAGACTGTCCGCCTGCTTGTCCGCGCCGCCTTTGCCGCTCTTGCCGTCCTTCTCGCCCTCCACGCCGCCGGAAACCGCGGCAGTGGCAATCGCCTTCAAAGAGTTGTCCGAAGAGGAGGTCACGCTGACCGCCTTGGTCGCGCTGATGCTCTGGTTCAAAAGAGCCTGCGCATTGTCGTGGATCCAGGTGACGATGAAAGCGCCGCCAATGGCAGTAGCGCCGCCCCGGGCGGAAGCATCCGCCGTGACCACGTGGTTGTATTCCACCTTGGCGGAGGCGTCGGAGGCCTTCAGCTTCACCTTGCCAGCCACCGGCAGCGTGCCCTCAAGAATCAGCTTTTCGTCGTCGGTCAGGGTCGACTTTTTCTTCAACGCCGCCTGCATCTGGCTCATGTCCAGCCTGCCCAGCCTGGAAAGCACGTCCACGTTGTACACGTCCACCGCGGCCACGGGCACCCAGGCGGAGCCGCCCGCCGCACCGGCCTTCGCGGTCACCTCGTTCTTGTGCTTCTGGCCCACGTTCATGGTGATGCCGGTGATGGTCGGGGTTTTCAGGCTTCCGTCCTTGTCCTTGAACTGGACCAGCTTCACGCCGTCTTCGATTTCCCCGGTCACGTTCAGGCTGTCCACCGCCACGGCGATGCCAGCTCCTACGCCGGTGTCGCCCGCCTCGGCAGCATCCTTCTTGCCCTTCGCGTCGCCAACGGTCTTATACTCATGCTTGCCCTTGCCCAGCATGAAGAACGCGCCCTTGTCGAGGGTAATGGAGCCGTTGTCGTCCCTGCGGATTGCGACGCTGGTATCCACGGAGCCAACCTGCACCGCAAATGCACCGGCCAGGCCCATCTCCGCCTTGCTGTAGCCGGCCTTCGCCTCGGTCGTGGCCTTGCCGCCAACGGAGAGGCCGATCAATTTGTAGCCGTCCGCTGCGCTGACCGTGCCGCCCTTGATCTCCACTTCATTTTCGCCGTTCAGCACGCCCACGGCCACGGCCGCGCCCACGCTGTTGTCCAGGCCCTCGCTGCCGGGTTCAAATTCGCCCACCAACGTGACCACGGTATTCTTGTCCACATCCGAAGGCATGGTAAAATACCAGCCGCCCTTGTCCTTCTTCAAAACGAGCTGGGTACTGGCTGCGCCGGTATAGATCTCCGCCTTCAGCGTGCCGCTCTTCAGGCGATAGCCGTCCTCGGGCTCCACCTTCACATAAACCTTGTCACCCGCGTCTGCATAGCCGGATACCGGGGCAAGCGCACCGTTCTCCCGCACGCTGTCCGCCACCCGCACGGTCTTGCGCGCGAGCTCCGCCCGGATCTGCACATCATTCGAGGTCAGGTTTTCAGGAATGGTGATCTTGTCACCTTCCGCGGTTTCGTACTGCTGGCCGTTGTAGGTCAGGGTGACCTTCGTCACCTTGAAGCCCGCCTTGATATTGTCTTCGGAGGGACTGACAGTGATTTCCTCGCCCGGCCAGGCCTTGCCGTCCTTCTCGCTGACGGCGATGTCATCAGTCTTGTTGATTTTAACGGTCTTTTGGGTGAACACGGGGGTGATTCTGATGTAGCTGGTGTCGGCATCGGAGGTTTCGGGCATCGTGAATTTGACCTTGCCCGTTGCCGGGTCGACCGACTTCTCGGCGGTCTTCCAGGAAGCGCTGCCCGGCTCGAACCAGGACACCTGCACCTTGTCGGCCACATAGCCGTCGTCGGCCACAAGCGTCAGCTCCACTTCGTCGCCGCGCTTGGCCTCGGCCTTGTCTGCGGACACGGTGCCGTGGGCCTTTTTCGCGTCGAAGCTGTCGGCGGTCTTCACTTTGCGCAGGTCCTCGCGGAACACGGCGTTCACGGTGATCACCGCGCCGTCGGGAATCGAGTAGCTGCCACCCGTGGGCTGGAAAAACCACTCGTTCTCGGCGCAGGTCTCGTCCCGCTTCAGCGCCGCCTTCTGCACCTTGCCGCTGGCGTCCGTCCAGGAGGCGTACAGGTTTGCCTTGTTGGAGCTGGACTTGCGCTCCTCCGTCAAATCCCAGGCGTCAATGGTATAACCAGCGTCTCTGTTCGGCTGTACGCGGAAGTAGTACTTCCCTATGGTGCTGTGGTTGCCGTCGTAGGCCACCGTACCCATGGAGATCTCGGACTTGTCCTTGTTCTTCAGCGCGTTGTAGCTGACCTGAATCGGGTTGGGGATCAGGTACTGCTGGGAACCGCTCTGCGCAGCGCCGGAGGCTTCTTCAGTGAAGATGAAGCTGATGTCCGCGGTGGTGCCGTTCTGGATGGCCAGTCCCGTCAGGTTCGCGGTGATGACCTCCTTGCTATCCACCTTCTCCACCTTGAAGGCGTCGAACAGCGCGCCGCCCTCCTGGGTGTAGGAGATCGCGCCGTCCTCGCCTACCCTGCGCGTGATGGTCACGGTCCGGCGGGTGCCATGGCCCCTGATCACGTCGGTATCGTATTTGCTGTAGAAGGAGATGAGGATCCTGTCCACGTTGGCGGCGTACGCATCCGAGAGGGTAAACACCGGGTGGTAGGCCGAGGCGTTCGCCTCCTCCTTCTTGTCGATGGTACCGGTCACCGCGCCATCCACGTTGCTGTTTACGCGCACGGCAAACTCCGCCCCGCCGGTGCCGTAGCCGGTTTTCACGATCGGGGTGGGCTTGTCCTCGTCCTTCTTCCTGGAGGACCCGGCTTGCACGGGCGTGCCGTCGGCGGTGGTGATGTTGCGGTTGCGCTCGAAGCCGAACATATCCACGAGACCCCCGGCGGTCACCTCGACGCCCGTCTCGATCAGGGCATGGCTGTCGTTGTTCAAAACGCCCACCGCGATCGCGCCCGCCGCCTGGTTGTGGCTCTCGTTCTGCGCCGCTTCCTCGTCCGCGGGCTCAAATTCCGCGCTCACCGTCAGGGTCGCGCCCTGCTCCAGGCCATCGGGCAGGGTATACACATACCTTCCCTGCTTGTCCGGGGTCACGACATCCTTCTTTGTGATGGTCTTGCCGTCCTTGACGGTTTTATAGCTGACGGTCAGACTGCCCGCTTTCAGCTGTTTACCCTCCGCCGGATTCACCACCAGCAGCAGCTTTTCGGTGGCGTAGACCTCCTTCAGGCTCTTGCCATCCTCGCCGGTCAGCCAGGTCAACACCGCGCCGTTTTGTATGCCGCTGTCGAAGGCCAGCTTATAATTCGTGTGAACCTTGGCCTCGTCGGCGTTCAGCTCGAAAAGCTCGTCGTCCTCCTCGGCATTGCCGCTCATACCGTCCTGCGCATCCTCGAACAGGCCCAGGATGCTGATGAAATCGTCGTCATCGTCCTCCTTCGCATCTGCCTTATTCTGCTGCTGCGGCACGTCGGCGTCCTTGCCGTCCGGTTTGCCGCCGTAGGTTACGATGACCTCCACATTGGCGTCGGGCATCGTGAAGCTCCAGGTGCCCGGTTCACTGTCGTTGTGGGGCACGGTCACATAGGTATAGCTGTTATCTCCCGGCTTCAGGTAGCGATACCGCACCTCCATCACGGTGCAGCCGGATTTGGGCTGGGGTATGACATCGGCCGTAACCTTGCCATCGCTTCCGGTCTTCGTAGTCACCGTGGCGGATCCCTTTTCGTCGTTCTCAGAAGAAGCTTTGATGACCTTGACGCTATAGCTGCCCTTGGAAATGCTCTGGAACAGCTTTTCCAGCTTCTTCTGCTTCTTTTCATCCTCTTTGAACCATTTTTTGACAGTCTCGAATTGTTTGATCTTATCCCAGACCTTGCCCGCAAGCGCCTTTCCGATCTTGCCAAGCGCTCCGCCGACGGTGGGACTATCCGACTCATCGGCCTGCTGCATCTCTCCGGAGATGGCGCTGGTGGTCACATCTGCCATGGCACGGGTAGCCACGCGCACGTCGCCGCCCGCGTTCACGACAGCCCCACTGCCGATGATGGCATCCACATCCTGATTGACCACGTTCACGGCTACATAGCCCCCGGCCAGTCCGCCCACTGCGGAGGAACCGGTGGCCACATTCTCGTCCTTCACGGTGCCCGTGGCGCTCACCAGCGCCTTGCGCCCGGCGGTGATCTTGCCGTAGACCGTGGCCTTGACCTCGTTATCGATCACCGTGACGGCGATGTCCAACGGCGAGGGCAGGCCCGCGCTGGAATTGGCATAGGTGGATGTCTTGATCTCGCTCCGGGCATCCAGCACCACGTCCGCACCGGCGATGATCTCGGCTCCCGGGGCCACGTTCACGGCGGCATCGTTCACAACCACGTTTACGGCGAGGGGCATGCCCTCCCTGATCGCGCTCTCCTGCTTCTTTGTGTCGTCGTACTCGTAGCCGGCGGTGGTCTGGATCTTCGCCTCGGCGGATACGTTGCCATTCTTGGCGTTCAGCTTCGCACCGTCCGCAATGTTGATTTTCGCGTCGGCCAGCTTGATGTTCAGCAGGTTGACCTTCGTCGGCAGCAGCGTAAGCATCCCGCCGGTGTGCTTCACGCGGGCCACCAGGGCGATATCCTGGACCGCTTCAATGCTCGCCCCGGCGTTCACGTTGACTACTGCGGAATCCTGGATGTTGATCAGATTGGCCACCAGGTCGCCGAAGCTGTCTTCGCCGCCCAGGAAATCCTTGATCGACTTTATCAGGCGCTGGGTGCCCTGGGCAGACTCCGTGCGCACGTTCTGGGCCTGGATATGACCATTCAGGTTGATGGTCCTGCCGTTGACCAGCACATTCATCTGCTGCGCAGACAGGTCATGCACCGTGATGGTGTCGTCTGCGTCCTTGGTCTCGTCCGTGTCCAGCACCACGTTGCTGAGCAGCAGGGGATTGACCGATCCGGTGAACGTGATGCTGCTCAGGCCGCTGACCGGCGTCTTGAGCACGTAGTCGGTAAAGTCCTGATTGGCTTTGTCATAGGCATATGCACCCGTCGCGTTGGCGTACAGCTCCACCCGCTTCTTATTGATAAGGCTGTCGGTGAAGTGGTTGTTGCCCAGGCTGACATCCAGCGTATAATCATTTTTCGTGGTCTCCGATTCCAGCGTGGTGTGCAGGCGGAAGCCCTTGGAATGGTCGTTCGCGTCGATCCAGGTGATGGGATCGCTCGTAAGCTGGCCAGCCTTCGCAAGCTCGCCCTTAAAATACACTGAAGCGCCCTTGCCGGTCACGTCCACGGCCTTGATCGCCAACGCCGTGGAGGCGTCGATGGTCACCCGGTCGCTGGCACCGGCGTTTTGAATGGCCAGCACCGCCGCCGTCGCCGCGTTTGGGGATTCATCATTTGCAACGTATTGGTCGTAGTCCACGCTCTGGCGGTTGAAGTGATCGCCCTTGGTGACGGAGACCGCGTCGCCGCCTTCGCCGGTATCCACCGTCAGGCTGCCGGCGCTGTCGCGCACGTCAATGCTGATGATGTCGTCGCCCGCGCCGGCGTTGACGGTCATGCCGTTTTTCGCCGAGCCATTGTCGATGATGTTGATCTCGTCGATGCTGTCGCCGGCGTCGACGCTCAGCGCGTCGAGATCTCCCGCGACGTTCACGCTGATCTTGTCGTCGCCGATGCCCGTGCTGATATCCACCTTGCCGCCGTTCAGCGTGGCATTTACGGTATCAATGCCGTCGCCGGTGGAGACGGTCAGCGATTTTGCGCCCTGCTTGGTTTCGACTGTGATGATGTCGTCGTCGTCCGTGGTGGTGATCGTGGCGCTGGACTTGTCGCCCACGACGAAGCTGACCTCGTTCGGAACGTTCTTGCTGCCGACAAACACCAGCTCTCCGCCCTGCTTCCGAAGCTCCTCCTTCGTGGAGTCCGAACGGTTCTGAACCGTAATCACCTTTTCGGCGGCCATCATGACGCTGTGCATCAGCACCTTGATGCCGTATATGGTGATATTACCGTTCACGATGCTCGTGCCGCCGCCTTCCGCGCCGCTGGTTCCGGCATCTTCTGCGGTCAGCTCCAGCTCAAAATCGTCCGCCACACTGCGGTCCCCGACCTGGATCCTGATGTCTCCATCGTAGGTCATATTCTTCTTCAGCACGACCTGCAAACACCCGGTCAGCGTGCCGTTCACCGCGATCAGGGCATCGTCGATCATGGCCTGGAGCACGGACTTCGTCGGCGATGCTTCGGCGGCCATGGCAGGCGTTTCCGCGGATGCCATCCTGAGGACCGGCGCGGCCGCCGCCAGCACAGGCGCTTCGACCTCGATGATCTTTTCCTCCGCTTGGGGCTCTGGGCTCGTCTGCGCCGCTTCCGCGGCAGGCGCGGCGTTTTCTTCGATTGTATCGTCCGAAACTTGCCCGTTATCGCTCGTCACCGAAACCGCGCCAGTTGCCGCTGAACGGTTCAAAATGACCGCGCTGTCCGCGGGCCGCGTGGATATGCCAAACAAAGCCGGGACCGAAAGCTCCTCCTCAACGCGAGCTTCTTCTACAGATACTTCTTCCTCGACGGGGGCTTTTCCCTCGACGGGGACTTCCTCTTCGACAGGGGTTTCCTCTGCAACAGGGGCTTCTTCTACAACAGGAGTTTCTTCCTCGACGGGGGCTTCTTCCTCAACAGAAGCCACTTCCTCGACAGGGGCTTCTTCTACAACAGGAGTCTCTTCCTCGACGGGGGCTTCTTCCTCAACAGAAACCACTTCCTCGACAGGGGCTTCTTCTACAACAAGAGTTTCCTCTACAACAGGAGCCGTTTCCTCAACGGGCGCTTCCTCTACGACGAGAGCCGCTTCCTCTACAACAGGAGCCGCTTCCTCTACAACAGGAGCCACTTCCTCTACAACAGGAGCCACTTCCTCCACAGGAGTCGCTTCCTCCACGACAGGAGCCGCTTCTTCCACGGGAGCCGCTTCCTCCACAGGAGCCGCTTCCTCCACGACAGGAGACGCTTCTTCCACGGGAGCAGCTTCCTCCACAGGAGCCGCTTCCTCCACGACAGAAGACGCTTCTTCCACGACAGGAGCAGCTTCTTCTAAGGGAGCAGATTCCTCCACGACAGGAGACGCTTCTTCCATGGGAGCCGCTTCCTCAACGGGCGCTTTCTCCACGACAGAAGCCACTTCCTCCACAGGGACCGCTTCCTCCATGACAGGAGCCGCTTCTTCCACAGGGGCCGCTTCCTCCACGACAGGAGACGCTTCTTCCACGGGAGCAGCTTCTTCCACGGGAGCAGCTTCCTCAACGGGCGCTTTCTTCACGACAGAAGCCGCTTCCTCCACGGGAACCCCTTCCTGTTCCTCGGGGGATGCCTGCGTTTCAGGCGCTGCGCTCTCCTGCGGCGCGGCTACTTCCTGCGCCGCATCGTTCTCGGCAAACGCGGCGAACCACCCCGGCGCGTATCCACCCAGCGTGGTCAGCATCATCGTCATCACCAGCATCATTGCCGTGATCCGCCTTGCCATACTATTCTTATTTTTCATAAGAACGATCCTCCCCGCCGCCTGAGGGCCACAGACGCTCGTCTGCAAAGTTCAAAGGGTTCCTATAAGTATTGTTTTTTATATTCCGGTCAGGTCTAACAATCCATGGTCACGCCAGCAGCTTCATGATGTTGGCGCAGAGCGTGGCCAGCGGCGTGCCCACCACGTAGCCCATCAGCGCCATCAGGATGCCCACGGGCACCAGCGAGCCGGCGTAGGAGCCCGCCAGCACCGGCGCGGAGGCCGTGCCCCCGATGTTGGCCAGCGAGGCGACGCCCGCGATGAACAGGTCCAGCTTCAGCAGCCTGCACAGCACCAGCATCAGCGCCGCGTGGATCGCCAGCACGATGAACCCGGTGAGGATCCACGCAGGCGCGTCGCCCAGTTCCAGAAGGCTAGCGCGGGAGGCCAGCAGCGCGATCACCGCGTAGAGCAGCAGGTTGGAGACTTCATTGGACCCCGCCACCCCACGCTGATAAGAATGCAGGCATGCCACAGCGGCGGGACACAGGCGTCTGAAGCCGCGGCCAGGCAGATCGGTCATTTCTTAACGAGGTAAACCTTTTTGTTGAGACTGTCCCAGCGGAGGTAGAAAGACTTCACGCAGGCATCGCATATGAATGCTACTTCGAAGGAACTCGCCCCGATCCTCTTTACGACATCCGCGCTTGTGTTCCCGCAATACGGGCATTTGATTTCATACCCGTCGAGCCATGTGTGGTATTTTCCATTGGAATGAAACGTCCAGCCGCCGGCCACCTGGCCCATTTCTTCCATGTTCAGTTCCTGCTTGTCACTCATGCTTATGTTCCTCCTTCCGCAATGCGGGTATATTCCAAGAATCGCTCCTGTGCGATCCTGCCGTGTACAGTTCAATCACGGTCGCTGACCGCCCCGTCGGGCATCCTGATGTCGTCGGTTGAAAGTGTCCCTTACGGCATGTACGCGCGGACGATCTCCACGATCCGGCCGTCTTCCACGCGCACAGTGGTGTTCTCAGGAATGAAGGCGTCCATCTCTGTGGTGCTGATCGCCTCGGCCACCGCTTCCGCGCCGGTCACCGTCACGGGATCCTTCTCGATGTCCCAACCGTCGGTGAAAGTCACGCCATCGGAAACGGGCAGCGTGGTCTCGCCCCAGTTGAAGTAGGTGTGATAGTCGTCTTCCAGCACAGCCCTCCAGCAGTTGTCCTCGTCGTAGGGGCGCAGAGTCACGCCGCCGTCGTCCAGGCCGCCGTTGATGAGAAGGTCGCCATCGTCCTGCTCCACGGTCTCGACATCGACGACGGTATCCCCCACATAGAGGGTGTCGCCCGGGGCGAGCTGGCTGATTTCCACGACATCGAAGGTGTCCTCCCAGTAGACCGTGAAGGTCAGTTCGCCGTCCGCAAGGTCAGCGGGCTCGAAGGCCGCTGGGTATTCCCCGTCCGCCAGCGCCTCAATGTCGATCTCAGGGTTGTTCGGGGTGATGATCTTTGCGGTCGGCTCCTCCGCCAGAACCACGCCACCCGCGCACAGTGCCGCGATCATCATGATCGCAAGAATCTTCTTGATTGTTCTCATCTTCTTTTCCTCCATTCATCTATTTCCCAAAACGCCCGATCGCGTTTCAGAATCCTTTTTCGCTTTTTACCCCGGAAAGCCATCCAGGGAACCGTGTTCCTCGATCCAGACGAACTTATCCCAATCCGACTGACTCAAAAAGGCGCGTGCTGCGACATAGTGATGCGCGCGTCCGGCCGCGCTGCTCATGGCTTTTACGTAGACGCTGTCGCCGACGCAAGCCCGGAAAAAGCGTAGCGATTCCCGCTTGTGCTGAAAGCCGGGCCTGTAGACGCCCAGGGCGTAAGCGCCGCCGCTGGCCTGTTCCAGCTGTTCAGGGCTCAGTCTGACCGCTTTTCTTTGTTCACTCATTGCCAATTGTCTCTCCTTCGATTTGCGTCTGAAAACTGAGGAGCGATGTTTTCAGAGGACTGCAAGACCTGGTCTCTGGTATTGTATCAGGCGCTGTCCAAAGGATGTCCAAAGAAAAACCACCCTGATCCCGGCATATTGGGATCAGGGTGGTTAACAATATGTTAATCCTTAAAACGCAGTTTACTTTATCGTACTCCAGGTGAGGATGCTCTCCGTCATGCTGGCCCAGGAGTAGGTGTTCATGTACTCGCCGCGATAGGCGTTGATCATATCGCTGTCGCCGGAAAAGAACAGGTACGCGTCGCAGACGAACCACTCCGGGTCGACGCGCAGAACACCCCTGTCGATCCGGAGGATCTCTTCCGCGCCGCACGCCCGCAGCGTCTCACGAAGGGAGCGGATATAGACGTCCAGCTGCTTCTGCATCCCACGATCGTACAGCCTGTCCTCCCACAGCGCGGCGGACAGGTCCTTCCGAGTGACGCCGGCGCCCTGCTTGTCCACGAGATAAGCGAGGATCTCCCTGGCCTTCGCCAGCTTGAAGTGGATCGGCTTGCCATCCACAAACACGTCGAATTCCCCGAAGGTCCTGACGCGAATATGCGCCGGCGCGGGATCGGCCTGCCCGCCGCACGCATGGCGCACCTCCTCCGCCAGCTTCTCCAGTGACACCGGCTTGAGCAGATACCCGCTGGGACGCACCGACCAGGCGTCGAAGGCGTACTCCCGGTACGCGGTCAGGAACAGGATCGCAGTCTGCGGAGAGCGCTGTTTGATCCGCGCGGCCAGTTCGATGCCGTCCATCTTCGGCATGTTGATATCCAGTATCGCTAGCTCCGCCGAATGCGTGTCAAGCCACTCCAGCGCGGCCAAAGCGTCGGTAAACCCCTTCGCTTCGCTGATCTGAGGCAGGCGCTTGCACTGGCCCAGCGTGTATTCCACCGCCAGCGGCTCGTCGTCCACACAGATTGCTCTCATTGTCCTTGCTCCTTCATGCTGTTTTGCGAAGTATCCGGGATCAGCAGCGTGACGACGGTACCCGCGCCCATTTCACTTTCCACGATCGCCGTGCCGCCGCACATCCGCTCCACGCGCTCCTTCACATTCTTAAGGCCAATGTGGGATTCATCCTGTTGGTGCTTCGGATCAAAGCCCACGCCGTTGTCCCGCACTGTGATCCTGTGCGCGCCCGCCTCCCGGACCGTGGAGATCGTCACCAGGCCGTCCTCCCGGCTGCGCACGCCGTGGCGGATCGCGTTTTCCACCAGGGGCTGGATCGTCAGCGCCGGAATCCTGAATTGCGTGTCTTCTATCCGGTATTCCACGCGGATGTTGGGAAAGCGCAGGATCTCGATATCCGCGTAGAGCCGGGTGTGCTCCAGCTCCTTGGCGATGGGGATCAGCTCGGTCTGGCTCAGGGTTTCCAGGTTCTGCCGCAGATAGGCGCTGAAATCCTCCAGCGTCCTGTCCGCCAGGGGCGAATCCTTGGCGTAGAGCGCGCGGATGGTGTTCAATGCGTTGAACAGAAAGTGGGGCTGGATCTGGGTCATCATAATCTGAACGCGTTGCGCCGTCATCAGGTCGCGCTCGTGCTCGCGCACAAACTGGATGTGGAGCCAGATGTAGTAGAACACGCTGCTCACGACAATGGCAATGGTCAAAAAGGTGATGGGCTGCGACTGCATCACCACGTGCAGATCCATGATAACGGACAGAATGATGATGAACACCACGGCAATGGGAACCAGGCGCTCCCGTCTCCCGGTTTCGCGATAGAGGACGACGGTTCGCGCCAACAGTTCAACAAGCAGCACCGCGCTGACAAGAATGCAGGCATACCACAGCGGGCCCTTCAGGTACGCGTAGTCCCAGTCCCGGATCTCAAAGCAGAGCCCTGTAAAGGGAGAGGTACAGTAGAGCGCGGCATTGATCCCCGCCAGCGTCCATTCGAGCCACTTCTTCCCGCCGGGCTGGATGATATAGAGAAACAGTATGAGGATGACGGGGCGCACAGAATAGCCGTAGGCGCTCAGTATCTTCTTCAAAGCCAGGTTTGACCGACTGACAAAAAACGCGTTCTCCAGCAGGTTCTGCGCGACCAGCGTGAAGCACAGCGCCACGATGACGAGCATGACGCACCGCTGCTGACGCTGGATATACGGGTCTATGGCGACGGTGAAACCAAGGCCGACCAGCAAAAGCAGCGGCGCAAAGAGCACGGCCAGCACGTTGATGTCCAGCTTCACAGGCGCACGCTCCCTTCGATCCACATGTGGTTTTCTCTTCATTTTTGCCCACATTGTAGCACAGTTTTTGCAATGACGCAACAAAGGATCAGCAACAGAAGGATATATGGTCTCTGTGACAACAGTGACAACCGTGACGACCTATACGATACCTCGTAGGCTGTCACGGTTGTCTTTATGATGGCCGTTCGAGGCCATGCTGTGAGCGCAGCGAACCAACTATGCGCCTGCTTGCAGGCGCAATTCGAGGGTATGGGGAGCGAAAGATGCCGCGCCTCAATCTTTGATTGAGCCGCAGCAGTCCCGAAGGGACCAACTTTGCCTCCGGCAAAGTTGCCTCTCCCCATCAAGATTGTCAGTCAAGTAAATTGCGAAAGCTATTTGTTTGACGTGGCTTAGCTTAGCTCTCAGTATAATACCAATCAACCTTATGCTCCGATCCATCCCTCAGTAAAAAGTCTAACAACACATTCTTATTCATCTCACTGACGACCACCTTCTCCACGAACACCACCGAAGGCACTCTTCCTGCCCTGCCGGCATGCGCATGAAAAGCGATATACGCTTTACTCGATATTCCTTATCTTCCTTATCCCACTGGATCGCCGCCAGCTTCTCGTATTGGTCATACTCTCGAATCCAAGAATGCAAAAACAAGGCAGGCTCATCACCTGCCCTACGTCACTGGGGCCATATCTGTTTCCAACCTGCCGTACGCTTTAGAAAAGTCCCCAACAGCCTTCTTGCTTGCCCTGTTCATCAGGGCATTCTCCTTGACTGCATTCCTTTCCCATACATTCAGCTTGCTGATGGCCTCGTCCACATCCCGCAGGATGTAGTTGGCCAGGAACGGACTGACGGCGAAGCCTTGGGCAATTCCCTTGTAGAGGTGT
>OMZP01000027.1:0-1961 GCA_900315585.1 uncultured Eubacteriales bacterium | reverse complement strand
GCCTTGGGCAATTCCCTTGTAGAGGTGTTGAACCTCATTATTCTCGTCGATGACCACGTCGTCGTGAAGATACTCCCATACGATGCGGTCGATGCAGGAACCGGAATCCAGCTCCTTGAGCGCCTGATCGCGTGCCTGTTCGGACACTTCATCGAAGTAGTGGTGGATGTCGAACTTGGCGCCCGTGAGGCCGAGGTGCGACGAGATGAGCCTGGAAATCTCCCGCACGATCCGTCCCACTCCGATGCCTCTCTGGTAGGAAACACAGTTGGGATGGATACGGTCATGATACATGCGCTCGTACACACGCCCAATCTGGGCACATACAATGCGGTCCAGCGGCTCGTTGATGTGATAATTGCCCGTCAGCATCTGCTTTGCCAGCGCGATCCGGTTCTCCGGCTGCGTGAACCAGCGCACCTGCGCCAGGTCGATGCCCTTGTCCACGCTGGTGTCCACCGTCTCCAAGAGGATGTCCTTATCCATGAACAGAGCCAGCTTATCGTCGAAAATGTCCATTGTGTCTCTACCTCCCGCCATCTCACGGCTTGTACTTGGGATATGCGCGTTCCTCGTCGAACGTCATCACACTGAATTCACCCGGCGTCGAGGGACTGCCCCGGTTATGACGATACATCACCAGCGCCAGAGTATTGCTGTGCTTACCATCTGACGTGAAGACACGGACATCGGTTGCGGACCAGCCTTCGGCATCGCTGCCATAGACAATATCGCCGTAGATCGTCAGGACAAGTTGCCGTCCATCCGGCAGAGGAAATGTACACTTTCTGTAGTCGTGACATTGCTCTGCTCTTACGTGCGTATTCATACTTCGTGTCCGCCGCTTCAGGTATGGACGCCATAATATACCTTGGGACGCATTCCCACCGGCGTTCTGACCGTGGTGCGATGCAGAATCAGGCCGCCCTCTGCCGGACAGCCGCTGGCTGTTCTGAAGAAGAAGTCCATGCCGCCATCCCTGTACAGCGTGACGGTATCGCCCTTCCAGTGGAAGCTGTCACGAAGAGCTTTCCGAAACGCGGAGCGGATAATATGGGATTTCTGCACCTCTCTAATCACTTTGGCGGCAGGAATTGCCTTGATTCGCGCCTGAGCATGCCGCACACGGTAGAGATATCGCATGGGCTCCCCCGCCTTCATCAGCTCCGTAAACACCACTACAGGCACTTCCAACTGTTGGCGAAAGCCTTTGAGTGTTCCATCCGAATACTCGGAGAGCCAGTCGAAAGTAATATGCAGCGTGTCATTGTAGTTGTGAATCGTGACGTGGTTTCCGCAATCCGAATCGTATAAGGTACTCGGCCTTGCTTCCAAGACCTGTTGCATCTGTTCCTTGTGGATCAGAAAACGGCCCCTGCGACCATGTCTGCGGCAATATGTGGATATAGCGATATAGTCGCCATCTTCTGAAAGCTTGAGCAGTACATTGGTCATATTGGAATTAAACATGAGGCATTCCCTCCTTGTCTGTATCGGAAATGCACCCGCATGAGATGTTTTTTTGTATGATCAGTTGAAGATGATCCCCGCCTACACGAAGTCCTACCTGACCCACGAAATGGAGCGCGGCTGCAAGCATTCCGGCGTGAAGAAGATTCGCATTCACGACATCCGGCACTCCCACGCCAGCCTGCTGGTGGAGATGGGCTTCTCCCCGCTGCTGATCGCGGAGCGCCTGGGGCATGAGCGCGTCCAAACCACGATGGAGACTTATAGCCACCTCTACCCCAACAAGCAGACCGAAGTAGCCAACCGGCTGGACGGTGTGATAGGCTGAAACCCATCTGCTCCAAACAGCCGTTGGCTACAAAAAAGCGCCTCTTTTGTAGCCATTTTTTAGCCTCTTCACGGAAACTTGTGGGATGCATGGAAATGTATGGCAGAACACTACCTTCAATGCCGCAGGACAACGCAACGTACAGATCCTTCGCTGCGCTCAG
>OMZP01000010.1 GCA_900315585.1 uncultured Eubacteriales bacterium | reverse complement strand
CGCAGCGAAGGATCTGTACGTTGCGTTGTCCTGCGGCATTGAAGGTAGTGTTCTGCCATACATTTCCATGCATCCCACAAGTTTCCGTGAAGAGCCAAAGAAAAGAACCGGATTGCGAAGATGATTACATAGAGCTCAACCGATTTTTACGCCTCTTCCGGCATATCTATTTTGATCTTCAGCGTCTCCAGCTGGTCGGGCCGCACGTCGGCGGGCGTCTCCATCATCAGGCAGTTGGCGCTGGTGGCCTTGGGGAAGGCGATCACGTCCCGCAGGCTGTCGCTGTCAGTCAGCAACATCACCAGGCGGTCAATGCCGAAGGCCAGGCCGCCGTGGGGCGGCGCGCCATACTTGAAGGCGTCCAGCAGGAAGCCGAAACGGTGGTGGGCCTCCTCGTGGGACAGGCCGATCATGTCAAACATCTGGGCCTGCATGTCCGCGCGATGGATGCGGATGGAGCCGCTGGCCAGCTCGATGCCGTTCATCACCAGGTCGTAGGCACGGGAGCGCACCTTCTCCTTGTCGGTGTCGAGGTAGATGTTGTCCTCGGCGTACCAGCTGGTGAAGGGATGGTGGGCGGCCACCCAGCGTTCCTCCTCCTCGCTGTACTCGAACAGCGGGAACTCGGTGACCCAGAACAGGTTGTACTTGCTGTGGTCGATCATGTCATGGCGGCGGGCGATCTCGCAGCGCAGCGCGCCCAGGGCCTGCCAGACCACATTCTTCTTGTCCGCGCCGAAGAAGATGATGTCGCCGGGCTCGGCGTGCATGGCCTCGCGGACCTTCTCCACCAGCTCGTCCGTCATGAACTTGTTGAAGCTGCTCTTGACGGCCCCGTCGGCGGTGAAGGTCATGTAGGGCAGCCCCTTGGCCCGGTAGGTCTTGACGAGCTCCGCCAGGCTGTCGATCTGCTTGCGGGTCATGGTGGCCAGGCCCTTGGCGTTGATGGCCTCCACCCGGCCGCCCGCCTCGATGGCGCTGTCGAACACCCCAAAGCCGGTGGTGCCCAGCACGTCGGTCAGGTTCACCAGCTCCATGCCGAAGCGGGTGTCCGGCTTGTCGGAGCCGTAGCGTTCCATGGCTTCGATCCAGGGCATGCGGGGCAGGGGCAGCTTCAGGTCGATGCCCTTGATGTCCTTGAAGATGCGGGCGAACACGCGCTCCACGTTGGCGTAGATGTCCTCCTCGTCGATGAAGCTCATCTCGATGTCACACTGGGTGAACTCCGGCTGGCGGTCGGCGCGGTTGTCCTCGTCCCGGAAGCAGCGGGCGATCTGGTAGTACTTGTCAAACCCGGCCAGCATCAGCAGCTGCTTGTAGATCTGCGGGCTCTGGGGCAGGGCGTAGAACGTGCCGGGATGCAGGCGGCTGGGCACCAGGAAATCCCGCGCCCCTTCCGGCGTGGACTTGGACAGGATGGGGGTCTCCACCTCGGTGAAGCCCGCCTCGTCCAGGGCGTAGCGGATGCAGTTGACCACCTTGCTGCGCAGCCGCAGCTTCTCCTGCATGGAGGGACGGCGCAGGTCCAGGTAGCGGTACTTCAGGCGCACCAGCTCGTTTTCGTCCACCTTGTCGTCGATGTAGATGGGCGGGGTCTCGCTCTTGTTGAGCAGGGCCGCCTCCTTGACGAACACCTCGATGGTGCCGGTGGCAAGATCCTTATTGATGGCGCCCTCGTCCCGGGCCTTGACCTCGCCCACGACGGTCACGACGTACTCGCCGCGAAGGGAACGGCCCAGCTCGAAGGTCTCGTTGTCGCAAACGGCGTTGTCAAACACCAGCTGCACCAGGCCCTCCCGGTCCCGCAGCCACACGAACACCACGCCGCCCAGGTCGCGGGTGCGCTGCACCCAGCCGGACAGGTGGACGGTCTCGCCGACGTTCTTCTCGTTCAGCAGACCGCAGTAATGATCTCTCTTGTGGGAAAGCATATTCCAACACTCCTCCTAAATGTATCGTGACTTGTATTCATTTCGTACAGATCCTTCACTTCGCTCAGGATGACTATGAAGCGGTGCACTGACATTCTGAGCGAAGCGAAGAATCCGTCCATTCCGCATGGAACAGTATGACGCTCTGCGGCGCATGGATTCAGATTAATCCGCGAGCAGGCTTACAATATCCGCCATCGGCACTTCGGTTTCCTCGCTCTTCTCCATGTCCCGCAGCTTCACGACGCCCTTTTCCAGTTCATCGCCCGCGATGACGACCACCTTCTTCACGCCCAGCTTGCCGGCCAGCTTGAACTGGGCCTTCATGCTCCGGGCCGCGTGGTCCAGGTCGGCCTTCACGCCCTTTTCCCGCAGGGCGCTGACCAGCTTCACGCCCTCCAGCCGCGCCTCGTCGCCCAGAGTCACCACGAAGGCGTCCAGGAGCTCCGGCGCTTCGGGGGCGGCGTTCCTCATATCCTGCACCATGATCATGCGCTCGATGCCCATGCCCCAGCCGATGCCGGGGGTGGCGGGGCCGCCCAGCTCCTCCACCAGGCCGTCGTAGCGCCCGCCGCCGCACACCGTCAGCGGCGTGCCGTCCGGGGTGTCGGTGATGATCTCGAACACGGTCTTGGTGTAGTAGTCCAGGCCGCGGACGATCCGCGGGTCGATCTCATAGTCGATGCCCAGCGCCTTCAGGTAGCCCTGGAGCTTGGCGAAGTGGCTGGCGCAGTCCTCGCACAGGTTGTCCAGCATGGCCGGCGCGTCGGTCAGCTTGTCCGCGTCCTCCTTGCAGTCCAGGATGCGCATGGGGTTGCGGTCGAAGCGTTCCTGGCAGGTCTTGCACAGGGTGGGCAGCTTCGGGGCCAGGTATTCCCGCAGCTTCTCCAGATAGGCCTTGCGGCAGTTGGGGCAGCCGATGGAGTTGATGGTGAGCCGCAGACCGTCGATGCCGTTGGCCTTGAGCACCTTCAGCGCCAGTTCGATGATCTCCGCGTCCACGCTGGCGTCCTTCGCGCCGAACACCTCGACGCCGTTCTGGTGGAACTGGCGCAGGCGGCCGGACTGGGGCTTCTCGTAGCGGAAGCAGGGGGTGATGTAGTAAAGCTTGCAGGGCAGCGTCTCGGCGAAGAGGTGGGCCTCGATGAAGGCGCGCACCGCGCCCGCGGTGCCCTCCGGCTTCAGCGTGATGGAGCGGTTGCCCTTGTCCTCGAAGGTGTACATCTCCTTTTGCACCACGTCCGTGGTGTCGCCCACGCCCCGCTGGAACAGCTCGGTATGCTCAAAGACGGGGGTCCGGATCTCCCGATAGCCCGCCAGGGCGCAGGTGTCGCGCATGGTCTGCTCGATGCGCTGCCAGCGATGGGCGGTCTGGGGCAGCATGTCCTGGGTGCCCTTGGGTGCCTGTGTCAGCATGTTGAAACCTCCTGATAAAAAGATAGCCTCCGTCCCACTCGTAGGGGCGAAGGTTTCGCGGTGCCACCCTGCTTGAAGCCGAGGCTTCCTCTTCACATCCGTTATCGCCGGAATTACGCCTCCGTCTCCGGGGGCTGCTCAGGGGTGTCGTTCGCCGCTTCCCGCGCAAGGCGCTTGCAGCCGGGGCGCCTCTCTCTGGATCGCTTGAATGCGGTTACTCTTCCCATCATCGCAGGGGGATTGTTCACACCGATTATAGCCTGTCAAGCTTGGAAAGTCAATATGGGCGCGGAAACTTAATAGGAGCGTGGAATGAGGAGTGAGGAGTGAGGAATGACGGTAGAAATCCTGACGGATTTCTTTGATGGTGAATGACGGCTGCTGCGCGGTTGTAGGGGCGGCGTTGCGCCGCCCGCCCGGATGAGTCATACATGCGCGATTCCTCGCGGCAGCGATTGGAACCCGGCCCTGCCGGGTGCGCCACCCGCCCGTTTTGACCGTACATTGCGCGATTCCTCGCGGCAGCGATTGGGTCCCGGCCCTGCCGGGTGACGTTTTATGCTTGCAAGTTGTCATCTTTTCCGCTATCATAGTGCCCGGAGCGTGATGAACATGACCGAACGACTGTATTACGACGATTCATACCTGACGGAATTTGACGGCACGGTGCTGGCGTGCGTGGAGAAGGACGGGGCGCATCACGTCCGCCTGGACCGCAGCGCCTTCTATCCCACCTCCGGCGGCCAACCCTACGATACCGGCACGCTGGGAGAGGCCAATGTGCGGGACGTGTACGTGGACGAGACGGGGGAGGTCTGGCACACGCTGGATCGTCCGCTGCCCGTTGGCGTGAGCGTCCAGGGGCGGATCGACTGGCCCCGCCGGTTCGACCACATGCAGCAGCATGCCGGGGATCACATGATCGCCAGCGCCCTGTGGCGGCTGCTGGGCGGCGTCACCATCGGGCTGCACATCAGCCATGACGTGTCCACCATCGACGTGGCCATGCCGGAGGGCGTCACCCGCATCTCCGCCGAGGACATCCGCCGGGTGGAGGACGACGTGAACACGCGCATCCAGCGGGACGTGCCGGTGCGCTGCTGGTTCCCGGAGCCGGAGGAGCTGAAAGGCCTGCCCCTGCGCAAGCCGCCCACTGTCTCCGAGCACGTGCGGATCGTGGCCATCGGCGAGGATGAGATGGTGGCCTGCGGCGGCACCCATCCCTCCACCGCGGGGCAGATCGGCCTGGTGAAGATCCTGGGCGTGGCTCCGGCGCGGGGCAAGATGCGGGTGACCTTCGTGGCGGGTCGGCGGGCCTATGACGACTACCGCGCCTGCTTCGATCGGGCCCACGAGGCCGCGAACCTGCTGTCCACCGGCACCGAGAACCTGTCCGCCCACGTCGCCGCCCTGCAGGAGGCCCTCAAAGCCGCCGAATACGAGCTGAACAAGCTGCGCCGGGACGCGGCCATCGCCAAACTGGAAGGGGAGATCGACGCCGCGCCGACCCTGGAAAGTGGCGCGAAGGTCATCGCAAGACTGCTGGATGGCGACGCCAACCTGGTGAAGGAGGCAGCCTCAAAGCTCATCAAAAGGCCCGGCATCGTGGCGCTTCTGGGGGCCAGGCTGGACGAGGACAGGGCCACCTTCGTATTCGCCCGCTCCCAGGATGTGGACCTGAACATGGGCCAGCTCCTGTCCGGCGCGGCCAAGCCCCTGGGCGGCAAGGGCGGTGGACGCCCGGATTTCGCCCAGGGCGGCGGCCCCGCGGTCATACTGGACACCGCAAGGGCCTTGCTTGGATTATAATAGACCATAGTCTGAAATAAACAAAACCAACGTCGATATATACAGACTGTAGTCTGTAATAACAGACCGAAGTCTACATGATATGAGGCACACCATGCGCTTTGATTTCAAGATCGATGCCGCCATCTTCGACAACGACGGCACGCTGATGGACACGATGCCCTACTGGCGCTACACCACGCTGGAGTTCCTGCTGGCCCACCAGATGCCGGTGCCGAATGAGATGCTGGTATCCATGTACGACAGCTCCTCAAGGAAGCTGCTGACACAAATCTGCGAGGAGACGGGCGTGACGGACCTCGATGACGCCATCTCTGAGGTGGAGGGCTACATGCACCGCCACTACCTGTACGACGCGAAGTTGAAGTGCCCTGCTGTGCCGGAGCTTCTGCGGCGCTTGAAGGCGGGCGGCGCCCGGCTCTGCGTGGCCACCGCCGCGCCCCGGGAATACGTGGGCGACGGCCTGCGTCGGCTGGGCATCCTGAAATACTTCGATTTCGTGACGGACAACAGGGAATGCTCCTATCAGAAGCGCCAGCCGGAATATTTCACAGCCCTTCTGGAGCGGCTGGGCGCATCGGCGGACCGCACCTGGGTGTTCGAGGACGCCCTGTACGCCATGGAATCCGCCAAGGCGGCAGGGCTTCAGGTCTGCGCCATCGAGGAGAACACCCAAAGAAAAGACCGCGAGGCCATCATGGCCCTCGCGGACGTGTACGTGCGGGATTACATTGAACTGTTTGATTGACCGCCTCAGCGGTTGTTCTTCTCCGAGCCGATGAAGATGGTCTCGCCGTGGCCGATGAGGCCGGACAGGTTGTCCCGGATGGCCCGGGGAAACAGGTTGCTGCGGTGGGCGTCCTTCAGGCTGATCCACTCGCTGCCGATCTGGAAGCGGTCCTTCTCCGTGGGCTCCTTGCGGGGCACGTCGTCCAGCTTGCAGAGGAAAATGAAGTAGATCTTGTGGCTGTTGCCGTCCCTGCGGCCCTCGCTGATGCGCTCGTAGATGCCGGAGAGGCGCATGGGCGTGACGGAATAGCCCGTCTCCTCCAGCAATTCCCGCTTCACAGTTTCGCTGAGCATCTCGCCGGTCTGCTGGCCGCCGCCGGGCAGGGCATAGTAGTCCCCGAAGCGGGAGGCGCAGCGGTTGACCAGTATCTTGCCTTCGTGCAGCACGATGGCCTTGGCTGAATTGCGCGCGGACAATGGCGTTCATTCCCTTCCACGTGGTTAAAGTACATTTGTCTATATTATACGTGGTTTGGGCCAAAAGCGCAAGTGTCAGCCGGACACAAGTTCAAATATACCGCCGCATGGTCTGCAGCGCGGACTTTTCAAGGCGGGAGACCTGGGCCTGGGAAATGCCGATTTCCTGGGCCACTTCCATCTGGGTGCGTCCCTGGAAATAGCGTTGGCGGATGATGTTCTGCTCCCGCTGCTGGAGCTTTGAAAGCGCCTGGTCGATGGACAGGCTGCGCACCCAGTCGTCCTCGCATACCCGCTTGTCCTGCACCTGGTCCATCACGTAGATCGTATCGCCGCCGCTCTGGTACACCGGGTCGAACAGCGAAACCGGGTCCTGGATGGCCTCCAGCGCCAGCACCACTTCCTCCTCCGGCAGCTCCATGGCCCCGGCGATCTGCGCCGTGGTGGGCTCCTGCCCGGATTCTCCGGCCAGCGCGTCCCGGGTGCGCAGGGCCCGGTAGGCTGTGTCCCGCATGGACCGGGACACCCGGATGGCGTTGTTGTCCCGGAGGTAGCGGCGAATCTCCCCGATGATCATCGGCACGCAGTAGGTGCTCAGCCGCACGTTCAGGCTCAGATCGAAGTTGTCCAGCCCCTTCATCAGACCGATGCAGCCAACCTGGAACAGGTCGTCCATGTTTTCGCCCCGGTTGTGAAAACGCTGGATCACGCTGAGCACCAGCCGCAGGTTTCCCTGGATCAGCTCCCGTCGGGCCTCGTCGTCGCCGCCCTGGGCGCGCTCCAGCAGCGCCCGCATGCGCTCGTGGCTCAGCGTCGGCAGCGCCGACGTGTCCACCCCGCAGATTTCCACCTTGTTTCCAGCCATAAAAACACCCTCCACAAGGGCAGTATTGCCGATGTGGAGGAATTGTATTCAGGGAGGAGTGCGGGCTGACGCGGAGTTCAAGAAGCACTGGGGATGAATCGTAATCCCAAAGCGCAAAGGATATGGGATTTCGTTGGTTCAGGAACCATGGATATACCCATGACTTTACAGCATTCTGGACGCCTCACTCACTTGTGGTACAGCTTATTGGTCTGATACACCGGCTCGCAGGTCAGGTTGATGCCCAGTTTGTTGAGCATGCCCTCGTCCACCTGGGAGAGGATGACGGAGGAGTGGGCCTCGCAGCCCTTCAGATTCTCCAGCTGCTCCATGGCGCGCTCGGCGTTGTCGTCGGTCACCGCGCAGATGGTCAGCGCGATCAGGATCTCATCGGTGTGCAGGCGGGGGTTGCGGTTGCCCATGTGGGCCACCTTCAGATGCTGGATTGGCTCGATGACCGTGGGGGAGATGAGCTTGATCTCGTCCGGGATGCCCGCCAGCTCCTTCAGCGCGTTCAGAAGCGCCGCCGCCGCAGCCCCCAGCAGGTTGGTGGTCTTGCCGGTGATGATTCGCCCGTCGTTCAGCTCGATGGCCACGGCGGGCTCGCCGGTCTCGCTGGCGATGCGCAGGGCGGGTCCGACGGTGCTGCGGCGGTCAAAGTCCAGGCTCAGCGTGCGCATCAGCAGCTCCAGCTTGTGGACCTCCTCCGGCATGGCGCGGCCCTGCTTCACGGCGCAGGCGGTGCGGTAGTAGCGGCGGATGATCTCCTGGCAGGAGGCCTCGCGGCACACCGCATCGTCCACGATGCTCTTGCCCGCCATGTTCACGCCCATGTCCGTGGGGCTCTTGTAGGGGCACTCGCCGTAGATGCGGGTGAAGATCGCCTGGAGCACCGGGAAGATCTCGATGTCCCGGTTGTAGTTCACGGTGGTCTCGCCGTAGGCCTCCAGGTGGAAGGGGTCGATCATGTTCACGTCGTTCAGGTCCGCGGTGGCGGCCTCGTAGGCCAGGTTCACCGGGTGCTTCAGCGGCAGGTTCCAGATGGGGAAGGTCTCAAACTTGGCGTAACCGGCCTTCACGCCCCGCTTGTGCTCGTGGTACAGCTGGCTCAGGCAGGTGGCCATCTTGCCGCTGCCGGGGCCGGGGGCGGTGACCACCACCAGGGAACGGCTGGTCTCGATGTATTCGTTTTTGCCGAAGCCCTCGTCGCTGACGATGCCGGAGACGTTGGAGGGATAGTCCGGGATGCGGTACAGTTTGTATACCCGAAGCCCCATGGCCTCCACGCGGTTCATGAACAGATCCGCTGCGGACTGGCCGGTGTACTGGGTGATGGCGATGGCGCCCACGTAGAGCCCGAACTCCCGGAACACGTCCACCAGGCGGATCACGTCGGAATCGTAGGTGATGCCCAAATCGCCGCGCACCTTGTTCTTCTCGATGTCGTTGGCGTTGATGGCGATCACGATCTCGGCCTGGTCCTTCAGCTCCATCAGCATGCGGATCTTGTTGTCCGGCGCGAACCCGGGCAGCACGCGGGAGGCGTGGTAGTCGTCAAACAGCTTGCCGCCAAATTCCAGATAGAGCTTGCCGCCGAAGGACGCGATGCGCTCGCGGATCCGGGCGGATTGCAGCTGGATGTACTTCTGACTGTCGAAACCGATCTTGTTCATGGCCGTACCTCCCGATCTTTGGTTCATGGGCGCTGCCCGAAAACAAAACAACGGATATATTATATCAAATCGCGGGCGAACGGGTCATTACAAATGGATTAAATCTGATTGGCATTGGAACGCAAAAAGTTTAGCGCGGTTCAAGCCTTGCTCAAGGGCTCTTGCCGCGCTAAGGGGGGAAGAAGAAGGTTGGGTGTCCTTTTCCATCGGCAATCCCTGCCGACACCATTATTATAGAATTGGTATGTGAACAGAGTATGAACGAAGAGTAAAAAGAGAATGGCAATTCGCAGATATATGATAATAATACTAGACAATATGAGCAGATGTCAATATCAGACAAAGGTCAATCCATCATCGCGGCGATCTCCGCGTCGCTGAGGGCAGGCTGCAGGGCCCGGTTGACGGCGCTGGCGATGACCCCGGCCGCGTCCTCCACGATGCTGTCGATCTCCCTGGGGGTGACGATCATCTCGCCCAGCTCCCCGGAAAGCAGCGTCCTTTCCATGTCCTCCAGCGCCGCCTCGTGGTCCGCCTCGTCCCCGGTCTGCGCGTCCAGCCAGGCGAAGGCGTCCCGGGCCAGAGTGGCGGCGTAGACCACCGTGGGCATCCCCACCGAGATCACCGGGCAACCCACCGTCTGCTCCGTCAGCGGCTTTCGGTGGTTGCCCACGCCCGCGCCGGGATGGATGCCGGTGTCCGTCAGCTGGATGGTGGCGCCGATGCGCCGGGAATCCCGGGCGGCGAGGCTGTCCACGCAGAGGATCGCCCGGGGCTCGATGGCCTTCACCAGCGCCTCCACCAGCTCCATGGTCTCCACCCCCGTCACGCCCAGCACGCCCGGGGCGATGGCGCAGACGCTCTTCATATTTGTATGGGCGTAGGTGGATGTCAGCATGTGCCGCGTCACCAGCGTCTTGTCCGCCACGGCGGGGCCCAGGGAATCCGGCGTGATGCTCCGGTTGCCCAGACCCACCACCAGCACGGGGGAGGCGTCTTCGCCCCTTGGGATGAGCCGCGCCAGCTCCTCCGCCAGCAGGGCCGACACCGCCAGCCGCGCGTCCGGGTCCCTTTCCTTTAATAGAGGGGATTCCAGGGTCAGGTAGCTGCCCTTGGGCTTGCCCAGGGCCCGCGCGGCCTCGTTGTCCGTGACCAGGACCTCCGTCACCGCCACGCCGCCCTCCTCCCAGCGGCTCACCTGCACGCCGGGCAGCGCGCCGCCCTCCGCGCCCTCAAAGGCCTCCATGGCCAGGTCCGTTCGGGTCGAAATCATGCGTTTTGTCCCTCATTTCAGCGATTTTACGCATTAGTTTACCCAACTTTTCCATTAAAATGTGTTTGACGGCTTGCTTTTTGGGCGGGATGGTGTTATAATAGCTGTTGCGAATTTGCGTAGGGAGGTGAAAGAATTTGCCGAATATCAAGTCTGCCATCAAGCGCGTGAAGGTGACCGAGAAGAAGAACCTGCGCAACCGGATGATCAAGTCTGCGATGAAGACCCAGATCAAGAAGTTTGAAACCGCCGTTTCCGCGAACGAGGCCGATGTCAAGCTGCTCAGCGCGACTCAGGGCGCGGTTGACAAGGCTGCCGCAAAGGGCGTTATCCATAAGAACGCTGCGAACCGTAAAAAGGCTCGCCTGGCCAAGCGCCTTGCCAAGGCTCAGGCCTAAGGTCACTGAATGCACAAAGGAAAAGGGAACGTTCGTGGACGTTCCCTTTTCGCGTATACGGATTTGGAGGAAGCCATGGACGATCTGTTTACCGCCGCCGCCCGTACCCAGGCCCCGCTGGCCGACCGGATGCGCCCGCGAAGCCTGGATGAGTTCGTGGGCCAGAGCCACATCGTCGGCCCCGGCAAGCTGCTCCGGCGGGCCATCGAGGCCGACCGGCTCACCAGCTCCATCTTCTGGGGCCCGCCCGGCTGTGGCAAGACCACCCTGGCCTCCATCATCGCCGAGACCACCCGCGCCGCCTTCGTCAAGCTGAACGCCGTCACCAGCGGCGTGGGGGACGTGCGGGAGGTGCTGAAGGAGGCGGAGGAGCGGCTGAAGCTCTACGGCCAGAGCACCTATCTGCTGCTGGACGAGTGCCACCGGTGGTCCAAGGCACAGTCCGACTCCATCCTCCCGGCCATCGAGCGGGGCGTGATCCGCTTCATCGGCTCCACCACGGAGAACCCGATGATCGCCATGACCCCCGCCATCGTCAGCCGCTGCCGCCTGTTCCACTTTGAAAAGCTGTCCGATTCTGACGTGACCGCGGCGCTGAACGCAGCGATCAAGGATCATGAGCGGGGCTACGGCGCGCAGGACGTGCGGGTGGACGAAGACGCGCTCCGGCACATCGTGTCCGTGGCCAACGGCGACGCCCGAAGCGCCCTGAACGCGCTGGAGCTGGCGGTGCTCACCACGCCCATGGAGGCGGACGGCAGCCTCCACGTGACCCTGGCCGTGGCAGAGGAGTCCATCCAGAGCCGGGTGATGCAGATGGACGAATCGCTGTTCTACGACATGCTCAGTGCCTTTTGCAAGAGCCTTAGGGGCTCCGACAGCGACGCGGCCCTGGCCTGGTTCGCCCGGATGAACCGCGCCGGGGTGGACCCGCGGATCGTCGTGCGGCGGGTGATCGCCCACGCCAGCGAGGACGTGGGCCTGGCGAACCCCATGGCGATGCTGCAGGCCGTGGCGGCCATGGACGCCCTGGAGCACATCGGCATGCCGGAGGCCAAGCTGCCCATCGCCCAGGCGATCATCGCCGTGTGCGAGAGCCCGAAGAGCAACGCCGTGTCCTCCGCCGTCGAGGCCGCCATGGCCGACGCGGAGCGGGGCGGCTACGAGCCCGTGCCGGTGCATCTTCGGGACACCCACTACAAGGGCGCCTCCGCGCTGGGCCACGGCGAGGGCTACCTCTATCCCCACGACTTTCCCGGCCACTACGTGCCTCAGCAGTACGCGCCGACGGAGGCCCGGGGCATGCCGTACTACAGGCCCTCGGAGCAGGGCTTTGAGCGTGAGATCCGCGCGCTGCGAAAGACGCGGGGCATCAAGGACGGGCCGGACGTTTGAAGCGATTCTCCAATCGCAGACAGAAGATTCTTCGACTACGCTGGCGCTCCGCTCAGAATGACAGGCATATCGGTGTCATCCTGAGCAAAGCGAAGGATCTTATACGTTCATAAGAACGTCCGTTTACAGAATGTTGCGAAACCTGCCCGCAAAAAAGTACCAAATCCCCTTGACGCAGCCATGGATTTCCACGATAATGGCTCCATAGGGAAGTATGGATTTGGAAAAGCTAATGTATATTCAACGCGATCATTGGAGCGATTCGATAGATGTCTGAAGCAGTGAAGGCCAAGAGCCCGGCCAGGAAGAAGGCCGGTTCCACGACGAAGGCGAAGACCGCGACCGCCGGCAAGAAGAAGCCGACGGCCGCTTCGGCGTGCCCAAAGGCGGCGAAGAAGAGCGCGCGCCCGGTCCACGCCGCCGCCTCGAAGAAGTGGACGACCGACAGGACCGCCACGAAGAAGGCAACGGCCAACAAGACCGCCGTCCCAAAGGCAGCCGCCAAGAAGCCCGTCGCCGCCAAGCCTGCCGCCGGGAAGCACGTCGCGAAGAAGCCGCCGGTCAAGAAATCGACGGTCAACAAGTCATCAACCCAGAAGGCTTCTGCAAAGATAAACGCGGTAAAGAAGAGCACCCGCTCCATCAAGGAGGTCAGCCTCAGCCCGGTGGCCGTGGAGGCCAACCGCCGCAACGCACCGGCGAAGCAGGCAGCGCCGAAGGACGACCTGTTCATGGAGCGCAAGCCCAGGCCCAAATCGAAGAAGAAGGGCGGCGGCAAGAAGCCCCCGACCTTCGCGGCGGCCTTCGGCGCGGCCAACATCTGCCTGGTGCTGGGCATCGCGCTGTTCGCCGTGTTGATGATCCGCCAGCAGTCGGCCTACGCCGAGTTCCAGAGGATGCGCCAGGTGGTGGACCAGCAGACCTTCTACGAGGGCACCACCATCGAGGGCGTGGACGTGAGCAACATGACCCTCAACAACGCCATGGAGTACTGGCGGGACCGGGTGGAGGCCCGGAACGAGAACCGCACCGTGGTCTTTGACGACGGCACCGCCGTGACCGCGAAGGAGCTGGGCTACCTGAGCGACTATGAGTCCGTGCTCTCCGCGGCCTGGAGCGCCGGGCGCAACGGCTCCCTGGAGGAGCGATACCGGATGGCCTCCAGCCGGGTGGAGAACCCGGTGGCCTATCGCATCACCCGGCGGGACACCAGCGCCCAGACCCTGGACGCCTATGTGGAGCAGCTGGCGGAGCAGATCGACCGGCCCGCCCAGGCGGCCACCATCGCGTCCTTTGACCCGGAGACCTATGAATTCCAGTTCAACGAGTCCGTGGTGGGCCGGGAGCTGGACCGGGACGCGCTGAAGACCGCCATTGTCCAGAGCATCGCAGGGGGCGGCGGCAACGTAGCCCTGCCAATATCGACGATCCAGCCGGAGGCCTCCACCGACGAGGTGGCCGCCCAATACGGCCTGATCGACTACGCCATCACCAACGCCTCCTCCTCCAGCAAGGCGCGGCTGAACAACATCAAGGTGGCCATGAGCTTCATCAACGGCACCTGCGTCGCCCCCGGGGAGACCTTCTCCTTCAACGACGCGGTGGGCGAGCGCACCGGCTCCCGGGGCTTCAAGTTGGCCACGGCCTATTCCAGCGGCGAGGTGACGGAGCAGGTGGGCGGCGGCATCTGCCAGGTGTCCACCACGCTGTTCAACGCGGCGGTGAAGGCGGACATGGAGATCGTGGAGCGCCACAACCACTCCCTGACGGTCCACTACGTGGACAAGGGCAAGGACGCCACGGTGGACTGGGGCAACCAGGACTTCAAGTTCAAGAATACCTCCGACGACAACATCTACATCTGCTGCTACCTGACCGACGACAAGCGGGTGCGCTTTGGCATCTTCGGAAAGCTGCTGCCCAACGGGGAGAAGATCACCCTGGAGGCCAAGACCACCGAGGTGATGAAGGCGGAGACGGAGTATCAGCCCTCCGCGTTCCTGGCCAAGGGGGCGACCTACGTGCTGCAGGAGGGCCGCAACGGCTATAAGGCCGAGGCCTACAAGGTGCGCTGGGACGCCGCCGGGAACGAGATCAGCAAGGAGCTGCTCTGCAAGAGCACCTATCGAAAGGTGAACGAGATCATACAGTACGGGGCGTGATTTGCATTTGCGGCGACTGTGTGATATAATGAGGGGCAACAAGGCCCCCGGGAGGTGAGAGCGTGGCCAAGATCTATACGCGCCAGGAGGTCAAGCGGCGCAGGGTGAATTTTCAGATATTCGCCGGTATCTATGATTTTTTGGGCGTTGTGGCCGGGATCGTGGTGATCGTGGCCTGCGGCTTTTTGCTGGCGGCGCTCGTCAACTGGGTGGCCCGGGACGGGCAGGAGTCCTTCAAGTCCCTGCTGGACATGTTCAACAACGCCGTCATCATACCGAAATAGCATTCTTTGCGCGCCGTGGAAGCCATGCCACGGCGCGCTGTTTGAATCACGAAGGAGGGGTCCGCCATGCGCGTGTCCTGGGCGCAGCTGATGGAGGAGATCGGCGGGTGCGAAAAGTGCCGCCTGTGCGAGGGGAGAAACAATGTCGTGCCCGGCGAGGGCGATCCCAACGCCCGGCTCATGTTCATCGGCGAGGGCCCCGGCCAGGAGGAGGACCGGCAGGGGAGGCCCTTCGTGGGCCGCTCCGGCGAGCTGCTCACCCGGATGATCCACGCCATCGGCCTGGAGCGGTCCGAGGTCTACATCTGCAACATCGTCAAGTGCCGCCCGCCCCAGAACCGCAACCCAGAGCCGGACGAGGCCGCGGCCTGCCTGCCGTACCTCAGGGCCCAGTTCGCGCTGGTGCGGCCCCGGGTGGTGGTGCTGCTGGGCAAGGTGGCCTGCCAATACACCGTCAAGGACCAGGTGTTCATCACCCGGGACCACGGGCGCTGGTACGAGCAGAAGGGCGTGTGGTTCATGCCCACGTTCCACCCGTCGGCGCTCCTTCGGGACCCGGCTAAAAAGCGGGACGCCTGGGAAGACTTCCAGAAGGTGCGGGACAAGCTGCGGGAATTGGAGGGCGAGGCATGAGCATGGACAAGCTGAACGCCGAGCTGACGGCGTTCATCGACGGCCTGTACGAGGGCGAGAAGAAGGTGCTGGTGTTCGGCGAGGGGGAGGCAAACGCCCCGGTGATGCTGGTGGGCGAGGCCCCCGGCGAGCAGGAATCCCTGCTGGGACGGCCCTTCGTGGGCAAGGCGGGGAAGAACCTCGACGAGTTCCTGGAGGGCGCAGGCATGGAGAGAAGCGCGCTCTACGTGACCAACACCGTGAAGTTCCGCCCCACGAAGGTCTCCGCCGCCGGGCGCACGGTGAACCGCCCGCCCACCCAGGAGGAGGTCAAGCTGTTCGTGCCCTGGCTGGAAAGGGAGATCGCACTGGTGGACCCGAAGTGCGTGGTCACGCTGGGCAACGTGCCGCTGAAGGCCCTGACGGACCGACGGCAGGTGATCGGCAGCCTCCACGGGCAGTTCATGGACCTGAACGGCCGCCTGCTCTTTCCCATGTACCACCCCGCTTCGGTGATCTACAACCCCTCCCTGAAGGAGGTTTACCGCCGGGATTTGCTCGTTTTTGCCCAGTGGTATAAAAAAATCCGATCATTCGCGCATAAAACATAGGCGAAAACGCAAAATAGGGCTTGTGCTTTCAGACAATTTGTGTATAATATCTTCATGTGATTGTGCACCCGTCAGCGGTGCTGAACCATTGGGGAGGAATGACGATGGCGCTTGTGAAGTGTCCGCGCTGCGAATTGAATTACATGAACGATACGGATACCATGTGTTCCGTATGCCGCCGCGAGGTGCGCGGCGAGAGCGAGCAGTTTGAGATGGTGGAGCTGTGCTCCGAGTGCGGGGAGAACCCCGTGGTGCCGGGCCATGAGCTCTGCGCGCAATGCCTGAAGGAACAGGCGCGCCGGGACGACCTGGACAACGACGAGGAGATCCAGCACGAGCCCGCCAGCATCGAGATCGACTCCGTGTCCACCATGGACGAGATCGAGCTGGACATCGGCGGCGACCTGGACGACGAGGACTTCAGCGAGGACGCCGACTTCAGCGACGACGAGGACGAGGAAGACGAAGACGAAGACGACGACGAGGACGAGGAGCTGTAGCCTTGTCGGTGTACGCGATCGGGGATCTGCACCTGCCCGCGAAGCAGAAGCCCATGGACATCTTCGGCGACCACTGGAAGGACCACTTCGCGCGCATCCGCGAGGATTGGCTGAGCAAGGTCAAATCTGAGGACCTGGTGCTGCTGCCGGGGGATTTGTCCTGGGCCATGCGCCTGGAGGACGCCCTGGAGGACCTGGGCAGCATCGGCGCGCTTCCGGGCACGAAGCTTTTGCTGCGGGGCAACCACGACTACTGGTGGAGCTCCATCGGCCGGGTCAGAAGGGCCCTGCCGGAGGGGATGTTCGCCCTGCAAAACGACAGCATGCTCATCGGCGGGCGGCTCTACGCCGGAAGCCGGGGCTGGACGCTGCCGGGGCCGGAGAGCACCGAGGACGATCTGCGCATCTACAACCGGGAGCGCATGCGGCTTGAGATGTCCCTCAAGCACGCCCGCAGGCTCAGCGAGACCGCGCCCATCACCGTCATGCTGCACTATCCGCCGCTGACGGAGGAGGAGCCGGGCTTTTCCGACATCCTCGAGGCCTGGGGCGTGACGGACTGCGTCTACGGCCACCTCCACGGCCCGTCCATCTACGGTGCCGTGCGGGGCGTTCGGGGCACGGTGCGCTATCACCAGGTGTCCTGCGACGGCCTGGACTTCAAGCTCTATCTGCTCTACGGAGATCAAACCACGGAATCAGTGGGTGAAACATGAAAAAACTGCTGTTGATCCTGAACCCGTGCGCGGGCCAGCGCCGGGCCAACCGCAACCTGCCGGAGATCCTCCGGCTTTTTATTGAGCATGGCTACGTCTGCGAGATCTACGTCACCGGCGCGACGGGGGAGGCCACGGAATACCTTGCCCAGCACAAGCAGCACAGCTACAACATGATCGTTTGCGCCGGCGGCGACGGCACCCTGAATGAGACCATTGCTGGAATGCTCGCGGCGGGCATGCGCTGCCCCCTGGGCTACATTCCCTGCGGCACCACCAACGACTACGCCGCCTCTATCGGCCTGTCGCCGGACGTGGTGCAGGCCGCGCGGGACATCGTGGAGGGCCGCGCCCAGGCCATCGACATCGGCGCCTTCAACGGGCGCAACTTCGTGTACACTGCTACCTGCGGGGCCTTCGCCAAGACCTCCTATTCCACGCCCCAGGCGGCCAAGAACCTGCTGGGCCACGTGGCCTACATTCTGGAGGGCGTGCGGGATCTGAGCGCCATCCGGCCCATCCACATGCGCGTCACCGCCGGGGACCTGGCGCTGGAGGACGATTTCCTGTTCTGCTCCATCACCAATTCCACCTCCGTGGGCGGCATATTGAAGCTGGATGCCCAGATGGTGGCCCTGAACGACGGCAAGTTCGAGGTGACGCTGGTGCGCAATCCCACGAACCCCGCCCAGCTGAGCAGCATCCTGGTGGGCCTCACCACCCAGAACGTGCCCAACGACATGATCCACTTCTTCTCGGCCAGCAACATCCACGTGGAATGCGACGCTCCGGTGGAGTGGACCCTGGATGGCGAGCGGGAGCCCGCTACGAACGCGGTGATCCTGGAGAACCTGCACAGCGCCGTGCGGATCGTCGTCCCGAAGACCGCCCACGCCGCCCCCTTCGACTACGCCGTGGAAGAGGCGGAGCTATGAAGCAGAATTATCAAATCTTAATGGAGCGCGAGCTTGCCCGGATCGAGGCGTCCGGCCGCAGGCCGCGCCTTTTGCTGCACAGCTGCTGCGCGCCCTGCTCCAGCGCCGTGCTGGAGGCGCTGAACCGGTACTTTGACATCGACCTCTTCTACTACAACCCCAACATCTCCCCCCGGAGCGAGTTTGACCGCCGGGTGGAGGAGCTGAAGCGGCTGGTGGCGGCGCTGCCCCATGAAAACGAGATGAACGTGATCGTGGGGGACTACGACGCCGAGGCCTTCATGGCCATGTGCCGGGGCCACGAGGCGGACACGGAGGGCGGCGCGCGGTGCGAGCTGTGCTTCCGGATGCGCCTGGGGGCGGCGGCGAAGGCGGCCAAGGAACGGCACAGCGACTGCTTCACCACCACCCTCACCATCAGCCCCCTGAAGGACGCCCAGCTGCTCAACGCCATCGGGCAGGCGCTGTCGGAGGAAGCGGGCGTTCCCTGGCTGCCCTCGGACTTCAAGAAGAAGAACGGCTACAAGCGTTCCTGCGAGCTGTCCAAGGAATACGACCTCTACCGGCAGGATTACTGCGGCTGCGTGTTCTCCAAAATGGAGCGGGACCGCCGAAAGGCAACAGAGGGAGACGGGCATGACTGACCAGACGGACAAGTCGATGAACGGGCGAAATACCCGAAAGGTCTACCGCACGCTGCTGATCCTGCTGGCGATCGTGGGCGTGGCGTTTTTGCTTCATGACCGCATCGCGCCCCACAGGAGCGCCGTGGTCATTCGCGTGGGCCGCATCAGCACCACCACCAGCACCCACGGCACGGGGCGCCATCGGCACAGGTACACCGGCTACAAGGCGGACGTGAAGGTAAAGGCCGCGGATACCGGGGAGACGGAGACCGTCTATTACCGCGTCCCGGATAAGGCGATGATCCCCGCCGAGGGGGAGGAGATCCAGTTTTCCTACGACGCCCTGATCGGCGGCAACGTGCCCTTTCCCACGGTCTGGCAGACGAGGCTGGGCCTTTTCATGCTGGGCATCGACGCCGCGCTCTGGCTTCTCTACTGGGCTTTCACGCGCAAAAAGCAGCAAAGGGAATGATTTAATTGTCACCCTGTTAACAAAGGATCGTTGACATTGAGACCTCCGCATGCTACAGTACAGGCAACGCATGCGGAGGTTTACTTATGTCCACAAAAAACGACGTGCTGCGCACGCTGATGGGCGAGGACGCGCCGATGTCCGGCGAGCGCCTGGCCCGCAGGCTGGGCGTCAGCCGAAATTCCGTCTGGAAGGCCATCGAGCAGCTGCGCCAGGAGGGCTATACCGTCGAAGCGGCCACGAACCGGGGCTATCGGCTCGTCGGCTCGCCCAATCGCATCAGCCAGCCGGAGATCGAGCGTTGGCTCAAAACCGACGCCTTTGCCCGGCGCATGGAGGTCAACGAAAGGCTGGACTCCACCAACACCCGGGCCAAGGCCCTGGCGGCCACCGGCGCGCCCCACGGCTACCTGGTGGTGGCGGAATCCCAGTCCGGCGGCAAGGGCCGCATGGGCCGTTCCTTCTTCTCGCCGGAGCACTCCGGGGTATACATCACCTATGTGCTCAGGCCGAAGCTGCTGGCCGACAAGGCTGTGATGATCACCTCCATGGCGGCGGTGGCGGTGGCGCGGGCCATCGAGGCGCTCTGCGACGTGGACGTGAAGATCAAATGGGTGAACGACCTGTACATCGGCGGCAGGAAGGCCTGCGGCATCCTCTGTGAGGCCAGCATGGACTTTGAGACCGGCGGCCTGGAATACGCGGTGCTGGGCATAGGCATCAACGTGACGCGGATGGTCTTCCCGCCGGAGCTGCAGAGCATCGCCACGTCCATCGAAAACGAGTGCGGCCACGCCGTGTCCCGCAGCCGCCTGATCGCCGAGATCTCCAACCAGCTGGAGGCCCTGTACGGCCAGATCGAGACCGGGGAGTTCATGGCGGAGAGCCGCGCGCGCTCCAATGTCATCGGCCGGGACGTGCTGGTGATCCGGGGCGACGAGCGGTTCGAGGCCCGGGCGCTGGACATCGACGACGCGGGAAGACTTGTGATCCGCACGGAAAGCGGCGTCTCCCGGGTCGGCTCCGGGGAAATCAGTTTGAAATTGAAGTGAGGAAAAGTATGAAAACCAAAGACATGACCATCATCGCGGTGATGGCGGCGCTGATCTGCGTGGCCGGACCGCTGAGCGTCTCCATCGGCCCGATCCCGCTGAGCCTGGCCTCCTTCGCCGTGTACCTGGCGGGGGCGGTGCTGGGCGCGAAGCGGGGCCCCCTGGCCGTGGCCATCTACCTGCTCATCGGGCTGGTGGGCGTGCCGGTGTTCTCCGGGTTCTCCGGCGGCTTCCAGAAACTGATCGGCGTGACCGGCGGCTACCTGGTGGGCTACCTGCCCTGCGCGCTGATCACGGGCCTGGGCGTGAAGCCGGGGCAGACGGAGGCGGAGCCCAAGTGGAAGCTCCCGGCCTTCATGGTGCTGGGCACCGCGGCCCTGTACGTCATCGGTACGGCCTGGTTCATGATCCAGACGAAGAACACCCTGGGCGCGTCCCTGGGCATGTGCGTGATTCCGTTCCTGCCGGGCGACGCCATCAAGATCATCGCCGCCACGCTGCTGGCCTGGCCGGTGAGGAAAGCGATTTACAGGTAAATAAAAGCGCCGAAAGGCGCTTTTATAATACGTGCAGCAGGATGCACAGGAAGTGGAGCGTGCTGCCGATCACCACGAACACGTGGAAGGCGGAGTGGGCGTAGCGGCGCTTGCGCCCCACGGCGTAGAGCACCGCGCCCACGGTGTAGGCGATGCCGCCGGAGAGCAGCAGCCAGAAGCCGCTCTCGCCGATCAGCCGCCGAACGTCGCCGATGCGGAACACGATGCACCAGCCCATCAGCAGGTAGCAGGCCTGGGAGAACCGGTCATACTTCTTCAGGTCGATGGCGTTCAGCGTGATGCCCAGCGCCGCCAGCGCCCAGATCACCCCAAAGATCGTCCAGCCCATGGCTGGGTTGTCCTGGCGCAGGGTGCACAGGCAGATGGGGGTGTAGGTGCCCGCGATCAGGGCGAAGATGGAGCAGTGGTCCAGCACCTGCATGACCCGCTTGCCGAACACCTTCGGGCTCAGGCCGTGGTAGATACTGGAGATGGCATAGAGCGCCAGCATGGATACGGCGTAGACGATGCCGGACACGATGGCGTAGACGCTGCGGTGCCACGCGCCCACGATGGGGCAGAGCGCCAGGGCCAGGATGCCCAGCGCGCCGCCGACGATGTGGGTCACCATGTTGGTGATCTCCTCGCCGCGGGTGTAGTCCGGCAGCTTGCGCTGGGCCAGGGGTGTGCGTTTCATATCAGGCAGGATACTTCCTTATACTTTCTTCATGTCGTCCGGCATGGGCGTGGGCTTCGATTCGGCCTCGGGGCGATCCACGCTGCCGCCGCCCAGGGTGAAGCGGAAGGGCGTCTCGTCGATCACCAGCGTGTCCATCACCTCGCCGCTTGCCATGTCCAGGGCGATGAGCGTGGCCGAGAGCCTGCCGACGAAGGTGGTCGCGCCGTCGACCTCGGTGATGCTGTCCAGGGAGATCTGATAATCCGAGCCCTCGGGGTAGGGGGTGCCGCCCATCAGGCTTGAGAAGTAGTACTCCTCCTTCCGGGTCTCGGAATCTGACACGATCAGCACCACGGAGCTCTCCTCGTTGGTCAGCGCCGAGTAATCCGGGGAGATGACCATGCCGGGCTGGGTGGATTCGGGGAAGGTGATGAACAGCTCCGCCAGGGTCTTGCCGTCGTCGGAATACCGGTAATAGCTGGCCGTCACCTGCCCGTTCTCAATCTTGGAATACTCCTCGGAGGTGTCGTAGTCCAGCGAGAGGGTCTCCCCGTCGAGGGTGATGACAAAGGCGTCGCCGGAGGCGGCGCTGCGGCCATCGGAGTTCGGCAGGGCCTCCAGCGGCGGCTCCGCCAGGGCGAAGGATGAAAGCGCCAGCAATGCGGCGCAGATCAGCGCGATCAGCTTTCTCATGGGCTTGCTCCTTTGTCGGAAGATGTCGAATGGATGAACCTATTTTAGCGCCGCGGGCGCGGGCTGTCAAGGCGGGATATGGTAAATAAAAAACCACGCTACGCTTGTAGCGCGGTGAATGGTGACCCATTGGAGATTCGAACTCCAGACACCCTGATTAAAAGTCAGGTGCTCTACCGACTGAGCTAATGGGTCGCATTGGCTGGGGCGGCAGGGGTCGAACCTGCGAATGCGGGAGTCAAAGTCCCGTGCCTTACCGCTTGGCTACGCCCCATTAGAGAGCCGCACCAATCATAGTAAAAAATGGGGTGGGTAGTGGGGCTCGAACCCACGACCTCCAGGGCCACAACCTGGCACTCTGACCAACTGAGCTATACCCACCATAGAACTGGCGCGCCAGAAGGGATTCGAACCCCTGACCCACGGCTTAGAAGGCCGTTGCTCTATCCAACTGAGCTACTGGCGCAATCTCCATCGCGAGCAGGAGAAATGATCCCGCCGACATTTTGATATTATAGCATCTTTTGCCGTTTTTGTCTATAGATCGGCGCGAGTAAACCAATATTTTACCTTCGCGTGCTATGCTATAGGCAGAGATGAAAGGAAGGGAGGCGCGCGCCGTGCGCAGGAGGATCAGTTTGCTCGTTATTATGCTTCTTGCCCTGGTCGGCATGGCCCGCGCCGAGACGCTGTGCCTGGTGACAGAGGGCTGGGCGCGGCTGACGGACGAGGCGGGAACGGCGCTCGTGGAGGGCGTGAAGGACGCGTTTCCCGTGCGGGAGGGCGCGCTCTACGCCGCCGGGGAGAAGGGGAAGTACCGCCTCTACGACGCCCGGGGCAGCCTTCTGGGAGATACCGAGTTCGCCATGATCGACGACGCGGGCGACTGCCTGATCTACCGCGTCGGCCGCCTGTACGGCGCGCTGGACATGACGGGCAACCCGGCGCTGCCCGCGAGGTGGACCCAGCTGGTCAGCGACGGCGCTGGCGGCTGGCTGGCGCTGAACACCGATCCGCTGGACGAGGCTCCGGACAATATCTACCACATCGACATCTTCGGAAACGCCGTGGACACCGGCGCGAGCTCGCTGAACGGCCTTGCCTGGCTGTCTGACGACCGCATGCCCATCCTCACCGCCGACGGGCGCTGCGGGGCCATCGACGGCCGCGGGGCCTGGGCTGTCGACCCGGTGTGGCTGACCCTCGGCCCCTTCGAGGGCGGCGTGGCGAAGGCCGCCGACGAGGACGGCCTGGGGCTGATCGACGTGAACGGCGCGTCCGTGATCCCGCCCATCTACGACTGGCTGGAGCGGAGCGAGGATTGCGTCGCCGCGAAGGACTCCACTGGCATAGACGTGTACAGCGCGGACGGCAGGCGGCTGCTGTTCAGTGTGGCGGAGGAGGATGCGGAGGTCGCGCTGATCGACCGGTATGTCGCCATCTATCGGGACGGGAAAACCCGCCTGTACGACCTGAACGGCGCTGTCATCTATGAGAGCGAACGGCCCGTCGCCTTCGCCCCCGGCGTGGACGGCCAACTGATCGCCTCCGACGGGAAATGGGGAGAGGTGTGCGTGTGGCTGATGGACCCCGACGGCAGCGCCGCCTCCGGGCGCTGCCAGCGCCTTGTGCCGCTGATGCCGGGTCGGTACGCCTACATGACCATGGAGGGCATCGAGTACTACAGCGACACGCTGGACGGGGTGCAGACCTCCTGGAACTACGACAGCCTCCGCTTCGGCCTGATGGACGGCGCGGGGAATGAACTGACTCCCGCGGAATATATGGAGATCCGGGCGGTGGGTGAAAACCGGCTGCTGATGATCTCGGAGGCGGGCGTCACCCTGGCCGACGGGGACGGGAATGTGATTAAAACCTGGCTCACTCCTCAAACAGAAGCAGCCACCGGCGAAGCAGGCGGCGGAGCGACTGGGTGAAGTCCCGCACCTCCACGTCCGATGCGGCCAGCAGGGCGCAGCGCGCGTATTCCCTGCGGCCTGAAACCAGCGCCGCCGAGCCCAGCGGCTGGCCGGTAACCACCGGGGCCTGGGCAAAGGCGGGCAGGGAGAGGCCAACGCTGGCCTCGCTGCCCACCGGCACCGCCGCGGACAGCGCCTCCTCCGCCAGCGCCTCCACCGTCGGCTGCATCCCGCCCCTCACCGGCAGCGTCGCCACCGGCTGGCCCTTTTGAAGCGCCGTTTCGGCCTTGAAGTTCTCAAAGCCGTAGTCCAGAAGCTCTGTGGCCGTGTCGAACCAGGTGGGGCAGTTCAGTACCGCCCCGATCAGCTCCAGTTCGCCCCGCTTCGCGCTGAACACCAGGCAGCGCCCCGCCTTGCCGGTGTAGCCGGTCTTGCCGCCGGTGGCGCCCTCGTAGGTCTTCAGCAGCTTGTTCTTGTTCTCCAGCACCCGGCTGTAGTCGTTGCCCACCCAGGGGATCACCTTGCGCTGGGTGGCGGTGATGGTACGGAAAGCGGGGTTCTTCATAGCCTCCCGGAACAGCAGCGCCAGCCCCAGGGCGGAGATCTGGTGCCCGTCGGCGTCCAGGCCGTGGGGGTTGACGAAGTGGGCGTCGATATTCAGTTCCTTCGCCTTCTGGTTCATCATCTCCGCGAAGGCGGGCACGCTGCCAGCGATGTGCTCCGCCACGGCCACTGCCGCGTCGTTGCCGCTTCTGAGCATCAGCCCGTAGAGCATGTGCTCCATGGAGAGGGTCTCGCCCTCGGAGAGGTAGAGGGACGTGCCGGTGACCCCGTAGGCGTTCTTCCCGGCGGTCACTTGCTCGTCGAGGCTGGCGTTTTCCAGCGCCAGCAGCGTGGTCATCACCTTGGTGGTGGAGGCCATCGGGTACTGGGCGTTCTCGTTCTGCCCGAACAGCACCCGTCCGCTGGCCCCGTCGATCAGCACCGCTCCCTTCGCCGCCACGGTGAAGGGCTCCGAGGCCCGGGCGACGCCCAGGAGCAGCAGCACGAGCACGAATATTGCGATTCTTCTCATATTTCATCCTCCCACAGGCATGGGGACCGTCCCATCCGGACAGTACAGTTGCAGGGGCGGCGTTGCGTCGCCCGCCCTCCCGGCGATGCCGGGTCCCGATCGCCGCCGAGCGAATACGCGGCTTTGAATCAGGGAAAAGGGCGGGCGGCGAAACGCCGCCCCTACTGTCTGTATATGCTTTGATGGTCTGTCCGGGACAGTCTCCTTTTCAGTAAGGAGGATATGCGAAAGCCCCTGCCTATTGAACCTCGCTCTTGAGCGCCGCGGCGCATCCGGCGGAATAGCCGCTGGCGAGGATGGCGAAGTCCAGCGCGGTCTGGGGCGCGGGCAGGGCCTCGCCGCCGCCGCACATGCTGCGGATCACCCCGGTGAACCGGCGGCTGAAGGCGGCGTACATGCCCTCCACCGTCTCGCTCTCCTGCAGCGTGAGCATCCTGCGGATGTCCTCCATGCTGCTGGTCTGCTTGAGCGCCACGATCATCGTCAAAAGGGCGATCTGCTCCCGGCTGTACTTCTTGCCCGTGGGCCGGGGGATCAGCTTGCTCTTGACGTAGTTGTTGATCATCGAGGGGGACAGGTAGCCGTGGATGTCCTCGCCGTAGAGGGGCTCGTACATCCGGGTGATGAAGGTGATGACCTGGTCCATGTACAGCCCCAGGTCCGGGATCTGCTCCCAGTCCACGGGGCGGTAGTGCTGGATGGCGCTCAGGGCGCTCTGGATGTCGCGGTTCATGGATACTCCTTCTATTCGTCCGATTCGGTTTCCCGGGCGGGTTCCACGGTGAGGGTGTGCTGGTTGGTGTAGATCACAAAGCCCGGCTTGGCCCCGCTGGGCTTCTTCACGTAGCGGCGCAGCGTGTAGTCCACCGGGACGCGGCTGCTGGTCCTGCCCTTGGAGTACAGCGCCGCCAGACGTGCGGCGTAGAGGATGGTTGCGTCGTCCGGTTCTTCGCCCACGATGATCACGTGGGAGCCGGGCATGTCCTTGGCATGGAGCCAGACCTCATTTGGCTGGGCCGTGCCGGTCAGCTTGTCGTTCTGCAAATTGTTCTTGCCCACCAATATCGTGCGCCCGGAGGGCGCGGTGAAGCGCATGGGCCGGGACGGCGGCAGCTGCTTCATCTGCCTTCTGCTGCGGTTGGCCTTCACGTAGCCGAACTTCTCCAGTTCCTCCCGCAGCTCCGACAGCTCCGCTTCCTCCCGGCACTTCTCCAGGTTGTCCAGCTGGCCCTCCAGGTAGTCCAGCTCCGCGGAGGTCTTTTCGATCTGCTCCGCGGCCAGGGTCTGGGCGTTCCGGGCCTTCTGGTAGAGCTTGAAGTACTTTTGGGCGTTCTGCCCCGGCGAGAGCCGCTCGTCCAGCTCCACCCGGAGCATGGGCATGCCCTCCTCATAGTAGTTGGGCACCTCCACAACCTTTGCGCCCTTCTGGGCCAGGTGCAGGTTGGCGGTGAGCAGCTCGCCCTTGAGCCGGTATTCCTCCATCCGCTGGCTGCCCAACAGCGCCTCATTTTGAAGGGCCAGCTTGCGCTCGCACCGCTCCACGTTCTTCTTCAGCGTTCGGTGCAGCGCGGCGCTCTTCTGCTTGATGCGCTCGGCCATGTCCCGGGAGCGGTAGAAGGCGTCCAGGGCTTCGGAGAGGGTGGGGAAGGGCTCGCTGCGCAAATAGGCGCGGCTGAGATAGGGGAAGGCCACGGCGTCCACCGGCGCGCCCTCGTCATTCACGAGGATGGCGGGCGCGAGGCTCTCCGGGATGCTTCGCAGGCTCTCCGCAATGCTTACGCAGGCGGCATGCAGGTCGATCTCATCACTGTGGGCCTCCTCGCTTCCGGTGGCCCGGAAGGACAGCTCCCGCGCCGTCTGGGCGGACATGCCGCTGATGGAAGAAGAGATCAGCTTGTGCAGCGGGCCGCTCTTTCCGGCCATGGCCGAATACAGGGCGTCGGCCTCCACCTGATCGTAGGGGATCTTGCCGTGGGCGGGTGGCAGCTCGTAGCGAAGCCCCGGCAGCACCTCCCGCACCGAGGAGATCAGCTCGTTGACCCGCCGCGCGCTGTCGATGATGCGCCCGTCGCCGCCCACGAAGATCAGGTTGGAGTGCTTGCCCATGAACTCGCAGATCAGCCGCTTCCTGGCCTTGTCGCCCAGCTCGTCAAAGTGCTCGATCTCGATCTCCAGGATGCGGTCGCTCTCCAGCGTCCGTATGCTGCAAATCCGGCCGCCGGTGATGTGCTTGCGCATCAGCATGCACAGCGCGGGCGGCTCCAGCGGGTTGTTCTTGTGGGTGGTGGTCAGGTGGGCGCGGGCGCAGTTGGCCGTGGCCGACAGCAGCAGCTGGTGATTCGCGCCGCCGTTTCGGATGGTGAGTATGATCTCGTCCCGCTCCGGCTGGATGATCTTGTTCACGCGGCCGCCGGCCAGCGCCGCGTCCAGCTCCCGGGCCACGAGGCCCAGGGTCAGTCCGTCCAGGGGCATATGTAATCCTCCAAATGGCATAATCTCGTTTTCGTTACCAATTATATATCAAACCATCGAATTGCGCAACCGGAAACTTTGTGGTAGAATAATAGGAGCGTGAGCCCCTGCGGCATACCGGCCTTCGGACGGGAATACATTGAACCGAAACGGATGACGCAAGGAGGGTTCCACATGAAGTTTTCGGGAAATCAGCGCAGGATCTACCAGCTGGCGCTGGGCCTGCTGATCCTGGCCATCGCGCTGGTGTGCGCGTGGTCGCTGTGGCTGAGGCCGTCGGACGACGGCGTGGGCGCCGATCCGGGCGCGGAGCCTTCCGCGCCTGTTGAGGCGACCCCCGTGCCGCAGGACGCGGCGACCGGGGCCACCGCCCAAAAGACGGAGGAAGAGGCGGCGAAGGTGTCCACCATCGTCTACTATCAGGACAACTACGGGTATCTGGTGCCGGTGATGTGCCGGGTGCCCATGGAGGACGGCATCGCCAAGGCCACGCTGAACCTGATGGTGCAGAGCGTGAACAACGACATGCAGGCGGCGCGCCTGGGCCTTCGCACGGTGCTGCCTGAGAACACGAAGATCGACCTGGACATTTCCAAGGGCCTGGCCCGCATCGACCTGAGCGGCGAGGTGATGAACCTGCCGGACGCGGCGGCGGAGACCAACATGGTGAACGCCATCGTGCAGACCCTGACGGAGTTTGACAGCGTGGACCGGGTGGAGTTTTTGATCGACGGGCAGAAGAAGGAGACGCTGACCCACGGCACGAAGGTCTCCGGCACCTTCACCCGGGGCGACATCAACCTGGAGGCCGTGGAGCCGACCATCAACCTGTCCGCCAGCGAGCCGGTGACGCTCTACTTCCCGGCGGATTCCGGCGCGGTGATCGTGCCGGTGACGCGGATGGTGCGCGAGGGCTGCGACGTGAACACCGCCGTGATGGAGCTGGCCAAGGGCCCCACCAACGAGGAGATGCTGGAGAGCGTGGTCCCGGCGGGCTGCGGGCTGATCGGCGTGGAGGTGGAGAACGGCGTCGCGAAGCTGAACTTCACCGGGGAGTTCGTCAACCTGGTGCAGAACTCCGACGGCGGGCGCATGGCGCTGAAGGCGCTGGTGCTGACCTGCACCCAGTTCGACGGTATCGACTCCGTGGAGCTCTACGTGGACGGCCAGCGGTACGACGCGGGCGACCTGGGCGTGCCCACCTTCATGAACGTGGCGGACAGCATCGTCTACGACTACATCCAGACCCAGTCCGCGATGATATTCGACTTTGAGTAGCGGGCAGGGCCTGGTGAACAGGACCCAGGGAACAGGGACATTGAGCGCCCGGAAAACAGTCCTGTGGACTGTTTTCAGCGAGATGGGGCCGGTAGGCCCAGGAAACAGGGCCCAGGGAACAGGGAACAGGGAACAGGAATAGCAGGGCATGGAGCAGAGGTGGAAAATCCTTCCCTTTCATGGGGAGACGGCGTGCCGCCTCATGCCCTTGCCTCCCCTTTCAAGGGGAGGTGGCGCGGAGCGCCGGAGGGGTTTTATACAACCGCAAGGAGGAAATACATATGGAAAACATCAATCGCGCCGCGAACGAACTGCGCATGGTGCGCATCCTGCCGGACTATACCGAGATGGCCACCGGCTCCGTGCTGATCTGCTGCGGGCGCACGAAGGTGATCTGCACGGCCTCGGTGCAGGACGGCGTGCCCAATTTCCTGCGGGGCAAGGGGAAGGGCTGGCTGACGGCGGAATACGCCATGCTCCCCGGCTCCACGCCCCAGCGCAAGGCCCGGGACGGCGTCAAGAAGGACGGGCGCGGGGTGGAGATCCAGCGGCTGATCGGGCGCTCCCTGCGCTCGGCCTGCGACCTGACCCGGCTGGGCGAGCGCACGGTGTACATCGACTGCGACGTGATCCAGGCCGACGGCGGCACCCGCACCGCCTCCATCACCGGGGCATTCGCGACGCTGTGCATCGCGGTGGACAAGCTGATGGCCGACGGCGTGCTGGTGGATTCGCCCATCATCCGGCAGGTGGCCGCGGTGTCCGTGGGCGTGATCGACGACGTGTGCACCCTGGACCTGGAATACAGCCAGGACAGCCGCGCCCAGGTGGACATGAACATCGTCATGACCCGGGACGGACGGGGCGAGCTGGGCTTCGTGGAGGTGCAGGGCACCGGCGAGGGCCGCTGCTACACGCGCAAGGAGCTGGACGAGCTGCTGGCCCTGGGTGAAAAGGGCTGCCTGGAGCTGATGCAGGTCCAGCTGGACGCCCTGGGCAGCCGCGCCGGGGTGATCTGCAAGAAGCCGCTTCTGGCCCTGGCCAGCAACAACTTCGGCAAGCTCAAGGAGCTCAAGCAGCTGCTGGGCGACCGATTTGACGTGCGCTCCATGCGGGAGCTGGGCGTGGAGCTGGACGTGGACGAAAACGGCGAGACCTTTGAGGAGAATGCCCTCATCAAGGCCAACGCGTTGATGGACGTGTGCCACTGCGCCACCCTGGCGGACGACTCCGGCCTCTGCGTGGACCAGCTGGGCGGGCGTCCCGGCGTGCACTCCGCCCGCTACTGCGGCGTGCACGGCGACGACGAGGCCAACAACCAGCTGCTGTTGAAGGAGCTGGCCGACAAGCCCGCGCCCCACAAGGCCCACTACGGCGCGGCGGTGGCGCTGTGCCGCCCCGGGCGGGAGCCGGTGGTGGTCTACGGGCGCTGCGAGGGCGAGATCATCGGCGAATACCGCGGCACCGGCGGCTTCGGTTACGACCCACTGTTCCTGTCGGACGATCTGGGCGTGACCTTCGCCGAGGCCGACCCGGAGGCGAAGAACGGCGTGTCCCACCGGGCGCGGGCCATCCAGAAGCTGATCGAGGTCCTGGAGGCGGAAGCGTGACCCGGCTGGGCGTGATCTCCGACAGCCACGACCGGGAGTACTGGATTCAAAGGTGGCTGGAGCTGGCGCAGCGGGCGAAGTACGACGCGGTGTTCCACCTGGGGGACTACGATTCCGACGCCCGCTGGCTGTCCCGTCGGCTGGACGCGCCGATGATCTGTGTGGCGGGGAACTGTGACATGTTCTCCAAGCTCCCGCGCATGGCCCGCGCCGCCTACGGACCCCACCGCATCATCGCGGTGCACGGGCATTTGCAGGACGTGAAGTACGGCTACGACAAGCTGTCCTACTACGCGGAGGACAACCAGAGCACCATCGCCCTCTTCGGCCACACCCACAGGCCCTTTGCGGACTACGTGGGCTCGGTGCTGCTGATGAACCCCGGCGCGCTGATGGACGGCTGCTACGGAGAACTCATACTGGACGGCGACAAGGCCGTGCCCTGCCTGAAATCACTGAAGGATTAGAGGCGTGAGTTATGGAACGCAAGGCGTTTTTGATCGAACTGGACAGGGATAAGATCGAAGAAGCGGAGGAGAAGTTGAAGGCGCTGGCTCCGCGCATCCGGGAGGAGGCTGCGGCCAAGGGCATCGGCAACTTCTCCCTCTGGGGTGTTTCCAACCTGCTGGGCGGCTACGGGGAGTATCAGCGGGACGCGCGGCTGGCGACCCTGGAAAGTGCCGTCGCGGGCTGCGGCCGGGTGCTGTGTGCGCCGGGGACCATGCAGCTGATGTATCACGACCTGGGCGTGATCCGCCAGGACAAGTCCCAGATTCGGTACCGGGTGTTCTTCACGAAGCTGAAACCCGGCTGCTTCGACGAGTACAAGCGCCGCCACGACGCGCTGATCGCCGCCCGGAACGGCATCGTCGTCGACGGCCCGGACAGCAACTTCACCATCTGGCACGGCGCTGGCTATATCTTCGGCTATTGCGAGAAGGTGAAGGCCTACGACCACGAGATGACCGAGGGCGAGCGCCGGGAGATCATCAACTGGGAGACGCGGCAGCTGGAGATCATGGACTGGCTGACCGACGATGTGGACTGGATCACCGGCGAGACGCACGAGCCCGTGCGGCGGATTCTATAAAAAGATCCTTCGCCGCGCTCGGGATGTTCACGAACCAAACGTGTCATCCTGAGCGCAGCGAAGGATCTTTTCTGATGAATACGGAAAACCCTGCCGGATTTATCACTTCATATACTTGTCAATGGCCTCGCACAGATCGTCGATGGCCTTTTTGTCGCCCTCGATGGCGGCGTCTACGATGCAGTGCTTCAGGTGGTCCTGGAGGATCAGCTTGCCGGTGTTGTCGATGGCGGAGCGCACGGCGGCGATCTGGATCAGCACCTCGGAGCAGTCCCGGCCCTCCTCCACCATGGTCCTGACCGACTGCAGATGCCCGATGGCCCGGGACAGCCGGTTCAGCACGGCCCTGGTGTGCTCGTGGCTGTGGGCGTGTCCGTGATCGTGGGTGTGGGGGATGTTGTGCTCGTGCAGATAGGCGTGATCGTGCTCGTGGTCCATGGCGCTTCACCTCGCTTGCATTGTACCCCAAGCCGGGGCGAAATGCAACCGGCCCGTCCGTTAAATCATCGTTTGACAATTTATGAATATCAATATATAATGCTTATTGATTAATGAATACGGGGGATGGACCATGGACTTCAAGCAGCTTGAAACCTTTGTGGCGGCGGTGGACGAGGGCAGCTTCTCCAACGCGGCGGAGCGATTGCAGCTCTCCCAGTCGATGGTGACGATCCACATCCGCAATCTGGAGGCGGAGCTGGGGACGCGCCTTCTGAACCGCACCACCCGCTCCATGGAGCTGAGCGCGGACGGGCGCACCTTCTACACCTACGCCAAGCAGATGTTGAAGCTGAACCGGGACAGCATCTTCGCCCTGAGCCGCGCCAACGGGGACGAGAAGTGCGTGAACGTGCTCACCACGCCCTATATCAGCCGCTACTATCTGACCGACCGGGCCGTGGGCTTCCACGCTATGCACCCGGAGGTCACCTTCAATATCATCACCACCTCCAGCAGCGACCTGCACAACCGGCTCAAGTCCGAGGAGGCGGAGTTCGCCTTCTGCGCCATGAAGCCCATGAACGAGGCCTACGCCGTACGGCACACGGAAACGGCCAGCCTGGTGGTCATCACCCCGGACGCGCCACGCTTCCGTCAGATCGGGGAGGGACCCTTCCCCAAGGCGCTGTTCGGAGAGGAGCCGCTGATCACCCGAAGCGGCGCGTCCACGCTGCAGCAGGAGTTCCTGCGCTGGTCGAAGCTGAACATCCCGGACACGAAGCTGAGGGTGGTGGCCGCCGTGGACGACACCGAAACCATCAAGCGCCTGGTGATCGCCGGGGTGGGCATCGCCGTGATCTCCGAGGCAGCGGTGCGCCAGGAGGTGGGGGACGGGCGGCTGCTTGCCTTCGCCCTGGAGGACGCCATGCCCTATCACCTTTACTTCGCCTACAAGAAGAAGTACCTTTCCCCGGAGCAGGCCGCATTCCGGGACTATGTGCTGGAGGGCGCGCGGTCCGACTGACCAATATATCAATAATTTACCATATATTTATTGAAATGATTAAACAATGGTGCTATACTGCTGCCATCAGGAATTGAAGGAGGAACTCGCCATGCTCGACCCCACGATCTACAAGGATTGGCAAATCGCCGAGGAAGCTGAAAAGACCCTGCCTTCGGTGGACCACTTCCGCGAGAAGCTGGGCCTTCTGCCTGAGGAGATCATTCCCTACGGCAAGACCCCGAAGCTGGACTTCATCAAAATCATGGATCGCCTGAAGGACAAGCCCGACGGCAAGTTCATCGAAGTCACCGCCATCACGCCCACCCCCCTGGGCGAGGGCAAGAGCACGGTGTCCCTGGGCCTGATCGAGGGCCTGGCGAAAATCGGCAAGAACGTGGGCGGCGCGCTGCGGCAGCCCTCCGGCGGCCCCACTATGAACGTGAAGGGCACCGCAGCAGGCGGCGGCAACGCCCTGCTGATGCCCATGACGGAGTTCTCCCTGGGCCTCACCGGCGACATCAACGACATCATGAACGCCCACAACCTGGCCATGGTGGCGCTGAACGCCCGGATGCAGCACGAGCGCAACTACTCCGACGAGGAGATGGAAAAGCACAACATGGGCCGCAGGCTGGACATCGACCCCAAGCGCGTCGAGATGGGCTGGGTCCTGGACTTCTGCGCTCAGGGCCTGCGCAACATCATCATGGGCATCGGCGGCAACCGCGACGGCTTCCTGATGGAGAGCAAGTTCGGCATCGCCGTGGGCAGCGAGCTGATGGCCATCCTGGCCGTGGCCCGGGATCTGAAGGACCTGCGGGAGCGCATCGGCAAGATCGTCGTGGCCTACGACAGGAAGGGCAACCCCGTGACCTGCGAGGATCTGGAGGTTGCCGGGGCCATGACCGCCTGGATGCGCAACACCATCAACCCCACCATGTGCTACACCGTGGAGCACCAGCCGGTGCTGATCCACGCGGGCCCCTTCGCCAACATCGCCATCGGCCAGAGTTCCGTCATCGCGGACCGGCTGGCGCTGAAGCTGTTCGACTACCACGTCACGGAGTCCGGCTTCGCCGCGGATATCGGCTTTGAGAAGTTCTGGAACGTGAAGACCCGGCTGTCCGGCCTCACGCCCAACGTGTCCGTCATCGTCGCCACCGTCCGCGCCCTCAAGATGCACGGCGGCGGCCCGAAGGTGGCCCCCGGCCGCCCGCTGCCGGAGGAATACACCCAGGAAAACCTGGAGCTGGTGGAGAAGGGCTGCGAGAACCTGTTCCACCATGTGGAGACGGTCAAAAAGTCCGGCATCGTGCCGGTGGTGTGCATCAACCAGTTCCACACCGACACCGAGAACGAGATCGCCCTGATCAAGCGCCTGTGCGCCGAGCGCGGCGTGCGCTGCGCCCGGTCCAACCACTGGCGCTACGGCGGCGAGGGCGCGGTGGAGCTGGCCCAGGCCGTGGTGGAGGCCTGCGAGGAGAAGCCGGAGATCAAGTTCCTCTATGACCTGGATATGCCCCTTCGGGAGCGCGTGGAGCGCATCGCGAAGGAGGTCTACGGCGCGGACGGCGTGGATTGGGCGCCCCTGGCCGTGGAGAAGGCGAAGCGGTTTGAGAGCGACCCGAAGTACGCCGACTACTGCACCATGATGGTCAAGACCCACCTGTCCCTGACCCACGACCCGGCGCTGAAGGGCGTGCCCAAGGGCTGGCGGCTGCCCATCCGGGACATCCTGGAGTACGGCGGCGCGAAGTTCCTCTGCCCGATGGCCGGCACCATCTCCATGATGCCCGGCACCGCCTCCGACCCGGCCTACCGCCGCGTGGACGTGGACGTCAATACCGGCAAGGTCAGCGGGCTGTTCTGATTCCCAAGCCTTCCCCTTCAGGGGAAGGTGGATTGCCGCACGGCGGCAAGACGGATGAGGTCGTCTTCATAAACACGGATTGGAGAACAATGCCCATGGATTTCACCCAAAACACCTGCCGCGATTTCGTGACCGTCCTGGCTTCCTCCGCCCCGGTTCCCGGCGGCGGGGGCGCGGCGGCCCTGGCCGGGGCCATCGGCACGGCGCTGGGCAACATGGTGGGCTCGCTGACCGTCGGCAAGAAAAGGTATGCCGATGTGGAGAGCGAGATCATCGCCCTGAAGGCGAAGTGCGACGCGCTGCAAAGGGAGCTGCTCGACCAGGTGGCCGAGGACGCAAAGGGCTTTGAGCCGCTGGCGAAGGCCTACGGCATCCCCAAGGACGACCCGGACCGGGAGCGCGTGCTGGAGACGGCCACCGTAAACGCCTGCAAGGCTCCCATGCGCATCATGGAGCTGTGCTGCGAGGCCATCGAGGCCGTAGCCGTATTCGCCGAGAAGGGCAGCCGCATCGCCGTGTCCGACGCGGGCTGCGGCGCGGTGATATTGAAGGCGGCGCTCCAAAGCGCGAGCCTGAACGTGTTCATCAACACAAGGAGCCTGAAGGATCGTGAGACCGCCGACGGGCTGAACGCAAGGGCCAACGCCATGCTGGAGCAGTACTGCGCCATGGCGGACGGGATCTACGATGCCGTGAGGGCCAACTTTATCTGATACTGCTGCGGGGCTGCCAAAGGGCGCCCCGCAATCGACGTTGTAGGAGGATATGCCATGGCAAAGCTGTTGTATGGCAAGCCCGTCGCGGAGGCGATGTGCGAAAAGCTGCGCGCCCACGCCGAGGCGCTTCGGGCAAAGGGCGTCGCGCCGAAGCTGGCGATCATCCGGGTGGGGGAAAACCCCTCCGACCTGTCCTATGAGCGCGGGGCGATCCAGCGCGCCGCCATGGCGGGGGCGGAGGTTCAGATCATCGCCCTGCCGGAGGATTCCGAAAAGGCGGACGTGCTGAACGCCATCCATGCCTGCAACGGGGACGCTTCCATCCACGGCGTGCTGCTGTTCCGGCCCCTGCCAAAGCATCTGCGCGCCTTTGACGGCGAGATCCGAAACACCCTCGACCCGATGAAGGACGTGGACGGCATGACGGACCTGTCCTGCGCGGGCGTTTTCGAGGGACGGAGCGACCTGGGCTTTCCGCCCTGCACGCCCCAGGCCTGCATGGAGATCCTGGACTACTACGGCGTCGACCTTTCCGGCGCGCGGGCCACAGTGATCGGGCGCAGCCTCGTGGTGGGCAAGCCCCTTGCCATGCTGCTGATGGGCAAAAACGCCACCGTCACCGTCTGCCACACCCGCACGAAGGACGTGCCGGAGGAGGCCCGGCGGGCAGACGTGCTGGTGACCTCCGCGGGGGCGCTCAAGTCCCTGACGGCGGAGCACGTGCGCCCCGGCCAGGTGGTGATCGACGTGTCCATCAACTGGGACGCGGATAAGCCCAACGCCCGGGGCGGCCTGGGGGCCATCGCCGGGGACGCGGACTTCGAGGCCGTGGAGCCCATCGTGGACGCCATCACGCCGGTGCCCGGCGGGGTCGGCGCGGTGACCACCAGCGTGCTGTTCAGCCACGTGATCGCCGCGGCGGAGCGGATGACGGGGGACTGATCGATGAAGCGATTACAAAAGCTGGAAACGGCGAGCATCCTGCGGCTCACCTTCGCCGCGTTCACCCTGGCATTCTTCATCGCCGCGCTGATCGCCCCGGACCGGGCGGACATGCTGGGCGGCTTTATCCGCATCTGCACGCTCCCGGCCCAGCTGACCAAGGACTACTTCAAGCCGGAGCTGGGCGGGCTCTCCGCGTCCATGCTGAACACCGGCCTGCTCTCGCTGATCTGCACGGCGCTGACGCTGCTGCCGGGTACGACGGTGAACGGCGTGACGGCGCTGGCCTGGTTTCTGACCATCGGCTTCGGCACCTTCGGCATGAACCCGGTGAACATGCTGCCGCTGATGCTGGGCACGTTCGTCTACGCCAGGATCAGGCGGGAGCCCTTTGCGAGGTACATCCACTTCGCCATGTTCTCCACCGGCGTTGCACCGATCATCACCCAGGTGCTGCTCTACTACCCGGACGCCGCCGCGGGTCCCCGGGTGACGCCGCTGGGCGTCGCGTTGGCACTGGGCGTGGGCATATTTGTGGGCTGCGCCATGCCGGGGCTCTGCGCCCACTCGCCGGGGTTCCACAAGGGCTACAACCTCTACAACGCCGGCCCCGCCGCGGGCTTTCTGTGCTTCCTGCTCTACGCCGTGCTGTACAAGACGCTGGGCGTGGAGGCGCCGGCGATCGAAGCCAGCCTGGGCGAGGGGCATCCGTTGTTCGTCAACGCCTTCTGCGGCACCATGTTCGCGCTGTGCGTGATCGCCGGACTGATCGTCAACGGCGGCCCGGGCGACTACAAAAAGCTGCTGCTCGACCCCGGCTTCCGGGTGGATTTCGCGCAAAAATACAGCGCCGGGTCGGTGCTGATCAACCTCGGCGTCTACGGACTGTTTATTCTTTTGTATTACAACGTCATCGGCGCGAACTTCACCGGACCCACCATGGGCGTGGTGTTCTGCATGGTGTGCTGCTTCGCCGCAGGCGCGACGCCGAGAAACGTGCTGCCCATCATGCTGGGCTACGGGGCGATGGGCCTGCTGCACCGCCTGGGCGTCACCGCCTTCGCCGTCAACAGCCAGGCGCTCGTGGTGGGCCTGTGCTATGCCAGCGGCCTGGCTCCCATCGCGGGGGAATACGGTCTGCTGGCGGGCGTCTTCGCAGGCATCCTGCACTATTGCCTGGTTACCAGCGTGCCCGCCATCCACGGCGGCTTCAACCTGTACAACGGCGGCTTCACTTCGGGCATCGTGGCGTTCTTGTACGTGCCGGTGCTGGAGCACTATGTGAAGAAGAGAGTTGAGAGCTGAGAGTTTAGAGTGGAGAGTGGATTTGCGGTTCAAATCCCTTCGGGATTTGCCCGATTGATAGGAAAATAAGATTGCCGCGCCGCCTGCAAGACGATGCGGTCGTTCTCCCAAGTAAGTTGCGGGCGGCGCAACGCCGCCCCTACAGAGTTTCGGTGATAACGGCATCGACTCTTATATCGTGCGCTTCCGTCTCCAGATTTTCCAACAATTGAAAATCATAGCACAGCGCGATCGTCCTATGTCCCGGGTGTTCAGCCAGCCAGCGGTCGTAGTATCCGCCGCCATAGCCGACGCGGCGGCCCTGCCGGTCAAAGGCCAGCCCGGGCATCAGGACGAGGGCGGTGTCGTCGTCGGCAACGGGCCCGTCGTTTGTCGGCTCCAGGATGCCGAAGCGGCCTTCGGACAGATCGTCGAAGCTGCCCAGCCAGATGAAGCGCATTTCATCGCCGATCACCTTCGGCACGGCCACCCGCTTGCCGTCCGCCCAGGCCCGCTGGAGGATGGGCCGGGTGCGCACCTCCTGGTTGAAGGACAGATAGCCGTAGAGGAACTGCGCCTCGCGGTAGGCGTCCGTCTGAAAGAGCTTTTCCGCCAGCACCGCGCTCCGCTGTTCGATCTCCCGCGCCGACAGGGCGCGCTTTTTTTCGCCGATGATCCGGCGCAGCTCCCGCTTGTCCATGGCTGCATCCCTCCGTTGATTCCCATTTTACCAGAAGCGGGCGACTCCGGCTTTAAACCTTTGTTAATCGTTTGACATTTCACATTAGGCGGGTAAAATATTACTATCAAAGGAGTGTCATTGCCATGCCGATCAAGATTCCCAACAGCCTGCCCGCCACCGGCGTGCTGGAGAGCGAAAATATATTTGTCATCACGGAGTCCCGCGCCGTCAGCCAGGACATCCGCCCGCTGCACATCCTGATATTGAACCTGATGCCCACGAAGATCGCCACGGAGACCCAGCTGGCACGGGTGCTGGGCAACACGCCGCTGCAGGTGGAGCTGGAGCTTTTGCAGGTGCGGTCCCACGAATCAAAGAACGTCTCCCAGGACCACATGCTCACCTTCTACAAGACCTTCGATGAGATCTGCCACCGCAAGTTCGACGGCATGGTGATCACCGGCGCGCCGGTGGAACTCCTGCCCTTTGAAGAGGTGGACTACTGGGACGAGCTCTGCGAGATCATGGAGTGGTCCAGAACCAACGTCCACAGCACCTTCCACATTTGCTGGGGTGCTCAGGCGGGGCTCTACTACCACTACGGCGTGAAGAAGGTGCCGCTGGAGAAGAAGATGTTCGGCGTGTTTCCCCATCGGGTGGAGCGCAAGAGCAGCATCCTGTTCCGGGGCTTCGACGACGTGTTCATGGTGCCCCACTCCCGCCACACCACCATCCTCCGGGAGGACGTGGAGAAGGTGCCGCAGCTGAAGATCCTGGCCACCTCCGAGGAGGCGGGCATCTACGCCATGGCCACCGACCAGGGCCGCCAGGTGTTCATCACCGGCCACTCGGAGTACGACGCTACCACCCTGGAGAAGGAGTACCGCCGGGACAGGGACGCGGGCCTGCCCATCGAGGTGCCGAAGAACTACTATCCCAACGACGACGACACCCAGCCCCCGCTGATGAGCTGGCGCGCCCATGCCAACCTGCTCTATTCCAACTGGCTGAACTATTTCGTGTATCAGAACACGCCCTATGATTTGAGTGAGATTAAGTAGGCAATAGGATATAGGCAATAGGATATAGGCAATAGGCAATAGGAAAAGCTGGATAGGGAACAGGCAACAGGGAACAGGGAACAGGAATAGTAGGGGCGGCGTTGCGCCGCCCGCCTGGCTTTCCCCTTAACCGATAGGGCCTTGGCAACAGGAACAGGGAACAGGAATAGTAGGGGCGGCGTTGCGCCGCCCGCCTGGCTTTCCTTTCAAAGGGGAGTCGGCCCGCAGGGCCGTAAAATTCGTTCCAACCCTCACCGTAGGGACGCCATTCATGGCGTCCACTAAAATCCTTCCCTTTCAACGGGGAGGCGGCCGAGTATAGCGAGGCCGTATGAGTTCGTTCCACCCCCCCCCCGCAGGGACGCCATTTATGGCGTCCGCCAAAGCCTTCCCCTTCAGGGGAAGGTGGCCGAGCGAAGCGAGGACGGAAGAGGTCGTTTTCTTCGCATCTGGATAAGGAGGTTTCCCCATGAACCACATCGGAACCCGGCCCATCGAGACCGAGCGCCTGATCCTTCGGCGCTACACCGTCGAGGATGCGCGGCAGATGTACGATCACTGGGCCAGCGACGACGCGGTGACGAAGTACCTCACCTGGCCGACCCACGCGGACGTGGGCGTGACGGCGTGGGTCCTTGGCGACTGGGTCAAGCGGTACGACCAGCCGGACTACTACCACTGGGGCCTGGAGCTGAAGGCGACGGGGGAGCTGATCGGCGACATCGCCGTGGTGCACATCATCGAGCCCATCCTGGAAGCGGAGCTGGGCTGGTGCATGGGCAAGGCCTGGTGGGGGAAGGGCTACATGCCGGAAGCGGCCCGCGCCGTGCTGAAGGTGCTGTTTGAGGCCGGCTTCAACCGCGTCTGCGCCGCCCACGACGTGGACAACCCGAAGTCCGGCCGGGTGATGCAGAAGATCGGCATGACCTTCGAAGGCGTCTCCCGCCAGGGCGGGCGCAACAACCAGGGCCTCGTGGATCTGGCCCGATTCGCGATCCTCAAGAGCGATTTCACTTGACGATACCCTCAGAATTTCATATAATAAACGTGCGGTTTCCGCGCGTCCGTGGTTGAAAGTCGATGCCAGTCGCAGGCGAAACGATCCACGTAAGCCGGGAAAATTCCGGTGAGCATGGTGCGGCTTAGAGGTAAGTCCTGCGTGTCCCAGCGAGGACATAGAGGGGTAGTAGTGGGGAGGCCAAGTCCTTAGGAGCGAACCCTCCAGCAGGCGAGTGTGGGGTCAAAGACCAGGTCGGGCGCGGAGACCGTATTTTCTAATCACGGATAGCTGAGAGATGAAAAAAGCGATTCGTAGGTATTCTCATTCATGCTGTTAGCTAATGAACCGTACAGATCCTTCGCTCCGCTCAGGATGACAACGAACTGAAGCCCTGTCATCCTGAGCGAAGCGAAGGATCTGTACGTAACGTCAATGAACTTCATTATACCAATCCCGCAACTTTCTGTGAAGAACCGTATTTTTATGCAATTCACCCCGCTAACGCGACAGCTGACCGATGCCAAAACGAAGCGAAGCCCTTTTACAGAATCAAATTGGACGCATTTCAAAGTGGAATATCCCGTCAATTTGCAAGTTATACCAATCTGTACTTCAAATGAGAAATAACGTAAAATACGCAGAAATGCGCGCGGGCGGCGCTTGACAACGTTTTGTTATGACGCTATTATATCCATTAACGATATGCGCGCACGCGCGCGTAGCGAATCTATTTGGGAGGAATCTGATTATGAAGTTCAACAAGGCAATCGTCGCTGTGATCCTCGCGCTCGTGATGATCATGGGTCTGGCCTCCGCCGCCATGGCTGAGGACGCCCTGAAGATCGGCGTCATCGGCCCGTTCACCGGCGCCGCCGCCATCTACGGCAACGCCTGTAAGTATGGCGCGGAAGTCGCCGCCGCCGAGATCAACGCCATTGGCGGCCTTCAGATCGAGCTGCTGGAGGAGGACGACGAGCACGACGCCGAGAAGTCCCTGAACGCCTACAACACCGTTCTGGACAAGGGCGCCCAGATGATCGCCGGCACCACCACCACCACCCCCTGCATCGCCGTGGGCGCTCAGGCCAATGAGGATCGCGTGTTCATGCTGACCCCCTCCGCCTCTTCTCCCGACGTCACCGATGGCAAGGACAACGTGTTCCAGGTGTGCTTCACCGATCCGGCCCAGGGCACCGCTTCCGCTCAGTACATCACCGAGCATCAGCTGGCCACCAAGGTCGCCATCATCTACAACAACGCCGACGCCTATTCCACCGGCATCTACAACACCTTCGTGGCGGAGGCTGCCAACCAGGGCCTGGAGATCGTCTCCGAGACGACCTTCACCGACGAGACCAACGACTTCTCCGTGCAGGTTGCCGCCGCCAAGGACGCGGGCGCTGACCTGGTGTTCCTGCCCATCTACTACACCCCCGCTTCCCTGATCTTGGCCACCGCCAAGAGCATGGACTACGCGCCGGTGTTCTTCGGCGTGGACGGCATGGACGGCATCCTGACCATGGAAGGCTTCGACGCCTCCCTGGCCGAGGGCGTGTTCATGCTGACTCCCTTCTCCGCCGACGCCCAGGACGAGCGCACCCAGTCCTTCGTCGCCAGCTACAAGGAGCTGACCGGCGAAATCCCGAATCAGTTCGCGGCCGACTGCTACGACGCCGTTTGGGCACTGTGGAATGCTTCTCTCAGTGCCGGCATCGACGGCAGCACCTCTCCTGAGGATGCCTGCGAGTTGCTGATCGAGCAGTTCACCGGCGACTTTGAGGTGATCGGCCTGACCGGCACCATGAGCTGGGACGAGACCGGCGCGGTCACCAAGACCCCCACCGCCGTCGTCATCCAGGATGGCGCTTACGTCGGCTTCAACGGCTGATCGTAAACCCAGCGCATACCAAGCCCCGGCCCTTCGCCGGGGCCTGGTATCCACAGATTCGAGGTAACTGACGATTGTCAATACAGGGAAGTGTTGATGATGGTCAGTTACCTTATACTAGTTTTAACGAGGAGTTGGAAGACATGGTATCGTTCCTGCGATTTCTGATCAACGGAATCAGCCTGGGAAGCGTCTACGCCATCATCGCCCTGGGATATACGATGGTCTACGGCATCGCCAAGATGCTGAACTTCGCCCACGGCGACGTGATCATGGTGGGCGCTTACATCGCCTTCTGCGCCATGCAGTATCTGGGCCTGCCGCCGATCGTGGCGGTGATGGCCGCCATGGTGTTCTGCACGCTGCTGGGCGTGGTCATCGAGGGCCTGGCCTACCGGCCCCTGCGGCAGGCGACCAAGCTGGCCGTGCTGATCACGGCCATCGGCGTCAGCTACCTGCTGCAAAACACGGCCCTGCTGATCTGGAGCTCCAACCCCAAGGTATTTCCCTCGGTGTTCAACATCGGGGCTATCAAGCTGTTTGACGGCAACCTGGTGATCTCCAGCGAGACCATCCTGACCATCGTGGCCAACATCGTGATCATGATCGCGCTGACCCTGTTCACTGGCCGCACCAAGATGGGCAAGGCCATGCGCGCGGTGTCCGAGGACAAGGGCGCGGCGGAGCTGATGGGCATCAACGTGAACCGCACCATCTCGCTCACCTTCGCCATCGGCTCGGCGCTGGCGGCCATCGCGGGCGTGCTGCTGTGCTCCTCCTATCCGACCCTGCAGCCCACCACCGGCTCCATGCCGGGCATCAAGGCCTTCACCGCGGCGGTGTTTGGCGGCATTGGATCCATTCCCGGCGCGATGATCGGCGGCCTGCTGCTGGGCATCATCGAGATCCTGGGCAAGGCCTACATTTCCACGGAGCTGGGCGACGCGCTGGTGTTCGCCGTGCTGATCGTCGTGCTGCTGTTCAAGCCGGCGGGCCTGCTGGGCAAGCCCATGCGCGAGAAAGTGTGAGGTGAGGGACATGAAGCTGAAAAAGAGTACGGTCAACAACATCATCTCCTACGGCATCGTCATCGTCGCCTTCATCGTCTGCCAGCTGATGATCTCCAACGGCTCCATGACCCGCTCGCTGAAGGGCCAGATGGTGCCCATCTGCGTGTACATCGTCATGGCCGTGTCCCTGAACCTGGTGGTGGGCATCAGCGGCGAGCTGAGCCTGGGCCACGCGGGCTTCATGAGCATCGGCGCGTTCTCCGGCATCATTGGCGCGGCCTGGATGCGCTCGGTGCTGGGCGTTGAGAACGAAGTTTTGCGCCTGGTGCTGTCCATGATCGTGGGCGGCGCGTTCGCGGGCGTGTTCGGCGTGCTGATCGGCATCCCGGTGCTGCGGCTGAGGGGCGACTACCTGGCCATCGTCACGCTGGCCTTCGGCGAGATCATAAGGAACGTTTTGAACTGCCTGTATTTCTCCCTGGACGGCAACCGCCTGCACGTGTCCTTCAACAACCCGGCCATCCCCGGCACGATCCTGCTGAACGGCCCCAACGGCGCCAAGGACGTGGACAAGATCGCCACCTTCCCGGTGGGCTTCGTGTTGATCCTGTTCGCGCTGTTCGTGGTGCTGAACCTGGTGAACAGCCGCTCCGGCCGGGCCATCATGGCCACCCGGGACAACCGCATCGCCGCGGAGGCCATGGGCATCAACGTCACCAAGTACAAGATGATGGCTTTCGTCACCGCCGCGGTGCTGGCGGGCATGGCGGGCGCGCTCTACGGCCTGAATTTCTCCACCGTGGCGGCCAGCAAGTTCAAGTTCGACACGTCCATCCTGGTGCTGGTGTTCGTGGTGCTGGGCGGCATCGGCAACATCTGGGGCTCCATCATCGCGGCGGCGCTCTTGACCGTGCTGCCGGAGCTGCTCCGCGCCTTCGCGGACTACCGCATGCTGGTGTACGCCATCGTGCTGATCCTGGTGATGCTGGCCACCAACAACCCGTTCATTCGTTCGCTGTTTGACCGGCTGATACATCGAGGCAAGCCTGCGGCGCAGGCGCAGAGGGGAGGCGCGGCGGAATGACCGAGACCACGACGAAGAAAAAGCGCATGCTGGACACCAAGATGGTGCCCGCGCCCAGCCACGGCATCATCCCGGAGCGCGACTACTACAGCACCCCCGTGCTGGAGGCCCGGCACCTGGGCATCGAGTTCGGCGGCCTGAAGGCCGTGGACGACTTCAACCTCATCATCGGCAAGACCGAGATCGCCGGCTTGATCGGCCCCAACGGCGCGGGCAAGACCACCGTGTTCAACCTGCTCACGAAGGTCTACCAGCCCACCATGGGCACCATCATGATCAACGGCAAGGACACCGCCGGCATGAACACCGTCCAGGCCAACAAGCTGGGCATCGCCCGCACGTTCCAGAACATCCGGCTTTTCGACAACATGACGGTGGAGGACAACGTGCGCATCGGCCTGCACAATCAGGTGAAGTACGGCATGTTCACCGGCATGTTCCGCCTGCCCGCCTACTGGAAGCAGGAGAAGGCCCAGCACGAGAAGGCGCTGGAGCTGTTGAGCCTGTTCGACATGCAGGATTTGGCGGGGGCCCAGGCCGGATCGCTGCCCTACGGCGCGCAGAGAAGGCTGGAGATCGTCCGCGCCCTGGCCACGAACCCGTGCCTGCTGCTGCTGGATGAGCCCGCGGCGGGCATGAACCCCCATGAGACGGAGGAGCTGATGCGGAACATCATCAAGATCCGCGACCGGTTCCAGATCGCCATCATGCTCATAGAGCACGACATGAACCTGGTCATGGGCATCTGCGAGGGCATCTGCGTGCTGAACTATGGCCGCATCATCGCCAAGGGCACCGCCGACGAGATCCAGGCCAACCCCACGGTCATCGAGGCCTATCTGGGCAAGAAGAAGGAGGGCTGAGCATGAGCGAAGCAAGGACGAACAGCCTGTTGAGGGTGGACGATATCCACGTCTACTACGGCTCCATCCACGCCATCAAGGGCATCTCCTTCGAGGTGAACGAGGGGGAGATCGTGACGCTGATCGGCGCCAACGGCGCGGGCAAGTCCACCACGCTGAACACCGTCTCCGGCCTGCTCAAGCCCCGGAGCGGCATGATCACCTTCGAGGGCAGGAGCATCGTGGGCATCGGCGCCAGCAAGGTCGTGGGCCTGGGCATGGCCCTGTGCCCGGAGGGCCGCCGGGTGTTCCAGCAGATGACGGTGCGGGAAAACCTGGAGATGGGCGGCTTTACCCGCCCGGCCGAGGAGATCCCCCAGAGCCTGGAGAACGTGTTCACCCGCTTTCCGCGGCTCAAGGAGCGCGAGAAGCAGGTGGCTGGCACCCTGTCCGGCGGCGAGCAGCAGATGCTGGCCATGGGCCGCGCGCTGATGAGCAAGCCGAAGCTGTTGATGCTGGACGAGCCCTCCATGGGCCTGGCCCCCATCCTGGTGGAGCAGATCTTTGACATCATCAAGGAGCTGCACGCCTCCGGCACCACCATCCTGCTGGTGGAGCAGAACGCCCAGATGGCCCTGTCCGTGGCGGACCGCGCCTACGTGCTGGGCACCGGCAAGATCACCATTGAAGGCCCGGCCAGGGACGTGCTGGCGGATGACCGCGTTCGCGCCGCGTACCTGGGAGGCTGAATGGGTGAAAGGGGCTGTCTCAAGACCTCGAAAGCGATTCAATTCCACCGTAGGGACGCCATTTATGGCGTCCGCGGGCGGCATGAATGCCGCCCCTACGGCGATGTTTGCATCGGTCTCGTGAGTTTTGGGGCAGGCTTTCGTTTTGGATAATAATTTGTTCTTTATGCAAAGAATTAATATGTTGCCCCTTGATTAATGCGCCAAATTGAGGTATATTCATCTGGTATAGATATGCGCTTTTGGCGATTTCCGCCAGCGCGCTGTCAGGCCGTTTCAGCGGTCAGAGGGAGTTGCGGATGAGAAAGCCGGACAAGGCGGTGCGTCAGCAGACGGCGCGGGTGGCGCTGGGCGTCGCCGCGCTGGTGGCGGTGATGCTCACCGTCTATGCCATCATCGGGCGGCTGAGCCTGAGCGTGGCCCTGGGCGGCATCTATTCTGGCTGCCTGGGCGTGGCGAACTTCTTCATCATGGGCATGATGGTCCAGTCCGTCACGGAGCGCATGGCCGAGAAGGAGCGCACCGAGCAGGAGATCGCGGATATGTCCATCCAGATGCAGAACCGTATGAAGATCTCCTACAACATGCGCATGATCGGCCTGTTCGGCCTGCTGGTGCTGGGCATCGCGGTGTTCAAATTCGACGCGCTGGCGACGATCCTGCCGTCCGTTTTCCCCAGCATCGTCATTCGGGTATTGCAAATCATGGAGGCCAGGAAGGCCCCCGTTTCCGAAGGAAGTGAAGAGCCTTGAATCTCGACGTACACGGCGCGAGAGTTCTCTTTGAAATTCCGGTCAAGATCCCCGTACTGGGCAACATCGTGATCACCGAGACGGTGGTGAACACCTGGATCGTCATGGCGGTGATCATCGGCCTGTGCCTGTTCCTGACCCACGGCATGCAGGTGCACTGCCGCACCAAGCGCCAGATCGTGGCGGAGTTCATCGTGAAAAAGGTGAACGGCATGGTGGGGGAGAACATGGGCGAGCACTTCCTGAAGGTGGGCTACGCGCCGCTGATCTGCGCCATCATGGGCCTGTCGGCGCTGTGCTCTCTGTCCAGCATGATCGGCATGTACGCCCCGACCTCCGATCTTTCAACCCTGCTGGGCTGGTCGCTGATGGTGTTCGTGCTGATCACCTACAACAAGTTCCGCGCCGGCGGCCCCCTCGGCTACATCAAGGGCTACTTCGAGCCCATCCCGGTGCTGCTGCCCTTCAACATCATCTCGGAGTTCGCCACGCCCCTGTCGATGGCCTTCCGTCACTTCGGCAACATCGCCTCCGGCTCGGTCATCACCGGCCTGATCTACGCGGCGCTTGCCAGCCTGTCCGCGGCCATCTTCCACCTGATCCCCGGCATCGTGGGCGAGACGCTGGCGAAGATCCCGCTGCTCCAGGTGGGCATCCCGGCCATCTTCTCCATCTACTTCGACCTGTTTTCCAGCTGTCTCCAGGCGTTCATCTTCTGCATGCTGACGATGATGTACATCGGCTCGGCGGCGGAGGGTTAAGCATACAAACCAATCAATCATTTCTTGGGAGGAAATTCTTATGAATGAGCAACTGTGGACCAAAGCAATCGTCATGGGTTCTTCCGCCATCGGCGCCGGCCTGGCCATGATCGCCGGTATCGGCCCCGGTATCGGTGAAGGTTACGCCGTCGGCAAGGCCTGCGAAGCCATTGGCCGCCAGCCGGAGTGCAAGGGCACCGTTCAGTCCACCATGCTGCTGGGCTGCGCCGTCGCCGAGACCACCGGTATCTACGGCTTCATCGTCGCCCTGCTTCTGATGTTCGCCAATCCCTTCATCGGCAAGCTGTAATCCATTTCGGCAGGCTGAATCTCAATCTTTGGAGGAAGCAAAGTGGATAAGGTACAGGAGTTTATCTCGATAACGCCCTGGACGATCGTCTTTCAGATCTGCAACCTGCTGATCCTGTGCGCGCTGATCAAGAAGTTCCTCTGGAAGCGCGTGATGGCGGTGCTGGACAAGCGCCAGCAGGAGATCGACGGCATCTATGACGCCGCCGGCAAGGACCGCGAGGACGCCAAGCAGCTGAAAGAGGAATACACCGCCCGCATGTCGTCCGCCCGCGAAGAGGCCGACCGGCTGGTGAAGAACGCCGTGGACACGGCCCACCGCCGGGGCGACGCCATCGTGGCGGAGGCCAAGAACGAGGCCACCCACATGAAGCAGAAGGCGGAGAGCGAGATCGAGCAGGAGAAGCGCAAGGCCTACTCCGAGCTGATGGGCGAGATCTCCGGCATGGCCGCGGACATTGCCGGCCGCATGGTGGAGCGCGAGATCAACGCGGACGACCACCGCGAGCTGGTGGAAGAGTTTATCAAAAGCGCAGGTGAAGCGTCGTGACGGGCCTGGCGAGGGAATATGGCGAGGGCCTGTACGAGCTGGCGCGGGACGAGAACCTGGCCCAGCTGATCCACGAGCAGATCATGGACGTGCGCGAGCTCCTCAGGCAGGAGCCGATGTTCGTGAAGCTGCTGTGCTCCCGGGCGGTGGAGCGCGATCAGCGCCTAAAGATCATCGACGACACCTTCGTCAACCACGTGCATCCCTACGTGTCCAACTTCATGAAGCTGATGGTGGAGAAGGAGCGATTCGACGCCTTCCTGCTCTGCTGCGACTGGTTCCACCAGCGTTTCAACGACGAGATGGGCATTGTCGAGGCCGCCGTGACCAGCGCCGTGCCCCTGAACGAGGACGAGCGCGCCGCCCTTCGCGTGAAGCTTTCAAAGCTCTCCGGGCGGCAGGTGACGCTGATCGAGACGGTGGATCCGTCCGTGATCGGCGGCGTGCGCGTGGAGATGGACGGCAAGCGTTATGACAACACGATTCAAGACAGGCTGGGCAGGCTGAAACAAAGCCTGACCCAGGCGCTGTAGGAAAAGAGGACGAGCAGATGCAGCTGAGACCTGAAGAAATTTCCAAGATCATCAAGGATCAGATCAAGCATTACGACAACCGGATCGTGCAGACCGACGTCGGCACGGTGCTGATGGTGGGCGACGGCATCGCGCGGGTCAGCGGCCTGGAGAACTGCATGGCCAACGAGCTGGTGCGCTTTTCCACCGGAGCCTACGGCATGGCGCTGAACCTGGAGGAGAATTCCGTGGCCGTGGTCATGCTGGGCGACGATGCCGGCATCAAGGAGGGCGACACGGTGGAGCGCACCCGCGAGGTCGTCTCCGTGCCCGTGGGCGAGGCGCTGATCGGCCGCGTCGTGGACGCGCTGGGCCAGCCCATCGACGGCAAGGGCCCCGTGGCCACCACCGAGGAGCGGCGCATCGAGTCTCCCGCGCCGGGCATCATCGAGCGCAAGAGCGTCTCGGTGCCGCTGCAAACGGGCATCAAGGCCATCGACAGCATGATCCCCATCGGCCGCGGCCAGCGCGAGCTGATCATCGGCGACCGCCAGACCGGCAAGACCACCATCGCCACCGACACCATCATCAACCAGAAGGGTCAGGGCGTCATCTGCATCTACGTCGCCATCGGCCAGAAGCGTTCGACGGTGGCGCAGGTGGTGGAGTCCCTCACCGCGGCGGGCGCCATGGATTACACCATCGTCGTGTCCGCCACGGCCTCGGAGCTGGCCCCGCTGCAATACATCGCGCCCTATTCCGGCTGCGCCATGGGCGAGTACTTCATGGCCCAGGGCAAGGACGTGCTGATCATCTACGACGACCTGTCCAAACACGCTGTGGCCTACCGCGCCCTGTCACTGCTGATCCGCCGCCCGCCGGGACGCGAAGCCTACCCCGGCGACGTGTTCTACCTGCACAGCAGGCTGCTGGAGCGCGCGGCGCGGGTCGCGCCGGAGTACGGCGGAGGGTCCATGACGGCGCTGCCCATCATCGAGACCCAGGCAGGCGACGTGTCCGCCTACATCCCCACCAACGTCATCTCCATCACCGACGGACAGATCTTCCTGGAGACCGAGCTGTTCCACGCCGGCATCATGCCCGCCGTGAACCCCGGCATCTCCGTCAGCCGCGTGGGCGGCAACGCCCAGATCAAGGCCATGAAGAAGGTCTCGGGTACCCTGAAGCTGCTCTACAGCCAGTACAGAGAGCTGCAATCCTTCGCCCAGTTCGGCTCCGACCTGGACGCCGACACCAAGGCGAGACTGGGCCAGGGCGAGCGGATTGTGGCCGTCCTCAAGCAGAACCACAACGCGCCCGTGACCGTGGAGCACCAGGTGTGCATCCTCTACGCGGTGGTGCATGACTATTTGAAGGATGTGGACGTGGAGCTGATTCCGGAATACGAGACCGCACTGTACAAGCGCCTGGACGCCCAGCACGAATCACTGCTGAACGCCATCCGCGAGACCGGCGATCTGAGCAAGGATTCCGAGGCCCAGCTCAAGCAGGCGATCCAGTCCTTCACGGAGGACTTCATCAAGCTGCACTCGGATAAGGAGTGATACCATGGCCGGAGCGTCAATGAAGGACATCAAGCTGCGCATCCGCAGCGTGGAAAGCACCATGCAGATCACGAAGGCGATGCAGCTGGTGGCCTCCTCCAAGCTCAGGGGCGCGCGTCAGAGGATGGAAGCCAGCCGGCCCTACATGAAGGTGGCTCGGCGGGCCATCTGGGACATCGCCCTTCACAACACCGGCGCGGAGAGCAACTACGTCGTTCCCCGCGAGGTGAAGCACCGCTGCTACATCGTCATCGCGGGCGATCGCGGCCTGGCGGGCAGCTACAACGCCAACATGTTCAAGCGCATCGAGTGGGACAGCCGGGACGCCAGCTGCTGCTTCATTCCCATCGGCCGGAAGGCCCGGGAATACTACGCCCGCCGCGGCGCGAGCATCATCACGGAGATCGAGCGCGTGGAAGGCCTGACCCTGGAAAAGTGCGGCGAGATTGGCCAGCAGGTGCTGGACGCCTATGACGCCGGGGAATATGAGGAGATCGTGCTGGCCTACACCTCCTTCGTGTCGGTGCTGAACCAGAAGACCAAGCTGAAGCCGCTGCTGCCCCTGGACGCCCATGACGCGCCGGAGCGCACCAACAAGCAGATGCTGTGCGAACCGGACGCCGATACGCTGTTGAAGGAGTTCCTTCCGCAGTATCTGGCGGGGCTGATCTACTCCGCCGCCTGCGATTCCTTTGCCAGCGAGCAGGCCGCGCGCCGCGTGGCCATGGATTCCGCCACGAAGAACGCGGGCGAAATGATCGAGGATCTGAGCCTGCGCTACAACCGCGCGCGCCAGAGCTCCATCACCCAGGAGCTCACGGAAATCGTCGCGGGCGCCGAGCACTAGAGTGTGTTTCCAGTAACATATAGGAGAGAACGAGCGAATGGATAACAAGAATATCGGAACCGTCGTGCAGGTCATCGGCCCGGTGCTGGACATCCGCTTTGCGGATGGCGAGCTGCCCAACCTGCTCTCCGCCATTGAAATCGAAAACGAGGGCCGCAAGGTGGTTGCGGAGGTGGCCCAGCACATCGGCGACAACGTGGTGCGCTGCATCGCCATGTCCTCCACCGACGGTCTGCGCCGCGGCATCCCCGCTGTGGACACCGGCGCGCCCATCTCCGTGCCCGTGGGCAACGAGTGCCTGGGCCGCGTGTTCAACCTGCTGGGCGAGCCCGTGGACAACAAGCCCGCCCCCGAAACCCAGGAACGCTGGCCCATCCACCGCGCCGCGCCCGCCTATGACGAGCAGGAGAGCACCACGGAGATCCTGGAGACCGGCATCAAGGTCGTGGACCTGATCGCTCCCTACGCCAAGGGCGGCAAGATCGGCCTGTTCGGCGGCGCCGGCGTCGGCAAGACCGTCATCATCATGGAGCTGATCAACAACATCGCCACCCAGCACGGCGGCCTGTCCGTATTCGCGGGCGTGGGCGAGCGCACCCGCGAGGGCAACGACCTGTACAACGAGATGCAGGAATCCGGCGTCATCAACAAGACGGCCTTGGTCTACGGCCAGATGAACGAGCCGCCGGGAGCCCGTATGCGCGTGGCGCTGTCGGGACTTACGATGGCGGAATACTTCCGCGACCGGGAGAACCAGGACGTGCTGCTGTTCATCGACAACATCTTCCGCTTCACCCAGGCGGGCTCCGAGGTTTCGGCCCTGCTGGGCCGCATGCCCAGCGCCGTGGGCTACCAGCCCACCCTGGCCACCGAGATGGGCGCCCTGCAGGAGCGCATCACCTCCACCAAGAAGGGCTCTATCACGTCGGTGCAGGCGGTCTACGTGCCCGCGGACGACCTGACGGACCCGGCCCCGGCCACCACCTTCGCCCATCTGGACGCCACCACGGTTCTCAGCCGCTCCATCGCGTCCCTGGGCATCTATCCAGCCGTGGACCCGCTGGATTCCACCAGCCGCATCCTCACGCCGGAGATCGTGGGCCGGGAGCACTATGACGTGGCCCGCCGCGTGCAGAGCATCCTCCAGCGTTACAAGGAGCTGCAGGACATCATCGCCATCATGGGCATGGACGAGCTGTCCGACGAGGACAAGCTGATCGTGTCCCGCGCCAGAAAGGTGCAGCGTTTCCTGAGCCAGCCCTTCCACGTTGCCGAGCAGTTCACCGGCATGGAAGGCCGCTACGTGCCCCTCAAGGAGACCATCCGCGGCTTCCGCGAGATCATCGACGGCCTGCATGACGACCTGCCGGAGAGCGCGTTCCTGTTCGTGGGAACCATCGAAGAGGCCGTCGAGAAGGCGAAAAGGGGAGAGTAAGCCATGGCGCTGATACACCTGACGGTCGTCACCCCGGAGGGCAAGCACTACGACGCCGACGCCCAGCGGGTGATGGTGCGCACCACCGGCGGCGACGTGGCCATCCTGCCGCACCACATCGACTACTCCGCCTCCCTCGCCACCGGCGAGGCGCGGATCACTGAGGCGGACGGCGCCGTTCGCCGGGCGGAGCTTTCGGGGGGCATCCTCCACGTCGCCAGCGACGAGGTGCAGGTCATCACCCGGCAATTCGCCTGGAAGGATTAGTTGCGAAGGACGTTAAAAGGGCACGGAAGGTTCCGCGCCCTTTTCGCATCTGGAAAAATCTTCCAGTATTGCCAAACATTTTCAGAAAACGACACAGATTCGAGCCGCTTGTGATGCAACCAATTCAGATGGGTGCCCGTCTGAATAGTGCATCAAACGAGCCGGAGGGAATCGAATGAAGCACATCAAGTTCATACTTCCGCTGGTGCTGCTGATCGCGCTCGCCGTCCAGGCGGTGCCCTTCACCAGTGCTGAAAATACAAAGGACGGCGGCTGGCAGGCGGACATCCTCAAGCTGATGTCTCCCCAAAACGCCCCGAAGAGCACCTCCATTCACTACGACCTGGACCTGCCCGAGGACGCTGAGATCGAGCGCAAGACGCTGAACCAGGAGCTGGTGAGCAGCCGGGGCGACGTGCTGAACGTGGAGTTCCGCTTCGCGCTGAACGGCATCACCTTTGGTGAAGGACAGTGGGCCACCGTGCAGGACTGGCTGAAGAGCGTGGTCCTGGGTGCGGTGCAGAACGTGCAGGCGGATTCTGAATCCCTGGCGAACGTGGTGGCCGAGAGCTACCGGGCGCGCCGCGCCGCCGCGGAGGCGGGGGAGACCGGCCTGCCCGCCTGGGCCAACGAGAGCCTCCTGTTGGAGGACGTGATCGCCACCGTGCCCTATTATCCGGAGCTCACGCTGGACGTGAACGGCTCCGCCACCCAGCGGCTCCAGCAGAAGCTGATCGAGCTGGGCTACCTGTCAGGCCACGCCGACGGCTTCTACGGCGAAAACACCAAGGCCGCCGTGATGGAGCTGGAGAAGTATGTACGTGAGCTGGAGCAGGACGTGATCGACGCGATCCCCGCGCCCACGGCGGTGCCCACGCCCACGCCCCGGCCCACGCCGGTGCCCTCGGAGAACACCATCGCGCTGGCGGCCGTCGCGCCGATCTACGCGACGCCCGAGCCGGCGGAGCCCACTCCCGCGCCCACCCCGATGACCCCGGTGGACGGCGTGGCGGACGGCATGCTCCAGGCCTACCTCTTCAGCGATGACTTCAAGACGAGCCGCGAGGATTTGAAGCAAGGCGATGAGGGCAGCGCCGTGACGCGGGTACAGAACCGGCTGAATAACCTGGGTTACACCACCGACGCGGCGGACGGCACCTTTGGCGGCGGCACTGCCCGCGCCCTGCGCATCTTCCAGTACTACAGCGGCATGGACCCAACCGGCGTGGCCGACATGGCCACCCAGGACAAGCTGTTCGCTTCCGACGCCAAGGCCCCGGACAACGCCATGCTCACCGAGGGCTCCAGCGGCGAGGCGGTGTCGAAGCTGCAAAAGCGCCTGCGGGTGCTGGGCTTCGCGTCCATCGCCGTGGACGGCGGCTTCGGCGCGTCCACAAGGACGGGCGTTGAGACCCTGCAAACGTATATGCGGGAGCTGGAGAGCGACGCCATCGCCGCCTCTGGGAGCGCCGCGGACGAGAGCCTGCTGACCGTGGAGGTCAACGGCGTGGCGGACCCGCTGCTGCTGGACGACTTCTATTCCGACCGCTTCCCGGCCATCCCCGCCGACATGAACACCGGCGCGTCCGGGCGGGACGTGGTGCGCGTGCAGCGCAGGCTGTCCATGCTGGAGTATTACTACGACGTGCTGGACGGCCAGTACGGCGCGGGCACGGCCAAGGCCGTCACCGCCTTCCAGCGCCGAAACGGCCTGCCGGAGACCGGCATCGCGGACCGGACGACGCTTGAAAAGCTGTTCGACGAGAACGCGAAGAAGGCGCTGAAGCCCTATGTGCTGAAGGTGAGCGTCAAGGACCAGCGGGTGTACGCCTACGCGCCGGATGCCAACGGCGAGTACACAGACCTGGTGCGCACGATGGTGTGCTCCACGGGCCGCAATTCCTCGCCCACGCCCACCGGCACCTTCCAGGACTCCACCGGCCCCGGCGCGCGCTGGCACTACTTCACCAAGTTCAACTGCTGGGCCCAGTACGCCTACTATATCCAGGGCGACATCATGTTCCACTCGGTGCTCTACGGCAGCCGGGAGGGCAAGGTGACCCAGAGCTCCGTCAACCACCTGGGCAGCAAGGCCTCCCACGGCTGCGTCCGCCTGAGCGTGGAGGACGCGAAGTGGATCTGGACCAACTGCCCGGCGAACACCAAGGTCATCGTCTACTGACCGATGATGCTGTTCTCAAATTGAAATAGGGAAAGATTCTTCGACTGCGGCTTCGCCTCCGCTCAGAATGCCCCCCTTACGTCGAATGCCTGTCATTCTGGGCGGAGCGAAGAATCTTCAATATTTTATACTAAATTCCTTCTAATACTAATCTCAGCTTAGTATAGCCAAACTAAAGAAAAAGTGGTATACTATAACCAAGAGGTGTTGGATATGGCGTATCGGATCACAAAAGAAGAATAT
>OMZP01000001.1:12922-115771 GCA_900315585.1 uncultured Eubacteriales bacterium | reverse complement strand
TTCTTCCTTGTTTGTGTGGTAACTGCAATTAGAAGTCTTTCATGCTCCTTTTGTCTACCCTCTTTCTGTCAATTCCCCAAGTTTCCGTGAAGAACCCTTCTTTTTGGCCGTTACCGGCAATATTCTATCTGTTTCTGTTCAAATGCGATTGATATTTTGCCGATAAGCTGCTATACTATGGGCAGGAGGTGAGATCATGCGGTATCTTTCCGTGAAGGAAGCGGCGGAGAAGTGGGGCGTTTCCCAGCGCAGCGCCCGCAACTATTGCGCCCAGGGCCGGGTGGACGGGGCGTTTCTGACGGGCAAGACCTGGAATATCCCGGAGACCGCCGAAAAGCCGGGGCGCAAGAACGGGAAGGCCGACGCGCCCGCGACGCTGCTGGACATCCTCCGCGAGGAGAAGCGGGGCAGACTGTCCGGCGGCATCTACCACCGCGTCCAGATCGACCTGACCTACAACTCCAATCACATCGAGGGCAGCCGCCTGACCCACGACCAGACGCGCTTCATCTTCGAGACCGCCACCCTCGGCGTCACAGACGAGGCCGTGCGGGTGGACGACGTGGTGGAGACGGTCAACCACTTCCGCTGCATCGACTTCATCCTCGACACGGCTCAGAAGCCGCTGTCGGAAAAGTACGTCAAGACGCTCCACGGCCTGCTCAAGAGCGGCACCACCGACAGCCGCAGGGATTGGTTCGCCGTGGGCGACTACAAGCGCCACCCCAACGAGGTGGGCGGCATGGCCACGGCGCTGCCGGAGGAGGTTCACGCCCGGATGAAGGCCCTGCTGGACGCCTATCACGACAAAGTCGATCATGCCCTGGAGGACCTGATCGACTTCCACGTGCGCTTCGAGCGCATCCACCCCTTTCAGGACGGCAACGGCCGCGTGGGTCGGCTGATCCTGTTCAAAGAATGCCTCAAATACGGCATTGTGCCCTTCATCATCGACGAGCGCCACAAGCTGTACTACTACCGCGGCCTTGCGGAGTGGGACCGGGAGCGCGGCTATCTGCTGGACACCTGCCGCTCCGCCCAGGACCAGTTCCGGGCGCTGCTGAACTACTTCCGGATCCCATGATGCTTCAAGGGGCTGTCTCAAAATACTCACGCCATCGTATCCATGCCATAGGGGCGGCATTCTTGCCGCCCGCGGACGCCATAAATGGCGTCCCTACGGTTGGAATCAAGTGATGGCATCTATTTTGAAACAGCCCCTCTTCTACGTCCCCTTCCCCTACTTCACCGCTTCGAACGCCGCGTCCAGCGCCGCGATCAGGTCCTCGGCCTTCTCGATGCCGATGGACAGGCGGATGGTGTTGGGCTTGATGCCCTGCTCCAGCAGCTCCACCTCGGTCAGCTGGCTGTGGGTGGTGCTGGCGGGGTGGATCACCAGGCTCTTCACGTCGGCCACGTTGGCCAGCAGCGAGAAGATGGGCAGGTGGTCGATGAATGTCTTGGCCGTCTCGGCGTCCCCCTTCACCTCGAAGGTGAAGATGCTGCCGCCGCCGTTGGGCAGATACTTGGCGTACAGGCCGTGGCTGGGCTCGCCGGGGATGGAGGGATGGTGCACCGCCTCCACCTGGGGGTGCCTGTTCAGGTAATCGACGATCTTCAGCGCGTTCTCGGTGTGCCGCTCCACCCGAAGGGAGAGCGTCTCCAGCCCCTGGAGGAAGATGAAGGCGTGGAAGGGCGAGAGGGTGGCGCCGGTGTCCCGCAGCAGGATGGCGCGGATGTAGGTGACGAAGGCCGCCGGGCCCACCGCGTCCGCGAAGGACACGCCGTGGTAGCTGGGGTTGGCCTCGGCGATCCAGGGATACTTGCCCCCCGCCTTCCAATCAAACCGGCCCGCCTCCACGATCACGCCGCCGATGGCCGTGCCGTGGCCGCCGATGAACTTCGTGGCGCTGTGCACCACGATGTCCGCGCCCCAGTCCAGTGGCCGCACCAGGAAGGGCGTGGCGAAGGTGCTGTCCACCACCAGCGGGATGCCGTGGGCGTGGGCGATCTTCGCAATGGCCTCGATGTCCACCAGATTGCCGTTGGGATTGCCCAGGGTCTCCACGAAGATGGCCTTGGTCTTTTCAGTGATGGCCGCCTCGAAGCCGCCTTCCACGTCCGGGTCCACGAAGGTGGTGGTGATGCCGGTGGTCAGGGGGAGCGTGTGGGCCAGCAAGTTGTAGGTGCCGCCGTAGATGGTCTTGGAGGCCACGATGTGCTCCCCCGCCTTGGCCAGCGCCTGGAAGGTGTAGCTGATGGCCGCCGCGCCGGAGGCCACCGCCAGCGCCGCGGAGCCGTTCTCCAGGGCCGCGATGCGCCTTTCAAAGATGTCGTTGGTGGGGTTGGTCAGGCGGCCGTAGATGTTCCCGGCGTCCCGCAGGCCGAAGCGGTCGGCGGCGTGCTGGCTGTTGTGGAACACGAAGGAGGTGCTGGCGTAGATCGGCACGGCGCGGGCGTCGGTGACCGGGTCGGCGGTCTCCTGGCCGATGTGCAGCTGCTTGGTTTCAAAGGCCCAGTTGGAAGAATTGCGGATATCAGACATGGTGGTTACCTCCTGTAATATCAATCGAATTGGGGTTCATGGGAACGGGCTCCTGTGCTCCCCCTCACATTCGGTTGACGTTCAGCCGCACGGCCACCAGATAGCTTCGGTTTGTCATGGTCGGGTTTTCCTTTCCTGTTCGTTGGTTCAAGGATACACGAACCGCGGTTATTTGTCCAATACTCTATTTGTATCGTAGGTTATAGCTTTCATCTATAATATATCCACAGCCTTCCCCTTTGTGCTATAATAGCGGAAAAAGTGAAAGGAGCCTGCCCATGGCGGACTGGATCATGAAGGGCCTGCCCCTGGACGACCCGCTGCGCATTCGCACGGCGGCGGAGCTGGCGAACTGGGTGGAGGAGATCGGCTTCCTGCCCTTCTTCGCGGGCGAGGTGCCGGGCTTCTCGGCGGAGGAGCACGTGGCGGCGGAATACTGGTGGACGGGCGAAAAGGCCCTGGACCCCTGGGAGTGGCGCGAGGTCATCGCCGCGGAGCACCGGGTGGCCTACGGCAAGTTCTTCGACGGCCGCGCCGGGTTCATCAGCCGCCAGTGGCTCCCCGTGTTCGCCAACGCCCGGCGCAACGGCTACGACTTCGACGGCAAGTGGCAGAGCGGCGGGGCCAGCCGCCGGGAAAAGGCCATCATGGAGCACTTCATGGACGTGGAGTCCGACGACGAGCCGGTGTTCACCGACGCCGCCATCCTCTCCACGGAGCTGAAGAAGCTCGCCGGCTTCGGCAAGGGCGGCGAGAAGAACTACCCCGGCGTGCTGACGGGGCTTCAAATGCAGCTGTACCTGGTGATCGGGGGCTTCCGCCGCCGGGAAAACAAGCGGGGCGAGGCCTACGGCATGGCGGTGTCGGTGCTGCAAGCGCCGGAGACCATCTGGGGCTACGAGACCCTCAGCGCCGCCTACCGGGAGGACCCCGCCGACTCCTGGCAGCGCATTTACGACCACGTGAAGGCCCGCTTCCCCGCCGACGAGACCGCGATCCTGCGGCTCATCGGCAGGCGGCCCGCGAATTGAGCGCCATGAACGAGCGAGAATGGGACAAGCGCCTGCGCATCAGGACCATCGGGCGGGAGGACGAGTCCGACCCGAACTACTCCCCCTACGAGCCCACCCCCTACCCGGTGCTCGAGCGCCTGGCGGACAGCGGGCACCTCACCCGCAGGCACCACCTGCTGGACTACGGCTGCGGCAAGGGCCGGGCGGCCTTCTTTCTGGCCAACGCGGTGGGCTGCCGGGTGACGGGCATCGACCACAGCCAGAAGCTGATCGACCTGGCCAGGGAAAACCGCCGCGCCTGCCGCGCCGGGGACCGGGTGCGCCTCATCCGCGCCCTGGCCGAGCAGTACGACCCCGGGGAAGAGAACGCCTTTTTCTTCTTCAACCCCTTCGGGGAGAAGGTGTTCGAGGCGGTGCTGCGAAGGCTCCAGGCCGCCCACGCCGAAGCTCCCCGGCCCATGACGCTGCTGTGCTACTTCCCCTCGGAGGAGTACATTCGCTGCCTGGATGCCGCGCCGGGCTTTATGCCTGTGGACACCATCGACTGCCGGGACCTGTTCGGCGGGAAGAACGAGCGGGAGCGGATCGAGGTCTGGCGGTATGACGGTGCGTAAAACGGCGGCGGCGACCTTTCGGTCGCCGCCGTCACTCCTGAAAGGCTTCCCCTCAATGGGAAGGCTTTTTATGCTCCTGTTATACTAAATTCCTTCTAAAACAGAGGGAGGCGATGCAGCGCATCGTTGACTGAAGCGAAGCACAGCCAGGGCGGAAAAGACGCACGCAGATGTGCATGGATTAGATGGAATTTAGTATTATGCCTCGGAGAACATGTCCTTGCCCACGCCGCAGAGCGGGCACTCGAAATCGTCGGGCAGGTCGGCAAACTTGGTGCCGGGGGCGATGCCGTTCTCGGGGCTGCCCAGCTCCTCGTCGTACTCCCAACCGCAAGCGTCGCATACATACTTCGCCATGATGATAACCTCCTCATTCAGAATGTAAAGATATTATACACCAGTTTAACAGAAAATGGAAGGGGTCTGAGCGGATTTATCACAGGTCGTTCCAAAAGAAAATGTACAGATCCTTCGGCTCCGCTGGCGCTGCGCTCAGGATGACAAACCGGGCAAATCCCGGTCATTCTGAGCGGAGCGACGCTGAAAGCGGAGCGGAGTCGAAGAATCTGTACAATGCTTTTCCTGCCGCATTGCAGCCCTGATATGCTTTATCTTTCCTCCCGGAAATAGTGCAGTCCCAGGCTCTCCGGGGGCTGGTCCTCCTTCTTCTTGCGCAGGGACGTGAGGATCAGCACGATGATGGTGACCACGTAGGGCAGCATCTTGAAGATCTCCTGGGTGGCGCGGCCCAGGCCGGGGATGTACAGGTAGAGGATGTACAGCGCGCCGAACAGCAGCGAGCCCCACACGGCGTTCATCGGGCGCCAGCGGGCGAAGATGACCAGCGCCACGGCCAGCCAGCCGCGGTCGCCGAAGCCGTTGTTGGTCCAGGTGCCGCCGGTGTACTCCATCACGAAGTACAGTCCGCCCAGGCCCGCGATGGCGCCGCCGATGACGGTGGCCATGTACTTGTACAGCTGCACGTTGATGCCCGCCGCATCGGCGGTGGCGGGACTTTCGCCCACGGCCCGCAGGCACAGGCCCTGGCGGGTTCGGTTCAGATACCAGCTGAGCACGATGGACAGCACCACAGCCAGGTAGGTCAGGATGCCGTAGCTGAACAGTATGTCGCCCAGCACGGGGATGTCGCTGAGCAGCGGCAGCTTCAGCCGGAAGGCGCTGGCGGTGGCCGCCGTGGAGATCTGGCCCACGCCGCCGGACAGCTTCGCCAGCGAACCGCCGAAGAAGTTGCCCACGCCCATGCCGAAGGTGGTCAACGCCAGACCGGACACGTTCTGGTTGGCCCTAAGGGTGATGGTGAGCACGCTGTAGATCAGCCCGCCCAGGCCGCCCGCGACCAGCGCCGCCAGCAGGGCCAGGAAGAAGCCCACGAAGGCGTTGGGGGTCTCCACGGCCCGCTCATACATGAACGCCGCCGCCAGGCCCGCGATGCCGCCCAGGTACATCATGCCCGGAACGCCCAGGTTCAAATTGCCGGATTTTTCCGTCAAAATCTCGCCGTCCGCGCCGAAGAGTATGCAGACGCCCTGGCCGATGGCCTTTTGAATGAAGATCGTGATCACGCCCATGGCTCAGTCCTCCTTCCGGCGGTGGCGGAACTCCACCCGGTAGTTGATAAAGAACTCACAGCCCAGCACGAAGAACAGTATGATGCCGGTGATGATCTCGCTGGCGTTCTCGTTCAGGCTGAACTGGCTGGCGATCTGGATCGCGCCCTTGGCCATGAAGGTCAGCAGGAACGACACCATCACCATCGTGAACGTATTCAACTTGGAGAGCCAGGCCACGATGATGGCCGTGAAGCCCCGGCCGCCCGCCAGCGTGGTGGACACGGTGTGCCCGGAGCCGCTGACCAGTATGAAGCCGGTCAATCCGCAGAGCGCGCCGGAGATGGCCATGGTGCGGATGATGACCTTCTTCACGCTGATGCCGGCGTAGCGGGCGGTGTTCACGCTCTGGCCCACATAGGCGATCTCATAGCCCTGCTTGGAATAGCGCAGGTAGACATACATGAACGCGGTGATCACCAGCACGATCACCAGGTTCCAGCCGTAGGTCAGCCCGAACAGCTCCGGCAGCCACCCGGCCTTGTCCTTGGCGTTGATGATGCCCACGCTGTTGGAGCCCGCGGGATTCTCCCAGTACACCACGCAGAAGGCCACGAGCTGGGTGGCCACGTAGTTCATCATCAATGTGAACAGCGTCTCGTTGGTGTTCCACCCGGCCTTGAACAGCGCCGGGATCACGCCCCACACCATGCCCGCCAGCACAGCCGCGCCGATCATCGCGGCGAACAGCACCGGCGCGGGCAGCTTGCCCGCGAAGTTGATCATCACCGCGGCGGTGGCCGTCGCGCCGATCAGCACCTGGCCCTCGCCGCCCACGTTCCAGAAGCGCATCTTGAACGCGGGGGTCAGCGCCACGGCCACCAGCAGCAGCGACAGCGTGTCGCGGATGGTCACCCAGAGGCGGCGGCCGGAGCCCACCGCGCCGTCGATCACCCCGACGTAAACCTCCACCGGGTTCAGGCCCGTCAGCGCCACGATCACCACGCCGCAGACCACCAGGGCCAGGGCGATGGCCGCCAGGCGCACCAGGCAGGCCCGGAAAAAGCCGCACTCCTCCCGCTTGGAGATGTGCACCAGCGGCTCGTGCACGCCGTGAATGTTCCTTGCCATCAGCGCGCGCCCTCCTTTCCGGAATGGGTCATCAACAGGCCGATCTCCTCTTTCGTGGCGGTCCTCGCGTCCACGATGCCCGTCACCTTGCCGTCGCAGAGCACCAGGATGCGGTCGCACAGCGCCAGCAGCACGTCCAGGTCCTCGCCCACGCACAGCACCGCCACGCCGCGCATCTTCTGCACGTTCAGCAGCGAATAGATGGTGTAGGCGGAGTTGATATCCAGCCCGCGCACCGGATAGGCCACCATCAGCACCGTGGGCGCGGAGGCGATCTCGCGCCCCACCAGCACCTTCTGCACGTTGCCGCCGGAGAGCTTGCCCACCGGGGTCTCAACGCCGGGGGTGACGATCTCCAGCGTGCCGATGATGTGCTCGGCCAGGGTCTTGGGCGCGCGTCGGTCGGCCCAGAAGAAGCCGCCCTTCTTGTAGCTGCGGATCATCATGTTGTCCACCATGTCCATCGCGCCCACCAGTCCCATGCCCAGCCGGTCCTCCGGCACGAAGGACAGCTTGATGCCCAGGCGGCTGATCTCCACGGCGGAGAGCTTGGTAATGTCCATCATCTCTGTGTCCGGCGGATAGTATTCGATCTCGCCGGACTCCTTGGGCGTCAGGCCCGCGATGGACTCCAGCAGCTCCTTCTGGCCGCTGCCGGCCACGCCCGCGATGCCCAGGATCTCGCCGCCGTAGGCGGTGAAGGAGGCGTGGTTCAGGGTGATGACGCCCTCCGGGTTCACGCAGGTCACGTCCTTCACCTTCAGCCGCAGCACCGGGTTCTCCGGGTCGGGCCGGTCGATGTCCAGCGTCACCTTGCTGCCCACCATCATCTCGGTGAGGCTCTCCACGGTGGCGTCCTTCGTCTCGACGGTGCCGATGTACTTGCCCTTGTGCAGCACGGCCACGCGGTCCGACAGGGCCAGCACCTCGTTCAGCTTGTGGGTGATGATGATGATGGCGTTCCCGGCGTCGCGCATGTTCCGAAGCACGTTGAACAGCGCGTCGGTCTCCTGGGGCGTCAGCACGGCGGTAGGCTCGTCCAGGATCAGGATGTTCGCGCCGCGATAGAGCATCTTCACGATCTCCACCGTCTGCTTCTCCGACACGCTCATCTCATAGATCTTCTTGAAGGGGTCGATGTCGAAGCCGTACTTGTGGGCCAGCTTGCTGATGCGGGTGGCCACAGCGGTGATGTCCAGCTTCGTGGGCCCGGACAGGCCCAGCACGATGTTCTCCGCCGCGGTGAGCACGTCCACCAATTTAAAATGCTGATGGATCATGCCGATGCCCAGCGGGAAGGCGTCCTTGGGCGAGCGGATCGTGACCTCCTCGCCGTGGACGAAGATCTGGCCCTCGTCCGGATAGTAGATGCCGGAGATCATGTTCATCAGCGTGGTCTTGCCGCTGCCGTTCTCCCCCAGTATCGCCAGAATCTCCCCGTCCCGCACGGACAGGTTGATCCGGTCGTTGGCGATCACCTTGCCGAACCGCTTGGAGATGTTCCTTAGCTCGATGGCGTTCGCGTCCTTCATAGCAACCTCCGTTGTATCGTCAAATTGCCGATCATCAGGCGATAGGTACCATAGTATAATTATATCATGCCTGCCTTTCCCTCCGCGACGCTTCATTGCAAATTTACGGTTATATTTGCGAATAAGAAAGCCTTCCCCCATGGGGAAGGCAAGGTGCGCGGTTTTCCAAAAGGCTTCCCCTTGAGGGGAAGCTGGCAGCCGTAGGCTGACTGATGAGGTGGTCCCGCAGCGTTACGATCATTTATTGAAACAGACGATCGAAGCCCACGGGGCCACCTCATCCGGTTTCGCTTTGCTCAACCACCTTCCCCTCAAGGGGAAGGCTCTGGGGAAAGCGTCATAGCCCGTCGGCTCATCCTGTTCCCTGTTCCCTGTTCCCTGTTCCCTGTTCCCTGTTCCCTGTTCCCTGTTCCCTGAATTCTCCCCTCTCCATTTCCCAGCCCCCGGCCCCTGCAAATAATGGTAGCCTCCGCCCGCAATCTATGCTATAATACATCCGTACAACTCCCCAACCGAACCGACGGAGGATGAGCGTCATGAAAGTGGTATTGCAGAATCTCACGAAGAAGTTTCCCAGCCGCAACAAGAAGTCGGACGACGAGGTGATCGCCGTCAACAACTTCAACTTTGAAATCCCCGACGGCAAGCTGATCGGCCTGCTGGGGCCCTCCGGCTGCGGCAAGAGCACGGCGCTGAACCTGATCAGCGGCCTGATCTCCCCCACCAGCGGGCGCATCCTCTTCGGCGACGACGACGTGACGAACCTGCCGCCGGAGAACCGGGGCGTGGGCCTGGTGTTCCAGAGCTACGCCCTGTATCCCCACCTGACGGTGAAGCAGAACATCATGTTTCCGCTGCAGAACCTGAAGGGCAGCGAGCGCCCCTCCCCGGAGGAGATGGAGCGCCGGGTGCTGGAGGCGGCGAAGCTGGTGCAGATCGAGAACCTGATGGAGCGCAAGCCCGGCGAGATGTCCGGCGGCCAGCAGCAGCGCGTGGCCATCGCCCGCGCCGTGGTGAAGATGCCCCGGGTGCTGCTGCTTGACGAGCCCCTTTCCAACCTGGACGCCCGCCTGCGCCTGCAAACCCGGGAGGAGATCCGCCGCATCCAGCGGGACACCGGCATCACCACCGTGTTCGTCACCCACGACCAGGAGGAGGCCATGTCCATCTCCGACATGATCGTGGTGATGAAGGACGGCGTGGTGCAGCAGATCGGCAAGCCCCAGGACGTGTACGACAGCCCGGTGAACCTGTTCGTGTCGAAGTTCCTGGGCACGCCGCCCATCAACGTGTTCGACGGTAAAGTTTCCGGCGGGAGGGTGTTCATCGGCAATGAGGCCGTGCTGGACGCTCCCCGCGTGAAGGACGGCAGCGTCTGGGTGGGCATCCGCCCGGAGGGCTTCATCCTGGACGAGAACGGCCCCTTCACCTGCGCCCTCACGGGCGTGGAGGTCATGGGCCGGGACATCAGCGTGGTCTGCGCCCACGAAAAGAACGCGGGCGCCGGGGCCATCCGCGCCATCATCTCCGCGGAGAACCGCCCCGCCGACGGCGCGAAGACCGTGCGCTTCTCGCTCAAGCCCTACAAGGTGTTCCTGTTCAACCACGACACCGAGGAACGCATCGAGGTGAAGTGATATGAGCAAGGAAAACAATCTGAAGGGCTGGCTCTACCTGCTGCCCGCGATCCTGTTCCTGGGATTCTTCATGGTCTACCCGCTGGTGGACGTGTTCGTGTATTCCTTCGAGGAGGGTTACAACTCCGCCAGCCAGACCTTCTTCGGCGTGGGCCTTTACAACTACTCCTACGTGCTCCACGACCCCTACTTCCTCCAGGCCCTGAAGAACACCTTCATCCTGGTGATCATCACGGTGCCGCTGAGCACCATCATCGCCCTGCTCATCTCCGTGGGCCTGAACAGCATCACGGCGGTGAAGAAGCTCTACCAGACGGTCTACTTCCTGCCCTACGTGACCAACACGCTGGCGGTGGGCCTGGTGTTCATGATCCTGTTTAAAAAAACCGCCTATACCGACGGCCTGGCCAACTTGATCCTGGCCTGGTTCGGCAAGGGCCCCATCGACTTCATCGACGGCCCCTACTGGGCGAAGATGTTCGTGCTGTGCTTCTACACCGTCTGGGTGGTCATGCCCTTCAAGGTGCTGATCCTCACCAGCGCCCTGGCCAGCGTGAACCAGGATTACTACAACGCCGCCAAGGTGGACGGCACCTCCTCCTTCCGCATCTTCCGGAAGATCACCCTGCCGATGATCAGCCCGATGATCTTCTATCTGGTCATCACCGGCTTCATCGGGGCCTTCAAGGCCTACAGCGACGCGGTGGCCCTGTTCGGCACGAACCTGAACGCCGCGGAAATGAACACCATCGTGGGCTACGTCTACGACATGCTCTACGGCGATTCCGGCGGCTATCCGTCCTACGCCTCGGCGGCGGCGATCATCCTCTTCGCCGTGGTGTTCACCATCACGCTGATCAACCTGTCGATCTCCAAGAAGAACGTGCATTACTAGGAGGTGTGCCTCATGTCGAATGATTTTGACCGGATCGAGCGCGCCTCCCGCGCCCGCAAAACCACGGTTCGGACCATCACCTATATCCTGCTCACCTTCTGGGCTGTGATGGTGCTGTTCCCCTACTACTGGATGCTGCTGACCTCCATCAAGAGCTACAGCGCCTACAACGCCGAGTACGTGCCCACCTTCTTTACGCTGACGCCGACGCTTCAAAACTACGTCAGCGCCTTCTCGGAGGTGCCCCTGGCCCGCTACTTCCTCAATTCCATCGTCTTCACCGTGATCACCACGGCGCTGATGATGGCCGTGATCGTCCCGGCGGCCTTCGCCTTCGCGCGGCTGGAGTTCAAGGGCAAGAACCTGGTGTTCTCCCTGTTCCTGGCGCTGATGATGATCCCCAACGAGCTGGTGATCATCACCAACTTCCAGACCATCACCAACTGGGGCCTGCGCAACAGCTTCGCCGGCCTGATCCTGCCCTCGGTGACCAGCGTGTTCTACATCTACCTGCTGAGGGAGAACTTCGCCCAGATCCCCGACGAGCTCTACAACGCCGCCAAGGTGGACGGCACCACCGACTTCAAGTACCTCACCCGCGTGATGATGCCCATTTGCAAGCCCACCATCATCACCATCGTCATCCTGAAGGTCATCGAGTGCTGGAACAGCTACGTGTGGCCCCGCCTGGTCACCGACGACCCCGCCTACTTCCTGGTGTCCAACGGCATCCAGGAGATCCGCGAGAACGGCTTTGGGCGCGAGAACATCCCCGCCATGATGGCCGCCGTGGTCGTGATCTCCGTGCCGCTGATCGTCCTGTTCCTGATCTTCCGCAACAAGGTCATGGCCGGCGTTTCGAGAGGGGGAATCAAGGGATGATTCATAAGAATGAGGAATTGGGAATGAGGAATGAGGAATTCAGGGAACAGGGAACAGGGAACAGGGAACAGGATAATCCGTCGAACCGTAGCGCCTCTCCAAAAGCCTTCCCCAGCGCCAAGCGAAGCGAGGCTGAGGGCCCTGCACACCGGCTGTGCGGGCCCGAAACCCACGACCGAGCGAAGCGACAGGCGTGGGGCGTTTCTGGGGAAGGTGGCCGACCGAAGGTCGGGCCGGATGAGGTCGCCTCTCCTCGCCTCCCCTGTGTAAGGGGAGGTGGCCCGAAGGGTCGGAGGGGTTGTCGGCTTTGGGCCCTCGCCCTTGTGCTTCTCCTCGTCACCCTCTCCCTCACCGCCTGCCACGGCAGCAAGGGCCGCGCGGGCTTCGAGGTGCCGGCGGAGTTCGACACCTCCAGGAGCTACGAGATCACCTTCTGGGCCAAGAACGACACCAACAAGACCCAGACCGAGATCTACAAGAAGGCCATCGCCGACTTCGAGGCTCTCTACCCCAACATCACGGTAAGCATGAAGCTGTACACGGACTACGGCCGCATCTACAACGACGTGATCACCAACATCTCCACCAACACCACGCCCAACGTGTGCATCACCTACCCGGATCACATCGCCACCTACCTCACCGGCGACAACGTGGTGGTGCCCCTGGACGGGCTGATGGATGACGAAAGGTACGGCCTGGGCGGCAGCGAGGTGCGCTTCGACGGCCCGACCCGGGACGAGCTGATCCCCCAGTTTCTCGGGGAGTGCGCCTTCTCCGGGGCCACCTACGCCCTGCCCTACATGCGCTCCACCGAGGCCCTGTACGTCAACAAGACCTATGTCGAGGCCCTGGGCTACCAGCTGCCGGAGGTGCTCACCTGGGATTTCGTCTGGGAGGTGGCCGAGGCGGCCACGAAGAAGGACGCCGATGGCGTCTTCGCCGTGAACGGCCAGAAGGTGATGATCCCCTTCATCTACAAGAGCACCGACAACATGATGATCCAGATGCTCAAGCAGCTGGACGCGCCCTACTCCACCGACGCGGGCGAGATCCTGATCCTGAACGACACCACCAAGGCACAGCTGATAGAGATCGCCAAACACGCCAAGTCCGGCGCGTTCTCCACCTTCAAGATCTCCAGCTATCCGGCCAACTTCCTGAACGCCGGCCAGTGCATCTTCGCGGTGGACTCCACCGCCGGGGCCACCTGGATGGGCACGGAGGCGCCGCTGCTGGACATCAGCCCGGAGAACCTGGTTCAGTTTGAGACCGCCGTGCGCATGGTGCCCCAGTTCGACCCGGAGCACCCGCAGATGATCTCCCAGGGCCCCAGCGTGTGCGTGTTCAACAAGGCCGATCCCCAGGAGGTGCTGGCCAGCTGGCTGTTCACCCAGTACCTGCTCACCAACGACGTGCAAATCGCCTACGCCGAAACCGAGGGCTATGTGCCCGTGACCAGCAAGGCCCAGAACGACGCCGCCTACCAGGACTACCTGCACAGCGACGCCGGGGACGCGCTGCACTATCCGGTAAAGCTCCAGGCCGCCCAGCTGCTGCTGGACAACACGCAGAACACCTTCACCACCCCCGTGTTCAACGGCTCGGCCAGCCTGCGCGACGCGGCGGGGGCGCTGATCGAGAGCGTGACGAAGTCCGTGCGCCGCAAGCAGACCGTGGACGACGCCTACATCGCCAAGCTCTACGACGACACCGCCTCCCTCTACCGCCTCAACCAGTCCTCCGGCCGCAGCGGCATGACCTCCGGCGGCGACCTCGGTCCCCTGCCCGCCGGCTCCAAAGCCCTGCTCATCGCCCTGGCCTGCGTGTGGGCGCTGCTGGGCGCGTATGCCATCGCGGGAAAGCTGAAAAAGAAATAAACTGACCCACAATTAAGTGCAAAAGAAACCGGATTGCCACGTCGGTCCCTTCGGGACCTCCTCGCAATGACGTACCCAAATCCCATCGAATCACGTCATTGCGAGGCTGAAGGCCGTGGCAATCCGGTTTCCTTTTTCATGCGGCATCGCCGCCATCAAGCCTTCCCCTTTGGGGAAGGTGGATTTCGGTGGAATTGCTTGCAATTCTGCCGAAAGACGGATGAGGTCCCCTTACATTACAACCCGCGCCTCTGTCACAATCAAGGTGCGAATCGAATCGGCCAGGACCTCATCCGCCTCGCTGACGGTGCCAAGGCACCTGCTCGGCACCTTCCCCATAGGGGAAGGCTTTTGGGGGACCATTTATCTCAGGCTGCTCTCCTCCCCGTCCGCGGGCAGGTTCAGCGGCGCGGGACGATTGAAGGCGGAGCGGATCTCCACGAACTGCTCCGTCTCCCCGCTCGCGATGATCCCGTCGATCACCTCCAGCACGTGGGCGGCCATGGCGGCGTCGGCGCGGGGCTTGCGCCCCGCCCGGATAGACCAGGCCAGCTCCGCCGGTCCCAGGCCGCGGCTGTTTTCGCCAAAGGCGAAGGGGCACTCCAGCGCCCGGGCCGGGGCGGGGTCTTTGTCGTGGGCCCAGTTGGGCTGCAAGCGCACCTCCCCGCCGAAGCCGTTGGGGTCGGGCAGGTACAGGATGCCCTTCGTGCCGAAGATGGCGAAGTAGTGCTGATCCTCGATCACGCTGTCGCAGTTGATGTGGGCCGTGCCGGAGACGCCGCTTTCAAGGGTCAGCACGGCGCTGATCTCGCTCTCGTTGGGGGTGTCCATGTCCTGGCCGAAGGTGGCGGACTGGGGGTTGATGTCCCTGTGCTTCGGATAGGGCGCGCGCACCGACGCCGCCACCTTCCTCACCGGCCCCAGCAGGCTGCACAGGGCGGTGAAGTAGTAGGGCGCGTAGTCGTAGGCCACGCCGCCGAAGGGCAGGTTCAAAAACCGGAAGAAGGGCGTGAGGAAGTTGTTGTCCCGGTTGGCGGCGAAGGCGAAGGAGGTCACCTCCCCGATCACGCCGTCGTCGATGGCCCGCCGGGCGGTCTGCAGCGCCGCGCCCAGGAAGGTGTCCGGCGCGGAGCCCAGGCACAGCCCCTTCTCCGCCGCCAGCGCCCGCAGCGCCTGGGCGCTTTCGTGGCTGGTGGTCATGGTCTTCTCGGTGTAGACGTGCTTGCCCGCCATGAGCGCCCGCCGGAGGATGCCCTCGTGCTCCGGGGCCGGGGTCAGGTTCACCACCAGGTCGATGCTCCCGTCCGCCAGCAGCGCGTCCAGGGATTCATAGGCCTTCACGCCGAATTCCTCCGCCCGCCGTCTGGCCCGATCATAGTGGGCCGAGCACAGCCCCGCCACCTCCAGGATGTCAAATCGCTGGATCATGTTCTTCAGGTAGATGCCGCTGATCATGCCGGAGCCGACCACGCCGACGCGAATGGGTTGAATGGCCATGGGGATCGCCCTCCTTTTGCTGTTCAAGGCTGCCTCCATGATAGCATAACCGGCTCCGCCGCGCAAGGGTATATAATTGGGGCTGCTGCAAAACAAGTTGTTTTGCAGCAGCCCCAAAAATCCTCACGCCGCCGCCTTCCTCTGGAAGCGCGCGCGGTGCTGCTGGTCGCTGGGCTTGGCCTGCACCTCGCCCGCCGCCATCAGCGCCTCCTTGGTGAGCAGCGGGCCTATCAGCTCGTACACCAGCACGCTGAACAGGATGATGTTGCGGATCATGGCGCCCATCTCCGCGCCCAGGGTCTGGGCGGTCACCACCATGCCCAGGGCCACACCAGCCTGGGGGAACAGCGTGATGCCCAGATACTTCTTCACCTTGTCGTCGCAGCCCATGGCCGTGCTGCTGACCCGCGCGCCCAGATACTTGCCCGCGCAGCGCACCAGTATGTACACCAGGCCGATCAGCAGCACCGACGGATACCGGAACACCGTCAGATCCAGCTGCGCGCCGGAGAGCACAAAGAACACCGCGTACAGCGGCGCCGTCCACTGCTCGCTGCGGGCCATGATGTCCACGGAATACTCGCTGAGGTTGCAGAACATGGTGCCCAGCATCATGCACACCAGCAGCGACGAGAACGCCAGCTTCACGCCGCCGCCCAGCTCCAGCTCGATGCCGGACAGGGCGATGGTCATCACCACGAAGGCGATGGTCAGCGACAGGCGGTTCTTGTTGGAGAAGAACAGCTTCTCCAGCAGCGTCAGCACGCCGCCCATGGCCGCGCCCAGCAGCAGCGAGGCCACGATCTCGATCATCGGGTTCACGATCACCGACACCGCGTTCAGCGTGCCGCCCTCCATGGCCTGGGCGATGCCGAAGCTCACCGCGAACACCACCAGACCCACGGCGTCGTCCAACGCGACAATGGGCAGCAGCAGGTCCGTCAGCGGGCCCTTGGCCTTGTACTGGCGCACGACCATCAGCGTGGCGGCCGGGGCCGTGGCCGCGGCGATGGCGCCCAGGGTGACGGCCACCGGCAGGGGCAGCACGTCCGCGCCCAGGATGAAGTGCAGGCCGATCAGCGCCGCGTCCACCAGCAGCGTGGCCGTCAGCGCCTGCACGATGCCGACCACCGTGGCGGTCTTGCCGGTCTTCTTCAGCTGGCCCAGGCGGAACTCATTGCCGATATCGAAGGCGATGAAGCCCAGGGCCACCGTGGATAACGAACCCACGGCGTTCAGCGCCTCCATCGAGGCGAAGCCCAGGCCGGGCACCTTCAGCGACCCCAGCACGTAGGGCCCCACCAGCACCCCGGCGATCAGGAACGCCGTCACATCCGGGAATTTCAGGTTCAGCTTTTTGAACACGCGGGTCATGATCAATCCCGCGAACAGGGCAAAGGCGACGGACAACAGGGAATTCATTCGTTTCAGAACCTTTCCATAACATTGACCCGCGCCGCGGGCCAAATGCTATTATAGCACCCCGGCCTTCGCCTTCAACCTCATTGTGTTATTTTTTTTCATCAAATAAAAAAGATTCTTCGCGGCCGCTCAGAATGACACATGTCGCCTTGTGGACTGTCATCCTGTGCGCAGCGAAGGATCCTTTTCCTGTCTTATGCCAAATGGTGTTATTTCCCGAACAGGCCCTTCAGCTTGCCCAGCACGCCGGCGGCCTGGCCGATGTCGATATTGCCCAGGTCGATCTTGCCCTTCACGCCCTCGATGACCTGGTTGATCTGCTCGTCCGGCAGGTCGATGCCGAAGGTCTTCTCCAGCAGCTCCACGGGGTTGGCCAGGAAGCTCTTGATCAGGTCGGGGTTGCTCGTCAGCTTGGCGACCACGTCGCCGATGATTTTCTGAATATCCATGGTAAAACTCCTTTCGCGCTTCTTTTCTTTATTATAGTACTTTGGCGCGCAAAAGGCAAGCGCCGGTTTGGCAGGGCGCACGAACGGGGCCGCCTCAAAACGCATATGCTTTGAGGCGGCCCCGTTTATGGGATTTACGACAGCGTGTCCTGCGCCGTCAGCTTGTGGGTCCCGGGCTCCAGCTTTGCCTCGGCGCGGCCGTTGGCCAGGCGCTCGCGCACCTGCTGCTTGTAGACCTTGTCCCAGCGCCGCATGCAGTAGCCCATGCTGGCGTAGCCCACGATGGTGGAATCGCTGCGGCCGTAGAAGCGGATGTTCACGCCGCCGCCAGCGTTGCCCTCCACGGTGGTGATCAGCTCGTGCTCCGGGTCGAAGTCCACCACGATGCCCACGTGGTTCGGGAAGTTCGGGTCATCGCTCACCCGGTCGTGATGGAAGAAGATGATGTCGCCGGCCTCGGGCGTGTACTCGTCCTCGTCGTCGATGTAGCGGTGGCCCAGGCGCTCCTTCCATCGCTGGCAGTTGGAGGCGCGGGGCATCACCCACTCGGGAATGCCCGCGGCGTTCAGGCTCCAGCTGACGAACATGGCGCACCATTCCTCAAAGGGCATCCCGGCCCACGCGCCGTAGACGGTCCAGCCCTGCAGCTTTTTCCGGTCCTTGTCCTGGAAGACGAAGTTGTGCTCGCTCTCGCGGTAGCCCACCTGGGACTTCGCCACGGCGATCAGCTTCTCAGCGAAGTTCATATCCCGGGTCAGCTTCGGAAGCGCCGGAGCCGGGTCCGTGGCGGTGTCGGAGGCCTGCACCAGGGACTGGGCCTCGGCCACCGCGCCGGTGGCGTCCACCACCTTCAGGGTCAGCCAGTGCTCGCCGAAGCCCGCCGCGCCGAAGGTGACCTGGGGCAGCAGCTCCTTGGTGATGAACACGGTCTTGCCATTGTAGTCCACGGTGATGGTCACGTCCCAGGGCTCCACGCCGCCGGACACGCTCAGTTCAAATTCCACATCCCGCTCGCCAATCCGGGCGTAGCCGGTGGGGGCCTTGGCGGTGACGACCAGCTGGCCCGCGCGAACGATGAAGGTCATGTCCTGGGCCGCGGTGCTCATATCCCCGCCGATGGCGGTGACGGTGACGGTGAAGACGCCGGACATGCCCGGCACCCAGTCGAAGCCGTCCGGGCCCGCTTCCCCATGGCCGCCGTCCAGCCCGTCGCTGCGCACGGCCTTCCATTCCACGAACACCGCGTTCTCCGTCTGATAGCTGAAGTGCACCACATCGCCCGGCTTGGCCTCCGCCAGGCTCGCCGCCAGGCCCGTCAGGGTCACGGCGGGGACAAGCGTGGGCTCCAGGGTGGGTTCCAACGTCGGTTCCAGCGTGGGCTCCAGGCTGGGCTCCAGCGTCGGCTCCAGGCTGGGCTCCAGCGTGGCCGCCGCGTTCGGGTCCACGGTGGCCGCCGCGTTCGGGTCCGCGGAGGGTGCCGGGGTGGGTTCCCCGGGCTGCTCTGTGGGCTGCTCCGTGGAGGTTTCCCCGGCAGGCTGCTCCGTGGGCTGCTCCGCTGGGGTCTCCCCGGCAGGCTGCTCCGTTGGCTGCTCCGCTGGGGTCTCCCCGGCAGGCTGCTCCGTGGGCTGCTCCGCTGGGGTCTCCCCGGCAGGCTGCTCGGCGGGCTGCTCCGCGGGCTTTTCCTCCGCGGGCTGCTCCACCGGCTGGGGCTGCGGTTCGGGCTGCGGCTGCTCCACCGGCTGGGGCTGCGGTTCGGGCTGCGGCTGCTCCACCGGCTGGGGCTGCGGTTCCGGCTGCGGCTGCTCCACCACTACGGGCTGGGGCTCCGGGGCCGGCTGAGGCTCCTCCACCACCGGCGGCGCCTCCCCCACATCCTCCGCCAGGGCCGTCAGCGGCCCCGCGAAGCTCATCAGCATCAGCGCCGTCGCGCACAGCAGCGCCAAAAAACGATTGCGCGTCATTTAAAATCCTCCTCGTCCCCGCCTGAGCAAGCGGGCGCGAATTACAGATACTCATAGAATTACCAATATTACTGGACTATCATACCACACCCCGGGAGCAATGTCCATGGATACCCGTCATTTGTTTCATTTTAATTACATTTCGAGGGATGTTGCCCCACCATCACCTCATTTGTGTCATATTTTAACACGGCTTTTCGACGACATCTGCCCCGGGATGCGTTGCATTCGACGGGTTAGGGTGCTATAATGGGCATGGATTTCAACCGATGAAAGAAGGTAACAACATGTTTCGCAAAATCACATCCCTGATCGTCATCCTGGCTCTGGCGCTGCTGCCCGCGGCCTTCGCCGAGGAAGCCGCCGTGCGCGTGGGCGCGCTGAAGGGCCCCACCGCCATGGGCATGGTGGAGATGATGGAAGACCACGCGGACACCTATGACTTCACCCTCGCCGCCGCGCCGGACGAGATCGTGCCGCTGCTGGTGAAGGGCGAGTTGGACATCGCCGCCGTGCCCGCCAACCTGGGCTCGGTGCTCTACAACAACACCAAGGGCGCGGTGAAGGCCCTGGCCATCAACACCCTGGGCGTGCTGTACATCTGCGAGCGCGGCGAGAGCATCTCCTCCGTCGCCGACCTGAAGGGCCGCACGCTGGTGAGCGCCGGCAAGGGCTCCACGCCGGAATACGCGCTGAACTACATCCTGCGGGGCAACGGCCTCGACCCGGAGAAGGACCTGACCATCGAGTACAAGTCCGAGCACGCGGAGTGCCTGGCGGCCATGCTCCAGGACGAGACCCTGGTGGCCATGCTGCCCCAGCCCTTCGCCACCGTGGCCATGGGCAAGGCGGACGACCTGCGCCCGGCGCTGGACCTCACCGAGGCCTGGGACGCCCTGCAGGCGGATGAGGAGAACCCCTCCACGCTGATCACCGGCATCGCCGTTGCCCGCGCGGACTTCATCGAGCAGCACCCCGAGGCCGTCAAGCAGTTCATGGACGACTATCGCGAGAGCGTGATCTTCGCGCAGCAGAACGTGGCGGACGCCGCCCAGCTGATCGGCAAGTTCGACATCTTCGAGGCCGGCCCCGCCGAGAAGGCCCTGCCCTACTGCAACATCACCTTCATCGACGGCGAGGACCTGAAGACCAAGCTCAGCGGCTACCTGGACGTGCTCTTCGAGGCGGACCCCGCCTCCGTGGGCGGCGCCGTTCCGGGCGAGGATTTCTACTATTGATTTGTAGAGGCTATCTTAAAATACATCCGGACGTTGCAATCATCCCCGTAGGGGCGGCATTCTTGCCGCTGGGAGCGGACCCTCCGCTGGGAGCGGACCCTCCGCCCGCGGACGCCATAAATGGCGTCCCTACGGTGGAAATTGAACCACCATCAGCATTTTGAGACAGCCCCTCTCTCCCGTGTGTAGGGGCGGCGTTTCGCCGCCCGCCTTTTCCCTGACAGCGAACCGCGAATTCCGCGCGGCAGCGATTGGAACCCGGCCCTGCCGGGGGGCGGGCGGCGAAACGCCGCCCCTACGACTATTCCCAGGCAGGTGATCCCCATGAAAAGCATTCCTCCCAAGCTCCGACCATTCCTGGCGGCGCTGTTCTGGCTGGCGGTGTGGCAGGTCGTCAGCCTGGCCGTGGGCCAGCCGATCCTGCTGGCCTCCCCGGTGGAGACCCTGGCGCGCCTGTGGGCGCTGCTGGGCACGGCGGACTTCTGGCGCTCGCTGCTGTTCACGCTGGGCCACATCCTGGCGGGCTTCGCCCTGGCCGCGCTGTCGGGCATCGCGCTGGCGATGCTGGCGGGGCGGTTCCCGGTCGTGTCGGAGCTGCTCTCCCCCCTGCTGGCGGCCATGCGCTCGGTGCCGGTGGCCAGCTTCGTGATCGCCGCGCTGATCTGGATCCCCTCGAAGCGGCTGAGCGTGCTGATCGCCTTCGTGATCGTGCTGCCGGTGCTCTACGCCGGGACCCTGGACGGCATCCGGCAGATCGACCCGAAGCTCAGGGAGATGGCGCGGGTATTCCGCATGAGCCGGTGGAACCGCCTGCGCACCGTCGACCTGCCCGCGGCGCTGCCCAGCGTGGCCTCGGCGCTGTCGGTGTCCATCGGGCTCGCCTGGAAGAGCGGCGTGGCCGCGGAGGTCATCGGCATCCCCGGCGGCTCCGTGGGCGAGAAGCTGTACAAGGCCAAGGTCTACCTGGCCACGCCGGACCTGTTCGCCTGGACGCTGGCCATCGTGCTGGTCAGCGCCGGGTGCGCGAAACTTTTGAAGCTGGGACTGCGATGGCTGTCGCGGACCCTGGAGAGGGGTTGAGCCCATGGACCTGATCCTGAAGGACCTCACCAAATCCTACGGCGGCCACCGCGTGCTGGACCGGTTCAGCCACGCCTTCCCCCAGGGCTGCGTCACCGCCATCGAGGGCCGCTCCGGCTGCGGCAAGACCACGCTGCTCCGACTGATCGCAGGCCTCGAGCTCCCGGACGGCGGCAGCATCACCGGCGTGCCGGAGGGCGGCATCGCCATGATGTTCCAGGAGGATCGCCTGCCCCCGCAGCTCACCGCTGCCGGATGCCTGAAGGCGGTGCTCAAAAGGTCGGAGGGGCTGGACGCGAAGATCGACGCCGCCCTCCGCATCCTGGGCCTGGGGGACGACCTGGACAAGCCGGTGCGGGAGTTCAGCGGCGGCATGCGGCGACGGGTCGCCCTGGCCCGCGCGCTGCTCTATCCGTCGAACCTCGTGCTGCTGGACGAGCCCTTCAAGGGGCTGGACGCCGCCACCCGAAAGGCCGCCGTCGAGTTCGCCCGGCCCCTGCTCGCGGGGCGCACCACCCTGCTGGTGACCCACGACCCGGAGGACGCCGACGCCTTCGATGCCCAGCGCCTGGCGATGGCGCAAAACTGACCCTTTATGCGCCCCCGGAGCCGCTTTTCAGCGGTTTCGGGGCGCTTTTCATTATGTCTACTTTTCTCCATCTATCCCGGATTGGCCGTCAATTTCCAATCTATCATCGTCTACTTTCTCTCCATCTCCCCCAAAACGCCCTCAATCCCGTCACAATCGGCTAACTTTAGGAGCTCCGGGCGGTCGCTTCTCCCCCTTGAACCCCAAAAACCGCCCAAAATGCCGAAAACCCGCGATCTATCTTTTGGCGTATAGTCCCAAATTTTATGTCTACTTCCCGCATTAAGCCATTATTTAACTCTATTTTATACCATTTACCCAAAAGTCAGCGTCTACTTTCATTTCCGCGAGTCTTCCCCACCCCTTCCGCCGTCCCGAAGCCCTCCCGCGCCTCCCTCATGCTGCGAAAAGCCCGCAGCGGCGGCGATTTTCCAAAATTAAACGCGCCAGGGCCTTGACAATGGGCGTTGGCCCATGCTATAATCTTTCTGTTGCTTGTGAGGCACAGCCTCCATTGCCGGGGTGTAGCGCAGTTTGGTAGCGCACGTGCTTTGGGAGCATGGGGCCGCAGGTTCGAGTCCTGTCACCCCGACCACCCGCGACCTCTTGGTCAAGCGGTTAAGACACCGCCCTTTCACGGCGGTAACACGGGTTCGAGTCCCGTAGAGGTCGCCATTTTTCTTCGCATGGTAAAGGTTAAGGGCCTTTAGCTCAGTGGTTAGAGCAGTCGGCTCATAACCGATCGGTCCGGGGTTCAAGTCCCTGAAGGCCCACCATGGTGCGGTAGTTCAGTTGGTTAGAATGCCAGCCTGTCACGCTGGAGGTCGAGGGTTCGAGCCCCTTCCGCATCGCCAAAAATCCCCTTCCGAGAAGTCGGAAGGGGATTTCATTTTCCGCGCCCCCAGCAACTCCTATTGCCTATTGCCTATTGCCTATTGCCTATTCCCTGTCCCCTGTTCCCTCATTTGTAAACGTACTTTGAATTATCCACCCCATCCATTGAGAAATCCGGGGCCTTGTGCTATAATTCAAAGCAACGTCCGCGGCGTTCGCGGACGACGAAACGGAGGCAACGCATATGAATATGAAGCAACTGATTTGCATGGTACTTTCCGTGCTGCTGTGCCTGGGCGCGATTTCCGCCCTGGCCGAGGAGGACCTGCAGGCCCAGCTGGACGCCGCCAACGCGCGCATCGCCGAGCTGGAGAGCGAGGTGGAGCTCTACAAGCCCTTCTATGAAAACCAGATCGTGGCCGAGTACGGCGAGGGCGGCATCATCTGGAAGGAGGACGCCGCGAAGGAATTCCAGGCCGCGTCCGATGCCTACGCCCAGTACGGCCTGAGCATCGACGACTTCGCCGCCGACATCAAGCAGGACATCCTGGAAACCCTGGTGCGGGAAGCCGTCCTCCACGAGAAGGCGGACGAGATGGGGCTGAACGACCTCTCCGACGAGACCATGGCCGAACTCAAGAGCGAGGCCGAGGCCAACTTCGAAACCTACGTGGACACCTACCGGGATTACTTCGCCTCTGAGGACGCCTCCGACGAGGACGCCCGGACGCAGACCATCGAGGCCATGGCCCAGTACGGTCTGACCCTGGACACCCTGACGGAGCAGATGGTGCACAGCTATGTGGACGAACAGCTGCACGCCGCCGTCACCGGTGACGTGACCGTTTCCGACGAGGACATCCAGGCTGAGTACGACGCCATGGTGGCCGACGACCAGGCCAACTACGCCGACGACCGCGCCTACAACAACGCCCGCAACAGCGGCGCCACCATCGCCTGGAACCCCGAGGGCTATCGCGCCGTGAAGCACGTGCTGATCCAGTTCAACGACGACCAGTCCGCCAGGTACAACGAGCTGTCCGGCACCCTGGACAGCCTGAAGGCCGAGAAGGAAGCCCTCGAGAATCCCACCGAGGAAACCGAGACCGAGGGCGACGCCGAGGCCGCCGAGACCGAGGGCGACGCAGAGGCCGCCGAGACCGAAGGCGACGCAGAGGCCGCCGAAGCCGAAGGCGCAGAGGCCGCCGAGCCGGAATCCGAGCCCCGGAGCGCGGAAGAGATCGACGCCGACATCGCCCGCGTGACCGCCGAGCTCGAGGGCCTGTACGCCGAGCTGCTGCCCCAGGCCCAGCAGGTCATCGACGAGTTCAACGGCGGCGCGGACTTCGACAGCCTGATCGAGGCCTACAACGCCGACCCCGGCATGAGCCGGGAGCCCGCCGCCACCAACGGCTACGCCGTGTCCGCCGAATCCACCACCTTTGATCCCGCCTTCACCGAGGGCGCCATGTCCATCGAGGCGGTCGGCCAGATCAGCGCGCCGGTGAACGGCATGAACGGCATCCACATCATCTACTACCTGGCGGACATCACCCCCGGCGCCGTGCCCTTTGAGGACATCGCCGAGGCCGTCGAAGCCAACGCCCTGGCCGCCAAGGTGGATGAGACCTACAACGCCACCGTGGACGAGTGGGTGGAGGCCGCCGCGCCCGTCTACTATCCCGACCGGTTCTGATATAAACCATACTTGACCCTGTAGGGGCGCCGCCATGGCGCCCCTGTATGGTATAACAACGCATCGTTGAAAACAACCCCTCTGTCCCCTGCGGTGACAGCTCCCCTTACGCAGGGGAGCCAAGGCCGAAGTCGCTTTCCCAGCCTCCCCTGTGTAAGGGGAGGTGGTGAGCGCAGCGAACCGGAGGGGTTGTCAACACCCCAGGAAGGAGAGAACCCATGCGTATACTGCTCGTCGAGGACGAAAAGAACCTGTCCGCCGCCGTGTGCCGCCTGCTGAGCGAGGAGCGGTTCGTGGTGGACCCGGTGTACACCGGCCCGGAGGGACTGGACTGCGCGCTGTCCGGCGGCTACGACGCCATCATACTGGATGTGATGCTGCCGGGCATGGACGGCTTCACCATCCTGAACCGCCTGCGCTCTGAGGGCATCAAGACCCCGGTGATGATGCTCACCGCCCGGGGCGATCTCCAGGACCGCATCCGGGGGCTGGAGGGCGGTGCGGACTACTACCTGCCCAAACCCTTCCAGATGGGCGAGCTGATCGCCTGCCTGCGGGCCATCACCCGCCGAGGCGACGGCGCGCCGGTGATGGCGCTGAGCTTCGGCGGCGTGTCCCTCTCCGAGAAGGACGGCAAGCTGCAAAACGACTCAAGCGGCCAGTCCGTCAAGCTGGGGGCCAAGGAATACCAGCTGATGGAGCTGTTCCTGCGCAACCCCGCCCAGATCCTGCCCAAGGAGACGCTGATCGAGCGGGTTTGGGGCTACGACAGCGAGGCCGAGTACAACAACCTGGAGGTCTACGTGTCCTTCCTGCGCAAGAAGCTGACCTTCATCGGCGCGAGCGTGAAGATCAAGGCCACCCGCGGGCTGGGCTATTCCCTGGAGCAGGCCTAGCGGGCGTCGCCCGTCCCCCCCTTCCCGCGCCGCAGATTCAGGCGCGATAAGGGCGTCCTTTATGAGTATGGAGGTTCCCATGATAACAAAGCTGCGCAGGCGGCTGACGCTGCTGGTGATCGGCGTGCTGATCCTGGTGACGGCGGGCATCGTGCTGTCCATCGACATCGTGAACCGCCGCAACATCGATGCCGCGGCGGAGGCGGCCCTGGACATCCTGGCGGCCAACGAGGGCCGTCGCCCCGATCTGGAGGACGCGGAGCCGCCGGAGCAGCCCGTCGAGGGCGAGGTCCCGCCGGAGGGCGAGGGCGAGGTCCCGCCGGAGGGCGAGGGCGAGGTCCCGCCGGAGGGCGAGGGCGAGGTGCCGCCGGAAAAGCCGGAGGGCACAACGTCTTCAGGATCGGTCCCCCCGGAGAAGCCGGAGGGCACAGTGCCCACGCAGGGCACAATGACAGCCGACCGGCAGCCGCCCGCGGGCCAGATGGACCCCCGCCAGCGCATGAATGAGCGCCGCCGGGCCTTCGGCAACCTCCAGGGCAGCGCCGCCCTGGCCAGCCTGTCCAACGCCTACACCATCACCCTGGACGCGGAGGGCGGCGTGACGGCCTGGTCCAGCGACCGCGCCGACCTGTACACCGACGCGCAGATCCAGGCCTTCGCCGACGCGGCGCTGGCCACGGGCCGGACCGCCGGCCGGGTGGACACTCAGTACTTCCGGCTCACCGGCTCCGGGGACGCCCGGCTGCTGATCGCCCTGGACGCCCGCCTGGAGTTCCTCTCCGCCCAGCGGATGCTCCGTGCGTCGACGATGGTGGCCTCCCTGGCCTGCCTGCTGCTGGCCGCCGGGGCCTACCTGCTGATCCGGCGGATGCTCCAGCCGGTGCAGGCCTCCTTCGACCGACAGAAGCAGTTCGTCTGGGACGCCAGCCACGAATTCAAGACGCCGCTGGCCGTGATCTCCGCCAACGCCGAGGTGCTCAGCCGGGAGATCGGCCCCAACGAATACCTGGGCTACATCCAGTCCGAGGTGAAGCGCACGGACAGCCTGGTACAGAACCTGCTCACCCTGGCCCGGATGGACAAGGGCACCGTGGCCGCCGAGATGAAGCGTTTCAACCTGTCCGACGCGCTGCTGGCCGTGACCCTGCCCTTCGAGAGCACCGTGTTCGAGGCGGGCAGGACGTTGGAGACGGACATCCCCGAGGGCGTGTTCCTCCGGGGCGACGAGGCCATGCTCCAGCAGCTGGCGGTGATCCTGCTGGGCAACGCTTTGAAGTACTCCGACGCGAACGGCACGATCCGCCTCTCCCTCGCCCAGAAGGGCCGGGGCGCGACCATCACCGTGTACAACACCGGCATGGGCATCGCCCCGGAGAACCTGACGAAGATCTTCGACCGCTTCTATCGGGAGGACCTCTCTCACAACAGCGAGGTGGCCGGCAACGGCCTCGGCCTGGCCATCGCCCAGACCATCGCCCAGGCCCACAAGGGCCACATCCGCGCCGAGAGCGAATACGGCAAAAGCGCCACGTTCACCGTGACCCTGCCCGGCTGACACGGGCAAAGAAAAACCCCGGAACGCCATTCCGGGGTTTTCCCTATTATATTCTACCGCTCGCTCAGCCGTAGATGAACTGGCGCAGCAGCTCCGCGTTCGCGGCCAGGTCCGCCTTGATGCACCAGGTGGTGCCGAACATGCCGGCCTCATAGGTGCCGTCCACGGGCAGGCGCAGCTCTTCCAGGGCGTCCAGGTTGGCACCCATGCAGGTCCCGGCGATGGTCATGATCTCGTCGAAGGTCAGGTTGGTCTCCACATATTGCAGCATGTTGGTGACGATGCCCGCCAGGGCCAGCAGGTTCTGCTGCTGCAGCTGCTTGGCGATGGTGACCAGCACCCGGCGCTGGCGCTCGGTGCGAGCGTAGTCGCTGTCCAGCTTGCGGATGCGGACGAAGCCCAGGGCCTGCTTGCCGTCCAGCAGCACCTGCTCTCCGGCGGACACGGGGCTGCCCGCGAAATAGCTGTTCGCGTCATGGGAATTCCGGTCGTCCTCAAACAGCCGGTTGATGGCGCTGGCCTCGGCCCCGGACACGTCCAGGCGAATGCCGCCCACGCTGTCCACGATGGCCGCCAGGCACTGCATGTTCACCAGCACGTAGTACTGGATATTCATGCCGAAGTACTCGTTGATCAGGCGAACGGTCAGCTGCGGGCCACCGTAGACGCAGGCCGCGTTCAGCTTCTGGTTACCCCAGCCGGGGATCTCCACCCAGAGGTCGCGCATCAGCGAGGTGAGCTTCACCTGGCTGGTGGCGGGGTTCAGGGAGAGTATGATCATGGTGTCGGTGAGGGTGTAGCTCCGGCCGGTGCGGGAGTCGGTGCCCAGCAGCAGGATGTTCTCCCACTCCTCCGGCAGGCTCTCGTTGATGGCCAGGTCGTCCACCTGGATCAGCTCCTCGGGGGGGATGATCTCCTCTTCCGCCTCCTCAAAGCCATACTCGCCCTCCGCAACGGGGGCCTCCGCGGCCTCGGCAACGGGCGCCTCCGCGGCTCCGGCCTCCTGGCCGGTGGCCCGCTCGTAGAAGCCCAGCAGGTCGTTCAGCGGTTCCTCGGCCAGCGCGCCCAGCGCACAGACCGTCATCAGGCACAGCGCCAGCAGCGCCGCGGCCAGCTTTTTCGCGTGATTCATATTATGTATATCCTCCATCTGTGATATTGAATTGGACGTTGACAACATTGTATCAGTTCCAGGTTATAAAATCAACCACGCCCGGAAACTCAAATCAAACATAATAATCGGGCGAAAACCGCGACAAGCCCGATTTTGCAGGATTTTCGCGGCTCCGGGGCGAATAACACAGGGACGAATGCCAATCATTCCCAACGGGGAGGCGCGGCGATATGAACGTATACGACTTTGACAACACCATCCTGCGGGGGGACAGCACCGCCCGCTTCTTCGCTTGGTGCCTGCGCAACCGGAGGGGCATGTGGAAGGACGTGCCGGCCCAAGCCGTCAACGGGCTGCTGTTCGCGCTGAAAATCCGCAAGAAGCAGGCCTTCAAGCAGCGCATGCTCCACTTCCTGACGCTGATCGGCGACGTGGACGGGGCCGTGGACGCCTTCTGGAAGGCGAACTTCTCCCGGGTGAAGGCCTGGTATCCGCCGCTGCACCGGGAGGACGACGTGGTGATCTCCGCCTCGCCGGAGTTCCTGATCCGCCCCGCCTGCCAGAGGCTGGGCATCACCTGCGTGATCGGCTCGCCGGTGGACAAGCGCACCGGCCTGTTCCTGGGCCCCAACTGCCACGGCCAGGAGAAGGTGAGCCGCTTCCGCGCCCGCTTCCCCGGCCAGAGGATCGAGGCCTTCTACTCCGACTCCCGCTCCGACGCGCCCCTGGCGGAATTGGCGGAAAGGGCGTATCTGGTGAAGGGGGAGACGCTGACGGAGTGGAGGGTTTAGAGTTCAGAGTTTAGATAAGAATAGCCGGAGAACGACCTCATCCGTCATTTGCTTCGCAAATGCCACCTTCCCCTGAATCGCCCCGCGCCTGTCGCTGCGCTCGGTCGCGGGTTTCGGGCCCGCACAACCGGTGCGCAGGGCCCTCAGCCTCGCTTCGCTCGGCGCTGGGGAAGGCTTTTGGGCGAACGCGCGGAAGCATTGCCTTCCCCTTTAGGGGAAGGTGGATTTCGGTGAAATTGCTTGCAATTTTGCCGAAAGACGGATGAGGTCGTTCTCTTTTTTAATGTTCGGAAAAAACGCCCGAAAGCGCAGCCGAAGGGCGTTTTCCTCGACAATAAACAAGCCAATTCCCGAACTTTCACCCCTTCTCACCCCACAATTTACAATATCAGCATCCCAGATGTAACTTTCCTTGTGTATGATACCCTCACGGGCTCCCCCGGGGGGAGTGACAAAAGAGAAGGAGACAAATGATTATGAAAAAGATCGCATCCGTCCTTCTGGTTCTGGCCATGCTGCTCTGCTGTGCCGCCTCCGCGGAAATCGCGAAGGAAGACATGAAGATCGGCCTGATCTGCCTGCACGACGAAAACATGGGCTATGACGCCAACTTCATCGACAGCATGAAGGCTGCGCTGGAGAACCTGGGCATCGACGAGAGCCAGCTGATCATCAAGACCAATATCCCCGAGGACCAGGGCTGCTACGACGCCGCCGTGGACATGGCGGAATCCGGCTGCAAGTACATCTTCGCCGATTCCTTCGGCCATGAGGACTACATCATCCTGGCCGCCCAGGAGTATCCGGAGATCCAGTTCTCCCACGCCACCGGCTTCCAGGCCGCGGGCTCCGGGCTGGACAACATGCACAACGCCTTCGCTCACATCTACCAGGGCCGCTTCGCCGCGGGCTATGCCGCGGGCCTGAAGCTGAACGAGATGATCGAGAAGGGCGAGATCACCGAGGACCAGGCCGTGGTCGGCTACGTGGGCGCGTTCCCCTATGCCGAGGTCATCAGCGGCTACACCTCCACCTTCCTGGGCATCCGCCACGCCTGCCCCTCCGCCACCATGGTCGTGACCTTCACCAACAGCTGGGGCGACCTGGGCATGGAGCAGGAAGCGGCCAACGCGCTGATCGCGCAGTATCACTGCGTGCTGATGAGCGAGCATGCCGACACCGTCGGCGCTCCCACCGCCTGCGAGGACAACGGCGTGCCGAATGTCGGCTACAACATCGACTTCACCGCCGTGGCCCCCAACACCGCGCTGATCTCCTCCAAGATCAACTGGACCCCCTACATGCAGATGGCCATCGAGGCGACCATGAAGGGCGAGAGCTTCCCCACCGACATCGCCCTGGGCATGGCCGACGGCGCCGTCGAGCTGACCGAGCTGAACCCCAACGTGGCCGCCGAGGGCACCGTGGAGAAGGTTCAGGAGGTCCTGGCCCAGCTGGAGAGCGGCGAGCTGCAGGTGTTCGACACCAGCACCTTCACCGTGAACGGCGAGGTCCCCGAGAACGAGCACATCTATGATGGCTACTTCCACGAGTCTGAGACCTCTTCCGCCCCCTACTTCGACCTGAACATCGACGGCATCACCCGCCTCGACAACCAGGGCTGATTGATCGGGAGGCATACCAAAGCCCCGGCGCTCTGCGCCGGGGCTTTCTTTATAAGGAGAGCCGGATTTTCTGGCATACAGTCCTCGCTCCCACGAACAGCAGAAAGCCTTCCCCTTCAGGGGAAGGTGGATTGCAAGCGAAGCGCAGCAAGACGGATGAGGTCGCCTCCCCTGCCATTGCGGACCCAAATTTCGTCCGCGGCAATCGCAATAAAGAGAAACGACCTCATCCGCCTCACTTCGTTCGGCACCTTCCCCTAAAGGGGAAGGCTCCGGGGCGAGCTATTCCTCCCGGAAGATGCAGATATACTCCACCTTGGTGCTCTTGTCGTCCACGTAATCGTTCTTCATGTGCAGGCGCATGGGCTCGCCGGAGGGCAGGTTCACGTTGAAGAGGAACTCGAAGGACTCCTTCTTCTCCATCGCCTCCATGGTGACCTTCTCCAGCCGCTGGGCCTCCTCCGGGGACATCTGGCGATAGAGCTCGCCGCTGTTCAGCCACATCTCGAATTCCTTCGCGCTCATGCCCAGCTTCTTTTCCAGGCCGTGAATGACGACCCGATACTTGAAGCTGCCGTCCCTGCGCTTGACGAACACCACGTCGTCGGTAACATACTGGCTCAAAAGCCGCATCCGGTTGCGCAGCTTCGTCAGGTCCGTCACGTCGATGGCCACGGCCTGGAAGCAGAGCCTGCCGTCCAGGTCGGTCAGGCGGCTCTTGATCACCACGGAAACGTAGCCGTTGTCCTTGCGCTTGAGGCGAATGGGCTTGCCCGCGTTCTCGCTGCCGCCGCGGATGCTCCTGGCCCCCTCCAGCACCGCCTCCCGGTCGTCTGGGTGGACCATGTTCATCACGCTGTTGTCGAACTCCTTGCGGATCTCCTCGGCAGTGTAGCCCACCAGCTCCGTGAAGCCCTTGCTCACGTGGAGGAACGTGCCCCGGCCGTCGGCGGCGACGCGGTAGTAGCCGCCGGGCAGATCCTGGTTCACGAACTGCATCTCGGTCACGTCCTCGCAGGAGCCGTAGAAGTTCGCGCCCTGGTCGTTCTCGCTCATGAAGTACAGCTGCATGGAGATCCAGACAATCGCGCCGCTGGGCTTGTACACCCGCAGCACGCCCTTGCCCCCGTTCAACCGGTCGTGAAGGGCCTTGTCCATCATGGCGTAGAGCTTCGGCCGGTCATCCGGATACACGAATTCCTGGATCCCTTTGATGCGCGCGTTCAGCTGGTTCACCTCGATGCCCACCATCTGGTAGAACTGCTGGTTGTAGCGAACGATGTCCACCGCGTCGCCCTTGCGGCGGTAGATGGCCACCGGGCCCAGGATGTTGTTCAGCATCGCGTCGTTGAACACGTTGGCGTCCAGGAACTCCCGGGTGTGAATCTGCTCGTTGGCCTTGAACTCAAAGCCGCTCAGGTCGATCTTCTTCCCGTCGCGGATCAGGTTTTCAAACTCCTCCACCGGCATGGGCCGATAGAAGTAATAGCCCTGCATGTAGCGGCAGCCCAGGTCGCTGAGGAAGTTGATCTGCTCCGGCGTCTCCACGCCCTCCACGATCACGGGAATGGTCATGGACTTGGCCATGTTGATGATGGATTCCAGGATGCTGATGCCCCGGCGGGACTCGTTCTCGCTGATGTGCAGAAACTGGGCGTCCAGCTTTAAAACGTCCACGTTCAAACTCCGCAGCATGTTCAGCGAGGAATAGCCGCTGCCGAAGTCGTCCATCAGCACCAGGAAGCCCGCCTGCCGCAGCCGCCGGGCCGTCTCGCGCACCACGGCGGTGTCCTCCACGTAGGCGGATTCGGTGATCTCCACCTTGAGCAGGTTCGCCGGCAGGCTGTATTTTTGAAGCAGCTCGTTGAAGTGCTCCGGCACGTCGATGGTGAAGATGTCGATCTGGCTCACGTTCAGCGACACCGGCACCGCCGTATGGCCCTCGTCCAGCCACTTGCGCAGCCACTTGCACACGCTCTCCCAGATGAACTTGTCCAGGTTGGTCACCATGCCGAACTTTTCCAGGATCGGCACGAACCGGGCCGGCGGAATCATCCGCCCGTCCTTCGTGCGCCAGCGGGCCAGCGCCTCCGCGCCCACCACGTGGCCGGAGGAGACCCGGCACTGGGGCTGCAGGCAGAAGAACAGCTCGCCCTCCTCCAGTCCCCGCTGGAAGTCCGCGATGATCCGGTATTCCTCGGTGTTCCTCTTATAGGTGGCCGTGTTGTACACCCGGATGCGGTTGCGGAAGTCGCCCTTGATCTGCTCGGCGGTCAGGGCCGCGTGGTTGTAGAGCTGCATGATGTCGTCCTCGCCGCCCTCGATCATGCAGATGCCGAAGATGGGCTGGAAGCCCACGCTGTCCCCCTGGGACACGATCAGGCTTTGCAGCTCGCCGTACAGGGCGTTCAGGCGCTGGATGTCGTAGGGAACGAGCAGGGCGAAGTCGTCCTGGCCGCGATAGCCCGCCAGACCGCCGGTCTCCTCCTCCACCCGGTGCAGCACCTCGCCGATGGCCGCCAGCAGGAAGTGGCCCACCTGCTGCCCGTGCCAGTCGCAGAACAGCTTGAAGTTTTCCACGTCCACCGCCGCCACGCACCACTGCCCCACCAGCGTGGGCAGCTTGCGCTGGGCCAGGGAGAAGAAGTCCCGATCGGTGAGCAGGCCGGTCATCTCGTCCCGCCGGCCCAGGCCCCCGGCGCCGGCGGGCAGGATGCGCCCCTGCTCCCGCTGCTTGCGCAGGGAAATGTCGTAGATGTAGCACCAGACGATGCCGTCTCTCAGGCCGCTCCTCGGCCCGGCGATCATCACCTGGCGGGTCCAGATCCAGCCGCCGTCCGTGGTGCGAAAGCGGAACTCCGCGGAGCGCACGCCGTCCCTGGCGCTCTCCATCCGGGATTGCAGCTTGTCCGGATCCATCAGCGCGGAATAGGCGCCGCGGTCGTCGGGGTGGATCATGTGGTCGACGGCATAGCGATAGAGCTCCGTCCACTTGCCCTCCATGAAGGGCACGAAATACTTGCCCTCCACGTGATAGAGGTTGCGGCAGTGGTCGTTGTAGAGGTCGATCTCCACCAGCTCGTCAAAGGGCGAGGCGTTCAACCGGTCCGCGAGGGTCTCGCGCTGGTTGTCCAGGCGCAGGTTCAGCCATTCCGCACTCATGCCGGTCCGCCTCCCTTCCTCATAATGTTAAAGTTTCCCATACAACATATTAACATACAACAACGGCCAATGCAAGAGGGAATTTCCAATAGAATGTGATGAAAATTGTATAAAATGCCATATTTGGTGCGTTTTTGTGATAGAAAAGGAACAAAACACGCCGTCTTGCAATCCCGCCCCCGATGCACTATAATGGTCGATAACAGGATAGCCGCAGGTCCGACCCATGAAAGGAGCTCCCTCCATGCAATACCGCACCAACCCGAAAAACGGCGACCAGCTCTCCGCGCTGGGCTTTGGCTGCATGCGCTTCACCAAGCGCGGCGGCTCAATCGACCAGGAGAAGGCCGACCGGGAGCTGGCCCTGGCCCTGGAAAGGGGCGTGAACTACTTCGACACCGCCTACATCTACCCCGGCAGCGAGGCCTGCCTGGGCGCGTTCATGGCCAGCCACGGGTGCCGGGATCGGATCAAGGTGGCCACGAAGCTGCCCCAGTACCGGGTGAACAAGATCGAGGACGCCGAGCGTTTCTTCAACGAGGAGCTGGCCCGGCTCCAGACCGACTACGTGGACTACTACCTGATGCACATGCTCAACGACGAAAAGAGCTGGTCGCGGCTGTGCTGCCTGGGCATCCGTCAGTGGCTGGCGGAGAAGGTCGAAAGCGGGGCCATCCGCAACGTGGGCTTCTCCTTCCACGGCGGCACGCTGCAATTCAAGGCGCTGATCGACGCCTTCGACTGGGACTTCTGCCAGATCCAGTTCAACTACCTGGACGAGCGCAGCCAGGCGGGCATCGACGGGCTCAACTACGCCGCGGAGAAGGGCCTGCCGGTGATCATCATGGAGCCGCTTCGGGGCGGCAAGCTGGCGGGCGGCCTGCCCACGGCGGCAAAGAAGGTGTTCGAGGCCGCCGAGCCCAGGCGCAGCCCCGCGGACTGGGGCCTGCGGTGGGTGTGGAACCATCCCCAGGTGACGGTGGTGCTCAGCGGCATGAACGATTCAAGCCAGGTGGAGGAGAACTGCCGCATCGCCTCCGAGGCCCTGCCCGGTTCCCTCTCCGACGGGGAGCTCGCCCTCTACGGCCAGGCCCTCGCCGCCATCCGGAAGGGCACCCGCGTGGGCTGCACCGGCTGCGGCTACTGCCAGCCCTGCCCCAAGGGCGTGAACATCCCCACCTGCTTCGCCGCCTACAATTCCAGCTTCTCAGACGGTCTGTTCACCGGCATGAAGGAATACATGATGTGCACCACCCTGCGCAAGGTGCGCAGCAACGCCGGGCTGTGCGTGAAGTGCGGCAAGTGCGAGCAGCACTGCCCCCAGCACATCGAGATCCGCAAGGAGCTGGACAACGTGAAGAAGCGTCTGGAAAACCCGGTGTACAAAATCGCCGCCTGGGGCGCGCCGATGTTTTTGAAGTATTAGAGTAGGACAACAACCCCTCCGCCGCAGGCGGCGGAGGGGTTGTCCCCTATCCCTTTGATTCTTCCCCTCACCCCTTGCGAAATAACCTTTCGTCCATTGAAAATCTACAACGTTTTCGGTATAATAGAACCATCCAATATTGAAAGGAAGGGACACCCATGACAAAGCGCATCCTGGCTATCCTTCTTGCCTGCCTGCTGCTGGGCGCGACGGCGCTGGCGGAGGTCACCGGCCCGCTGTTCGAGGCGGAGAGCATGAGCGACAGCGGCGCGGAGAAATCCGGCGCCTTCATCTACACCGAGAACCGGCTGGAGGGCCTGGTGGACCTGGAGGGCAACGTGCTCTGCGAGGCCCAGTTCGGCGACCTCAGCTACCTGGGCGAGGGCCTGTACCAGGCCACCAACGAGTCCGGCTTCAACACCTCCGCCCTGGTGAATGCCGCGGGCGAGGCCCTGACCCCCTATGAATACAGCGACTTCACCGTCGTCTCCCCCAACTGGGCCGTGGGCGTGGTGCTGGAGGGCACCAACGACAAGGACGGCGCGGACTACAACGTGATCTTCGGCGAGTTCGACTACGCCGCCGTGGTGCGCTACGACCTGTTCTACCTGCCGGAGAAGAAGCTGGCCGGGAGCCTGGAGCGCAAGCAGTTCAGCCGCGCCCGGGAGGCCGGCATCGGCGGCTGGCTGATCGTGGAGGACAAGGACGGCGGCATCTCCGTCTACGACAAGGACTTCAACACCGCCCCGACCGAGCTCACCAGCATGTACGACGCGGAGCTGATCGTCAAGAGCGAAAACGACCTCTCCCCCGCAGCGCTCTACTCCGCCGTGACCGGCGAAAAGCTGGCGGACGTGGAATACCGGAACCTGTCCAACATCACGAAGGGCTACGTCTCCTTCTACGACGGCGACGCCCGCCTCTACGGCATCCTGGACGCCAGCGGCCAGGTGGTCAGCGAGCCCGCCTTCAACATGATCGGCAACGTGGTGGGCGGCCACTACGTGAAGGTGACCGTCAACGAGGCCGAAGGCCTCTACGACCTGGACGCCAGGGCCATGGCCGTGCCCGCGGTGTATCAGCGCATCTACACCTGGGGCGACAAGGCTCCCATCAACGACGGCTACGTGTGCGTGGAGCAGGACGGCAAGCTGGGCTTCATCGACCTGGAGGGCAACGTGACCTGCCCCATCCAGTATGCCAAGGACAGCGTCAGCTACTTCGGCTGCACCCTGGGCGCCACCGACCTGACCGGGGCCTGCACCCTGATCGCCGCCGACGGCACCGTCACCGCCCTGCCGAACGTGGCCGAGATCGGCCTCAAGAACGGCCTGACCAGCTCCGACGGCTACTTCGTCACCGTGAAGGACGCCGACGGCAAGCAGGGCGTGGTGGACTGGCACGGCAACCAGGTGGTGGACTTCACCATGGACTACAGCGCCGCCATCTACGCAAACGACTGCCTCTACACCGGCACCAGCATCTATAAGCTGGGGCGGTAAAGTGCCCCATGAAAAAGCTGCCGCAAGGCAGCTTTTTCATGGCCCAAAAGCCTTCCCCTGCGCCATTTCCAGTCGTAGGGACGCCATTCATGGCGTCCGCAAGCAACCGTCTCAACGCAGAAATCCCGCGCTGGAATCAGTGGCGCGGGATTTCGTGTACAGGAAGGGCGGCAGCAGTTGGGATGGAACATCCCATGTTCCGGGCGGCAGCAAACGACTCCCGGTCCTGCCGGGCGCCCCCGCGCTCGTCAGCGGGCGCTGTCCGCGATCTCCCGCGCCACATATACCCCGCTGGCGGAGGCGTGGCTGAGGGAATGGGTGACGCCGGAGCCGTCGCCGATGACGTACAGCCCCCTGTGGCAGGTCTCCAGGTGGCGGTTCAGCTCCACCTCCATGTTGTAGAACTTCACCTCCACGCCGTAGAGCAGCGTGTCGTCGTTGGCGGTGCCGGGGGCGATGTTGTCCAGGGCGTAGATCATCTCGATGATGCCGTCCAGGATGCGCTTGGGCAGCACCAGGCTCAGGTCGCCGGGGGTGGCCGCCAGGGTGGGCTTCACGGTGCCCTCCTCGATGCGCTTCAGGGTGCTGCGGCGGCCCCGCTCCAGATCGCCGAACCGCTGCACGATGGCCCCGCCGCCCAGCATGTTGCTCAGGCGCACGATGCTCTCGCCGTAGCCGTTGGAGTCGTGGAAGGGTTCGGAGAAGTGCTTGGACACCAGCAGGGCGAAGTTGGTGTTGTCGGTCTTGCGGCCCTCGTCCTCAAAGCTGTGGCCGTTCACGGTGACGATGCCGTTGGTGTTCTCGTTGACGACGATGCCCCGGGGGTTCATGCAGAAGGTGCGCACGTGGTCCTCATACTTCTCCGTGCGGTATACGATCTTGCTCTCGTACAGCTCGTCGGTGATGTGGGCGAAGATCACGGCGGGCAGCTCCACCCGCACGCCCAGGTCCACCCGGTTGCTCTTGGTGCCGATGCCCAGCTCCCCGCAGACCTTCTCCATCCACTTGCTGCCGCTGCGGCCCACGGACACCACGCACCAGCGGCACTCGGCGCGCTCCCCGCCCCAGACGGCGCGATAGCCCTCGTCCTCGCCGATGACCTCAATGGCGTCCACCTGGGTGTTGAAGAAGAAATCCACCCTGTCTTTCAGCTGCTCGTAGAGGTTGCCCAGCACCACATAGTTGATGTCGGTGCCCAGGTGGCGCACCGACGCCTCCAGCAGCGTCAGCCGGTTCTGCATGCACAGCTTCTTGAACTGGCTCCCGGCGGTGGAGTAGAGGGCCGTGCCCGCGCCGCCGTTTTTCACGTTGATCTGGTCCACGTAGCGCATCAGCGCCATGGCCTCGTCCCGGCCGATGTACTCATACAGCGTGCCGCCGAAGTCGTTGGTGATGTTGTACTTGCCGTCGGAGAAGGCCCCCGCGCCGCCAAAGCCGTTCATGATGGCGCAGGTGGGACACTTCACGCAGCTCTTGATCTTCTTGCCGTCGATGGGGCACTTGCGCTTGTCCAGCGGGTTGCCCGCTTCCAGCACGGCCACCTTCAGCTCCGGCCGCTTCTGGGTCAGCTCCCAGGCGGTGAAGATGCCGCCGGGCCCCGCCCCGATGATGATAACGTCGTATTTGCGCATATCGATTCTCCTTTTTTGCCTTCCCCTATGGGGAAGGTGGCCGAGCCGGCAACTTGTTGCCATCAGCGAGGCCGGATGAGGTCGAACACGCACTGGCCTATGCTCTGCGAACCCGACCTCATCCGTCATTTGCTCCGCAAATGCCACCTTCCCCAAAGGGGAAGGCTTTGGAATGCCGTCACCCGAACAGCTTCGCCGCCTTCGCCATCCGCTCGGCGATCTTCACGCCGAAGGGGCAGTTGCTCTCGCAGCTCCGGCAGCCCACGCAGTCGGCGGCGTTGTGGGGCAGGTTGCGATAGTGCTCCCGCAGGCTCTGGGGCAGGGTCTCCTGCTGCACGGCCAGGTCGTACAGCTTGTTCACCATGGCGATGTCGATCTCCATGGGGCAGGGCTGGCAGTGGCCGCAGTAGGTGCACTGGCCCATGTAGCCGTGCATCGGCGCGGAGGCGAGCACGGAGGCGTAGTCCCGCTCGTCGGGGGTGGCGGTCTCGTAGGCCACGGCCTGGTCGATCTGCTCGCAGGTGTCGTAGCCGCAGAGTATGGAGGCCACCGCCGGACGGGTCAGCGCGTAGTGGATCAGCTGGGCCGGGGTGAAGGTCACGCCGAAGGGGCTGCGGTTCGCGTCGAACAGCGCCCCGCCGAAGAAGCCCTTCATCACCGTGATACCCACGTCCCGCTGCTCGCACAGCTGGTACAGCGACGCCCGCTGGGGGTCGATGCCGCTGAGGGATTCGTCGAAGTCGCCGCCCAGCAGGTCCATCAGGTCCTCGGTGGCGGGGTGCATGTCGAAGGCCGGGTTGATGGAAAACAGGATCATCTCCACGAAGCCCGTCTCCACGGCCCGTTTGGCCATGACCGGGTTGTGGGTGCTCAGGCCGATGTGGCGGATGATGCCCCGGTCGTGCAGCCGATGCACATACTCGATGAACGGGCCGGACATGGCGTTCTGCCAGTCCTCCTCGGAGTCGATGTAGTGGATCATGCCCAGATCGATGTAGCCGCCGCCGATGCGCTCGAGCAGGTCCTCGAAGGCGGGCACCACATGCGCCATGTCCCGGCTGCGCACGTACTGGCCGTTCTGCCAGGTGGAGCCGATGTGCCCCTGCACGAACCACTCGTCCCGGCAGTCCGCGATGGCCTTGCCGATGATGCTGCGGCTCTTCGGGTCCGGCATCCAGCAGTCGATGATGTTGATGCCCTGGGCGTGGGCGTGGCGGATCAGTTCGACGGAGTAGGCCTCGTCGTGGCGCTCCAGCCACTCGCCGCCAAAGCCCACCTCGCTCACCTGCAAATTCGTCCTGCCAAGGCGCCGGTAGATCATATGTGTATCCCCCTTTTATATGTAGAAATGGTTCGTCAGATTCCATTTGCGGGCAGAAACCCGCATTATGTCCAGTATACCATATCTCCGGCAGTGCGGCAAGGTTGTCACACTCTTGCAAAACTAATGAAATACTATCATAAACCCATCACCACATATCTGTTGTAGAATGAAATTTAGTGGAAATATGACTTTATTAAGACATCAGGATGAAATATGAGCAGCTATAAACGGTCCCGCCGGGCGCTGGCCCGGCGCAGGAAGCAAAAACTGAAGAACATACTGGCGGCCTCGGCGTGCCTGCTGATCGTGCTGGGCTGCGGGTGTTTCTGGGCCCTGAACGCCCTGACCCCCGCGGCTCGTCCGGCCAGGCCCCAGGTGGAGGTGGCCGCGCCGCCGATGACCCAGGCGCGCACGGCTTCCCAGGGCCCGCAGACCGCGGACCGCGTCATGGCCACCGAAGCGCCGACCCCCGCGCCCACGGCGGCGGCAACCGTCGCGCCGGAGATCACCCCGGAGCCCGCACCCACGCTGGAGCCGGTGCCGGAGCTGGTGATGAAGCGCGCCAGCGCCCTGGACGCATCCGCCTATCACCAGCCTGTGACCGCCGGGGCGGACTATGCCGACCCGGATGTCAACCGGCTGGTCAAAACCACCGAGGTCTACCGGGAGGATGAAACCGACGACGCCGTGATCGACATGGGCTCCTCCGACGAATACACCACGCTGGAGGGCGTGACCACCTTCCGGGGCAGCAACTACCGGGACGGCGGCGCCTACGGCGAGATCCCCGAGGAGCCCCAGGCCCTGATGTTGGCCTGGCAGAAGCAGATCCGCGGCATCGACACCTGGACCGGCGTGGGCTGGACCGGCCAGGCCAGCGCGGTGCGCTGGCCCGCGGACCTGAGGGAGCAGATGAACCTGAACCGGGCCAAGAAGGCCAAGGACGGCCTGGTGGAGGTGCTCTACGCCACGCTGGACGGCCACATCTACTTCCTGGACCTGGACGACGGCCAGGAGACCCGCAGCCCCATCAACATCGGCGCGCCCATCAAGGGCAGCCTGACCGTGGACCCGCGGGGCATGCCGCTGCTGTACTGCGGCCAGGGCATCTACGAGATCAACGAGAAGAAGGTGGCCTGCGGCACCCGCATCTGGAGCCTCATCGACCAGCAGCAGCTGTACTTCCTCAACGGCAGCGACTCCAGGGCCCACCGCCACTGGTTCGCCTTCGACTGCGCCCCGCTGGTGGACGGCGCGACGGACACGATGATCACCTGCGGGGAAAACGGCGTGCTCTATAAGGTCAAGCTGAACACCACCCAGAGCGCCGGCCGCGTGACCGTCGACCCGAAGGTGACCCGCTACGTCTACCAGCAGTACGGCGACGGCAAGCTGGGCACCGAGAACTCCGTGGCCATCTACGGCAGCTACGCCTACTTCGCCAACAACACCGGCATCATCCAGTGCGTGGACCTGAACGAGATGTCCCTCATCTGGAGCTTCGCCATGGGCGACGACACCGACGCCAGCCTGGTCATCGAGCCGGAGGCGGACGGGCGGGTGGCGCTCTACGCCGTGAACGAGGTGGACAAGCGGGGCAGCCACGGCACCAGCCAGATGACCAAGCTGAACGCCCTGACCGGCGAGCTGATCTGGCAGGTGGACAGCGACCCCATCACCCAGAACGACGAGAACGGCGGCGGCGGGTTCGCCACCCCGGCGGTGGGCCGGGAGAGCCTGTCGGACCTGGTGTACTTCCACATCTGCCGCACCGAGCACACCCACGGCATGCTCTACGCCCTGAACAAGGCCACCGGCGAGGTCGCCTGGGCCAAGTCCATGGAGCACTACGGCTGGTCCTCTCCCACCTGCCTCTACACCCCCTCCGGGAAGGGCTACGTGCTGGTGGGCAGCAGCGACGGCAGCCTGAAGCTGCTGGACGGCCTGACCGGCGAGGAAATCGCCCGCGTCGCCCTCAACGCCAACATCGAGGGCAGCCCGGTGGTGTTCGACGACATGATCGTCGTGGGCACCCGGGGCAGCGTGATCTATGGGGTGAGGATTGTTTAGGGAGTAGGGATTAGGGGAGAACGGCTAGCGTTTGACCGTATCTCCGGAATGCTGTTCCATACATAATGTACAGATCCTTCGCACGGCGCGGTTTTCAATCCCCAGGATTGAAAATCCGCGGTCCGGCCACAGGCCGGACTTGGAAACCCTCCGGGTTTCCAACCTTCCGCTCAGGATGACAAGCATCGCAAACCTGTCATCCTGAGCAGCGCGAAGGATCTGTACATTCTTTTAAAGGACAGCATCCCGACAACACGGCCAAGCCTTTGCCGTTCTCCCCTGTTCCCTGTTCCCTAGTCCCTATGGGCCTGCCGGCCCCATCTCGCTGAAAACAATCCACTGGATTGTTTTCCGGGCGCTCGATGTCCCTAATCCCTCTCCTTCAGCACCCCCGCCACGCAGAAGCACCGGGTGCTTCCGGCGCTGCCGGTGCTTCCGGCGCTGCCGCAGAAGCTGAACCGGTCGCCGCTCAGGACGAGCTCCGTGCGGATCACCTCGTCCGGGCGCACCTCCCGGTCGTAGCTGACGCAGAAATCGGAGATCCACTTTTCCGCCAGCACGCCATGGCCCAGGGCGTTCATGGTCCAGTCCAGGTAGCGGGTGTTGTTCACGTGGCCGTTCAGGTCGAAATCCGAATAGGGCGCGACCAGCTCCTTCACCACGGCCTCCCCGGCCAGGGGCCGCGCCGCGCCAATGGCAATGCCCGCGGGCATGTCGGCGTTGTCCGGCAGGCGGGCGAGCACCGCGTCGCTGTTCACCACCCGGCGGGTGTTCAAATCCATCAGCAGCCACAGGCTGGACGCCCCGCCGATCTCATTCCCCTCCCCGTCCAGGAAGGCGTTCACCCGGGGGTAGAACAGATGCCGCGGCGGCAGGGGCCAGGTGCTGGCGGAGATGGTCTCCCCCATCCTCGGCTGGCGCTTCAGCTGCACCCGGACCCGGCTCAGCACCCAGGCGATGCCCAGCCCGTCCATCACCGGCCGGGGCAGGCCCAGGCGGGCGCAGTGGTCCCCGGCGATCTCCTGCATGGTCTCCAGGATCGCGCCGGGCTTCCAGCGGCCCTGCATGTCGCAGGCCAGGGAGCGCAATTCAAAAGTATCGGTATAGCTCTTTTCCATGTCGGTTCACCTCTGAATGACACTTTACCACATTTCCCGTCGGGTTTCAAGCCTTGCGGTGGTTGAAGTCCCGCGGCCGCCGCGCTATAATAGAGGCAGCAAGCATCAGGAGGTTCCCATGGAACAGATGACCCTTTTCGACCGCCCGACGGCCCAGCCGCTGGCGGCGCGGCTGCGCCCGCAGACGCTGGAGGAATTCGCCGGGCAGAAGCACCTGCTGGGCGAGGGCAAGGTGCTGCGTCGGCTGATCGAGGGCGACCAGATCGCCTCGATGATCTTCTGGGGCCCGCCCGGCGTGGGCAAGACCACCCTGGCCCGGATCATCGCCCGCCGCACCCGGGCCGCGTTCATCGACTTCTCCGCCGTCACCAGCGGCATCAAGGAGATTCGCGGTGTGATGCAGCAGGCGGAGGACAACCGGCGCTTCGGGGAGAAGACCATCGTGTTCGTGGACGAGATCCACCGCTTCAACAAGGCCCAGCAGGACGCTTTCCTCCCCTTCGTGGAGAAGGGCAGCATCATCCTCATCGGCGCGACCACGGAAAACCCCTCCTTCGAGGTAAACGCCGCGCTGCTGAGCCGGTGCAAGGTGTTTGTGCTGCAGGCGCTGACCCCGGAGGACCTGACGGGCCTGATGCGCCGCGCCCTGAAGGACCCGCGGGGCTTCGGCGGCCAGGACATCGCCCTGCCGGAGGGCCTGCTGGAGAGGATCGCGGTGTTCGCCAACGGGGACGCGCGGGTGGCCCTGTCCACGCTGGAAATGGTGATCCTGAACGGCGAGCTGGATGCCGACGGCCGCACCACCGTCACCGAGGACACGCTGGAGCAGTGCATCTCCAAGAAATCGCTGCTCTACGACAAGGGCGGCGAGGAGCACTACAACCTGATCTCCGCCCTGCACAAGTCCATGCGCAACTCCGACCCGGACGCCGCGGTGTACTGGCTGGCGCGGATGCTGGAGGCCGGGGAGGACCCGATCTACATCGCCCGCCGCGTCACCCGCTTCGCCAGCGAGGACGTGGGTCTTTCCGACCCCCGCGCCCTGGATCAGGCCGTGGCCGCGTTCCAGGCCTGTCGGCTGATCGGGATGCCGGAATGCAGCGTCCACCTGACCCAGGCGGTGGTCTACATGGCCCTCGCGCCCAAGTCCAACGCCCTCTACGCCGCCTACGAGGCCGCCAGGCGGGATGCCGCGAAGGAGCTCTCCGAGCCCGTGCCGCTGCATTTGCGCAACGCCGTCACCGGGCTGATGAAGGACGTGGGCTACGGCGCGGGCTACCAGTACGCCCACGACTTCGACGACAAGCTCACCGCCATGACCTGCCTGCCCGATTCCATGGCCGACAAGCGGTATTACCTGCCCACGGAGCAGGGCGAGGAGGCGGCGCTGGGGAAAAAGCTGGACGAAATCCGAAGGTGGAAGGAAGAACACCGCGCCGCCAAGTGAAGTCTTTTTGCCCCCATTTCTTAAAATGACCGGCAAAGGCGGCGAGGGCGGCAAAAAGCTTTGTGACAGTTGCCCAATTTCCAAAGTGCAATTTCACATGAAAAATCTTGCAAGTTTACGTTCAATTTGCTATATTGATTGCAGCAGAATGCAATATGCGTTGTGCGGACATTTAGAGAACATCGATAGGAGGTAACACCATGGCTAAGATCAATCAGCAGTTTGTTCTGCAGTTTGACGGTCAGGAATTCGACCTGGGCGCTGTTGAGGCGAACGTGAAGAAGAACTGGAAGGACGCCGGCCACAAGCTGACCGAGATCGCCGACCTGGACATCTACGTGAAGCCCCAGGAAGCCAAGGTCTACTACGTTGTCAACAAGGAAGTTGAGGGCAGCGTTGACCTGTAATCGATCGATTACAAAGACGCGGTTCATTGCGCAGGCGATGGGCCGTTTTTTTGGGATTCTTCACGGGAACTGGGGGAATAAAACGAACCGATTCCAAAGACTTCTCTTGAGACGCTGTTAATCAACGCAATGTACAGATCCTTCGCTTCGCTCAGGATGACAACGAGAGGAATCCATGTCATCCTGAGCAAAACGAAGGATCTGTACGCATTGTCAGCTGACTGCATTTTGCTATTTCCCTAAGCTTCGTGAACAACCGCTTTTTCCTCTGGTCGACAGGCTCCCCGCCGCAAAAAGCCCTCGTCCCCGCCGCGCATGTCGCCGAGGACGATTCAATATCGAGGCGCTGCGCCCCCGATCCCTCCGCCAAGTCAGTTCCCTGCCCTGCTCCAGCTTATCCTATTGCCTATTGCCTATTGCCTATTCTCTATTGCCTGCCCCTATTTTCCCAACATTTAACACAAAAACAGGCCAATAGGGGCTTGATTTTTCCATATATAATGGTTAAACTATGATCTGCAAGGGTTAGCACTCGGATTTTAAGAGTGCTAACAAATCCAAAATTACCAGGAGGTCATTCCTATGAAGATCAAACCGCTGGGCGACCGCGTCGTCATCAAGAATCTGGAGGCCGAGGAGACCACCAAGGGTGGCATCATCCTGACCAATTCCGCCAAGGAGAAGCCCGTCATGGCCGAGGTTCTGGCCGTGGGTCCGGGCGGCAACGTGGACGGCAAGGAAATCAAGATGAACGTGAAGGAAGGCCAGAAGGTCATCTATTCCAAGTACGCCGGCACCGAAGTGAAGCTGGACGGCGAGGAATACATCATCGTGCGCCAGAGCGACATTCTGGCGGTGGTCGAATAAGGGATTAGGGACCAGGGATTAGGGATTAGGAAATGCTGCTGCCGCGATGCAACGCACATCCCTGTTCCTATGCGCCAGCCCGCTGTTTCCAATCCCTATTCCCTAATCCCTATTCCCTCTCTTCGCAAACACATTGCAATCGACGACTCAAAACTATAAATCGGAGGAACGTATCATGGCTAAGCAGATCAAATACGGCGAGGAAGCTCGCAAGGCATTGCAGACCGGCATCGACGCCCTGGCCGATACCGTAAAGATCACCCTGGGCCCCAAGGGCCGCAACGTGGTGCTGGACAAGAAGTTCGGCGCTCCGCTGATCACCAACGACGGCGTGACCATCGCCAAGGAAATCGAGCTGGAGGACCCCTTTGAGAACATGGGCGCCCAGCTGGTGCGCGAGGTCTCCGTGAAGACCAACGACGTGGCCGGCGACGGCACCACCACCGCCACCCTGCTCGCCCAGAGCATCGTGCGCGAGGGTCTGAAGAACGTGGCCGCGGGCGCGAACCCGATGATCGTGAAGAAGGGCATTGAGCAGGCCACCGAGGCCGCCGTGCAGAGCCTAGCCGCCCAGTCCAAGCCCATCGAGGGCAAAAATGAAATCGCCCAGGTCGCCGCGATTTCCTCCGGCGACGAGACCGTGGGCCAGCTGATCGCTGACGCCATGGAGAAGGTGGGCAAGGACGGCGTCATCACCGTCGAGGAATCCAAGACCATGAAGACCGAGCTGTCCATCGTCGAGGGCATGCAGTTTGACCGCGGCTACGCCTCCAGCTACATGTGCACCGACATGGAGAAGATGGAAGCCGTGCTGGACAACCCGCTGATCCTGATCACCGACAAGAAGATCTCCAACATCCAGGAGATCATCGGCCTGCTTGAGCAGGTGGTGCAGCAGGGCAAGAAGCTGCTCATCATCGCCGAGGACGTGGAGGGCGAAGCCCTGGCGACCCTGGTGCTGAACAAGCTGCGCGGCACGTTCACCTGCGTGGCCGTGAAGGCCCCCGGCTTCGGCGATCGCCGCAAGGCCATGCTGCAGGATATCGCCATCCTCACCGGCGGCCAGGTCATCACCGAGGAGCTGGGCCTGGAGCTGAAGGAAGCCACCATCGACATGCTGGGCTCCGCACGCCAGGTGAAGATCGACAAGGAGAACACCGTGATCGTCGAGGGCGCCGGCGACGCCAGCGAGATCAAGGCCCGCATCGCCTCCATCCGCAGCCAGATCGAGGACACCACCAGCGATTACGACCGCGAGAAGCTGCAGGAGCGGCTGGCCAAGCTGGCCGGCGGCGTGGCCGTCATCAACGTGGGCGCCGCCACCGAGGTGGAGATGAAGGAGCGCAAGCTGCGCATCGAGGACGCCCTGGCCGCGACCCGCGCTGCCGTGGAAGAGGGCATCGTGCCCGGCGGCGGCACCGCGCTGATCAACGCCTCCAAGTCCGTGGCCAAGCTGGTCGCCGAGACCCAGGGCGACGTGAAGACCGGCGTGCAGATCGTGCTGCGCGCGCTGGAGGAGCCCGTCCGCCAGATCGCCAAGAACGCCGGCGTCGAGGGCAGCCTGATCGTCGAGAAGATCAAGAGCCGCAAGTCCTCCACCTTCGGCTATGACGCCGCTCGCGACGAGTACGCCGATATGATGGAGCGCGGCATCGCCGACCCCACCAAGGTCACCCGCTCCGCCCTGCAGAACGCCGCGTCCGTGGCCGCCATGGTGCTCACCACCGAGTCCCTGGTCACCGACATCCCCGCTCCGGAACCGGCGGCTCCCGCTGGCAACCCCGGCATGGGCGGCATGTATTAAGCTCAAATTGCATTGCCATTGTGGCGCGACTCCCCGGAGCCGCGCCTTTTTTGCAATAATTAATGCAATCGCAAACATTGGATTAGATTAAATAATTTAAAATGACTTGCAAACTTCCAATTAATATGATAACATAAGCTCAGATAATTGTCACCCTGACCCCGTCACAGCCCGCAGGCAGAGCCGGTTTGTGTCCGATCCGACAGGAAGGAAAGTGTTCCCCATGAAGTATCTAGCCCTGGACACAGCAGGCGTCTCACGCGCCGGCTACCAACAACAGGTCAAAGAGGGAAACATCAAGCATATCTTCGATCTGGTGCGCAGCGGCCGCTGCAAGTCCCGTGCGGACCTGGTGCGCAGCATGCAGCTGAGCGCCACCAGCGTGTCCGTGCTGGTGGAGGAGCTGGCCGAGCGCGGCCTGATCACTGAGATCGGCCCCGCCCAGACCTCCCTGCCCGGGCGGCGGCCCATCAGCCTGCGCCTGAACGCCGACGGCTTCCAGATCGCGGTGTTCACGCTGCGGCGGGAGGGCGTGAAATACGCGCTGTTGAACCTGGAATGCCAGGTGCTGGAGACCGACTTCTACCCCTTCCCCTCCGACCAGCTGCCCAGCGAGGACGCCGGCGACGACTACGCCGCGCTGTTCGAGGACATCCTCACCCACCGGTCCGAACGCTTCGACCGCAGGCGGGCGCTGGTGATTGGCGTGAACTTCCCCGGCGTGCACAGCCTGCTGGAGAAGCGCCTGATGAACCAGACAGCCCTGGGCCTGAACGTGTCGGAGGCCTCCATGGAGCGCCTGCGGGACAAGATGGGCGTGCCCGTGTACCTGTTCAACGACACCAAGAGCCTGGCCTATGCCGAGAAGAAGATCCTGGACACCGCCAGCCCGGAGGCCGGGGAAACGCTGGACATGGTGTTCGTGGAGATCCACGACCGCATCAGCTGCGCCCTGATCGCCCGCGGCGACATCTACACCGGCCCCTTCGACGCCGCCGGGGAGATCGGCCACTTCACCATCGACTACCAGGGCCGCCCCTGCCACTGCGGCAACCGGGGCTGCCTGGAACGCTATGTGAACCGACAGGCGATCCTGGAGGACGCCCGGAAGGCCGCCGAGGCCGCGGGCATCCAGCCGCCGGAGACCCGCGCAGAGCTGGCCCGGCGCTATCCCTTTGAAGAACCGCTGAACGCCTCGGTGATGAAATCCGCGCAGCTGCTGGCCTTCGGGCTCTACGGTGTACTGTGCAGCTCCGGCATGCGCCGCATCGTGCTGGGCGGCGGCGTGGAGATCCTGGGCGAGCCCTTCCTGGAGGAGCTCCGGCGCGCGCTGTTCACCCGCTCGGTGCTGATCCGCCACCTGGACATCAGCTACGCCCAGGCCGGTCCCGACGCGGAGAGCATCGGCCTCGCCCAGTACTTTCTGGACAAGCAGTACACGATCACGACCTGAGCGCGGGGCGCTCAACCCCGATGATACACGAAATCCCACCCCTTTGATTCAAGGGTGGGATTTCTGCGTTATTCGGATGTGCGGCTCTTTGCTGCCCTTGCGCCCTTCCAAAAGGCTTCCCCTTTGGGGAAGCTGGCTGGCCGCAGGCCAGACTGATGAGGTCCCCTGACGCTCCGCTTCGCGCCTCTGTCACGATTATACAGGCGCAGCCCATCCAAGGACCTCATCCGTCTTTCGGCAAAATTGCAAGCAATTTTACCGAAATCCACCTTCCCCATGGGGGAAGGCTTATACTGTATTGGCTCACCCCCCGATCACCGCCTCCGTGTCCCGCACGGAGGCTTCTTCGTCCTTCCGGGGGTCGGCCACGGACTTCTCCGGGAACCGGGCGCGCACGGCCTCCCGCACGCCCCGCAGCAGCTCGCCGCCCTCCAGCGCCTCCCAGGGGCAGATGAAGGGGTTCAGCTTCGCGGGATAGAGGATGTGGCTGGGGTTGCCCCGGCCCACGTAGGCCGCCACCTCCTCCACCGCGGCGGGCGACCAGCCCAGGGCGATGAGCAGGCGGTTCCGGCGCGCGTGCTCGTCCCGCACGGCCTTGTCGAGGTTCTCCCCCTCCTTCAGCCATTTGCTGTAGCGCATGCCCAGCCGTGCCACCTCGTCCCCCGCGCCGTAGAGCCGCCAGCCGGGCAGGTCGATGCCCGCCAGGTGCAGCCGATAGGCCAGGCTCCCCGCCGCGGCCCGGGCCACGTCCCGGCTGTGCTGCCGCCGGTAGTAGCTGCCCAGGGCGGCGTGGCGGGCGTCGCGGGTGTTGGGCAGGCCGATGAACAGCATGTGGGCCTGCCGAGCGCGGCGCTCCAGAGCGTCGTCCCGCAGGGCCTGGGCGCGGTACATCGAGGCCATGCCGAAGGGATGGAGCTCGTACTGGGCGCACCAGCCCGCCGCCTTGCCGCCGCCCTCCAGCCCTGCCGGGAGGCTGCCCACGAGCCAGCCCTCCAGGGCGCCGGGCGTGTGCACGGCGATGAAGGGCGGCTTCTCCGCCCCGGGCTCGCGCCGGAGCAGCGCCCCCCGCAGCAACACCGCCACGCGCAGATTCCGCGCGTCGTCGCCGGTGGCCACCACATAGTAATCTCCGCCCAGCAGCCCTTCCTCGGAAAGCACGCCGTCATAGGCGCACTCGTGGAACCGGGGCAAAAGCCCCATCAGCTCCGGCGCCCGCTCCAGGCCGGGGCACAGCTGGCGGAGCCGCTGCTCCAGCCGCGCCGCGCCCTCGCCGTACACGTCCAGCGTCGCCTCGATGCCCTCCGGCAGGGGCAGGGCCATCGCCCGCCGCGCCACGGCCAGGGCCGCGTCCCCGCCGCCGATCACCTTCACCCGCACCGGCGCGTCCGGGGCCGCCGACAGCCGCGGCAAAAACAGCGGGGCCTCCGTCAGCAGCGCGTCCGCCGCGTCCAGCGCCGGGTCGCACAGCCTCAGCCGGAAATAGAGCTCGCCCATGCCCGCGAAGGCCGCGTCCAGCAGCAGCGCGGCGTAGTCGTGCTCCGCCAGCACGTAGAGCTCCACCTGGTCCACCAGATCCCAGGCCCGGTCCCCCAGGTCCTGGGCCATCCGCTGCAGCTCGCCCAGCAGGGCCACCGCCTGGCGCAGGTTCTTCCGCTGATCCCCCGAGAGCAGGCCGATCACCAGCTCCGGGAAGCTGGCCGCGCCGCCCCAGTACACCCCCTGAGCCAGGTCCCGCAGCGCCGCCTCCGGGGCCAGGGCGCTGACCTTCGCCCCCTCCGGGGCGCCCGCGGCCTCGCCGCAGACGGTCACATCCCACCGGCCCTCGAGGCCCTCCAGGAACGCCCGGTTCGCGCCGGTCAGGTCGTTCATCAGGCAGAATCGCTTCTCCCCGGGCAGGGCGGGCCGCCGGACCGGGGCCTCCTTCGGGGCCTCCAGCATCCAGTCCAGCCGCGCCAGCCGCTCGGCGGCCTCGGCGCTGCCGCTCTCCTGGGCCACGCGATAGGCGTTCACCGCCGCGGCCCGCTCGCCCTGGGCCTCGTAGAGCCGGCCCAGCATGTAGGCGCAGTAGGCCCCGTCGCCGCCGGGCAGGCCCAGCCCCCGCTGGTAGCAGCGCCGGGCCTCCTCCAGGTTCCGGACGGTGGCCAGGCGGGCGCTGCCCTGGTTCCAGGCGTCGCCCAGCTCCCGGATGGCGGGCCCGTAGCCCAGCTCCGCGGCCTTCTCCATGGCCTCCCGGGCCGGGGACCCGGTGGCGTGGCGGCCCAGCTGCCACAGGCTCCTGGGGTTCTCCTCCAGCAGGCCCAGCGCGTCGTAGCGCAGCGCCAGCTTCTCGTCCCTGAGGCAGCCCTCGCCGGTGAAGCACATCTCCCCCAGCCGCACGTACATCGTGGACTCGTCCAGGGTCCTGGCGGGGCGGTTCAACTGCTTCGCCACCCGCTCGAAGGCCTCGAAGGCCTTCTCGTGCCGCCCCTGCAGATCCAGCATCCGGGCGTGGCGCAGGGACCCGGCCAGCGTGGCGTCCTCCCCCAGGAAGGCGCAGTCGCCGCCCAGGTCGCCCCGCCACAGGTCGCCCACGGTTTCCAGCGGCGCGTCCCCGGCCACGGCCAGGGTCAGGATCAGCCGCGCCAGCGCCGCCGCCTCGTCCACGCCCAGGAACACCTCCACCCGGCCGGGGCGCTCGCCCTCGCCGGAGACGATGTGCCAGCGGCTCTCCACCCCGGCGGGCAGGCGCACGGACAGCAGCACACTCTTCAGCAGGGCCCCGTCGAAGGCCGGCTGCCCGGCTCTGGGCCACAGCGCCGCGTGGCACTTGCGGTGGGTGTCCGCCACGGTGCCGGGCAGATCCGCCTCCAAAAGCGCCGCCAGCGACCGCCTAACGGACTTGTTCCGCGGGTCGTGGTTGAAGAACCAGGTCAGGTTCGACTTGGACTTGTCGGCATAGGGCTTCACCAGCGCGTCCGGGAAGAACAGCGCGAACAGGTCCTCCCGCAGGGGTCGCTGGGGCTGGCGGATGGCCGGAGCCCCCTCCGCGGGCCTGAACAGCGCGGCAAACAGGTCGTTGAGCGTCTCGATATGGGCGGCCATGGGCGTCCCCTCCTGTGTCTCAGCTGTTTCCATCATATCAGCCCCGGGGGACGGCGTCAATATTTTCTGTCAATTTTTGTGCGATTTTTGTCTACTTTGGTCTACTTGCCAAAAAAAGCCTTCCCCTATGGGGAAGGTGGTTGAGCGACAGCGAAACCGGATGAGGTCGAGCGCGCACTGGCCTGTGCAATGTGAAATCGACCTCTTCCGTCACGGCTGCGCCGTGCCACTTTCCCCAGAGGGGAAGGCTTTTGGGTGGCGGCGTGCGCCTCTATAGGCTATCCCTATTCACGTTTACGACACCAGCACCTCGGTCTCCAGGCCGTCGTCGTCGCCCTCGGGCTCGACCAGCACGGTCTTCTGCTGCATGCCGATGATCTTCCAATCGCCGCCCACCTTCACCAGGGTCACGTCGTACCGGCCGCCCTGCCAGCGGGGGATGCGCTCGGACACCTCGCTGCGGCGGCTCGAAATGACGCTGCCGGAGATGGAGGGCACCCGCTCCACCACGGTGCAGTTGGCGTAGCTGTCCCAGGGCCAGGCCCACAGCTTTTCGATGGTCAGCTCGTAGTCGAAGCCGGTGATGCTGTAGTCGGAATAGGCGCTCATGCCGTTCAACGCCCCCTCCAGCGCCTCGTCGGCGATCAGGAAGTCGGCGTGGAAGTACTTGTTCAGCTCCTCAGCCTGCTGGCGGGTGAGGATCACGTCCACCCGCTTCTCCATGCCGTCGTTCAGCACCACATAGATGTTGGCGCCGTTCATGGCCATGAAGAAGCCGCACACCAGCATACCCGCCAGCGCGCAGATCAACAGCATGCGCCCGGCGACGAACCAGGTCAGTCGGCGTACATATTGCACAGTATCACTTCTCCGTTCAGTTGGTAGGCTTCTATGATAATGAGGAATGAGGAGTGAGGAATGAGGAATGGCGATGCAAATCCCTGCGGGATTTGATTGATTCGGGGAACCGGAACCGAGGAAATCCGTCAGGATTTCATCCTCAATTCCTCATTCCTCATTCCCAATTCCTAATTATTCTCCAGTATGGTCTTCAGCTGCTGGATCATCTGCTCGTCGGTGAGGCGGAACTTGAACACCACGCGGCGGGAGGCGTCCATGTCCTCCACGCCGAAGTCGTTCAGCACCGGGTCGCTGAAGGAGCGCCCGTTGGCCGTGGCCACGGCGCGCAGCTGCCGCTTTTGGTCGGCGGTGATGCCATGATAGCCGTCGTCCAGCACGTAGCTGGCCACCGCCAGGGCGCGCTGCTGGGACAGCTCCAGGTTGTCGATGTAGCTGCCGGTGGAGTCGGTGTGGCCCTCGATGATGATCTCGGCCACGTACTCCCGATATTCGTCGGAGAACAGCACGTTCAGGTACACCGGCAGGAAGCGGTCGATGAACCGCTCGCCCCGCTCGGACAGGTCATACCTTCCCAGCTCGAACAGCACGTCCGACTCCAGGGCGATGGAGCCGTTGCTCGGGTCCACCTGGGCGGAGATGCTGGCCTCCCGAAGGGCGCTGGACAGGGACGTGATGATGCGGGTGCGCATGCCCACCAGGGCCTCCAGCTGGCGCTGCTGGTTGTCCAGGGCGGCCTGCTGCTCGTCGATCTGGGTCTGCTGGTTGCCCAGCTGGATGCTCAGCGCGTCCAGCTGCTCCTGTTGGGCGGCGATCTCGTCCTCCTTTTCCTGCAGGAGGGACTGGGCCTGGCTCAGCTCGTCCTGCTGGGCGGCCAGGATGCTCTGGGCGTCGTCCAAATCGGCCTGGGCCGCGTTCAGCCGGATCTGCTGGGCCACCATCTGGGCCTCGGCCTCGGTCAGCTTCGTGCGCTGCTCGTCCAGGCTCGCGTTGGCCTGGTCCAGGTCGTACTGCTGGCGGGCGATCTCCGCCATGTTGATTTCATACATATCGAAATACTGATACATGATGTAGAACATGATCAGTATGAAGATCAGCAACAGGGCGCTCATCAGGTCTGAAAAGCTCAGCCACTGCACGCCGTTGTTGCCCGCGCGGCGATGGGACACGCGCTGACGGGTGTTACGCATTCCTAAACCTCCCTTCGGGGGTTAATGAGGAATTAGGAATGAGGAATGAGGAATGGCGGTACAAATTCCTGCGGAATTTGATTGAATCAATCATGAAATCCGCAAGGATTTCCTCCACAATTCCTAATTCCTAATTCCTCATTCCTAATTGGATTCTAGCCGCGATAAATTCGATCCGCGGTGACTTCCAGCGCCCTCTGGGCCTGCACCATGGCGTCGGTGAGGCGGTCCACCTGGTCGAGGAAGCGGTTGTTGGTGTCGGCCACGGCGTCGGGCAGGCCATCCAGCGAGCGGGAGATGCTGCTGGCCAGGTAGTCCACCCGCTGGGTGAACTGGTTCACGTAGTCGCGATAGGCGTCCATGGTGCTGCTGAACTCGTCCTGCAGGGCCTTGCTGGCCTGCATGTGCACCTTCTCGATGCTCCCGGCGGAGCCCCGCAGGTCGGCGGCGGCCTTCTGCATGGCGTCGCTGACGCGGGTCAGATCCGCCTGCATGGCGGAGACGGTCTTCAGATAGTTGTTCTGCTGGCGGGACACCAGCTCCATCTGCTCCACGGTGCCGGCCACGCGCATGTAGGCGTCGTCGGCCTGGCGGCGGGCGTCCTCAAGCTGCTGGGCATAGCCCGCGAGGCTGGTGACGATCTCCCGGCTCATGGTCTGCATGGAGCGCAGGTCCTCCAAAGCGTCCTTCGCCCCGGACAGGCTGGCCCGCACCACCACGCAATTCTCCTGCTGCAGGCGGCTGGTCTCGTCCAGCACCTCGCCAAAGTGGGCCAGCTTGCTCTTCATGCTCTCGTCCAGCCGGTCGGCGAACCGCTGCATCACCGCGTCCATGAAGCGCATCTGCTCCTTGGTGGTCACGTTCACGAAATTCTTGAAGCTCTGGTTCAGCGGCTCCACGGCGTCCCGCACGGCGGCGGCCATGTTCTCGGTGAAGGCGCCGTTCAGATCCTTGGCCATGGTCTGGATCAGGGCAGTCTGCTCCTGCTGGTAGATGGCGATCTGGGTCATCGGGTCCACGCTCAGCACGCCCGCGTGGCGGCTCATGGCCCCGTAGAAGCTTTTCAGCGTGTGCTCGCTGGAGCCGTACACCGCGCGGGTGATCAGCGTGAACAGCACGCTGCCCACCACGCCGAAGATGGACGTGGTGAAGGCATAGCGCATGCCGGGGATCAGCGTGACGATCGACTGCTGCACGGCGGCGGAGTCGGCCATGTTGAAGCCGGAGAGGCCCTGGGCCAGGCCGATCAGCGTGCCCAGGAAGCCCAGCGAAGTCATCAAACCCGGCAGGGATTCGGCGAAGGAGGCCCGACCGGGGCCGTACATCACCGTCTCCTCGTTGATGTAGTCCTCCACGTTGCTGGCGTTGTGGTACACGCCGTCGGCGAAGAACAGGTTGTTCAGGTACTCGCTCCAGTGGGGATAGAGCGTGCCCTTGCCCAGGAAGTCATCCTGCTGCCAGGCGTACTTGTCCCCCTCCGAGCGGATGCTGCGCACGGCCTTGCGCAGCGTGTTCCGGGTGCCCACCACCGGCGCGATGCACCGGATGAGCCCGATCACGAACAGCGCCACGATGGCGGCGTACACCAGCAGGTTGAATATGCCGCTGAAGGCATTCTGAAACAGAGACTGTATAAAATCCATGGGCACCTCCCATATCGTCGGGGATTCATTCCTTCTTCAGACGCGGCTTCCGCCCCGCCGGTTCCATTTCCTGCCAGGGCGGGAAACTCTACCCCACCCTGTATATAATTATTTATTTACCAGTATAACATTACAATGGAGTATAAGTGGGTAGAAAAGTTGACTTAATCATGACAAATGGGATGTGGCGGGGAGAGGGAGCAGGGACTAGGGATTAGGGATTAGGGATTAGGGACTAGGGATTAGGAATGGCCGGAGACCGGCAAGGGATAGCGGCTGTACCACTTCGTTCTCCCATACAAAATGCACAGATCCTTCGCTTCATTCCGGATGACAACGAATCACAAGCCTGTCATCCTGAGCGCAGCGAAGGATCTGTGCAAATCGGAAAGGGCAACACGGCAATCTTCGCAATCCGCTCTGCCGTTCCCCCCTGTTCCCTGTTCCCTGTTCCCTGTTCCCTATTCCCTTCTTCCTTGCAAACACACAGATCCTTCACTTCGTTCAGGATGACAACGAATCACAAGCCTGTCATCCTGAGCGCAGCGAAGGATCTGTGCAAATCGGAAAGGGCAACATGGCAATCTTCGCAATCCGCTCTGCCGTTCCCCCCTAATCCCTAATCCCTAGTCCCTGGTCCCTAATCCCTATTTTCCATACAGCAACCCCAGCAGCCACCGCACCGTCCGGCAGGGCAGCAGGCTGTCCAGCAGCACGAGGAACTTGTAGGAAAAGCCGATGGTGTAATAGGGCTTCACCCGGCCCTTTTGAAGCGCCACCTTCACGATGGTCTTGGCGGCGGCCTGGGGCGTCATGCCGTTCTTCTCGTCCTTCTCCATCTTCGCCACGGAGGCGGAGATGCGCCCGCCGTACTCGCCGTCCCCGGCCGTACTCTTCTTGCGGGCGGCGGTGAAGCCGGTCCTGATGTCGCCGGGCATCACGCTGCACACCTCGACGCCGTAGGGCGCGACCTCGTTGTACAGCGCCATCGTCAGCGAGCGCACCGCGGCCTTGGAGATGGAATACCAGGCCTGGAACGGGATGGCGAACACGCCCGCGACGCTGGAGATGTTCACGATGCGGCCCGAGCCGGCCTTGCGCATGTGGGGCAGCACGGCCTTGATGGCGTTGTCCATGCCGAACAGGTTGACCTCCATCAGCCGGTGGGCGTCGGCGCTGTCGGTGAACTCCATGGCACCGGAGATGCCGAAGCCCGCGTTGTTGATGAGCAGATCGATCCGCCCCTCCTTCTCAAACACCGCCTCCGCCGCGGCCTTCACCTGTGCCGCGTCGGTCACGTCCACGCTGAAGTGCATCGGGTCCGCCGCGTCCCGGCGGCTGAACTCGTACACCCTGCAGCCCTTCTCTCGCAGCTGCCGCACCGTGGCCTGGCCGATGCCGCTGGTCCCGCCGGTGAGTATGACGACCTTCTCCATGGTATCCCCTCCAGGATGATTTCATTTGTATATTATTATACACGATGCGCAGGGAAAAGAAAAGCGCAAACACTCCTACTTTATTTCTTGTTCCAGCTCATCAAATGAAGGAGTCGAGAAAAACTCTCCCAACGTGATTTCAAAAGCATCACATAGTTTCTTAAGTGTGATAACGCCCGGGTTTTGGCTTTCTCCATTCAATATACTCTTGATCGTGCTCTGTGAAACCGCCGATAAATACGCCAATCCGTTTGGCGTAATTCCTCGTTGCTTACACAATTCTCGTATTCGAGCCGCGACGGTTTGCTGCGTAGTCATGCTTTGTCCCCCTTCAAGTGATCTATCACTAAGATAGGGGTTCGGAAATATTAATATTAGTGATACTTCACTAATCGACAAATTTGTGCTATATTAGTGATATATCACTAATATTCTCGAAAGTATGATCTGCAAGGGGGACTTCCCATGGCAAGCAACAAAAGCCTTCACGCGGCCAAGAAGACGAAGAAGGACGAGTTTTACACCCGACGCGAGGATATAGAAAACGAGCTGAGCCACTACGCCGACCATTTCAGGAATAAAGTGGTCTACTGCAACTGCGACGACCCGGTGACCTCGGAGTTCTGGCAGTTCTTCATGCGCAATTTCCGTCCCTGGGGTCTAAAGAAGCTGATTGCCACCCACTACGAACCCGACGAGAAGAACTATGCCTATATGCTGGAAATCAGCGAAGACACCAATGGCGACGGCGTTGTGGACTGGCGGGACGAGCCGACCATCACCCAGATTCCCTGCAATGGGGATTTCAGAAGCGCGGCCTGCATCGAGCTCCTGAAACAGGCGGACATCGTCGTCACCAATCCCCCTTTCAGCCTGTTCAGGGAATATGTGACACAGCTGATGGAATATGAGAAGAAATTCGTCATCATCGGCCCGCAGAACGCAATCACCTATAAAGAAATATTTCCTTTGTTGATGAACGATAAAATGTGGCTGGGATATGGTTTTAATCATGGAGACGCCTATTTCCGTGTTCCGGCAGAGAGCACCGGTGATTACGCGGCGGGCGTCTACAATCCAGAAACGGGATTGGTGCATTTTAGAAATTGCACATGGTATACCAATCTCGATATCCCAAAGAGGCATGTGAGGATGGACTTACGCGGAAATTATTATGTCGGACACGAAGAGAATTATCCGAAGTACGATAACTACACAGCCATCGAGGTTTCGCGTATAGCTGATATACCGTACGATTACGATGGTGCTATGGGTGTGCCGCTCACTTTTATGACGGCTTATAACCCTGACCAATTTGAAATCCTCGGTGCAACGGAAAGTGAAGGGAAAGGGTTCTCGAATGGGCTATGGATTGTAGAATCAAAGATAGCTCAGGGCATGATTCACGGTAAGCGTGTTTACAAACGGATTTTCATTCGGAGGAAGTGATATAATTGAAAATCGATATGATTAAGGTTCCCGTGGCTGATCTGATACAGGGATATTGTGAAGACGATTCCACGGGAAAGGTGACGGCCTGGGGCGGAAAGCTGGACGTGCGCCCCGAATATCAGCGTGAATACGTCTATGGCGAAGGCCAGCGGGACGCCGTCATCAACACGGTGCTGCACGGTTTTCCGCTGAACATCATGTACTTCGTTGACCGCAAGGATGGCACCTATGAGGTATTGGACGGCCAGCAGCGCATCATCTCCATATGCCGCTACGCCCAAAACCGATTCTCCGTCAAGCTGCCCTCCAGCACCGGCGGCTTCAACACGGTGAACTTTCCGAACCTGTTCGACGATCAGTTGAAGGCCTTTCTGGATTACGAGCTGATGGTCTACATCTGCGAGGGTACGGAACAGGAAAAGATCGAATGGTTTGAGATCATCAACATCGCAGGGGAGGAACTGGAAAAGCAGGAAATTCTGAACGCTGTGCTGCACTGCGCATGGGTTACGGACGCCAAGTCGGTTTTCAGTCGGGCAAATTGTGCTGCCTATAAGCATTACGGCAAGTATATGGCCGGTGAATGTATCCGCCAGAAATACCTTGAAACCGTGTTTCGCTGGGCCGCGGATGCAGAGGGCATCACCGGCAAGGACGCGGTGCGCGTGTATATGATGAAGCACCGCAAGGACGCCAACGCCGATGCGCTATGGAAATACTTTGAAGATGTCTTTTCGTGGGTCAAAAAGGTGTTCGGCAAGTTTGACCCATCCATGAAGGGCGTCGATTGGGGCTTGCTCTACAACCGGCACAAGGACGACAACATTGACCCCGACCTCATACAGATGGAAGTGGCAGCGTTGATGGCCGACGATGAAGTGAAGGCCAAAAAGGGCATCTATCCCTACCTGCTCTCCAAGCGCAGGCGCGAAGACGAGCGCGTGCTGAATCTGCGCACCTTCTCGGATTCCGAGAAAAAGACCATGTATGCCCGACAGGGCGGTTTGTGCAATATGTGCAAGCAGCATTTTGAGCTTCGTGAAATGGACGCGGATCACGTCAAGCCCTGGAGCAAGGGCGGTCCCACCACGCTTGAAAACGGACAAATGCTCTGTCGGGCGTGCAACCTGAAAAAGTCCGCTCTGTAACAGCCCGCTCCCAAAAGCAGGAAACCGCCTCCGCGGTGGCGAATATGCCAAGCGGAGGCGGTTTCTCATGAATAAAGCAACCCGGCGCGTCGCCGTGAGCGGCATGATGGTGGCGCTGGCGGTAGCGATACTGCTGATGGGCGGGGTGATTCCAGCGGCGACGTTCGCGGGTCCGGCGGCGGCGGGGCTGCTGCTGATCCCGGTGTTTGCCGAGGGCGGGCAGAAGTTCGCCCTGGGCGCGTGGATCGCCGTGAGCGCCCTCTCGCTGATCCTGTGCCCGGACAAGGAGGCGGCGCTGCTGTTCGCGTTCCTGGGCTGGTACCCGGCGATGAAGTGGCGGCTGGAGGCAAGGCTTCCGGGGCCGAAAGGCGTCCCGGTGAAGCTTGCGCTCTGGAACCTGTGCGCCGGGGCCATGGCGGCGATGATCTTCTATGTGTTCCGCATGGACCAGGTGATCGCCGAATACCGGGAGATGGGCCGCGCCATGCTCATCGCGTTCATCCTGCTGGCCAACGTCACGCTGCTCGTCTACGACCGGCTGCTGGGCATCGTGGCCGTGCTGTATTTGAAGAAGATCCGGCCGAAGGTGTTCAAATAGGCAATGAGGAATGAGGAATGAGGAATTGCGGATGAAATCCTGACGGATTTCCGGAATTCAAAAGGACCCGGATTGCCACGTCGGGCTGAAGCCCTCCTCGCAATGACGTCGTTCTGTTTCCATGCGTCGTTTCTGTTGAAATGGCGCGATCTACAGTGACGTCATTGCGAGGAGCGCAGCGACGTGGCAATCCGGGTCTCGTTCAATCAAATCCCGTAGGGATTTGCACCTCAATTCCTCATTCCTAATTCCTCATTCCTAATTTCCAATCACAGCTTCCAAATCTCCTCGTTGTACTGCTCGATGGTGCGATCGGAGGAGAAGTAGCCCGCCCTGGCGATGTTCGTCAGGGCCTTTTTGCTCCAGGCGGCGGCGTCCTCGTAGTCGGCGATGGCTTCGGACTTGGCGCGGCAGTAGTCGGCGAAGTCCGGGAAGGTCATGAACCAATCCTTGTTTTCCAGCTCGTTCTTCAGCCGGTTCAGGCACCCGCCGTCCCCCGCGGCGAGCATCTTCGCGTCGGTGAGGAAGTCCACCGCCGCGCTGAGGGCCGGGTCGGCCGCCAGATACTCCCGGGGATTGTAGTCGCCCCGGCGGTAACGCTCGATGACCTCGTCTGAGGACGCGCCGAAGGTATAGATGTTTTCCGCGCCCACCAGCTCGGCAATCTCCACGTTCGCGCCGTCCATGGTGCCCAGGGTGACCGCGCCGTTGAGCATGAACTTCATGTTGCCGGTGCCGCTGGCCTCCTTGGAGGCCAGGGAGATCTGCTCGGACAGGTCACAGGCGGGGATCAGCTTCTCCGCGGCGGCCACGTTGTAGTTCTCCACCATCACGATTTTCAGCCACTTGCCCGCCACCGGGTCCTCCGCCACCACCTGGCTCAGGCACAGTATGGCGTGGATGATGTCCTTGGCGATGGTGTAGGCCGGGGCCGCCTTCGCGCCGAATATGGCGGTGATGGGCCGCTTCGGGGTCGCGCCCAGGCGGATGCGCAGGTATTCCCGGATCAGCCAGAGCAGGTTCAGCTGCTGGCGCTTGTACTCGTGCAGGCGCTTGGACTGCACGTCGAATATGGAGTCCGGGTCGATCACCGCGCCCTGGTGGTCGAAGATCCAGTCGGCGAACCGCTGCTTGTTCACCCGCTTCACGGCGGAGAGCCGCTCCAGCAGCGCGGGCTCGCCCGCGTGCTTCAACAGCTTCTCCAGCTCGTCCGCGTCCTTGCGCCAGCCCTTTCCGATGGTCTCGTCGATCAGGGCGGCCAGCTCCGGGTTGCAGCTCATCAGCCAGCGGCGGAAGGTGATGCCGTTGGTCTTGTTGTTGAACTTCTCCGGGTACAGCGCGTAGAAGGGCGCCAGCTCGCTGTTCTTGAGTATCTCGGTGTGCAGCCGGGCCACGCCGTTCACGGAATGGCTGAAATGGATGTCCAGATTCGCCATGTGCACAAAGCCCGCGCCGTCGATCACGTGGGTGAAGGGATCGTCGCAGCGCCCCTTGGCCACCTCGTCCAGCCGCCGGATGATGGGCAGCAGGTGGGGCACGGCCTGCTCCAGGTAGCCGATGGGCCACTTCTCCAGGGCCTCGGCCAGGATGGTGTGGTTGGTGTAGCCGCAGACCTTGGTGACGATGTCGATGGCCTCGTCCTCGTCGATGCCCCGCTCAACGAGCAGCCGGATCAGCTCCGGGATCACCAGCGTCGGGTGGGTGTCGTTGATCTGCACCGCGGCGTAGTCCGAAAGGTTCCGCAGGTCGCCGCCCTTGGCCTCGCACTCGTCCAGGATCAGCCGCGCCGCGTTGGCCACCATGAAGTACTCCTGGTACACCCGAAGCAGCCGACCCGCGTCGGTGGAATCGTCCGGATAGAGGAACAGCGTCAGGTTTTTCGCAAGCGCCGCCTGGTCAAAGGCAATGCCGGTCTTAATGAGGCGTTCGTCGGCGGTGTCCACGTCGAAAAGGCGCAGACGATCGCACTGGCCGTCGTAGCCGGTCACGACGATCTCATACATCGTGCTCCTGAGCGTCATGCCGCCGAAGGGCACGTCGTAGTGGGTGTCGGTGCGGCGCATCCAGCTCTCTGTGCCCCAGCGCAGCCAGCCGTCCGGGGTCTCGGACTGCTTGTTGTCCTTAAAGCACTGGCGGAACAGCCCGCAGTGGTAGGCCAGGCCCACGCCGTCCGCGGGCAGGCCCAGGGTGGCCAGGCTGTCCAGGAAGCAGGCGGCCAGGCGGCCCAGGCCGCCGTTGCCCAGGGAGGGCTCCAGCTCGAATTCCTCCAGCTCGGCAAGGGACAGCCCCGCCGCCGCCAGCTCTGCCTTCACCCCGTCGTACAGGCCCAGGTTGATCAGGTTGTTGCTCAGCAGCTTGCCGATCAAAAACTCGGCGGAGATGTAATACAGCTTCTTCTTGCCGGTGTTGAAGCCCTTGGCCTTCGCCGCCTCGTCAGCATAGCGCAGCAGGGCGTTGAACAGCTCCAGCTTCGTCAGTTCATTGAGCGGCCTTCCGATGTATTCCCGAAGGGTTGGTTGCTTCATGGCGCATTTCCTCCTCATTCGTTCAAACCTTTTCAGTGCAATGCCAGTATTATAGCAGCCTTTTGTTAGGTTTTCAACCCGTCCCGCGCACAGATCACGTGAAAGCCGCCGCTGCGGTCGATCACCTCGGCCTCGCCGTAGACCTCCCGCAGGAACTTCAGCGCCGAGGGCGCGCCCTGCTGCTTGCGGATGACGATGTACAGCGCCCCGCCGGAGTTCAGGCGCTCCCTGGCCTCCCGGAACAGGGCGTAGATGACCGCCTTTCCGGCGCGGATGGGCGGGTTGGTGAGGATGGCGTCGAAGCTGCCCTCCACCGCCGCGAAGCCGTCTCCCTGCACGACCTGCGCTTTCACGCCGTTGGCGGTCAGGTTGCGCCGGGCCAGCTCCGCCGCCCGCAGGTTGATGTCGGTCATCACGATTTCCAGCGCCGGATACCGCTTCCCCAACGCCACGCCCACCGGGCCCCAGCCGCAGCCCAGGTCCAGCACCCGGCCCTCCATCGGCACCGGCAGCGCGTTCAACAGGGCCTCCGTGCCCTTGTCCAGCCCGTCCCGGGAGAACACCCCCGCGTCCGTGGTGAAGACCAGCGCGTTCCCCAGCGCCGTCAGCGCCACCCGCCGCTCGTCGTGGGCGGAGGCGGGGTTTGCGGTATAGTAATGATCTGACATATGAGCCTCCTTGGTCGTTGTTCAGTGGAGCATTATCTATCCATTCCGCAGAGCTTCCGCAGCCCTTCGGCCTCATCCTCCGTCAGCCTGCGCCACTCCCCCGCTTTCAGGGCGGGGTCGAGGGTCACGCAGCCGATGCGCGTGCGCTCTAGGGCGAGGAGGGGGTGTCCCACGGCGGCGAACATCCGCTTCACCTGGTGAAACTTGCCCTCGGTGAGGGTCACGTCCGCCAGGGACTCCGCCTCCCCCGCCTCCAGGATGTCCAGCCTGGCGGGCAGGGCCGTGAAGTCAGACAGGGTCAGCCCCGCCGCGAAGGCCTCGGCGTCCGCCCCGGTCAGCCTCCCCTGGCACCGGGCGCGATACACCTTCTCCGCCTTCCACTTCGGCGCGATCAACCGGTGGGCCAGCTGCCCGTCGGTGGTGAGCAGCACCAGCCCGGTCACGTCCTTATCCAGCCGTCCTACCGGCCCCAGGCCCCGGCGGCGCATAGGCTCCGGCAGCAGATCCAGCACCGTCTCAAAGCGGCGATCCTCCGTGGCGGTGAGCACTCCAGCGGGCTTGTTCACCATCAGGATCAGCTCCCCCGCCTCGATGACCCCGCCGCCGTCCAGGCGCACCCGGCCCGGCTCCACCTGCATGGCGGGGTCCCGGACGGGCGCTCCGTCCACCAGCACCCGGCCGCCCTGAATCGCCTTGCGCGCCTCGCTGCGGCTCAACCCGGCCAGGGCCACGGCCTTGTCCAATCGCATGTCCATCCCCCGATTTCCAGTTTATACCAAATTTGGCAAATATTTACATTTTATTTCAGTTATGATTTTCCTTCGACGTCGAACCGCAACTTTTCGTAATTTTGTCCCGTCTTAGTACCGCAAAAATGATGGAACACAGCGGCGTGTGCAGCTATAATGAAAACACTGTCCATCGACGGAAATCACCGATTCCAGTATAAAACGAAACCCGCGGAACGTCAAGACGAGGAGGAGCGGCCATGAGTCATAAGAAGCTTCAAGGCAGGCGTCGCAGGCGCAATCGCTTCGGCGCGTTCCTGGCGACCGTCGCCGTGCTCATCTTTTGCGCGGCGGCCATGGTGCCCGTTTTGATCACCCTGTCCCAGCACGCGCCCCAGCCCACCCCCGAGAACCCGGAGGACCCGGTGATCCCTCTGCCCACCGTCGAGCCAACTCCCGTGCCGACGGCCGAGCCGACCCCCGTGCCGACCCCCGAACCCACCGCCGAGCCAACGCCCCAGCCCACGCCCTTCACCTACCTGCCGGTGGTGTACCAGGCGGACACCAGCGCCAGGCGCATCGCCGTGACCGTGGACGACTGCTACCAGATGGAGAACCTGAAGACCATCGTACAGCTGGCCGAGGACAACGGCGCGAAGCTGACGCTGTTCCCGGTGGGCGAAAACATCGAACGCCGCGGCATGGCGGAGCTGCTGCGCCGCTGCGCCTTCGACCTGGGCTATGAGATCGAGAACCACACCTACACCCACGCCCGCATCTTCCGCCTGCCGGAGGAGGAGATGGCCGCGGAGATCTGGAAGCAGAAAAACGCGCTGAACGAAGCCCTGGGCGTGGACTACAACCAGCACTTCATGCGCCTGATGGGCGGCGACGGCGAGACCGACCAGCGCACCCACAACTACCTGAAGCAACTGGGCTACCTGGGCATCGCCAAGTGGAGCGTCTCCGGCTCCGACTCCGACATGGCCCACATCAAGAAATCCCTGGCCCCCGGGCAGATCTACCTGTTCCACACCACCGACGCCGACACGAAGAAGCTGGAGGAGTTCATCCCCTGGGCTGTCCAGGAGGGCTACGAGCTGGTGACAATGAACGCGCTGTTCAACCTGCCGGAGAACGAGACGGCGCTGCTCACCCAGCAGGGCATGCCCGCGCCCACCGCCTACCAGGACGACGGCCACACCCAAAAGATGGGCGACTACACCTGGGTCACCGTGCAGCTGCAGGACGCGCTGCGCAGCCAGGGCTACCTGGTGATGGACGGCCCCAGCACCGGCTACTACGGCGAAAAGACCGCCAGGGCCGTGTCCGCCTTCCAGGCCGCCCACGGCCTCGATGCCTCCGGCGAAGCCGACGCGACGACGCAGAGATTGATTCTGGAGGGGTAAGGACTTAGAGTACGGGGAACGCCGTTTTCGGCGGTCTGCACCGAAACGCGGAACGCCCCGCGCTGCCGCCTGATGGCAAGCGCGGGGCATGAAAGCTTCGGGTTGCAGGCCGCCTTTTCCGTTGGGGAACGACCTCATCCGTCTTGACGCTTCGCGTCAATCCACTATGGGCTTACCAGCCCGTTCTCGCTGAAAACAGTCCACAGGACTGTTTTCCGGGCGCTCGAACCCCCTAAAGGGGAAGGCTATGCTGCTGCGCGAAAATGCAGCCTTCCCCTTCAGGGGAAGGTGGATTTTTGTGAAAATGCTTGCATTTTTGCAAAAAGACGGATGAGGTCGTTCCCCCGGTTCTCCTCCTCCGTTTTTCTTTCACCACCCCACAAAAAACCCGGGAGCGATGCTCCCGGGTTTTCACATTATCCGTCAGCCCGTATACGTGGACCAGTCGATCTCCGTCACCACGTCGTCCGCGTCCACCCACAGGTTGATGCAGGAATCGTGGCCGTTTTCATCGGCGAAGGGAGCGTCCGCGGCGGCGCGATGCTCATAGCTCACGCCGTTTGGGGAAGCCATGTAGTCCAGCCCCGCGGCGTTCAGGAAGGCCATGGCCTCGTTGACGTTCATGCCCACGTGCACGCCGTAGACCTCATAGCCGCCGCCGTAGACCACGATGTTCTCCACGTTCTGGTTGCCCGCCAGGATCAGCGCGGCGTCATAGTACTGATAGGGGGCCTCGGACTCCACCTGCCGGTAGGAGATCAGGCCGATCTCGTTGGCGGCGGTCACCAGGTCGCTGCGATAGTAGGTGGAGAGCTCCACGGTCTTGCCCGGCTGGGGCAGCTGCGGCTCCTCCACGGGTGCCTCGGCAGGCACCTCCACGGGCGCTTGCGCAGGCTCCTCCGCGGGGGCGGGATTCTCGTTCACGATGCTCTCGGCGAACAGGCCGCCCGCGTTCAGCGCCGGCAGTCCGGCCAGCCCGTCGGCGGGCTTTTCCGTGGCCGCGGGGGCGGGCTCGGCGGTGGGCTCGGCGACCACGGGCTCCGCGGTGGGCGCGGCCTCGCCCTTCAGCTCCGAATAGCGGGAGGACACCCAGCCGTCGCCGTTGTTGGTGGAGACCTTGTACCACACCACGCCGCGGTCATCGGTGCTGCTCTCGCCCAGGTAGGTGAGGCTCTTGTTCTCCTGATAGGTGGCCACGATGTCATAGCTCAGGCCGGGGCCGGAGCGGACGTTCACGCTGGCGGTGGTGCGCACCTCGGCCAGGGCCATGCCCCACGCAAACAGCAGCGCCAGGGCCGCCGCGACGATTCTCAACGCACGATGCTTCATCAAATATGTACCTCCTGAAAAGTGGTAATTCTCAGACGTTTGGAACCCTCTTTTGGTTCAAATCCAGTATACCATGCCTCAGGGCTTTGTCAACGCGCAGCGGCAAAACTCAACACGCCCGCCTCAAAACTTTCCTTTGGTGGTATATTTTGAGCGGGACCGGCCACCCTAATAGCACAACGCCGGGCAACCGGCCTAGAGAAGGAGATGTTATTCATGCTGGATCGCGTTTCACTGGTGCTGAGCATCATCGGCGGCATCAACTGGCTGCTGGTGGGCCTGTTCCGCTTCGACCTGGTGGCCTACCTCTTCGGCGGCCAGGCGGCGACTGTCAGCCGCGTCATCTACACCATCGTGGGCGTGGCGGCGCTGTGGTGCATATCGCTGCTGTTCCGCGAGCGCGTGGGCGAGCCGGACGGCGAGATGCGCTGACGAAAGGGGCTGTCTCAAACAGGTTTGAGACAGCCCCTTCTTTCGGCTCATCACGGAATGTTGAGAGATGAAAAGAAGCGATTCGCAGGTATTCTTTTTAATGCTGTTAGCCAATGAAACGTACAGATCCTTCGCTTCGCTCAGGATGACCGGACTTCGATTCGCTGTCATCCTGAGCGAAGCGAAGGATCTGCACATGGCGCCAATGGGCTACAGTGCACCAATCCCTCTGCTTTCCGCGAAGTATCTTTAATACATATTCTTGATGAAGATCTCCACCCCGATCAGCACCAGAATCGCGCCGCCGAGGATCGAAGCCTTGTCGGACAGCTTTGTGCCGAACCTGCGCCCGATGAGCAGCCCGCCCACGCAGATGGCGAAGGTCACCACGGCGATGATCGCCGAGGCCGTCAGAGCCTGGGGCCAGCCGTATCGCTCGATGGTGAAGCCCACCGACAGCGCGTCGATGGACGTGGCCACGCCCTGCATCAGCAGCGTGCCGCCGCCCAGCGTCTCCGCCTCCTCGGCGGCGCTCTCCCGGTGGGTGCTGCCCTCGTAGAGCATCTTGCCGCCGATGCAGCCCAGCAGACCCAGGGCGATCCAGGGCACCGCCTTCTGGAACGCGGCGAAGGCCGAGGCCACCGTGCGCACGCACAGCCAGCCCGCCACGGGCATCAGGAACTGGAAAAAGGCGAAGGTGCCCGCGATCAGGGCCATGCGCCGTCGGCCCATGCCGGGGTCCCGCAGGCCGTTGGCCAGCGACACCGAGAAGGCGTCCATGGCCAGGCCCACGCCCAGCAGGGCGCTGTTTGCGAAAAAGGCAGCCGTCCAATCCATTTTAACCTTCTAACCCCTCAAATACGTCTCGATCACTTCGGCATGCACGGCCGCGGCCACCGCGGCGGCTCCGTCGTCCGGCAAAAAGCCGGTGTTGTGCAGGGGCAGGCCGCAGCCCGCGCCCACATGGTAGAAGCTGCCGGGGCGCTCGATCAGGAACTCCCCGAAGTCCTCGGTGGTGAGGGTGGGCTGCTCGATGACCCGCACGTTTCCCGCCCCCAGCGCCGCCTCCGCGGCCCGCTGAACCAGGGCGGTCATGCCGTCGTCGTTCACCACGCCGGGATAGCTCTCCCGCAGCTCCAGCTCGCAGGTCGCGCCCCAGGCCGCCATCACTTCCTCCACGGTCTCCCGGAACCGGCGCTTGAGCAACGCGCGCGCCTCCGGGCCCAGGGTCCGAATGATGCCGGTGAGCTCCGCCCGATCCGCCAGGGCGTTTTCCGCCGTGCCGCTGTGGAGCGTGCCCACGGTCAGCGCCGCCCGCTCGCCGGGGAGCACCTCCCCGGGCAGGGCGATCAGCCGGGTCGCCAGCGCCGCCGCCGCGCCCAGGGCGTCGATCCCCTTCTCCCGCTCCGCGGCGTGGGCGCTCTTCCCCCGCACGACTATTCTAAACGTGTCGGAGGCGGCGTAGAACTTGCCGTAGCGCACCGCCGCCGCACCCAGGGGCAGCTCCGGGGACACGTGGGCTCCGAACACCGCGTCCACGCCCTCCAGCGCCCCGGCCTCGATCATCCGCCGGGCCCCGCCGCGCCCCTCCTCGTCGGGCTGGAACAGGAATACCGCCGCGCCGGGCAATGATTCCCGCCGCTGGGACAGCAGCTTCGCCGCGCCCAGGGCCGCGGCCATGTGCACGTCGTGGCCGCATGCGTGCATCACGCCGGGATTCTCCGAAGCGAAATCCGCGCCGGTGGCCTCCGTCAGCGGCAGCGCGTCCATGTCGGCGCGCAGGGCGACAGTCTTCCCGGGCTGCTTTCCCTCCAGCCGCGCCACCACCGCCGTGTCCAGCAGCCTGCGGGTGGGTATGTTCAAGCCGCGCAGATACGCTTCGATCCGTGCGGCGGTTTGGAACTCCCGGTTCCCCAGCTCCGGCTGGCGATGGAACGCCCGGCGCATCTCGGACAGTTCGCCCGCGATGGCCCGGGCCCGGGACAAGTAGTCGGTCATAATAACCTCCGGTTCATGGAATGGCCTGCTCCTCTGGGGCAATATCATCAGCTTAAGGATGAAACGCATCCAAAAGGCTTCCCCTTTGGGGAAGCTGGCACGCGAAGCGTGACTGATGAGGTCGAATAGGACAGACGCATCTTCGATCTGAAACGACCTCATCCGTCACAGCCTTCGGCTGCGACACCTTCCCCAAAGGGGAAGGCTTTGAGGAGCGCGGCAGCGGCAGCTTCAACTCCACTCTCCACGCTCCTCACTCTCACAGCGTCCTCAGCGCCGCCTCCAGCGCGGTCTTCTGGGTGGTGCCGGCGTCCTTCTGCTTGATGACGCGGGCGGGGCACCCGGCCACCACGGCGTTGGCGGGCACGTCCTCGATGACGACGGCCCCGGCGGCGACCACCGCGCCCTCGCCGATGTGCACGCCCTCGATCACCACGGCGTTCGCGCCGATCAGCACGCCGTCCTCCACGATCACGGGGGTGGCGGAGGCCGGCTCGATCACGCCCGCCAGCACCGCGCCCGCGCCCACGTGGCAGTTCTTGCCCACGGTGGCCCGGCCGCCCAGCACCGCGCCCATGTCGATCATGGTGCCCTCGCCGATGATGGCGCCGATGTTGATCACCGCGCCCATCATGATCACGGCGTTCTTGCCGATGGTCACGTTCTCGCGGATCAGCGCGCCGGGCTCGATGCGGGCCGGGATGGCCTTCATGTCCAGCAGCGGCACCGCGCTGTTGCGCCGGTCGTTCTCGATCACGATGTCCTCGATCTTGTCCCGGTTGGCCTCCAGGATGGGCGCCAGCTCGGCCCAGTCGCCGAACACGACCTTGTCCCCCGCGCCAAACACCTTCGCGCTCCCGAAGTCCACGGGGGCGCTTTCCTTCACGTACAGCTTCACCGGCGTCTTCTTCGGCGCGGTGGCGATGTAGTTGATGAGCTCCTGTGCGTTCATGCCTGTCTCCTATTCCACGATGTCCTTCATGTCATAGAGCCCCGGGCCCTTCTCCGCCAGGAACTCCGCCGCGACCAGCGCCCCATCGGCAAACAGCGCGCGGTTTTCCGCCTCGTGCTTCAGGGTGATGGTCTCGCTGCCGTTGGCAATGATGATCTCATGGGTGCCCACCTCGCTGCCCAGGCGCAGGGAGTGGATGCCGATCTCGTTGGCCGTGCGCTTGCCGTTCTCGTGGCGGCCGATGACGAATTCCGCCTGGGGCCGGGCCTCCCGGATGCGCCGGGCCAGCAGCAGCGCCGTGCCGCTGGGCACGTCCAGCTTCTGGTTGTGGTGGCGCTCCACGATCTCGATGTCGGCGTTGGGGAACATCGCCGCGGCCTTCTTCGCCAGGTCCGCCAGCAGCGCCACGCCCAGGGACATGTTCCCCGACAGGAACACCGGCACCTCCTTCGCCGCCGCCTCGATCCGCGCCAGCTCCTCCTCGGTCTGGCCGGTGGTGCCGATCACCACGGGGAGCCGGTGCTCCACGCAGTACTCGGTGACGGCCTGGGTGGCGGCGTGGTTGGAGAAGTCGATCACCATGTCCGCCAGGCCCTCGTACTGGTTCAGCTCGGAATAGCCGTCCCCGGCCGCGAAGCTCCAGTCCACCCGCGCCACGACGCTGTGCGCGCCGCCCGCCTGGATGGCCGCCTCCACGATGCGTCCCATGCGCCCGTTGGCGCCGTTAAGGATGATTTTCATAGATACCTCCAGCTTTTGTAAGGTGAAATAACGGAAGCATGAATTGGCGTTCCGCCATGATTTGAATTGCACCTGCTCTCCATGCGCCTCAGCGCAATTCATGGCCGCCAGGCCAATTCATGACGCGCAGCGTCAATTCACGCACTGAAGGTGCAATTCATTGTTCAGATTTGCAAAGCAAATCTGAATTAAATCAGTCCATGTCCCTCCATGATCCCCTTCAGCTTGGCCCAATGGGCCTCCTCCATGGGGGTGAGGGGCAGGCGGACGATGTTCTCGCACCAGCCCATGGCGGCCATGGCGGCCTTCACGGGGATGGGGTTGACCTCGCTGAACAGGGCGTTGATCAGGGGCAGCAGGTCGCACTGCATCTTTGCGCTGCCGGCCACGTCGCCGTCGAAGAACTTGCGGCACATCTCCACCGTCGCGGCGGGCATGACGTTGCTCAGCACCGAGATCACGCCGCTGCCGCCCATGCTCAGCAGCGGCACCACCTGGTCGTCGTTGCCGGAGTAGATGTCGATGGCGTCGCCCACCAGCATCACCGTCTCCGCCAGCTTGGAGAAGTTGCCGCTGGCCTCCTTGATGCCCACGATGTTCGGGTGCTTGGCCAGGGCCGCGTAGGTGGCGGGCTCGATGTTCACGCCGGTGCGACTGGGCACGTTGTAGAGGATGATGGGCCGGTCCACCGCGTCGGCGACGGCGGTGTAGCTGGCGATCAGTCCGTTCTGGGTGGCCTTGTTGTAGTAGGGAGTCACCACCAGCAGCGCGTCGGCCCCGGCGCGGCAGGAGAACTTCGACAGGGTGATGGCGCGGCTGGTGTCGTTGGAGCCGCTGCCCGCGATGATCGGCACCCGGCCCGCCGCCCGCTCCACGGCGAAGCGGATGCACTCCTCGTGCTCCTGATAGGTCAGCGTGGCGCCCTCGCCGGTGGTGCCGGCGATGACCAGGCCGTTGATGCCCTGCTCGATCTGCCAGTCGATGAGCTTGCCAAAGGCGTCGTAATCCACGCCGGTGGCGGTCAGGGGGGTGATCAGCGCCGTGGCGGCGCCGCGGAATACGGTGTGCTTCTTCATGTTCGTTTCCTCCCGTCGTTCGGTATAAAAAAACCAGCCAACGCGCGCTGCATTGCCTGTGTCCCGACGAGCGTCGGCCCCGAATCCAACCTCGATCCGGGTCAAACACAATTAATCCATAGCGCCCCGCGCAATCGCGACAGTCAAGCGGATGTTCTCCGTTTGCCCAGAGGAAGCTCGCCCTCTCCCTCTTCGGCAGCGGCCCCTTTCACCCCCGGCAGCGGCTTTGCGATGCCTCCTGCGCCGGGTCTACTGATGACAGCTGCGCCTCTATCCTTTAATTGCGGTATTTCGTTGTAGGGATAGGGTACCACAAAAAGGCGCGGCTGTCAACCGTTGCGCCATGGCTTAACCCAATCGTTGCAAACGATGAGAAATGAGCGGAAAATGTGCGCGGGCGGCGAGGCAGGCAGGAAACGGGGAACGACCTCATCCGTCAGCCCTATGGGCTGCCACCTTCCCCTAAAGGGGAAGGCTTTTGGGGAAGTGCGCGGCAGCACAGCCTTCCCCTTTAGGAAAAGGTGGATTGACGCGAAGCGTCAAGACGGATGAGGTCGTTTTCCATGGACAGGAGCGCAGCGGCGGAAAGTCCGCCCCTGCGCCCCTGCATTCACGGACGCCATGAATGGCGTCCCTGCGACTCTTGGGTTCCCTCAGCAATTCCTATTGCCTATTCCCTATTGCCTATTGCCTATTCCCTGTTCCCTCAATAATGATCGAACGTGGCCTTGTCCTCGACAAACTCCAATATCTTCCCCCGCAGCTTTTCGGTGAGGGGATGGCTGCGATACGCCTCCACCTGCTCCGGCTTTTCCAGCTCGAAGCTGGCCATCAGGTCGAAGCTGGCGTCGGTGTTCCCGGCGGCGCGAACGACCACCGGCTTGTTCAGCCAATCCAGTTCGTCGTCCAGCTTGCGGAAGGTCTTGTAGATCTTCTCCTGGATCTCCACGGCGTCCACGCCGCTCTTGAGCTTGATGAGCATGATGTGCTTCATGATTTATTCCTCCTCTGCTGTCGTATATGCGACAAAGACCTCATCCGTCTTTGACGAAAAATGCAAGCATTTTCCGCCAAATCCACCTTCCCCATAGGGGAAGGCCTGGGTTCGCGGCAGCGGCATTCTTCAACTCCACTCTCCACTCTCCCCACTCCACTCTCAAGCCCTGACTTCCGCCTCGCCCAGGTCCTTTCCCTCGTTGAAGCGGCGGGCGTTCTCCAGGGTCTCGGCGGCGATGGCCTGCAGCGCCTCGCGGGTGAAGAATGCCTGGTGGCTGGTGAGCACCACGTTGGGGAACATTTGCAGCCGCGCCGTGATGTCGTTGTTCAAAAACTCGTCGGACCGGTCTGTGTACACGTTGGCGTCCTCGCCCTCGTACACATCCAGGGCCACGGCGTGGAACTTGCCGTTCTTCAGCGCCTCGATCAGCGCCTCGGTGTCGATCAGGCCGCCGCGGGCGGTGTTCACCAGCATGGCGGTGTCCTTCATCCGGGCGATGGCGTGGGCGTCGATCAGGTGCCAGGTGCCGCCGGGACCGGCGATCAGCGGGGCGTGGAGGGAGATCAGGTCCGCCCGCTCCAGCAGCTCGTCCAGCTCCACATAGCTGAGCAGCCCCTCCGCCTCCAGAGCCCGGTTGGGATAGGCGTCCCAGGCCACCACGCTCATGCCGAAGCCCTTGCAGATGCGGGCCATGCACTGGCCGATCTTGCCGGTGCCCACGATGCCCGCCACCTTGTTGTGCAGGTCCAGCCCCAGCAGGCCGCTGAGGGCAAAGTTGTTGTCCCGCACCTTGTTCACGGCCTTGTGCAGCCGGCGGTTGGCGGTCATGATCAGGCTCATGGCGTGCTCGGCCACGGCATAGGGTGAATAGGCCGGCACGCGGGCCACCTTGATGCCGCACTCCTTCGCCGCCTGCAAATCCACGTTGTTGAACCCGGCGCAGCGCAGCAGGATCAGCCGCACGCCGCAGTCCTTCAGCGTCTCCACCGCCTCCCGGGGCAGCTCGTCGTTCACGAACACGCACACCGCGTCGTAGCCCTTCGCCAGGTTGGCCGTCTCCGGGGTCAGGCGGCAGCTGAAATACTTGATGTCGCAGTTGTAGGTGCCCTCGCCCCGATCCTTGGCCAGCTCGCTGAAGAACAGGCGGTCGTAGTCGTGGGTGCCGAAGAAGGCGATGCGCAGCAGGCGGGTCCGGTTCCGATCCCACAGCTTTTCCTTGAGCACCCGGCTGATCTCCTCCAGCGCCGCCCGCTCGTCGCCGCCCTCGGCGGTGATTTCCAGCTCCGCGCCCTGAACGGCGCGCAGGTTCAGCAGCTCCAGCACGTTGGAGCCGCTGGCGGTCCTGCCGTCATACTTCACGGTGATCTGGGAGGCCAGGTTCACGCAGGCCTGGGCCAGGAACGCCGCCGGACGGGCGTGCAGCCCCAGCGGGCCGGTGACTTTGTAGGTGATGGTGGTCATGGCGGTTGGCTCCTTGCATAGGGTGATCTAAAGAGGGATTAGGGACGAGGGATTAGGGATGAGGGATTAGGGATCAGGAATAGTGGCTGCCGCCACGTCCGTCCCGAGGATGCCATTAGTATGCGCGGCAGCAGCATTTCCTAATCCCTGGTCCCTAATCCCTTAATCCACGCATCAAATCGCGCTTCCCTCTCCCAGCAGATCCGCCAGCACCTTCTCCTTCACGGCGGAAACGTTGGTCTCGCGGATCTTCTGCCGCAGGGGCAGCACGCTCCGCGGGGACACGGACAGCTCGTCGATGCCGATGGAGAGGAAGGTCTCCGTCAGCTCCAGGTCCGCGCCCAGCTCGCCGCAGATGCCCACCCACACGCCGTTCTTATGGGCGTTGTCACACACCATCTTGAGCAGGCGCAGCACCGCCGGGTGATGGGGGTTGAAGAAGCGGCCCAGGTCGTTGTTCTGGCGGTCGCAGGCCAGGGTGTACTGGGTCAGGTCGTTGGTGCCGCAGGAGAAGAAGTCCACCAGCTTGGCCAGCCGGTCGCTCATCACGGCCGCGGCGGGGGTCTCGATCATGATGCCGATCTCCACGTCCGGGCTGAAGGGCTTGCCCTCGGCCTCCAGCTCCTTCTTCACCACTTCGCACAGCTTCTTGGCTTCCTTGACCTCCCAGACGCTGGTGACCATCGGGAACATGATGCCGAGCTTGCCATAGGCGGAGGCGCGGTACAGGGCGCGCAGCTGGGTCTTGAAGATCTCCGGCCGGTTCAGGCAGATGCGCAGCGCGCGGTTGCCCAGGGCCGGGTTCTCCTCCTTGGGCATCTGGAAGTAGTCGATCTGCTTGTCCGCGCCGATGTCCAGCGTGCGGATGATGACTTCCTTGTCGCCCATGTCGGACAGCACCTGCCTGTAGGCCTCGAACTGATAGTCCTCGGTGGGATAGTCCGAGCAGTTCAGGTAGAGGAACTCCGAGCGGAACAGGCCCACGCCGCCGCCGTCGTTGCTCAGCACGGTGGACACGTCCTCGGGATTGCCGATGTTGCAGTAGACGCGGATCTTCTGGCCGTCCCTGGTGATGTTCTCCTGGCCCTTCAGCTGCTCCAGCAGCTTGCGCTGCTTGATCTGCTCCTCGCGCTTGGCCATCATCACGTTGCGGGTGGCCTCGTCGGCGTCGATGATGATGCTGCCGGTGCCGCCGTCCACGATCACGTCCCGGCCCTCATACTCGGCCTTCACCTGCTTGCCCACGCCGATGATGGCGGGGATGCCCATGGTGCGGGCCAGGATGGCGGTGTGGCTGGAGCCGCTGCCGCCCTCGGTGATGAAGCCCAGGATCTTGCTCTTGTCCAGCTGCACGGTCTCGCTGGGGGCCAGGTCGTCCGCGGCGAGGACCACGGGCACGTCTGAGTCGATGCCGCCCTGCACCACGCCGGTCAGGATGCCGATGATGCGGCCGGACACGTCCTTCACGTCCGCGGCGCGGGCCTGCATGTAGGCGTCGTCCATCTGGGCGAACATGTCCGCGAACTGGGCGGCGGTGTCGGTCACGGCGGCCTCGGCGTTCAGCTTGTCCTCCTTGATGAGGTTTTCGATGGACTCCACATAGTCGTCGTCCTCGGCCATCATTTGATGGGTCTCGAACAGTATGGCGGCTTCCTCGCCGGCCTCGGCCAGCGCCTTTTCATAAAGCTCGCCCAGCTGCTCGATGGCCTTGGCCTGGGCGGCCTTGAACCGGCCCCACTCCGCCTCGGTGTCCGTCACCTTGATGCGGCGGATGGTGCTCTTGGCGCGGGTGTAGAAGTACAGCGGCCCCATGGCCACGCCGGTGGATACGCCTTTGCCCTGGATGGAAATCATACTGGTCTGCCTCCTTGTCTTTTTTTGCAAGGCAACAGGGAACAGGGAGCAGGGAACAGACAATGCTGCTGCCGCCCGTTCTCATGCGATCACTGGAATAGAATGCGTGGCAGCCGCTATTCCTGTTCCCTGTTCCCTTGGCCCTGTTCCCTGAAAGAATCGTTATTTCGCTCCGTACTCCACCCCGTCCAGATCGTCGGAGTTGGTCAGCAGCACGGCCACGGTGTCGGAATAGCCGGCGGCCTTGATCTTTTCGCGGCTGAACCGGATCAGGGGCTGGCCGGCCTTCACCTGGTCGCCCTCCTTCACCAGGCAGTCGAAGCCGTCGCCGTTCATGGCCACGGTGTCCACGCCCACGTGGATCAACAGCTCCATGTCGTTGGCGGCGACGCCCACGGCGTGCTTGCTGTCGGCCACGGAGGTGATCTCGCCGTCGAAGGGCGCGACCACCACTTCATCCGTGGGCTGCACGCCCACGCCCACGCCCAGCACGCCGGAGGCGAAGGTGTCGTCCGGGATCTGGTCGTAGGGGATGACGTTGCCCTTCACGGGCTGCAGCACCTGGCCGTTGGCGCAGCGGATGACGGAGACGGTGGGCGCCTCGATCTTCGCCGGGGCCGTGGCGGGCGCGGCGGCGGCCGGGACGGCCTTCGGCGCGTCCTCCTTCCAGATCACGATGGTGAGGCCGAAGGCCACGCCCGCGGCGATCAGCAGCTCGACCAGGTACAGCGGGATGTTGTTCACGGCGGGGATGGCGGGGATGCCGGTCACGCCGTAGACGGGCGCGCCCAGCTTGAACAGGCTGCCGAACAGGGAGCCCGCCGCGCCGCCGACCATGCCGCAGATGAAGGGCTTCATGAAGCGGAAGTTGATGCCGAAGATGGCGGGCTCGGTGATGCCCAGGGACGCGGACAGCGAGGAGGGCAGCGCCACGGACTTGGTCTTCTGGTTCTTCACCTTCAGGGCCACGGCCAGGCACGCGCCGAACTGGGCGAAGTTGGCCGCGGAGGCGATGGGCATCCAGGTGTTCAGGCCGGTCTGGGCGATCATGCCGGCCTCGATGACGTTGTACATGTGGTGCAAGCCCATGACCACGGTCCAGGGATAGATGGCGCCCATGACCACGGAGCCGATCAGCGAGCTGGCCAGCCACTTCGCGCCGGTCAGCACCCAGTTCTCAAGCACGGAGAACACGGGCCCGATGATGGTGAAGGTGATGAAGGAGGTGACCAGCACGGTGACCAGCGGCGTCACGAACAGGTCGATCATCTCCGGCACCTTCTTGTGCAGCCACTTTTCAACGATGCTCATGAGCAGCACGGCCAGTATGACGGGAATCACGTGGCCCTGGTAGCCCACTTGTTGGACGTTGAAGAAGAACAGGTGCCAGGTGGGTATCTCTCCGGCGGCGTAGTTGCCCACGGTCCAGGCGTTGATCAGCGCGGGATGGACCATCATCAATCCGATGACCGCGCCCAGGAAGATGTTGCCGCCGAACACCCGGGCGGCGGAGATGGCCACCAGCACGGGCAGCAGCGCGAAGGCGGTGTTGGCCACCAGGTCCAGGAAGGCGAACCAGTCGCTGGTGCCGAAGGCAGGCCAGAACTTCGGGATGGCTTCGACGATGCCCATCATCAGGCCGGAGGCCACGATGGCGGGCAGGATGGGCACGAACACGTCGCCCGGGGTCTTCAGGATCTTCTTCCACCAGGGCATCTTGCTGGCGGCGGCGGCCTTCACGTCGGCCTTGCTGGCCGCGGAGGCGCCGGTGACGGACAGGAACTCGTCGTAGACCTTGTTCACGGTGCCGGTGCCGATGATCAGCTGCAACTGGCCGTTCGACTCGAACATGCCCTTCACGCCGTCGATGTTCTCCAGCACTTCCTTGTTCACCTTGCTGTTGTCGGCAATGACCAGGCGCAGCCGGGTCGCGCAGTGGGCGGCGCTGATGACGTTGGAGCCCCCGCCGATGTTGGCGGCGATCTCCTCAGCGCATTTGCGATAGTCCAGTGCCATGTTTTCTCCCCCTTAACGTTTTCTCAGGCTCGCGCCCTTGATCCCCTTCATTTTACTATAAACCGGCATAAATGTAAAGGAAAAATCATCGAACCGTTCCTTTTTGAAGGCTTTTGCAACCTTTTTAATGCCAGTTGCCATTTACAAACCTACTAAATATATGATAGAATTATATATCACTCATCGTCGGGCAGTATGCCCGATAGGATAGGATTGTAAAGAAAAAATAAAACGAAGGGAGTCGAGGACCTTGAAGGACACCTTTCGCGGCGGCGTCCATCCGGCCGGCCACAAGGAGCTGAGCCGGGACGTGCCACTGCGCGAATTCCTGCCCGCGGGCGAAATGGTATTCCCCCTGTCCCAGCACATCGGGAAGCCCGCCAGGCCCATCGTTAAAAAGGGCGACGCCGTGCTGGTGGGCCAGCGCATCGCCGAGGCGGACGGTTTCGTCTCCGCCCACATCGCCTCCTCCTGCTCCGGCACCGTGAAGGCCGTGGAAAAGCGGCGCGTGCTCGGCGGGGGCATGATGGAGTGCATCGTCATCGACAACGACGGCCAGTTCACCCCCGCGGCGGACTACAGCCGCCGGGAGGACCCGGACGCCGTCACCAACGACGACATCCTCCGCCGCGTGCAGGAGGCCGGCGTGGTGGGCCTGGGCGGCGCGGGCTTCCCCACCCACGTGAAGCTGAAGCCCCGCGACCCGGCGGCCATCCGCTATGTCATCGCCAACGGCGCGGAGTGCGAGCCCTACCTGACCGGCAACGACCAGCTGATGCGCACCAAGGCCCCGGAGATCGTGGAGGGCCTGGAGCTGGTGCTGCGGCTGTTCCCCAACGCCGAGGGCGTGATCGCCATCGAGGACAACAAGCCCGAGGCCATCGCCGCCATGCAGGGCGCGGCCTCCGGCAAGGCCCGCGTGTCGGTGCGGGCCATGAAGACCAAGTATCCCCAGGGCGGCGAGCGCAGCCTGATCCAGGCCATCGCCGGGGTGGACTTCCCCGTGGCGAAGCTGCCCGCGGACGTGGGCTGCATCGTGGACAACGTGGGCACCCTCTACGCCGTCCAGCGGGCCGCGCTGTACAACGAGCCGCTGTATTCCCAGTGCCTGACCCTCACCGGCGAGGCCGCGGCCAACCCCGGCAACTTCATCGTCCGGGTGGGCACCAGCTTTTCCGAGCTCCTGGAGCACGCCGGCGGCATCAAGGCAGGCGCGACCCTCAAAAAGGCCCTGGCGGGCGGCCCGATGATGGGCATCGCCCTCACCAGCCTGGACGTGCCCATCCAGAAGCAGAACAACGGCCTGACCCTGCTGGCGGAGGACCCCAACGAGCTGGCCGAGCGCCAGATGACCGCCTGCCTGCACTGCGGCCGCTGCGCCACGGTGTGCCCGATGGGGCTGCTGCCCCAGCTGATGGCGGACGCCGCGGTCCTGGGCGACCTCGCCCGCTATGAAAAGAAGCTCTACGGCCTGGAGTGCATCCAGTGCGGCTCCTGCACCTACATCTGCCCGGCCAAGCGGCCGCTGATGCAGACCTTCAAGCAGGCCAAATCCGAAATACTGGCGCGCAAGCGCGCGGAAGGGGGGGCCAACAAGTGAACACCGCTCTGAACCTCTCCTCCAGTCCCCACGCGCGGGACAAGTGGACCACCGAGTTCATCATGCGCGTGGTGGCCCTGTCGCTGATGCCCGCGACCCTGGTGGGTATCTTCGTCAACGGCGTGCACGCCTTCCTGATCGTGCTGTGCGCGGTGGTGGCGGCGGTGGCGTCGGAGTTCGTCTTCGACAAGATCTGCCACAAGCCGGACACCTGGAAGGACGGCAGCGCCGTGGTGACGGGCCTGATGCTGGCCCTGAGCCTCTCCCCCAGCGTGCCGCTGAGCATACCGATCATCGGCAGCGTGTTCGCCATCATCGTGGTGAAGTGCTGCTTCGGCGGCCTGGGCAAGAACTTCCTGAACCCGGCCCTGGCGGCCCGCTGCTTCCTGCTGATCTCCTTCGGCAGCGCCATGAGCACCTACCAGATCGTGGACGGCGTCTCCGGCGCGACCCCGATGGCCCTGTTGAAGGCCGGCGAGGCCGTGGACATCACGAAGATGTTCCTCGGCACGGCCAACGGCGTCATCGGCGGCTCGGTGCTGGCCTTGCTGGTGGGCGGCCTGGTGCTGTGGGCCATGGACATCATCCACGGCCAGATCTGCTTCTCCGTGCTGATCGCCTTCACGGTGAGCATGGGCCTGTTCGGCGGCCAGGGCTTCAAGCCCGGCTTCCTGCTGGCGCACCTGTGCGGCGGCGGCGTGGTGATGGGCGCGTTCTACATGGCCACCGACTACGTGACCAGCCCCGTGGGCCGGCTCGGACAGACCGTCTACGGCGTGCTGATCGGCGTGCTGGGCGCGCTGTTCCGCATCAAGGGCGGCGCGGCGGACTCCTTCAGCTATTCCGTCATCAGCGCCAACCTGTTCACCCCCCTGATCGACACCTACGTGATTCCCAAGCCCCTGGCCTTCCGCAGGTTCCGGCAGCACTCCTGGCAGGAGGCCAAAAAGCCGCTGCTGGAGCGCATTCCCCGCCCGGTGATCGTGCTGACCGTCATCACGCTGATCGCGGGCCTGGCCCTCTCCGGCGTATACTCCATGACCAAGGACACCATCGAGGATCAGAAGCGCGCCGCCAGCGCCGCCAGCTACCAGGTGGTGGTCCCGGAGGCGGATCACTTCGACGTGGACGCCGCCCTGGATGAGGCCGTGGCCGCTCTGGACGGCAACGTGTACGGCACGAGCTTCGGCCGCGCCACCATCAACGAAGTCTTCGTGGGCAAGACCGCCGGGGACGAGGTGGCGGGCTACGTCGTGAGCGTCACCACCGCCGACGGCTTCGACGGCAACATCACCCTGGCCGTGGGCATCGCCCCGGACGGCGCCGTGAACGGCATCTCCTTCACGGAGCTGCACGAGACGCCCGGCATGGGCATGCGGGTGGACGAGGACGCGTTCAAGGGCCAGTTCGCCGGCAAGAACGTGCCCGCCTTCGTGCTGAACAAGGCCGGCGGCTCCACCGAGGACAACCAGATCGACACCGTGTCCGGCGCGTCCACCACCTCCGGGGCCGTGGTCAACGCCGTGAACGCCGCCCTGGACTTCTTCCATACCACGGTGAAGGGAGGCAGCGACTGATGAAAAAGTACCTTGAACGCCTGTACAACGGCCTCGTCAAGGAGAACCCCACGCTGATCCTGATGCTGGGCATGTGCCCCACGCTGGCGGTCTCCACCCGCGCGATGAACGGCATCGGCATGGGCCTGTCCACCACGGCGGTGCTGATCCTGTCGAACCTGGTGATCAGCGCGCTGCGCAAGGCGATCCCGGATCAGGTTCGCCTGCCCGCCTACATCGTGATCGTGGCCAGCCTGGTCACGGTGACGGAGCTGCTCATCGAGGCCTACCTGCCCTCGCTGTATGAGGCGCTGGGCATCTACATTCCCCTGATCGTGGTGAACTGCATCATCCTGGGCCGCGCCGAAGCCTACGCCAACAAGCACAGCGTCGGCCTGTCCGTGATGGACGGCCTGGGCATGGGCCTGGGCTTCACCGTGGCGCTGACCCTGGCGGGCCTGCTCCGCGAGGTGCTGGGCAACGGCACCGCCTTCGGCGCCCAGGTGCTGCCGGCGGGGGTGGAGCCCATGGGCATCTTCATCCAGCCTCCGGGAGCCTTCCTGATCATCGCGCTGATCATCGCGGTGCAGAACGCCCTGGGCATCAAGACCCGCCAGCGCAAGCTGGTGGAGAGCGGCTGCGACGGGATGTGCGCCGGCTGCACCCGGGTGTGCGACCATGCTGAGGAGGTGACGGGCAAGTGAACCACAACCTGCTGCTGATCATCATCTCCAGCGCCATCATCAACAACGTGGTGCTGAACCAGTTCCTGGGCATTTGCTCGTTCCTGGGCGTGTCCAAGCAGATGAAGGCCTCGGCCTCCCTGGGCGTGGCGGTGATCTTCGTCATCACCATCGCCAGCGGCGTGGCCAGCCTGCTGTACGACTATGTCCTGGCTCCCCTGGGCCTGGACTTCATGAAGACCATCGTGTTCATCCTGGTGATCGCCGCGCTGGTGCAGATCGTGGAGATGTTCCTGAAGAAGAAGTCTCCCGCCATCTACAAGGCGCTGGGCATCTACCTGCCCCTGATCACCACCAACTGCGCGGTGCTGGGCGTGGCCCTGACCAACGTGCAGGACGGCTACAACTTCATCGAGAGCGTGCTGTCCGGCTTCGGCACGGCCGTGGGCTACACCCTGGCCATCGTGCTGCTGGCCAGCATCCGCAGCCGCATCCGCGAGGAGGACCTGCCCGCCCCGCTGCGCGGCGCGCCCATCGTGCTGATCTCGGCGGCCCTGATGTCCATCGCTTTCATGGGCTTCGGCGGCCTGTCGTTCTGAGGGAGGTGCGGGCGTTATGACGATTCTCATTACGACGCTGGTGATCGCCGTGATCGGCCTCGTGGTCGGCGCGGGCCTGGTCTACACCGGCAAGAAATTTGAAGTCAAGGTGGACGAGCGGGAGAGCGCCGTGCGCGAGGTTCTGCCCGGCAACAACTGCGGCGCCTGCGGCTTCGCCGGCTGCGACGCCATGGCCGCCGCCATCGTAAACGGCGATGCCCCGGTGGGCGGCTGCCCCGTGGGCGGCGCGCCCGTGGCCAAGCAGATCGCGTCCATCATGGGCGTGGATGCCGAGGCCGTGGAGCGGAAGGTGGCCTTCGTGCGCTGCGCGGGCAGCTGCGAGGTGACCCACAACCAGGGCAACTACATCGGCGTGATGGACTGCCGCAGCGCCGTGCTCTCCGGCCTGAACGTCACCGACTGCGCCTTCGGCTGCCTGGGCTTCGGATCCTGCGCCACGGTCTGCCCCCAGGACGCCATCCAGGTGAAGGACGGCGTGGCCTTCGTGAACCGCAAGAAGTGCGTGGGCTGCGGGCTGTGCGTGAAGGCCTGCCCCAAGGGCCTGATCGAACTGGTACCCGAATCCAAGCGGGTCAGCGTGCGCTGCTCCAACCACGACCGCGGGCCGCTGGTGAAGAAGGTCTGCGCCGTGGGCTGCATCGGATGCGGCGTGTGCACCCGCCAGTGCGAGCACGACGCCATCCACGTGGAAGCCGGCCTGGCCCAGGTGACCTACGAAAACTGCGTGCAGTGCGGCAAGTGTGCCCTGAAGTGCCCGATGAAGGCCATCACCCTGCCTCCGGCGGAATACATGCAAAGGGAGGCCGTGTAACATGGAAAAGACGACGATTTTCAAGCTTGGCGTGTCCGCGGTCCTGCTGATCCTCGCGGTGGTATTCGCCAGCGGGCTCATCGGCGGCAAGCCGGTCTCCTACCAGAACCCCGGCCCCTACACCGCCGAGCGCACCAACCAGTTCAGCACCGTGAAGGTGGACGCGATCATCGACGGCGGCAGGATCACCGACTGTGAGATCACCTCCTCCGGCGAAAGCGACCTGATGACCGACGCCATCCGCGAGGAATGGGCCAGCGCCATCGTGGAGGGCCAGTCCGCGGACGTGGACGCCATCACCAGCGCGTCCCTGGTGTATTCCGCCGGGTCCGTGAAGGAAGCCGTGGACGACATCCTGGTCCAGGCGGGCTTGAAGGAGCCCTCCGAGGCGCCCGCGGAAGCGCCCATCGAGGAGCCCACCGAGGAACCCGTGGAAGAACCTGCGGAAGAACCCACCGAAGCACCCGCGGAGGCCGGGGCCTATGCCGACGGCACCTACTCCGCCGAGCGCACCAACGATTTCAGCACCGTGAAGGTGGACGCGACCATCGAGGGCGGCAAAATCGCCGACTGCGCCATCACCTCCTCCGGTGACAACGACCTGATGACCGACGCCATCCGCGAGGAGTGGGCGAGCGCCATCGTGGAGGCCCAGTCCGCCGACGCGGACGCCATCACAAGCTCGTCCCTGGTCTTCTCCGCCGGTTCCGTGAAGGAAGCCGTGGACGACATCCTCGCCCAGGCCTCCGGCTCCGGAGCCGCCGCCCCCGCCGACGATGCCCGCATCGCCGAGCTGGAGGCCCGCATCGCGGAGCTCGAGACCGCGGCCAGCGAAGCCGAGAGCCGGGCCGACGAGGCCGAGGCGCGGGTGGCCGAGCTGGAGGCCGCCGCCACCGGTGTCGCCGCGAACGCCATGCAGTACATGCGCCCCCGTCCGGCGATCGAGGCCGCAGAGGAAGCGCCGGCCGAAGAAGCCGCAACCAATGAGGCGACCGGCGACGCCGACAAGTACATGCGCCCGCGTCCGGTAATCGAAGCCGCTGAGGAAGCGCCCGCAGAGGCGACCGCCGAGGCGACCGGCGACGCCGAGAAGTACATGCGCCCCCGTCCGGCAATCGAAGCCGCTTCTACTGAGGAAGCGCCCGCCGAGGAAGCTACCAATGAGGCGACCGACGACGCCGACAAGTATATGCGCCCCCGTCCCGCCGCCGAAGCCGCCGCTGAGGAAGCACCCGCAGAGGCGACCGCCGAAGCGACCGGCGACGCCGACCAGTACATGCGCCCCCGTCCGGCAATCGAAGCCGCTTCTACTGAGGAAGCGACCGCAGAGGCGACCGCAGAGGCGACCGGCGACGCCGACCAATACATGCGCCCGCGTCCCGCCACCGAGGCCGCCGCTGAGGAAGCTGCTGCCGGGGAAGCCGAAGTCAGCGACACTGCGGACCTGTCCGCCGCCCTGCCCGCCATCGTGGTGTCCATGGGAGCGAACAAGGAAAACAGCTACGTGACGGACTACCTGGAGCAGGACCCCTACCTGGTGAACCTCTACGAGGGCTATGGCTTCGCCAAGGACTACGGCAGCGCCCGCGGCCACGAGTACACCCTGGAGGACGTGGCCAAGACCCAGCGCCCCCATCCCAAGGCCAACTGCCTGACCTGCAAGACGCCGGACTTCCACAAGCTGGTGGAGCAGGAGGGCGTGGGCGTGTATTCCATGCCCTTTGACGACGTGATGGCCCAGATGACCACCAACGTCAACTGCTACACCTGCCACGGCGACGACACCGGCAACGGCGGCGCGATGGTGGTCACCCACCAGTACGTGAACGAGGCCCTGGGCGAGAACGTCAGCGCCATCCATCCGGCCACGCTGTCCTGCGGCCAGTGCCACATCGAATACTACTTCACCCCCGCCGACAGCGAGACCATGATGCCCTACGACAGCGTGGAGGCCATGACGCCCGAAGCCATCCTGGCCTACTACGACGAGATGGACTTCGCCGACTGGACCCAGGAGAGCACCGGCACCCGCCTGCTCAAGGCCCAGCACCCGGAGATGGAGACCTTCCTGGCCGGCAAGCACGCCAATTTCCTCTCCTGCGCGGACTGCCACATGCCCACGGAGACCACCGATTCCGGCGTCGCCTACCACAGCCACAAGCTGGTCAGCCCGCTGGAGAGCGAATCCCTGCTGGAGAGCTGCGCCACCTGCCACCGGGACACCGACATGGTCGCGTTCGTCCACGACATCCAGGAGAAGGTCACCGGACGGGAGAGTGAAGTGGGCAACAAGCTGAGCGCCATGAAGGACAAGCTGGCCGAGGCCGCGCAATCCGGCGCCTGGTCCGAGGAGGACCTGGACGCCGTGCGCAAGCTGCACCGCCAGGCCCAGTGGTACTTCGACTTCTGCTACGTGGAGAACTCCGAGGGCGCTCACAACTCCGCCCTGTCCATGCGCTGCCTGGACACCTCCGACGCGCTGATCGACGAAGCCCTGGCGCTGCTGGACAAGTAATAGAACAAACCTTTGCAGGGGCGCCGTTGCGGCGCCCGCCCCCCGGGGCATTGCCCCGGCCCCCATTTGTCGCTGCGCGGAATTGCGCGTTGCATGAAGGAAAAAGGGCGGGCGGCGCAACGCCGCCCCTACATTTGGTTATCACGCTTTACCCGACGAATTCGTGTTTATTGCCATGCTCAAGAAAATCTGGAAATTCCTCTCCTCCATGCGCTTCGCCATCCTGCTGCTGGTGGTACTGGCGGTGGCCTGCTCCGTCGGCAGCCTGGTCACCCAGGGGCAGACCTACGACTGGTACGCCCAGCACTATTCCGAGCGCACGGCGGCGCTGATCGTGGCGCTGCGGCTGGACGACGCCTTCCACAGCATTTGGTTCATCGTCATCACCGGCTTTTTGTGCCTGAACCTGGTGCTGTGCAACCTGACCCGCCTCCCCCAGCTGATCCGCCGCACCCGGGCGGAGGGCCAGCCGGAGGGCGCGCTGAAGGGCGAAGGGGACGTGTCCCGCGAAGGCATCGCGGACCCCGCGTCCGTCTTTGCCCGGCTACGCATGCCCAAACCCGCGCCCTGCCAAACCGGGGACGGGCGCGAGGCCCTGTTCGCCTCGAAGCACCGGGCGGGGCTCTGGGGCGCGTGGGTGTGCCACCTGGGCATCCTGCTGCTGATCCTGGGCTTCGGCCTGGGCCAGATGACCCAGAAGGAATACGCCGTCTACGGCGTGCCCGGCGACGTGAAGCCCATCGGCGACACCGGCTGGATGCTGAAGATCGACGACTTCACCATCGGCCTGCGTCAGGACGCCACCGTGGAGCAGTACACCGCGGCCATCAGCGTGTACAGCCCGGATGGCGGCACCGCTGCCCGGGAGAGCGCCGAGATCAGCGTGAACCACCCCGCCACGATCCACGGCATGAAGTTCTACCAGAACTCCACCGGCTGGGCGGGAAAGGTGAACGTGCTGAAGGACGGCGAGCCCCTGCAGGCGGAGGTGGTCTGCGCGGGGGACTTCCTGCCCATCCTGGACAAGCCGGAGCTGGTGGTGTACCTGAACGCCTTCTACCCGGACTACGTGCTCACCCCCGGCGTGGGCCCCTCCACCGCCTCCGCGAACCTGAACAACCCCGCCTGGCTCTACTCCGTGTACTACCAGGGAAGCCTGTTGGGCATGAACGCGCTGATGGCGGGCGAGGAGTTGACCATCGACGAATACACCGTCACCTTCACCGACCCCCAGAACTTCACCCTGATCCAGATCAAGCGGGACCGGTTCACCTGGCTGGCGCTGCTGGGCGGCCTCATAACGACGCTGGGATTGCTGCTGGCGTTCTACGTGCAGCCCGCGAAGGTCTGGGCCGTGCGGGACCCCGACGGCACCTGGACCCTCCACGGACAGTGTAAAAAGGGCGGGGCCATCTTCCGGGAACGCTTTGAAAAGGCGACGAACCAGGACACCCAAACAGGAATTGACTGACATCCTGTAAGCGACACCGCGCTGTGCGACAGGCTGTTCCGTCATCATTCGTACAGATCCTTCGACTGCGCCTGGCTGACGCACGGCTCCGCTCAGGATGACAGGCGGCGCGAAGGGTTGTCATTCTGAGCGGAGTGAAGCCGCAGGCGAAACGCAGTCGAAGAATCTGTCGTTCTGTCAACGAACAACACTCCACCAGACCGGACGACACAGGAGGTTCCCATGCTTCAAGTTGAAAACACCCTCTTCACCCTCGTGATGCTCCTCTATTTCGCGTCGATGCTCCTGTACTTCGCGTTCATCGCAGTGAAGAAGGACGGCGTGGCCAAGGTGGCGGTGGGGCTGCAGATCGCAGGCCTGGCGCTGCACACCGCGGCGCTGATCTGCCGGGGCATCGGCGCGGGCCGGCTGCCGCTGACCAACCAGTACGAGTTCGCCACCTCCTTCGCCTGGGGGCTGTGCCTGGTGAGCCTGATCTTCGTGATCCGCTTCAAGTTCCCGGTGCTGGGGGCGTTCTCCGCGCCGGTGGTGTTCCTGATCATCGGCTACGCGGCCATGCAGAGCAGGGAGGTCAAGAACCTGATGCCCGCCCTGCGCAGCAACTGGCTGGGCTTCCACGTGTCCACCGCCATCATCGCCTACGGGGCCTTCGGCGTCAGCTTCGTGCTGGGCGTGATCTTCCTGCTGCGGGACAGGATGCGCCAAAGCGGCTTCCTGGATGCGCACATCCCGAACCGGGAGAAGCTGGACGTGATCGCCTATCGCAGCGTGTCCCTGGGGCTGCTGTTTCTCACGTTCACCATCGTCACCGGGGCCATCTGGGCGGAGCGCGCCTGGGGCAGCTACTGGAGCTGGGACCCGAAGGAGACCTGGTCCCTGGTCACCTGGATCGTCTACGCCGCCTACCTGCACCTGCGCCTGCGCCGGGGCTGGGAGGGCCGCGCCGCCGCCATCTTCGCGGTGGTGGGCTTCGTCTGCGTGATCTTCACCTACATCGGCGTGAATACGTTTTTGCCGGGCGTACACAGCTACGCATAATCGCCACAAAAAAAGCCTCCCTTGTACAGGGGGGCTTTTTTCGTGGCAGACAGCAGGGAGCAGGGAGCAGACAGCAGGAACAGCCGCTGACGCGAGTCGCCTTGGCTCCCCTTTCAAGGGGAGCTGTCACGGTGCAACCGTGACTGAGGGGTTTCCCTGCTCCCTACTCCCTCTTCCCTACTCCCTGACTACCGAATGCCGATCTCCGCGTCGCTCTCGCTCACGTCGCTGTGGGCCTTGATGTAGTCCACCAGGGGGTCGATCTCGGTGAAGGCCATGGCGAGGTAGGTGTCCGCCGCGCCGTAGTAGATGGCGATGCGGCCGGTGTCGGGGTCCTGGAGGGTGGCGCAGGGGAAGCACACGCTGGGCACGAAGCCCTTCTCCTCATACCACTCTTCGGGGGTCAGCAGGAAGTTCTCGCAGCGATACTTCACCTTGCTGGGCTCGTCGATGTCCAGGATGGCCGCGCCGAAGGAATAGACGAAGCCGGAGCAGGTGCTGGACGCGCCGTGGTAGAACAGCAGCCAGCCCTCGCTGGTCTCGATGGGCGCGGCGCCGGAGCCGATCTTCACGCTCTCCCACCACTTGCTGCCGCTGGACATCACGTGGCGGTGCATGCCCCAGAACTTCATGTCCGGGCTCTGGCTGAGCCAGATGTCGCCGAAGGGGGTGTGCCCGCTGTCAGAGGGCCGGGACAGCAGCTGATAGCGCCCGTTCACCCGCCGGGGGAACAGCACCGCGTTGCGGTTGAAGGGGATGAAGGGATTCTCCAGGCGCGTGAAGGTCTTGAAATCGGTGGTCTTCGCCATGCCGATGGACGCGCCGTAGTTGTCCTGGCACCACATGGCGTACCAGGCGTCCTCCACCTTCACCAGCCGCGGGTCGTAGGCGTAGCGGGGCATCAGCGGCGCGCCGCTCTCGTCCGTGAAGGGCACGGGCGCATCCTCGATGTCCCAGTGAATGCCGTCGGCGCTGCGGCCCAGGTAGATCAGCGGGATGCCGTTGGTGCGCTCGCCGCGGAACAGGGCGATGAACCCGCCCTCATAGGGCGCGGCGGCGGAGTTGAACACCCGAGCCACCCCGGGCAGCGGGTTGCGGCCGATGATGGGATTTTCGCTGTAGCGCCAGACGGGGGCGTCGTGGCGGTCGTTCGCGGGACGATCCTGCCAGGGGATGTTCGGCAGGCTCTGACAATTCAGGATCTTGACCTTGGACATGGTTATCCCAACCTTTCAGATTCATTTCGAGGCAATAGGGAATAGGCAATAGGAAAAGCCGCTGCGCGCAGGCCATTATCCCGACGGCAATAGAACGCGCGGCAGCCACAATCCCTATTGCCTTTTCCCTATTCCCTTTTCATCAGCCCTTCACGGAACCGTTGGCCAGGCCCGCGTAGACCTGCTTCTGGAAGAACAGGAAGATCAGCAGCGAGGGGATCAGCGTCAGCAGAACGCCCGCGCAGATGATGTTGTAGCTGCTCTTGAAGGGGCCGGAGAAGGAGTACAGCGCCGTGGAGATGGTGCGCCAGGAGTTGGACTGGAGGTACAGGTTGGCGTTGTAGTACTCGTTGTACACGCCCACGCCCTTCAACACCGCCACGGTCACGATGGCCGGCTTGGTCAGCGGCAGCAGGATCTTGAAGAACACGCCGAAGTAGGTGCAGCCCTCCAGCACGGCGCTCTCATCCAGCGCCACGTTCAGGTTCTCGAAGAACTGCAGGAAGATGTAAATTGAGATGACATCCGTGCCGCTCATCAGGATCATGTAGCCCACGATGCTGTTCAGCAGGCCGAAGTTCTTCATGATCTGGTAGGTGGTGACCTGCATGGCGATGCCGGGGATCAGCGTGGCGATCATGAACAGGTTGCGGATCAGGTTGTTGCCCGGGAAGGCGAACCGGTTCAGCACGTAGGCCAGCATGGAGCCCATCATCACGCTCACCAGCACGACCACCACCACCACGCCGAAGGACGTGAGGAAGGCCCGCAGCATGTCGCCGTCCACCCACACCTGGCGATAGTTCTCAAAGTTCAGCCAGTTCTGGGGCGGCGTCATGGCGCTGGTGGCGGCGTATTCCGCGTTCGTCTTGAAGGAGATCATGAACGAGGAAATGATGGGCAGCAGCGCCACGAAGGACGCGAAGATCAGCGCAAAGTATTCCAGGAACTTGATGATGCCCCGCTTGACGCGCGCAGAGGTGTTGGAAGCGGTGACGGAAGTGGTGTTGTTAGCCATAATCTCTGCCTCCCTTCCCTACCACAGCGCCTTCGCCTTGTTCGACTTGGCGGAGAAGGTGTTGTCGGAATCCTTCATCGCGAAGCGGAAGAACAGGCGCTGGCCGGCGGTGAACAGCAGGATCAGCACCATCAGCACCATGGCCATGGCGCAGGCCTGACCCACCTTGCCGGAGACGTGGGCCATCTGGTGGATCTTGATGAAGAAGGTGGCCGTGCCGTTGGCGCCCATGCCCGCCACCACGTAGGCCGGCTCAAAGGCCGACAGCGAGCCGGTGATGGACAGGATCAGATTCAGCATGAACACGGTCTTGATGCCCGGCAGGATGATGTGGCAGAACTGCTGCCAGCGGTTCGCGCCGTCGATGGTGGCCGCCTCGTAGAGGGTCGGGTCGATGGACGCGATGGCGCCGATGAACAGGATCATGTTCTGGCCGCAGTACTTCCACAGGCTCGTGAACACCAGCGACCAGTTGTTGATGGACTGGTCGCGCAGCCAGTAGGGCAGGTTTTCCAGCGGTATGCCCACCGCCTGCAGCACGCTGTCCAGCACGAAGCCGCGGGTGTAGAAGAACTTGAAGATGTAGCCGATGGCGATGCCGTTCACCAGGAACGGGAAGAACATGGCGGACTTGAAGATGCCCGCGCCGCGGATCTTCTCCAGGCTCAGGATGGAGGCGAAGAACAGCGCCAGCGAAAGCTGCACCACCGCGCCGGCCATGTAGTACAGGCTCAGCAGCATGGCGCCCACGTACTCGCTCTTGCTGAACACCTTCAGATAGTTGTCCCAGCCCACGAAGCCCTTGTTCTTGGTGTAGCTCATGTTGTAGAAGCTGAACTGGATCATCTTGGCGAAGGGCACATAGGTAAAGATGATCAGCAGCGCCAGCGGCACGATGCCGAAGGCCGTGATCACGGCCACCTTCTGCCAGTTGATCCGCCGGCCTCCCGGCACATACTGAGCAGTTTTACTCATAGACAAGGAGAGCACCTCCTTATGTTTTCATTGGAAATGGAAGAGGGCGGAGCCATGAGACTCGCTCGTGACTCCGCCCCATCATCAGATCAACCCGATGTCAGTTGGGTATTATTCGTTGACCTCGACGCCCAGGCTCTCCTGCGCCGCGCTCCAGGCCTCGTTCCACTCGGCCATGATGTCCTCGAAGCTCTCGTCGCCGTTGAAGGCGTGCTCCACGATGGCCTGCACCTTGGTGTTGCCGCCAGCGTTGAAGTTCAGCTCGGACTCGCTGTTCAGTTCGCTCAGCAGGGTCTCCTCGCCGGGCAGGGCGTCGGCGTCGGACACCATGTCGATGCCCTCGAAGGCCGCGTACAGATCCGGATACTCGCCCTTCTTGTCGATGGGCAGGCCGCCTTCGCTGTAGGAGAAGCCGCTCTCCTCGGTGAGCCACTTCAGGTAGTACATGGAGGCCAGCTTCTGCTCGTTGGTGGCCTGCACGTTGATGCCGAAGTTGTAGTCGCCGCCGGCGGGCGCATACTGCTTGCCGTCGATGGTGATCGGGAACGCCATGTAGCCCACGTCCTCGGGATGCTCGCCGCCCTCGGCGTCGCGCATCTGGGTGAAGGCCCAGCTGCCCAGAACCATGGTGGCGATCTCGCCGTTGTTCAGCATGGGCTTGCAGCCTTCCCAGTCGGTGGTGGAGTAGTCTTCCTCGATCAGGCCGTTGGCAACCGCGTCATACAGGATCTTGTACACGGCGGCGGGGCCGGTGCCGTCCTCGTTGATGGTGAAGGGATCCTTGGCGTGCAGGAACTCCTGATTCATGTACTCGGCCTTGCCGGTGGCGGCGACGCCGATGTAGGCATCCCAGGCGCCCATGGTCCAGCCCGCAGCGTAGTTGGTGTACAGCGGGATGGCGTCGGTGTTTTCCTTGACCAGCTTCAGGGCCGCGATGAACTCATCGGGGGTCTTGGGCAGCTCGGTCACGCCGGCTTCCTCGAAGATGCGCTTGTTGTACAGCACGCCCTGGGCCGCAGCGGTGGAGGGGATGCCGTAGCAGGTGCCGTCATAGGACCAGCTGCTCATGAAGTTGTACAGGCCGTCCAGGGTCGCCAGGTCGCCCAGCGGGATGAAGTAGCTGGGCAGCTCGTCCTTGTCCACGGTGGGGATGCCCATGATGGTCCAGTCGTCGTTGCCGATGCGCAGCAGGGCGTTCTCGGCAAAGTCGGTGATCAGCTCATACTCGATGTTGATGTTGGGATAGATCTCCTGGAACTGCTTCACATAGCCAGCCAGCTTGCCGTCGTCACCGGCCAGGTCGGTGCGATGATAGACAAAGTGGATGTCGGCGGCCAGATCGGTGTTCTCGCCGAGAACGATCTGGTCGAAGGTGGGCAGCTCTTCCTCCGCGGACGCGAAGGCCAAGCAGCTAATTGCGAGCAGGGCGCACAGCGCCAGAGCCAGCAGCTTCTTCATGATAACTTCCTCCATTTGTCGATTTTGAACAATGGCGAACCCCGCCTTGTCCGTTGTCCACATTATAACGTTATCTCTATGTTTTGTCAACCCTGCTAACAGTAACTCGGCCGTTAAGTTACTAAAATTTTGAAAATTTAACATATGGACAGGGACAAAAATAGCCAGGCCCAAAAGCCTTCCCCTCTGGGGAAGGTGCCGAACAGACGGCTTGCCGCCGTCCGTGAGGCGGATGAGGTCCTCACATATAATTCGCGCCTCTGTTTGAACAGGAGTGTTTGCTTCCTGTCGCAACAAAGGCGCGAATTGCTTTGCCCGGGGACCTCATCCGACCCGCTTCGCGGGCCACCTTCCCCAGAGGGGAAGGCTGAACTTTCTTATTTCTCTCCCAATCTCCGCCCGGTGTTCAGGTCCTTCACGGAATTCCGCTCCACGAACCAGCCGCCGACGGAGGTGCGCAGCGGGCCCTCCATGCCCTCCCGCACGCGGGTGCGCAGCCGCCGCACGGTGACCTGGGCCATGCGCTGCTGGTCCACGGCGTAGGTGGTGATGGGCCGGGCGTGCTTGCCGTAGACGAAGTCGTCGAAGCCCACCAGGGAGACTTCCTCCGGCACCCGGTAGCCCCGCTTCTCCAGGGCCTCGGCCACGGCGCAGGCCAGCATGTCGTTGTTGCAGACGAAGGCGGTGGGCATCTCCTCCGGGAAGCGGAACTCCTCGGTGTAGTGGCCGTCCTCGGTGTCCCGGTCCGGCACCACCCAGTCCTCCCGCACCGGCAGGGCAAACTGCATCATCGCCCGCAGGAAGCCGCTGTAGCGGTCCATGATGCTGGTGGTGCCCTCCACGCTGCCCACGAAGCCGATCTTCCGGTGGCCGTGCTCGATCAGGTACCGGGTCAGCTGGTAGGCGCCGCTCTGGCCGTCGCTGGTCACGCTGTCCACGTCCGGGCCGTCGCAGGTGAAGTCCAGCAGCACCGTGGGCAGGCCCGTGTCCAGGATCGCAGACACGTAGTCCGCGCTGAACTGGCCCAGCAGCACGAAGCCGGAGGCCCGCTGGATCGTCACCGCCACGGGCATGGTGAGGCTGGCCTCGTCCTGGTCGGAGATGATGTCCAGCACGCCCAGCATTCCCGCCTCGGCCAGCTCCTTGAGCAGCGCCCGATACAGCGAGAAGTAGAAGCTGGGGGCGCTGAAAAAGCGGTCGGCCACCAGGATGCCCACCACCCGGCCGCTGTCGTCCCCCAGCGGCGCGCTGTAGTGGTAGCCCATCTGCTTGGCGGTTTCGATGATCTTCTCCCGCACCGCGTCGCTGACGCCCTCCTTGCCGCCCAGGGCCTTGGAGATGGTGACGGTGCTGACACCCAGCGCCGCGCCGATGTCCCGCATGGTGACGTTTTTCATAGATAGGGCCTCCTTTGAGTCATACAGGAGTGCTTCAGGGAACAGGCAACAGGGTCCAGGGAACAGGAATAGTGGCTGCCGCGTTTCCTGTGCATTTCCTGTTCCCTATTCCCTGTTCCCTCAGTTTCAGGCATCTCTACAGAGACAATTCGGTATCGATATACCGACACGCCGCCAACGCCGCGGTGGCGCCGTCGGCCACGGCGGTGGTCAGCTGGCGCACGCCCTTGCTGCGGCAGTCCCCCGCCACGAACACGCCGGGAGTCTTGGTCAGGCACCGCTCGTCGGAATCGAAGTAGCCCCAGTCGTTCAGCGCCGCCAGCGCCTTGAAGGGCTCATTCTCCGGGATCAGGCCGATGGCCACGAACAGCCCGTCGCAGGCCACCTCCTGCTTTTCGCCGGTGGTGCGGCTGGAGATGGCCACGCCCTTCAGCGCGCCGCCCTTGGTGAGCAGCCCGTCGATCTTCGTGTCGCAGATGGCCCGCACATTCCCCCGCGCCGCCAGCACGTCCTGCAACTTCTGCTCGCCGGTCAGCTTCGGCAGGTCCTGGAGGATAATGACTTCCTTGCACTTCTCGGAGAGCAGTATCGCCTCCTGGAGCGCGGAATTGCCGCCGCCCGCCACGCACACCGTCTGGCCCGCGTAGAAGTCGCCGTCGCACACCGCGCAGAAGGAGATGCCCTCCCCCACCAGCTCGTTCTCGCCCTCCAAGCCCAGCATCCGGTGCTTCACGCCGGTGGCGATCACCACGGTCCTGCCCTCGAAGGCGCTGCCCTCCTCGGTGGTGACCACCTTGACCTCGCCCCGGTCCTCCACGGCCACGGCCCGCTCGAACTCGATCTGGGCGCCCTGGGCCAGAATCTGGTCCAGCATCCTGTCCGCAAATTCGTTGCCGCTCATCTGCAGCGTGCCGGGGTAGTTCTCCACCTTCGGGCTGTGGGTGATCTGCCCGCCAAACCCGGTCTTTTCGATGACCAGCGCGGACTTTCCGTTGCGCTGGGCATACAGCGCCGCCGTCATGCCCGCCGGGCCCCCGCCGATGATGATGATGTCGTACATGGTGCATCCCTCGCTTCAAAGTTCAGTGCTTCTATATGACAATGAGAGACTTACACATGCCTCTCACCATCATTCGTCTTGGAATGTTAAATTTCTTGTGTGCTTGACAAATCGTTCAATTCCGCATATAATGACATTGAAAGAATTGCGCTGGAGTTATGCGAGGGTTTATTAACCAGCACGGAAACGTGTGGTAGTCGCACCAGGGATTCTTTCATTTTTTATTACATGGATAATAAGCCTTCAACGCTTCTCTGTCCGGGCGCATTTCATCAATAAAATACTTGATACCATATGTATCAATTCTTCCCTCTTTAGCATACAAATGCTGCTTCAGTTGAGATTCAAAGCAGGGGGTACAAATTCCCCATCCGTTGATCTCATGTGCCAAAAACACAGATGTTGTACAAACGTCCGCCAGTTGCAACATTTCCCACGAAGCCGCTGTCTTTGCCATAATCCGGCCAAACACCGCTTTTTCAATATGGTTATCCCTGTATGGAAGCAGCTTGTCCGTGATATACTGTATTAATTCACCATCGCGAGAAGTCCCTCTTGCCGAAAGCACAACATCGGCCTTCGCCATATGATCACATAGCCATCTGGAAACCCTTTGCAGCAAATACTTACAAACATAATTATAGGCTATCAGGGAACTTGGAATCTTTTCACTATCAAACTTGGATGTATCAACAATAATATTCATGTATACGAATGGCATCTTCGTCAATTCACGAACCACAAAAGTCCTTCGCATGAAATCATTGATGTTCCGCATATGGATTTCTTGCACGTTCAGCCTTGTCTTTATGCCTTTTATACAATCTCTTATCGCTAATTCATCGCTCTTTTTGACTATGACTGCCGTAAGGACAAACCACTTTGTCCCTCTATTGATCCCAAGATCCCCTGCTTCGTCTATATAGACTGTATAGTCGCTCATATATGATCAGTGCCGGGTCATCAGCCAGCCCTTGATGTCACTGACGCCGCGATACTTCTCGTAGCTGTCGCCGTGGCGGAGCACGAGGGTCGGGGCCTGCTTGATGCCAAACCGGGCGGTGAGGTCCCGGGCGTCGGCGGCGTTCACGGTGGCATAGTGCACGCCGGCGCGATCCAGCAGGGCCATGGCGGCCTTGCAGTTCGGGCAAGTCGGGGACTTGAACAGGATGGTCTCCTCTCCGGTCAGGTCCGCGGCGGCATGGGCTTCCGCGAGCTCCTCCGCGTGGGCGGCCCGGATGGCGTCCTTCGCCTGGGTGGCGGCCTCCGCCGGGGCGGCGGCCTTCGCCGGGGCGGCGACCTTCGCCGGGGCGGCGACCTTCGCCGGGGCGGCGACCTTCGCCTTCATCAGCGGCTGGGCGGGCTCGCAGCAGGGGCGCTCCATGGCGGCCTCCATGGCGGCCTCCGCGTTGGTGATGGTGGTCACCGGGCCGGAGTGGGTCAGGTGGCTGTGGCCGATGTCGTAGACCTTGCGATCCTTGAACTCCTGGGCCTTGCCGTCGTTCCAGTTCTGCACCGGGCGATAGTAGCCGGTGATGCGGCTGTAGACCTCGGTCTTCTGGCCGCAGTGGGGGCAGGTGTACTGCTCGCCCACGAGATACCCGTGATCCTTGCACACGCTGTAGGTGGGGCTCATGGTGTAGTAGGGCAGCTTGTAGTTCTCGGCGATCTTGCGCACCAGGGTCGCGGCGGCCTTCCAGTCGGGCAGCTTCTCGCCCAGGAAGGCGTGGAACACCGTGCCGGAGGTGTACAGGGTCTGCAAATCGTCCTGAATGTCCAGGGCGGAGAACACGTCCTCGGTGTAGCCCACGGGCAGATGGGAAGAGTTGGTGTAGTAGGGCGTGCCGTTCATGTTGGCGGTGATGATGTCCGGATACTGGGCCTTGTCGTGCTTGGCGAAGCGATAGGTGGTGCTCTCCGCCGGGGTGGCCTCCAGGTTGAACAGGTCGCCGTACTGCTCCTGATAGTCGCTCAGGCGCTCGCGCATGTGGTTCAGCACGTCCTGAGCGAAACGCTGGGTCTCGGGATGGGTCAGGTCCGCCCGCAGCCACTTGGCGTTCAGGCCCACCTCGTTCATGCCGATCAGTCCGATGGTGGAGAAGTGGTTGCTGAAGGAGCCCAGATAACGCTTGGTGTAGGGATACAGGCCGCGCTCCATCAGCTGGGTGATGACGCGGCGCTTGGTGTTCAGGCTGCGGGCCGCGATGTCCATGAGGTTGTCCAGCCGCTTGTAGAAGTCGGCCTCGTCCTTGGCCAGATAGGCGATGCGGGGCAGGTTGATGGTCACCACGCCGATGGAGCCGGTGCTCTCGCCGCTGCCGAAGAAGCCGCCGGACTTCTTGCGCAGCTCGCGCAGATCCAGGCGCAGGCGGCAGCACATGCTGCGCACGTCGCTGGGCTCCATGTCGCTGTTGATGTAATTGGAGAAGTAGGGCGTGCCGTACTTCGCGGTCATTTCAAACAGCAGCTTGTTGTTCTCGGTCTCGCTCCAGTCGAAGTCCCGGGTGATGGAGTAGGTGGGGATGGGATACTGGAAGCCGCGGCCGTTGGCGTCGCCCTCGATCATGATCTCGATGAACGCCTTGTTCACCATGTCCATTTCCTTCTGGCAGTCGCCATAGGTGAAGTCCATCTCCTTGCCGCCCACGATGGCCGGCAGGTTCTTCAGGTCGCCCGGCACGGTCCAGTCCAGCGTGACGTTGCTGAAGGGCGCCTGGGTGCCCCAGCGGGAGGGGGTGTTCACGCCGTAGATGAAGCTCTGGATGCACTGCTTGACTTCCTTCTGGGTCAGGTGGTCCACCCGCACGAAGGGGGCCAGGTAGGTGTCGAAGGAGGAGAACGCCTGGGCGCCGGCCCACTCGTTCTGCATGATGCCCAGGAAGTTCACCATCTGGTTGCAGAGGGTGGACAGGTGGCTGGCGGGGCTGCTGGTGATCTTGCCGGGAACGCCGCCCAGGCCCTCCTGGATCAGCTGCTTCAGGCTCCAGCCCGCGCAGTAGCCGGTGAGCATGGACAGGTCGTGCAGGTGGATGGCCGCGGAGCGGTGGGCCTCGGCGATCTCCTCGTCATAGACCTCGCTGAGCCAGTAGTTGGCGGTGATGGCGCCGCTGTTGGACAGGATCAGGCCGCCCACGGAATAGGACACCGTGGAATTCTCCTTCACGCGCCAGTCGTTGATCTGCAGATAGTTGTCCACCAGATCCTTGTAGTTGAGCAGGGCGGAGTTGATGTTGCGCACCTTTTCCCGCTGCTTGCGGTAGAGGATGTAGGCCTTGGCCACGTCGGCATAGCCGGACTCGGACAGCACCTTTTCCACGCTGTCCTGGATGTCCTCCACGGCGATCTTGCCGTTGTGGATCTTGTTCTCAAAATCGGAAGTCACGTGCAGCGCCAGCAGCTCGATCACGCTGGGGTGATACTGCTTCCCCGTGGCCTGGAAGGCCTTGGTGATCGCCGCAGTGATCTTGCCGATGGAGAAATCCACCGTCTTGCCGTCGCGCTTCAAAACATCGTACATAAAAAAATCCCCCTCGACTGGAATGATGATCATAGTATTCCCCGCAAAGCGGAGCAGGAATAAGGTACCACAAAATATGGGGAAAGTCAAGGGCTCAAAAGCCTATATATTGTGTCCGAGATTTATCAAAAACGTCATATATTGTGTTTCCCGACTTCGGTTTGCTTTTCGATTTCCCCGCCCGCCGCGGGCTTTGCGGCGTGCCCGCTTGCGCCCGTTGGATTACAGAATTGTGACAATCCACAGGAGAATTATAACAATCCACCGGCGGGGAAAAATGAGACAAATTTATGTCATTTTGGCGGACAATAAAACGGGGCGAAGCACAAGATATTGTGTCTCGCCCCGTTCCACACCACAACAGGAAGGAATTTGCCTTTCCCAGAGGGGAAGGCATATACGCCCTAATCCACACCCCTCAGCTGGGTTTCCGGCACGTATTGGCGCATGATTTCGGCGTACCGGCGCATCTTCTCCCCGCTGGGGGCGTGCAGGCCGCCGAAGGGCACGGTGTCCCGGTCGGTGAAGGCCTGGAGGAAGCAGCGCCGGGCCCCGGCGATCCACCGGCCGATGGCCTCGAAGTCCTCCGCGGCGTGGAGCTCGTCCACCACGGTGGTGCGGAACTCGTAGTCGGTCTGCCCGCTCATCAGCAAGCCCACGCTTTCCCGGATGGGCGCGAGGTCCACCGTCTCCAGGCCGCAGGTGGCGGCGTACTTCTCCGGACTGTTCTTGATGTCCATGGACACGTAGTCCGCCAGGCCCTCCTCCAGGATCGCCCGAAGCCGCCCCGGATGGCCGCCGTTGGTGTCCAGCTTCACGGCGAAGCCCAGGGCTTTGATGCCCCGCAGCAGCTCCGGCAGGTCGCTGCGCAGGGTGGGCTCCCCGCCGGTGACGGCCACGCCGTCCAGCAGGCCGCGGCGCTTTTTCAGGAAGTCGAACAGCGCCCCCTCCTCCATGATGGCCGGGGCGGTGCCGTCCACCAGCTCGAAGTTGTGGCAGTAGGGGCAGCGGAAGTCGCACCCGCCCAGGAACACCGTGCAGGCCACCCGGCCGGGAAAGTCCAGCAGGGTCATCTTTTGCAGGCCGTGAATTTTCATAGTCTGGCTCCTTTTTATACCTCATCCGTCACGACTTCGTCGTGGCACCGTTCCCTCGGCAGGAAGGTGTCTGACGCAATCCCAAAAGGCTTCCCCTTGAGGGGAAGCTGTCAGGCGAAGCCTGACTGATGAGGTGTCACTCCCTCAGCAATTCCTCGTAGATCCCCCGATCCTCGTCCTTGAACACATTGAACACCACCCGGTCCATCTCGCCGGGATGCGCCGCCAGCCAGCCCTCCACGGTCTGGACCGCGATCTCCGCCGCCCGCCGGTTCGGGAAGCGGAACACGCCGGTGGAGATGCAGCAGAAGGCCACGCTGCGCAGGCCGTTCTCCCGGCACAGGTCGAGGACGTTTTCGTAGCAGTCCGCCAGGTCCTGCTCCAGCGCCGGGGTCAGCTCGTCCTCCACGATGGGCCCCACCACGTGGACGACCTTCTTCGCGGGCAGGTTGTAGGCCCCGGTCAGCAGGGGCACGGCGGTGGGCTGCTCGTAGTCCCCGCCGTACCGCGCGCGCAGCGCCTCCATCTGCTTTGCGCACTCCAGCCGCAGCTGCACCCCCGCGAAGGTGTGGATGCAGTTGTCGATGCAGGTGTGCATGGGCACAAAGCAGCCCAGCATCTGGCTGTTGGCGGCGTTCACGATGGCGTCCACCGCCAATCTTGTGATGTCCCCCTGCCAGAGGGAGATAGATCCCCGGAGGGCGGGAATGTCCGAAAGGGCCACCACGCCCTTCTCCCGCGCCCGCCGTGAAAGGTATTCATCCTGGAGCCGCAGCGTGCCTTCGTCCAGGGGCCGGGGCGGGCGTACGTTCATCAGGCTGCGCAGGGCGGCGCGCCGGGAGGCCTCGTCCCCCGGCACCTGCCAGTCCCGATAGCGCCCGGAGTCCGCCTTGAAACGCTCCAGCAGCTCCGTCAATCGCCGATTCTGTTCCATGGTTCAGTCGATGATCAGTTTGAACGCCACGGGCATGTCGCTGTCGCTCTCATGCTCCAGATACAGCCCGTTCTCGTCCCGGGTGAAGGGCACCGCCGCGCCGCCGTCCAGGGCGGTGACGGAGCGGATGATGCCGTGGAAGTTGGCCTGCTTGGAGGCGTCCTGCTCGCCCAGGGAGTGGATGCAGTACTTCCCGTCGGGGCTGGCCTTCATGGCGATGACGTACAGCGCGCCGCCGCCGGTGGTGAAGCGGAAGTCCTCGTGGGTGAAGTTCTTCTGGATGCCGTCGGCGAACTGCCCCTCCACGATCTGGGTCGGGCCCTCGCCGAACCTGCGCCAGGGGCGGGTCTTGTAGATGGCCTCTCCGTTCACCTGCAGCCAGTCGCCGATGCGCGTGAGGATGTCCGCGTCCTCCTTGGGGATGGTGCCGTCGGACCTGGGGCCGATGTTGAGCAGCAGGCAGCCGTTCTTGCTGACGATGTCCACAAAGTCCTGCACCAGCTCCGGCGCGGCGCGATACTGGTTCCCCTCGGTGTAGCACCAGGAGTTCAGCGCCACGGCGGTGTCCGTCTGCCACACGTAGGGCTTCAGCTCCGCGAACTGGCCGCGCTCCACGTCCGGCACGGCGCAGCCGAACAGGAAGGCGTCGTGCTTGTAGTTGATGAGCACCTCCACGCCCCACTCCGCGGCCCGGTTGTAGTAGTAGGCCGCCAGCTTCTTGAGCCAGGGCTTCACGGCGCTGTGCTCGATCCACCAGTCGAAGTAGAGGATGCGGGGGCGATAGTTGTCGATGATCTCGCAGGTGCGGCAGAGCCAGTCCGCCAGATACTCCTCCGACGGGAAGGGCTCGCTGTACAGGTCGTGGAAATCCCCCTCCGGCATGGCGGGCCAGTAGAGGTCGCCCCGCACCAGGGGCTCGTGGATGTCGCTGTCAAACTCCCGGCCGTGGCCCATGAAGAACCAGTGCTCCACCCGGTGGGAGGACGCGCCGACGGTCAGCCCCCGCTCCCGGCAGGCCGCGCCCAGCTCGCCCAGCACGTCCCGCTTCGGGCCCATCTCATAGGCGTTCCAGTGAGAGATGTCGCTCTTGTACATCTGGAAGCCGTCGTGATGCTCCGCCACCGGCACCACGTACTTCGCCCCGGCCCGGACAAACAGATCCGCCCAGGCAGCGGGGTCGAACTTCTCGGCCTTGAACAGGGGCACGAAGTCCTTGTAGCCGAAGTCCTTGTGGGGGCCGTAGGTGGCGATGTGGTGCTCGTAGGCCTTGGAGCCCTGCATGTACATGTTCCGGGGATACCACTCGCAGTCATAGGCGGGCACGCTGTACACGCCCCAGTGGATGAAGATGCCAAACTTCGCGTCCCGATACCACTCCGGCGGGCGATAGGCCGACAGCGATTCCCAGCTGGCCTCGTAGGGGCCCTGAGCAATGACCTTTTCGATGGCTTCCAGACGTGCTTTCATGGGAGAACCTCCTTATTGAGTGAGGAATGAGGAGTGAGGAGTGAGGAATGAGAGTTTGCGGCTGCCGCCCGGTCTTCCAAAAGCCTTCCCCTTTGGGGAAGGTGGCCGAGCGAAGCGAGGTCGGATGAGGTCTTTCACCGGATGGCTTCGCGCCTTGATCGAAGCAGC